>NZ_JARETC010000009.1:0-180585 GCF_029077345.1 Arthrobacter sp. NQ4 | reverse complement strand
ACCGGTACTAATAGGCCAATAACTTACACCACACAGAAAAACATTCTGCTTGCGTCCACTATGTGGTTCCCAACCAACAACCCTGTTGGCGGAACCTAACAATTGAATACAACACCACCCCCTGCCCGCGGGCAGGGATGTTGTAACCACAAGACTTCCCAACCCCCTGCGGGGTTCGGGTACAAGGGTTACGGCGGTCATAGCGTGGGGGAAACGCCCGGTCCCATTCCGAACCCGGAAGCTAAGACCCACAGCGCCGATGGTACTGCACCCGGGAGGGTGTGGGAGAGTAGGTCACCGCCGGAACAACTATTAATGGTCGAGGCCCCAACCACACGGTTGGGGCCTCCCACATTTAACACGAAAAACCGAAGGACCCTTAGAGGGCAGTCGCTGTCATGGCAGCATGGGGCCGCCGCCCACCCTCGTCCCTGCCGGCCCTTCGAAGAAGCCGACAAGAAAGTGCCCGTCCGGTCTTAGAACTCGGCGAAACTCGGCGAGGGCTGCGGGCAGCTCTGTTGGTTGGAGATGGATCAATGAATACCAGGCGAGCACTCCACTGAGGCTTTCGTCCTGCAGAGCAAGCGTGTGGAACGAGGAAGTCCGAAAGGGAACAGCGGGGAAGCGGGAGCGGGCAATCTCGATGAATTCTGGAACGAGATCAATGCCGCAAATATCGACACCGCGCTGAGACAGAAACTCTGTCCAATGCCCCGGACCACATCCTGCGTCGATCACCGGTCCGTCAATCCGCAGAGCCCACCTGCTAATGCAGTCGCGGTCACGCTCATCCATGTCCGCGATATCGCCTAGGAGACGGGTGTACTCGGCAGCACGCCCGGCGTAGGCCCGGCGGACCTGCGCCTCAATATCAGTCACGCAGCCAGTCTAGGGTTGGGCAGCGGCCCGGACCGGATATTCTGCCGGAATGGAATCCTGGCACGGCAACCGGTTGAGCGCCCGGCAGGCGGGGCGCGTGGAAACCTGGCTCCCGGGGGTTCGTCTGGTGAGTGATCTTTCCTGGGACCTCATCGATACCGCGGTTCTCAAGGTGGAAAGCGGGCGCCGGAAATATATCGTCAAGGCCGGCGGTCCTGCGAACCATCACATTGCGCGTGAAATTAGTGCTCACCAATCCTGGGTCCAGGTTTTGTCCTGTCAGAACCGTGCACCAAAGCTCATACACGCGGACCGCTCTGCGAACGTCCTGGTATCGGAGTATTTGGAAGGCTGCCTGGTAGAAGGCACCGAAGCCGAATATGCGGCGGAAACGTACGTGCAAGCCGGTGCCCTCCTGCGCGCTTTTCACCACCAGGCGGTGCGCAGTGACCCGGACTATGAGGCGGCCGCTACTGCCAAGGCCCTCGCGTGGCTCGGAGCACCCCACAGCATCGAGGACTCAGCCGCAGAAGAGGCGCGGGCGATACTCGCCACATATGAGCCGAGGCCAGTTGATGTCGTCCCGTCCCACGGCGACTGGCAGCCCCGCAACTGGCTCATCGACGGGAACGATGTAAGGGTCATCGACTTTGGCAGGTTTGAGTTCAGGCCGGCTGCCAGTGATTTCTGGCGTCTTGCCGTACAGCAATGGCGTACTGCTCCGCAGCTGGAGCCGGCCTTCTTTGCGGGCTACGGCTCAGATCCCAGGGAAAGTGAGCTCTGGAGGGTCATGCAGCTGCGAGAAGCCGTTTCCACGGCCGCTTGGGCATACAAGATTGGCGATCACGAGTTCGAAAGACAAGGCCACCAGATGCTCCACGAAGCTTTGCATAGATTCTGAAGGAGTCGCCTTTCCCGGATTGTTGAACAATCCGGCTTTTTAGGGCATTCTTGAAGGACACCAATCCGAGACGGAGATCACAATGCCCAGCATCGACCTGAACAGCGACGTCGGCGAGTCCTTTGGGAACTGGTCCTTCGGCGATGACGCCGCCATTTTCGAGAGTGTGTCCAGTGCCAACGTAGCCTGCGGCTTCCACGCGGGCGATCCCGTGGGCATCATGGCCACCTGCCAGGCCGCCGTGAAGGCCGGCGTCACCGTCGGCGCACACCCCGGATACCGGGACCTGGCCGGATTCGGCCGCCGCTTCGTGGACATGACCCCGGAAGAGCTGACCGCTGACGTCGTCTACCAGATCGGCGCAGTCCAGGCCGTAGCCCTCGCAGCCGGAACAGCCGTGCGCTACGTCAAGCCCCACGGCGCCCTGTACAACACCATCGTCAACCACCCCCAGCAGGCTGGCGCCGTCGTTGCCGCCATCCTGGCCGTGGACCCCACCCTGCCCCTCATGGTCCTCCCCAACTCCGAGATCCAGCGCCAGGCCGACGCCGCCGGGCTGCGGACCGTAGCCGAAGCCTTCGCCGACCGCGCCTACAACCCCGACGGCACCCTGGTGTCCCGCCGCGAGCCCGGCGCCGTGCTGCACAAGGTGGAGGACGTCGTCGAACATGTCCTGCGCCTGGCCGGGGACGGCGTGGTCCGGGCCATCGACGGCACGCTGGTCCAGGTCAAGGCCGAAAGCATCTGCCTGCACGGTGACACGCCGGGTGCCGTTGCCATGGCCGCCGCCGTCCGCGCCGCGCTGCTGGACGCCGGCATCCAGATCCAAAGTTTCGCCTAGCCATGCCCACCAAACAGCAGCAGGCACAGAAGCCGCCACACGCCGCACTGACCGGTGTCCGGGCCGCCGGAGACTGCGCCATCCTGGTGGAGCTCCCCACCCTGGACTCCGTCCTCAGTCTCCAGGCGCAACTCACCGCACACCCCCAGCCGGGGCAGGTTGACGTCATTGCCGCAGCCCGGACCGTCCTCATCACCACGGACTCGCCCCACGCGGCACGGGACCTGGCCACTCACGTGCGCAGCATCGACCTGGAAGCCCCGGCCGGCACCGAGAGCACGCTGGTCACCATCGACGTGGTGTACGACGGCGAGGACCTGGACGAGGTCGCGAAGCTCACCGGGCTGGACCGCCAGGGAGTCGTTGCCGCCCACACAGGCCAGCTCTGGACCGCCGCCTTTGCCGGCTTCGCCCCCGGCTTCGCCTACCTCACGGGCGAAGATTCCCGCCTGGAAGTGCCGCGGCGCCACTCACCGAGGACGGCTGTGCCCGCCGGTGCCGTGGCACTGGGCGGCGCGTACTCGGCGGTCTACCCCCGGCAGTCGCCCGGCGGCTGGCAGCTGATCGGCCGGACCGAAGCAGCCATGTGGGACCTGGACCGCGAAAACCCGGCCCTGATCCGGCCCGGCGACACGGTCCGCTTCAACGCGGTGCGGGCGCAGGCCACCGTGGCCGACCACGCTGTGACCGAACAGCGCGGGCCGGACGCGGCCAGCACCGCGGCAACAGACCCCGCCACCGCAGGGCTTGCCGTCCGGAAGCCGGGACTCCAGGCCACCATCCAGGACCTGGGCCGCCCGGGCTACGCCTCCCTCGGCGTCAGCAGCGCCGGCGCCATGGACCGGGCGGCCCTCCGCCGCGCCAACCGCCTGGTGGGCAACGCCGAGGACGCGGCCGGCATCGAACTCCTCTTCGGCGGCCTGGAACTCGAGGCCCTCTCGGACCAGGTCCTGGCCGTCACCGGCGCAGAGGTTCCGCTTGGGATCACGCCGCCGGAAGACGCGGCAGCAGGTACGACGGCGGCCCGGCACCCCGGGTGCGGCGCCCCCTTCGCGCTGCTGGCGGGCGAGAGGCTGACGGTGGGAAACCCCACGGCAGGGCTCCACTCCTACCTCGGCGTCCGCGGCGGGATCGGCGGCCCCGACGCGCTGGGGAGCCGGTCCACAGACACCATGTCCGGGATCGGGCCCGAACCGCTCCAGGCTGGAACCATCCTTCCCGTGCTCGCACCGAAGCCGGGCAGCATCGTGGGCCACCCCGAGTCGTCACCCCTTCCGGACCAGTCCGCGCCAACCGTGCTCCGCGTGGTGCCCGGACCCCGGCAGGACTGGTTCAGTGCCCAAACCCTGCAGGACTTCCTGGAACAGGACTGGACCGTCACGCCGCAGTCCAACCGGATCGGACTGCGCCTCAACGGCAACGCCCTCACCCGGAGCCGCGACGGTGAATTGGCCAGCGAAGGAACGGTCCGGGGCGCCATCCAGGTGCCGCCGGAAGGCCAGCCTGTCCTCTTCCTCTCCGACCACCCGGTGACGGGCGGATACCCGGTGATCGCCGTCGTCGTCCACGCGGACCTGGACAAAGCGGCCCAACTTCCCCCGGGCGCCGCCGTGCGGTTCACCGCTGCAGCACCCCCGGCAGAACTGCCCGAAACAGCTAAGGAAAGCCCCCATGCGTAAAGTCCTCATAGCCAACCGCGGCGAGATCGCCGTCCGGATCGCCCATGCCTGCGACGATGCAGGCCTGGAAAGCGTGGCCGTCTACGCCGACCCCGACGCCGACGCACTGCACGTCTCAGCAGCCACTGAGGCATACTCGCTGGCCGGATCCAGGCCCCAGGAAACCTACCTGGACATCGACAAGATCCTGGCCATTGCGGCCAAGAGCGGCGCCGACGCCGTCCACCCCGGCTACGGCTTCCTGTCCGAGAACGCAGGCTTTGCCCAGGCCGTGCTGAACGCCGGCCTGACCTGGATCGGCCCCTCCCCGGACACCATCCGCCTGCTGGGCGACAAGGTCAGCGCCCGCGAGGTGGCCGTCCGGGCCGGCGCCCCGCTGGCACCCGGCAGTGACGGGCCCGTGGACAGCGCCGCCGAGGTCCGTGCCTTCGCCGAGCAGGTGGGCCTCCCCGTGGCCATCAAGGCTGCCTTCGGCGGCGGCGGACGCGGCCTCAAAGTCGTCCGGAACCTGGCCGATATCGAGGAAAGCTTCGACTCGGCGGTCCGCGAGTCCCTTGCAGCCTTTGGCCGCAGCGAGTGCTACGTGGAGAAATTCCTGGACCGCCCCCGCCACGTGGAGGCACAGGTCATCGCGGACACGCACGGCAATGTGGTGGTGGTGGGCACACGCGACTGCTCGCTGCAGCGCCGCCACCAGAAACTCGTGGAGGAAGCCCCCGCGCCATTCCTCACGCCGGACCAGCGGGCCGCCATCCATGCCTCTGCCAAGGCCATCTGCCGGGAGGCCGGATATGTCGGCGCCGGCACCGTGGAGTACCTGCTGGACGGCTCCGGTTTCCTCAGCTTCCTGGAGGTCAACACGCGGCTGCAGGTGGAGCACCCGATCACCGAGGAGACCTCCGGCGTGGACCTGGTGGCTGCCCAGCTGGCCATCGCGGCGGGGGAGCAGCTCCCCATCCTGGAGGACCCGGAGCCGCGCGGCCACGCCTTCGAATTCCGCATCAACGCCGAGGATCCGGGCCGCGGATTCCTGCCCTCGCCCGGGACCGTGGAATCCTTCGAGGTGCCCACCGGGCCCGGGATCCGCCTGGATACGGGCGTCCGTGCCGGCTCTACGGTGCCCGGGCAGTTCGACTCGCTGCTGGCCAAGCTGGTGGTCACCGGCGCAGACCGCCAGCAGGCCCTCCGGCGTGCCCGCCGCGCCCTGCAGGAGTTCCGGATCGGCGGACTGGCCACCGTGCTGCCCTTCCACCGGGCAGTGGTCGGGGCGCCGGACTTCACCCGCGAGGACCGGCTGGACACCTACACCACCTGGATTGAGAACGAATTCGCCACCGCCCTGGACGCGGACCCGGCCTTCAGCCCGGCCGCGCCGGATGAACCCCGCCGGACCATCGGCATCGAGGTGGACGGCAAACGGATGGAGCTGGGGCTGCCCAAGGCGCTGCTGGATTCACTGCTGGACGGCGGCGGCCGACGCGGTGCAGCCAGCCGGGACGGTTCGGACGGCCCGCAGCAGAAGGCGGAGGAAGAGTCGGAGCAGAACGACGGCGACCTGCTGGCCACCATGGCCGGCACGGTGGTCAAGTGGCTGGCCCAGCCCGGAGCCTCGGTCGAGGAAGGGGAAACGGTCCTGGTGCTCGAAGCCATGAAGATGGAGACCGCCGTCGCCGCCCACCGGGCCGGCACGCTGGGTGAGCAGTTCGCAGCGGCAGGGGACCCCGTAGCGCCCGGCCAGGTGCTCACCTGCATCGGGTGATGCCGGCGACTGGATGAGCGGGTCCCGGGTGGAGGCAGGCCTTTGGTGCCGCCGCGGGCCGATATCGTGGTGCCATGACGTTTGACGAGGTGCTGGCCGATCTCCAGGCCCAGGCCAGGACCACAAAGCACTCCGAGACCGGGCTTTGGGTGGCCGCCCAGCTGCGCAGCCGCATCGCGGCCGGCAAGCTCAAGCCCGGTTCCAAGCTCGCGGAGGAAGCCCTCCGCGAGGCCCTTGGCGTGTCACGCAACACCCTGCGGGAGGCGTTCACCGCGCTCCACGCCGAGCACATCGTCACCCGCATCCCCAACCGGGGCGTCTTCGTCGCCCACCCGACGGCGGATGACATCCGCGAGATCTACCGCGTCCGCCGCTTCCTGGAACCTGCGGCGGTGCTGTGGTCCGGAGAAACGTCCATGGAGCCCCTGGCCGCGATCATCAAGGCAGCGAGGGCTGCCGCCGTAGAGGGGGACATTCCCGGCATGGCGGGCGCCAACCAGGACTTCCACCGTGCCCTCGTTGACCGTGCCGGCAGTGAGCGGCTCAACAGCCTCATGGACCAGGTCCTGGCCGAAATGCGCCTGGTGTTCCACTCCATGGCCGCCAACCCCGCATTCCATGAGCCGTACGTGGAGGACAACGCCAGGATCGTGGAGCTCATGGAAGCCGGGGACCGGGCCGCGGCAGCGGACTTCCTGTCCACCTACCTGGACCGAGCCGAAGCGCAGCTGCTCGCCGCCGTCGAACGCTGACCCAGGCCCTTCCCGGGGAGGGGTTGCAGGATTGTTGAACAAAACGGTATGCTGTGGATCACACCGTTGTTCTGCAGCTCACTACATCCTGCAGCTCTGACGTAACCGGGGCTCCCGCCCCTCGGCGCCGCCCAACCAGTCAACCGGGCACGGACGCGCCGGCCCCCACTTTCGCAGACCCGTCACGGGTCCCCTGGGAAGGGATAATCATGCTTGTACTCATCGGGGTGCTGCTGGTGATCGTTGGCTTCGCCATCCGCCTGAACCCCCTGATTGTCGTCACCGTCGCCGGCATCGTCACCGCGCTGCTGGGCGGGATGAACCCCGCACAGATCCTCGACTCGTTCGGCACCGGCTTCGCCAGCAGCCGTTCGGTCACCATCTTCGTGGCGGTGCTGCCGGTGGTGGGCATTATCGAGTACTTCGGCCTGCAGGAGCAGGCCAAGGTCCTCATCGGCCGCCTGGCCAAACTGACGGCAGGCCGCGTCCTGATCGGCTACCTTGCCGTCCGCCAGATCACCGCCGCCGTGGGCCTGAACAGCATCGGCGGCCACGCCCAGACCGTCCGCCCGCTGGTGTTCCCCATGGCCGAAGGTGCCGCGCTGCGCCGCTACGGGCACGTTCCGGAAAAGATCAGCGAGAAGATCAAGGGCCACTCCGCCGGCGCTGACAACGTGGGCGTCTTCTTCGGCGAGGACGTCTTCGTGGCCGTGGGCTCCATCCTGCTGATCACCACGTTCGTGGACACCACGTACCACCTCCACCTGGAACCGCTCCAGCTGGCCCTCTGGGCCATCCCCACCGCCATCGCCGCCTTCCTCATCCACGGCTTTCGACTCCTGCGCCTGGACAAGCAACTGGACAAGGAATACCGCGAATACGAGCTCACCGCCCAGAAGGAAACCGCAGGAGAAGCCAAATGATCAACGTTGAAGCCGTCTACTGGCTGATCGGCATTCTGTTCGTCGCCTGGGCATCGCTGATTGCCGCCGATGCCAACCACCCCCGCCGCTGGGGCAGCTCCGCCTTCTGGGGCCTGCTGGGCCTGTGCTTCTTCTACAGCACCTGGGTCCAGGCCGGCACCGCGCCCGGCTGGATCCTGGGCATCGCGGTCCTGATCCTGGTTGTCCTGGCCTCCACCGGTCTGCTGGGCCACGGCAAGCACCGCACCTCCACCGGCCCGCAGCGCGAGGCCTTCGCGAAGCGCTTCGGCAACAAGCTCTTCATCCCGGCCCTGACGCTGCCCCTGGTCACCGTCATCCTGGTCCTTGCGGCGCCCGTTCTGAACATCGGCGGCACCCCGCTGCTGGACCCCAAGAACACCACGCTGGTAGCCCTGGCCATCGGCGCCGTGGCCGCCGTCGTCGTCGCCCTCCTGATCCTCAAGCCCAAGAACCCGGCCACACCCATTTTCGAAAGCCGCCGCATCCTCGAATCCATCGGCTGGGCCGCGCTGCTGCCGCAGATGCTCACCACGCTGGGCATCCTCTTCACCAAGGCCGGCGTGGGAACCGCCGTGGGCACCCT
Organism: Arthrobacter sp. NQ4; assembly: GCF_029077345.1. Lineage (NCBI taxonomy): Bacteria > Bacillati > Actinomycetota > Actinomycetes > Micrococcales > Micrococcaceae > Arthrobacter > Arthrobacter sp. NQ4. The sequence continues at coordinate 172,247 of NZ_JARETC010000009.1, read as the reverse complement.
GGCCTCCGGGCTGCTGCCCAAGGGCTCGCTGATCGCAGGCGTGCTGGTCTACTGCATCGGCATGTTCCTCTTCACCGTGCTCATGGGCAACGGCTTCGCAGCCTTCCCCATCATGACCGCCGCCATCGGCTGGCCCGTGCTGGTGCAGACCTTCCACGGCGACCCCGCCATCATCTTCGCGATCGGCATGCTCGCCGGCTTCTGCGGCACGCTCTGCACCCCCATGGCCGCCAACTTCAACCTGGTGCCGTCCGCACTGCTGGAAATGAAGAACAAGTACGGCGTCATCACGGCGCAGGTGGGCACGGCCATCCCGCTGCTGGCGGTCAACATCGCACTGATGTACTTCCTGGCCTTCCACTAAACCCCTTCGCAAAGGAGCACCATGGACAACGATCTTCGCGCACAGGCGGCACCGGATTACGCGGCCGTGGTGCTGGGCAACCTTTCCGAGCCCTTCCCGCACTCGGCCCACCACACCCAGGTGTCCGCCGACGACCGGCCCACCCCGGAGCAGATCCACCCCGCCTTCTACACCTCCTTCGACTGGCACTCCTGCGTGCACATGCACTGGCTGGGGGCCAGCCTGCTGGGCGGCACCCCCGGGTCACCTTCTGCCGGGGCTGCCCCGGCGGGAGCGTCCGACGGCGGCACGGCGGCCTGGGTGGACAGCTCCACCGAGGCGTCCCTCCGGCAAGCACTGGGCGCCAACCTGACGCCGGCGAAACTGGCCGTGGAACGGGACTACCTGGTGGCCAACTCCTCCTGGGAGCGGCCCTATGGGTGGGCGTGGCTGATGCGGCTGGCCGCCACATGTTCCGCGTCCTCCGATGCGCAGCTCCGGGAATGGGGCACCGCCCTGGAGCCGCTGGTGGACGCCGTGGCGGAGCTCAGCGTGGCGTGGATGGCCAAGGCCCAGTACCCGGTGCGGCACGGGCTGCACACCAACGCCGCGTTCGGTGTCGGCTACATGCTGGATGCCTTCCGGTCGCTGGGCCGGGCTGATGCTGCCGCGGCGTGCGAGGAAGCGGCCCGCACCTGGTTCGGGAACGACCGTGGCTGGCCGGGCGACTGGGAGCTCAGCGGCCAGGACTTCCTCTCCGCCGGGCTGAGCGAGGCGGACCTGATGCGCCGTGTCCTGTCCGCCGACGAGTTCGCCGCTTGGTTCGCGGCGTTCCTCCCCGGCCTTTCCGCAGAGTCGCGGATCCTGCAGCCTGTCAGCGTCACGGACGAAACCGACGGCTACCTGGTGCACCTCCACGGGTTGAACCTGACCCGCGCCGGACAGGTGGCCCGGATCATCGCCACCCTCCGGGAATCCTCCACGTCCGTGGCGTCCGCCGCGGCGGCTGAGCTCAACGAGGCCCTGGACCCGCTGCTGAAGGCCGGCCTCCGCGGGCTGGAGAGTGGCGACTTCATGTCCACGCACTGGCTGGCCAGCTTCGCCTGGGACGCGCTGGGATCCGTGGTGGCGCTGGACTGACTATCCAGCAGGTGACGGGATGAACCAGTCACACTCGGTGTGAAGGGACGCGGCGGTGCCCATATGGGCGCCGCCGCGTTAGTCTTTTCCCACCACGCCCAGTGCGTGACCTGGGAGCAGCGGGCAGGGTCGTAATGAGCTGACCGTCCGCCCGCGAGCCCAGAGGAATTTCATGCGCCAGCACGCCAGCACCTGCACGCCAGACCCTGCAACGGCAGGGCAAACCGCCCTCAAGCCCAGGAGGAAGCGGACCAGGCATCCCCGGATCGCCGTGGGGGACAGGGTCCGCTTCGCCGAGGGAACCGTCTCCGGCACCGGGGTGGTGGATGCCGTGACCTCCGACTACTCCGTTATCTGGGTATGGACGGACGAAGGCCAGGGCCGGCGGATGTTCCTGCAGGGGTACGGAAGCATCGTCACCGCAGTGGAGGCCTAATTCAGCTGTTCGGAGCGCGCGGCGCGCCGCGCGTCCGCTTGGAGGATGCCGTCCCGGACCCCCGCGCGGATCACTCCGTACAGGATGTAGAAGAAGACGGCTCCCACGAGGACAAACAGGACCAGCCCGGTAAAGTCACCCAATGTTTTCCTCCTCCTGCCAGTACGGCTGAACGGAGGCCGCTGCCTGACGCAGGGCCCCGCCGTCGAGCATCAATGACGTTTCCGCCAGGCCGAAGTCGGTCCATTGGCAAACCAGCCGGAGATCCCCGGCTGGGGGCAGCGGCCACAGCCAAAGGGTGCCGCTGCCGGAGAACTCCTCATCGCCCCCGCCGCCACCGCCGCCGTTCAGGGCGAGGACCGGAGGCTCCGGGTTGGTGCCCGGTTCCATCAGCCCGTAGGGAATTTGGCTGCCGGTGCTCGCTTTTGAACCGTCAGGAAATTCGACGCCGAACATCAGCCCGGTCTGCCGCTCGCTGCGCCCGCGAAAGCCCCTGCCGGGCTGGAAGAACAGCGGCTGCAAATCGTCCCAGTCCCTATCGGATTGATCGGTCCGGCGGAAGAGCCAGGACAGACTGAACAGGCACCCGGTAGAGAAGACTTCGGCGCCTTTGACCGCCACCACCATTCCCGGTGTCCGGCTCACGAACCTGCCCAGATGGACAACGGCAGGCAGTTCGTAGGCGGGTGCAGCCACCCAAGGGGGCGGGACTTGCCTGGTTGACCGCGGCCGGGGCGGCAGGGGAGGGACGGGAAAGTCCTGGAAGAAGGTCATGATGGTCCTTGGGTCTGCTGGCGGCGACCGACCAGCGGAACAAGCGGCTGCGCCGCCCTGGATCCCCCAATCCGTCCTTGCCCGGCCAGTCTAGCGGGATGCCTCAGGGCCGGGTGGCCTCCTCGAGGATTTCCAGCAGGTGGCGGTAGGAGTGGCCGGTCGCCTTGGACATCCCCAGCTCGCAGGTGCGGTTGGTGGAGGCATAGGCATCGAACTCCCGCTCGTTGATCTCGCCGGCCTGCCGGTTGGTGGCGGAGTCGGTGAGTTCAGGGTGGAGCAGGCCCCGGTCGCCGGCGAACGCGCAGCACCCCCAGTTGACCGGCACGAACACGTCATCCGTGACGGCCCCGGCGATGTCGAGCAGCGCGGGGTTGGTTCCCAGCTGGGTGGATGAGCACGTGGGGTGCAGGGCCATGGAACTCAGGGGAGCGGTTACCGTGAGCTGGCCCAGGACGTGCTGGTGGACGAACTGCACCGAGTCAACGAAGCGCAGTCCGGCATACCGTTCCCCGTCCGCGCCGGCAAGACGCTTCATGGTCTCCAGGCCTTCCGTGCAGGAAGCGGCATCGCACACCACGGGCAGCCTGCCGCGGCCGCTGGCCTCGTACAGCTGGTCCAGGACCTTGGCGGTCATGGCGTCGTAGCCCTGGGAGAAGCCCTTGGATTTCCACGGGGTGCCGCAGCACAGGCTCTCGATGCCTTCGGGGACGGTTATGCCCACTCCGGCACGTTCGCAGAGGTCCAGGAATGCCTGGGCCGAGCCCTTTCCCTTGCCTTCCGGGCCCTCCGCGGGGCCGAACATGGTGCCGATGCAGGCCGGGAAGAACACCGCCACGCTGCCGGGGTCCCGGCGTTCCCGGCGCCTGGAACCGCCGCCTGGCAGCACGTCGGCGTAGGCGGGCACCGCCTCCGGTCCCAGCAGCGCACGGCCGACGGCGGTGGCGGCCTTTGGCAGCGGCGCCGGCATGGCCTTGGCTACAGTCAGGGCCAGGCCGCCGCCGGCGGTCACGGCGCCCCAGTTTTCGGCGGCCTTGTTCCAGCCTGCCGCGGCGACGGTGTTGGCATTTTCCTTGCGCAGCCGCCGGACCAGGTCCCCGGTGTTGATCAGCACCGGGCAGGCGGTGACGCACATGCCGTCCGCAGCGCAGGTCTGCACGCCGTCGTAGTCATAGTCCTTGCGCAGTCTGGCGGCGAGGGCGTGGTCGCCGCGTTGCTCAGCGGCAGCAATGTCGCGCCGAAGCACGATGCGTTGACGCGGAGTAAGCGTGATGTCCTTGCTGGGGCACACCGGTTCGCAGTACCCGCACTCGACGCACCGGTCCACTTCCTGCTCGACGGTGGGAGCCACCTTGAGGTTTTCGATGTAGGAGAGGGGTTCGTCGGCGAGCAGCACGCCCGGGTTCAGGAGGTTGGCCGGGTCGATCAGCCGCTTGATTTCCTGCATAACCCCATAGAGCTCGTCGCCGTACTGGCGGCGGACGAAAGGCGCCATGATCCGGCCCGTCCCATGCTCGGCCTTGAGTGAACCGCCCGCGCCGAGGACCAGGTCCACCATCTCGTCGGTGAAGGCCTGGTAGCGCAGCAGTTGGTCCGGATCGTCGAAGCGCTCGTTGAGCATGAAGTGGACGTTTCCGTCTTTGGCGTGCCCGAAGATCACCGATTCCTTGTAATGGTGCTCGTGGAAGAGCCGTGTCAGTTCGCCGCAGGTGCCGGCAAGGGCGGGAACCGGGACAACGATGTCCTCCAGCAGTGCGTTGGTTCCGGAGGGGCGGGCGCCTGCCACGGCCGTGTACAGGCCCTTGCGGACGTGCCACAGGGCAGCCCGGTCTTTCGGGTCCGAGGTCAGCGCGAAGGGTGTTGCAAGGTCCAGCGAGTCGAACAGCTGCTGCGAGCCTGCCCGCTTGCCGGACAGTTCGGCGGCGTCCGAGCCCTGGTGTTCCACCAGCAGCGCGGCGTGTCCTTGGACCGGCAGGGTACGGATCGCGGCGGGGGCGTCGGCGGCGGCCTGGGCCACCTTCAACGCTGCCGCGTCCATGAGTTCGATGGTGGCAAGGCCGGTGGACACCAGGTCCGGCAGGGCTCCCATTGCCGCGTCGAGGGTGTTGAAGACCAGCAGCCCGGTGGCGGCGGCGGGTTTGACCTCGACGGTCCGGAAGACAGCCTCCGCCACGAAGCCCAGGGTTCCCTCGCTGCCGATCATCAGGTGCATCAGGATGTCCACGGGGCGTTCGTAATCCAGGAAGGAGTTCACGCCGTAGCCCATGGTGTTCTTCATCGAGAACAGTGAACGGATGATGCGGACGGACTGGTCGTTTCCCACCACCCGCCGGCGCAGCTTCAGGAGCCCCTCGTGGAGTTCCGGTTCCAGCTCGCGCAGCCGCCGGTCTGCGTCGGCGTCGGCGGTGTCGATGACCGTGCCCGAGGGCAGCACCAGCACCATTGATTCCAGCGTCCGGTAGGTGTTGAGCTCAGTGCCGCACGCCATTCCTGAGGAGTTGTTGGCGATGACACCGCCCACGGTGCAGGCGATTTCGCTGGCGGGATCCGGGCCGAGCTTGCGTCCAAAGGGGGCAAGCCTGGCGTTGACGCTGCGCACCGTGGCGCCGGGCTGGACACGGACCCGGGCGCCGCCGTCGAGCACCTCAACACCGCGGAAATGCTGGCGGGTGTTGATCAGCAGGCTGTCACTCAGGGCCTGACCGGACAGGCTCGTGCCACCGGAACGAAAGGTGGCGGGAAGCCCAAGCTCCCGGCTGCGCCGGAGCAGGGCGCCAACGTCGGCGGCATTGCGTGGGGTGGCCACCCCTTGCGGGACCAGGAGGTAGTGCGAGGCGTCATGTGCCATGGCATGGCGGTCCAGGTCCCGCGTGCTGACGGTATCCGGATCCAGCAGGTGGACGGGGGATTCGGCTCCTGCGGCTGTGGTTCTCATGCGTGGCTCCAAGAAATCAGGTAATGGGGTGGGGCGGGGTGGCGTCCCCGGCCCGCTGGTAGAACCATTCGATGTGTTCGCGCAGCAGGCGTGCGGCGAGTTCGCCGTCACGGGACTGGACGGCATCAAAGATTCCGTGGTGTTGGGTGCGCAGGGCTGCCAGGACCGCCGGCCAGTCCTCCATCGCGTCCATGGCTCCCTTGACGTAGCCCACGATCGAACCGCTGAGGGACTCCATGATGGTGGCCATGACTTCGTTGCCTGCAAGCGAACTCAGCGCCACATGGAACCTGGCGTCCAGCTCGTGGAAGGTTGCCCGGTCCAGCTCGGGCTGGTCCATGGCCTCCAGCAGTTGGGCTGCTTGTTTCCGCTCCGCGTCGCCGCCTTCGCGCGCCGCACCGGCGCGGGCAGTCCACGTCTCCAGGAGGATACGGGTTTGGACGATGTCCTGGACCGGCAGCCGGTTGCTGGCTACATGCAGCCGGAGGGCGGAGGAGAGGCCGGCCGACGGATCGGAGACCACAATGGCGCCGGAGGTGGGACCGGAACCCACCGAGCTGCGGACCACGCCCATGGCGTCGAGGATGCGGATGGCCTCGCGGACGGACGCCCTGGATATTCCATAGTTTTCCGCCAGGGTCCGTTCGCCCGGGAGCCGGTCTCCGACCTTGATTGTGCCGGCCCGCAGGTCCGCTTCAATGTCTTTCAGGAGCGCATCGTGGGTTCGACGTCGGGGGGCTGCTCCGGCTGCGGCGGGTGTCACGGGCGATCCTCTGGAGTGGGGGAGTGCGGGCCGGGAGGGCCCGCACCCCGGTTGTGCGCGGGTGGAGGGCTACGGGAGCATCCAGCCCAGGACTGGGGTGGATTGCAGGTAGACGATGGTGCACAGCACCAGAAGCAACCCCACGCTCCATCCGACTACCTTACGCAGTAGGACCGACTCCTGGCCGTCAAGGTTCACGGCGGTGGCGGCAATGGCGAGGTTCTGCGGGCTGATGAGCTTGCCCACCACACCGCCCGCCGTATTGCCGGCCACGAGCAGGTTCGGGTCGATGCCTGCATTCAGGCCGGCGGTCTGCTGCAGCTTGGCAAACAGTGCGTTCGCGGAGGTGTCCGAACCTGTCACGGCCGTGCCCAGCCAGCCGAGCACCGGGGAGAGGAACGCGAAGAAGCTTCCGGTGCCGGCCAGCCAGACGCCGATCGAGACCGTCTGGCCCGAGTTGTTCATGACGTAGGCGAGGGCGAGCACCGTGATGATGGTCAGGCCGGCCCAGCGCATCTTGAAGATGGTCCGTCCGATTTCGGCCACGGCGTTGCCAACTGTCATGTGGAAGCGGCCGCCCTCATCGAAGCGGGCGTAGACGGCCGCGACGATCAACCCCGTGATCAGCAGGAGCGTGCCCGGGCTGGACAGCCACTGGAAGACGTAGACGGTGGAGGACAGCGGCTTGCCGTCGGCGCCCACCAGGGCGTCGTGCAGGATAGGCCATGGAACCTTGACATCGGTGGCGGCGAGGGCGGCCGGAAGGTCGACGCCGAGCTTCCACAGTTTGGCGATGCCGAACACCACAATGACCAGGAAGTAGGGAAAGAGTGCCAGCCACGTGCGTGCCGGGGTGAGGCTTTCGCCGTCGGCCGCCTCTACGGTGGCCACGCTGCCGGACCGTGCGCTTCGCGGACCCTGGCTTGCCGGCGTGGTGCCGGCCGCAGCAGCCTCCGCGGCGACGCCCAGCCGGTCACGCGCTGCTGTGGTGCCCCGGGGCTTCCAGAAGCGGAAGAACAGCACAGCCGCGCCCAGGCCCACCAGCGAAGCCATGATGTCGGTGAGTTCGTAGGAGAAGAAGTTCGAGCAGAGGAACTGCGCTGCGGCGAAGGAGAATCCGATGACCAGCGCGGCAGGCCAGCAGTCCTTCAAACCCTTGCGTCCGTCCAGGATGAAGAGCAGGATCAGCGGGACGAAGGTTGCCAGCAACGGCGCCTGGCGGCCCACCATGGCACCAATGTCCGTGGCGTGCAGGCCCGTGAGTCCCGCAGCGGTGGTGATCGGGATGGCCATGGCACCAAAGGCGACCGGGGCGGTGTTTGCCACCAGCACGGCAGCAGCGGCCCGGAGCGGAGGCAGGCCCAGGGCCAGCAGCATGGTGGCGGTGATGGCCACCGGCGCACCAAAGCCGGCAAGGGCCTCGAGCAGGCCGCCGAAGCAGAAAGCGATCAGGACGCCCTGCAGGCGGACGTCGCCCCCGCCGATGACATCGAACACCCGGCGGAGGTCTTCAAATCGGCCGCTAAGTACCGTGACCTGGTAGAGCCAGACGGCCATGACCACGATCCACAGCACGGGGAAGGCGCCGAAGACCCCGCCCTGGGTGGCGGACAGAAGCGCCAGTCCGGCGGGCATCTTGAACGCCAGGATGCCTACCGCCAGGGCCACCAGCAGGGCGAAGGCCCCGGCCACGTGGGCTTTGGTCCTGACGACGGCGAGAAGGACAAAGAAGGTCAGCAGCGGCAGCAGGCCGACGATGGCCGACCAGGCAACGCTGTTCAGCACCGGGTCTGTGCTGGGGGTGAAGTGGTCCACGAAGTTCCTCCACGATGAGGGCGATGGGGATGGCTTTGGTCAGACCACAATGGTCCGACCACGGAAGTGTAGCCCACTTTCGGCCAAGGTGTGAGCCGGTTCACCCTCCGCCGGCGGGGTTGTCAGTGGCCGCCATCACGTGGTCTACTGTGGTCAGACCATACCCTCACCCTTCCGGAAGGCCGTCATGAGAATTGCCTTGTTCGCCACCTGCATCGTGGACGCGATGTACCCGGCCACGGCGAAGGCCACAGTCAGGATCCTGGAGCGGCTGGGACACGAAGTGGTGTTCCCCTCCGGCCAGGCCTGCTGCGGCCAGATGCACGTCAACAGTGGCTACCTCAAAGAAGCTGTCCCGGTGGTCGCCAACCACGTGGCCGCATTCGATACCTCGGATTACGACGTCGCCGTCGCCCCGTCCGGGTCCTGCGTGGCCTCGGTCAAGCACCAGCACCCCATGGTGGCGCGCGCCTGCGGCGATGCTGCCCTGGAAGCCCGCGCCACCGCCGTCGGCACCAAAACCTACGAGCTGTCCGAACTGCTGGTGGACGTGCTGGGCGTGACCGACGCCGGGGCGCAGCTGGGTTCCTACTTCCCGCACCGCGTGACCTACCATCCCAGCTGCCACGGGATGCGGCTGCTGCGGCTCGGGGACAGGCAGTCCCGCCTGCTGCGGACCGTGCAGGGAATCGACCTTGCCGAGCTGCCCGAACAGGACCAGTGCTGCGGCTTCGGCGGGACGTTTTCCATGAAGAACGCCGATGTTTCGTCGGCCATGCTCCAGGACAAGGCGGCCAACATCGAGTCCACCGGGGCCGAGCTCTGCACCGGCGGGGACGCCTCCTGCCTGATGCACATCGGCGGCGGACTGTCCCGCCAGGGCAGCTCCACCACCACCCTCCACCTGGCCGAAATCCTCGCCAGCACCTTGGAAGAACCGGCGTCCGTCACCGGCGAAGTCCGCGTCTCCACCGGAAAGGCCCTGCGATGACCACCTTCCTGGGAATGCCCGCCCTGCCGGCCTTCGGCTCGGGCAACCTGTTCGCCGGGGAGTCCTTCCCCACGGCGGCGCACCGTGAACTGGGCAACGCTCAGTTGCGCGCCAACCTTGGCCATGCCACCCACACCATCCGCGACAAGCGCCAGGCCGTGGTCTCCGAACTGCCTGACTGGGAACAGCTGCGTGATGCGGGGTCCGCTATCAAGCAGGCGGTGATGGCCAGGCTGCCCGAGCTCCTGGAGGAGTTTGAAAGGAACTTCACCGCACGCGGCGGTGTGATCCACTGGGCCCGCGACGCCGGGGAAGCCAACGAAATCGTGGCCGGACTGGTCCGGGACACCGGCGAAACCGAAGTGGTCAAGATCAAGTCCATGGCCACCCAGGAAATCGGGCTCAACGAGTACCTCGAGGAGCAGGGCATCGGGGCCTTCGAAACCGACCTCGCCGAGCTCATCGTGCAGCTGGACCACGACAAGCCCAGCCACATCCTGGTTCCCGCCATCCACAAGAACCGCACCGAAATCCGGGACATCTTCCTCCGTGAAATGCCCGGTGCCGATCCTGCGCTGACCGACGATCCCTCCGTCCTGGCCATGGCTGCCCGCGAGCACCTGCGCCGGAAGTTCCTCACGGCGAAGGTGGCCGTGTCCGGGGCCAACTTTGCCCTTGCCGATTCCGGCACCCTGGCAGTCGTGGAATCCGAAGGCAACGGCCGCATGTGCCTCACGCTTCCGGAAACGCTGATCACGGTGATGGGCATCGAGAAGCTGCTGCCCACCTGGCAGGACCTGGAAGTGTTCATGCAGCTGCTCCCGCGTTCTTCCACCGGGGAACGGATGAACCCGTACACCTCCCTGTGGACCGGAGTGACGGAGGGCGACGGGCCGCAGAACGTGCACCTGGTGCTCCTGGACAACGGCCGCAGCGCCGCGCTCGCCGACGAAATGGGCCGCTCCGCCCTGCACTGCATCCGCTGCAGCGCCTGCATGAACGTCTGCCCGGTGTACGAGCGCACGGGCGGCCACGCCTACGGCTCCACCTACCCGGGCCCCATCGGCGCGATTCTTTCCCCGCTGCTCACCGGCATCCAAGCGGAGGAAAACAACTCCCTGCCGTACGCCTCCTCCCTGTGCGGTGCCTGCTACGACGCCTGCCCCGTCAAGATCAACATCCCGGACATCCTGGTGCACCTGCGCAGCGTGGATGTGGACAGCAAACGCGGGAAGAAGAAGGTCCCCAGCCAGATGGACGTGGGCATGAAAGCCGCATCCTGGGCTTTGTCCTCCGGCAAACGCCTGGGCCTGGTGGAGAAGGGGCTGCCGCTGGGCCGCCTGGCCGCGGGGCCGGACAGGAAGATCACCAAGCTGCCCGGCATCGCCGCCGGCTGGACCCAAAGCCGCGACATCCCGGCGCCTCCGGCACAGTCATTCCGGGACTGGTGGGCCAAGGAACACCGGAACGCCGGCGACGCTCCCGGCGCACCGGAAGCCGGTCCGTCCCGCACGCCGTCCCCAGACACAAAGGAAACCCCGCAATGACCGCACGCGAAGACATCCTCTCCAGGATCAGGGCCGCATTGCAGGACAGCCCGCAGGCGCCGCAGATTCCGCGGGACTACCGGGCAGCATCGGAACTCGACACGGACGCACTCATCGAGCTCCTGGTGGACCGGCTGGTGGACTACAAGGCGCAGGTGGCGGTGGTTCCGGAAACGGAGGTGCCCGCACGGATTGCCTCGCTCCTTGACGGGGCGAACAGCTTCGTCGTGCCCGAAGGGTTCGACGCCGGGTGGCTGGCAGCGACCGGCAGCGGGTCCGGCCGCCGCGTCGACTCTCCGGCGGCACCGCTCAGCGTCGCCGAGCTCGATGGCATCGACGCCGTGGTGACCGGCAGCGCCGTGGCCGTCGCCGAAACGGGAACCATCATCCTGGACGGCAGCGCCAACCAGGGCCGCCGCGCCATCAGCCTGGTCCCGGACCACCATATCTGCGTGGTGAAGGCCGCCGATATTACCGGGATCCTGCCCGAGGCGCTGGGCCGGATCGACGGGACCCGGCCCATCACGATGATCAGCGGACCGAGTGCCACCAGCGACATCGAGCTTGAACGCGTGGAAGGCGTCCATGGCCCGCGCAGGCTGGACGTCATCATTGCCCGCTAGAGTCATCCCATGACCACTGCTGCTCTACGGCCTGTCTACTTCCTGTCGGACAGCACCGGCATCACCGCGGAAACCCTGGGGAATACGCTGCTGACGCAGTTCCCCGTGGACAACTTCGACCGCGTCACCATCCCCTTCATCACCACGGCTGAACAGGCCCGGTCCGTAGTGCGGACCATTGACGGCCTGGCTGCCACCGGGCCGCAGCCGCTGGTCTTTTCCACCGCCGTCAGCAGCGAGATACGGCAGATCCTGGCCGGCTGCAAGGGCGTCATCGTGGACCTGATCGGTACGCATGTAGGGGTCCTGGAACAGGCGCTGGGGGCACCGGCCAGCGGCGAACCGGGCCGGGCGCACGGGCTGGGGAACGCCGCGCGCTACCAGTCCCGGATGGCGGCGGTGGAGTACGCGATGGAGCACGACGACGGGCAGAGCCTGCGTGCGCTGGAGAAGGCCCAGGTGATCCTGGTGGCCCCGTCCCGGTGCGGCAAGACGCCCACCACCATGTACCTGGCGCTGCAGCACGGGATCTTCGCCGCAAACTTTCCACTGGTGGACGAAGACTTCCAGCACGACGGGCTGCCCAAGCCGTTGCGGCCTTTCGTGTCGAAGTGTTTCGGCCTGTCCTCCAACCCGTTGCGGCTTAGCCAGATCCGGACCGAACGGCGGCCAAGCTCCCCGTATGCGTCGCTGCGGCAGTGCGGTTTTGAGCTGCGCAGCGCCGAGCAGCTGTACGTCTCGCACCGCATTCCATACCTGAATTCGGCCACCGTCTCCGTGGAGGAGATGGCGGCCACCATCCTGCAACGGATGAACCTCAAGCACTAGCCCGGAATTTCACAAACGTGGCGTAGCGCACATCATGTGGAAAGTCCGCTGCAGACCTGAAACTGTTAGCTGGATCTTTCTTCCGGCCGGCACTACCGTGCGCGGCCGGCGATGCCTACGCCACCCTCTGCAAAGGAGCAGTAAATATGACGACTGACGTTCTGTGGTTCTCTGAACTCGGACTCAAGGACCTGGACAAGGTGGGCGGCAAGAACGCCTCCCTGGGCGAGATGGTGCAGAACCTGACCTCTGCCGGCGTCCAGGTTCCGGACGGGTTCGCCACCACGGCCGACGCGTACCGCAGGTTCCTGTCCGATTCCGGCCTGGACCAGAAGATTGCCGACCGGCTGGTGGGTCTGGACACCGATGACGTGACGGCCCTGGCCGCCGCCGGGCAGGAAATCCGCTCCCTGGTCCGCGATACCCCCTTCCTGCCGGACTTCGAGGCGCAGGTCCGCGAGGCGTACCAGCAGCTGGTGGACAAGCACGCCGGCTCCGCCGACCTGTCCTGGGCCGTCCGGTCCAGCGCCACCGCGGAGGACCTCCCCGATGCCTCCTTCGCCGGGCAGCAGGAGACCTTCCTGAACGTCCGTGGGATCGAGAACATCCTGCAGGCCATCAAGGACGTCTTCGCCTCGCTCTACAACGACCGCGCCATCGCCTACCGCGTGCACCACAAGTTCGAGCACGCCGAGGTGGCACTCTCCGCCGGCATCCAGCGCATGGTGCGTTCCGACGTCGGTGCGTCCGGTGTCATGTTCACTATGGACACCGAGTCCGGCTTCCAGGACGCCGTGTTCGTCACCTCCTCCTACGGGCTGGGCGAAGCCGTGGTGCAGGGTGCCGTGAACCCGGACGAGTTCTACGTCTACAAGCCCGCCCTGGAGGCCGGCCGCCCGGCGATCCTCAAGCGCGGCCTCGGCGAGAAGGCCCTGCAGATGACGTACACCAACAGCAGCGAGATCGGCCGCACCATCGATTTCGTCCCCGTCGAGGACTCCCTGCGCGCGCGCTTCAGCCTGACGGACGACGACGTGGAGCAGCTTGCACGGCACGCCGTCGCCATCGAGAAGCACTACGGCCGTCCCATGGACATTGAGTGGGGCAAGGACGGGACCGACGGCGGCCTGTACATCCTGCAGGCACGCCCGGAAACCGTGCAGTCACGCCGTGCCCCCGGCAGCATGAGCCGGTTCCGCCTGAACGACAGCGGGCCCGTGCTGGTGGAGGGCCGCGCCATCGGCCAGCGGATCGGCGCCGGCAAGGTCCGGATCCTCACCTCCATCGACCAGATGGCCTCCTTCCAGACCGGCGACGTCCTGGTGGCTGATATGACGGACCCCGACTGGGAACCCATCATGAAGCGGGCCTCCGCCATCGTCACCAACCGCGGCGGACGTACCTGCCACGCTGCCATCATCGCCCGCGAACTGGGGATTCCCGCCGTCGTCGGCACCGGCAACGCCACTGACTCGCTGTCCGACGGCCAGGAGGTCACTGTCTCCTGCGCCGACGGCGAGACCGGCACCATCTACCAGGGCCTGCTGGACTTCAGTGTTGAGGAAACCGGCATCACCCAGATGCCTGAGGCGCCGGTGAAGGTCATGATGAACGTCGGCACCCCGGAGCAGGCCTTCACCTTCGCCCAGCTGCCCAACCACGGCGTGGGCCTGGCGCGGCTGGAGTTCATCATCAACCGCCAGATCGGCATCCACCCCAAGGCCCTGCTGAACCTGGACAGCCAGCCGGAGGACGTGGCCGCCGAGATCCGTGAGCGGATCAGCGCCTACGACAGCCCCCGCGACTACTACATCAAGCGGCTGGCCGAAGGCGTGGCCACCATCGCCGCGGCATTCGCGCCGGAGCCGGTGATCGTGCGCATGTCCGACTTCAAGTCGAACGAGTACGCCAACCTGATCGGTGGACCGGCCTACGAGCCGCATGAAGAGAACCCGATGATCGGCTTCCGCGGCGCGTCCCGCTACCTGGAGCCGTCCTTCCGGGACTGCTTCGACCTTGAGTGCGAGGCCCTGTCCTTTGTCCGCAACGAGATGGGCCTGACCAACGTCAAGCTGATGATCCCGTTCGTGCGGACCCTGGACGAGGCGCAGGGCGTCATCGAGCTGCTCGCCGAGAACGGCCTGCGCCGCGGCGAAAACGGCCTCGAAGTGATCATGATGTGCGAGCTGCCGTCCAACGCGCTGCTGGCCGATGAGTTCCTGGAGCACTTCGACGGCTTCTCGATTGGCTCCAACGACATGACCCAGCTGACCCTGGGCCTGGACCGCGACTCGGCCATCGTGGCCAACAGCTTCGACGAGCGGGATGCCGCCGTGAAGAAGCTGCTCAGCATGGCCATCAAGGCCTGCCGCGCCCGCGGAAAGTACGTGGGCATCTGCGGCCAGGGCCCCAGCGACCACCCGGACTTCGCCGAGTGGCTGGTGAAGGAAGGCGTCAATTCCGTCTCGCTGAACCCGGACACCGTGGTGGACACCTGGATCCGGCTTGCCGGGGCGTCGGAGGAGACGCCGAATGTCGCCGCCGCTGCCGGCGTATAGCGGGTAGGCCCCTTACCCCTGGGCCGGCTCGGGCAGCAGCCTGAGCTGGCCCAGGAGTTCCATCTGGTCGAAGTAGGCGTGGTGCGAGGTGATCACGCCGTCCTTCACCGTGGCGACGTCGCAGCTCCTGACCCTGAGCTGCCTTCCGGTGGGCGGCAGCGTACCGCCGGTGGGCAGGCTCAGCGGCCCGGTGTTCGTGCCAACGACGAAGCCTTCGACGACGGCCACGTCCCCGGCCTCGTGCGTGGCTGTCCGTTCGTACCTGACGTCCGGCATCGCTTCCCAGAAGTGTGAGTAATAGTCCGCGATGGCTTGTCGGCCGGTGATCGCGTCCTGGTCGGGGGTGCGGACCACGGCGTCCACGGCGTAACAGCCCGCCAGCGTTTCCCTGTCCTTTGCGTCCATGGCCGCCATCAGCCGGTCCATGACGTCGCGTGCCTGTCCCATTACAGCCTCCATTGATGTGCCGGCGCCGGGCCCGGTGCCCGCGTCCATGAAGGAAACGTACGACGGCGGAAGGCACCGTCGCGATCCCCTCGCCGGGGGTTTAGGGTCACGCCGGAAACCCCCAAATCAGGGGATTGCGGCGCTGGCTGCCGCGACGATACTGGAGGTATGTGGGAGGAGCGCGCGGAGCGTGCCCGGCGTGACATCGCCGCCATGGCCGCAGGCGGGATGGACCTGGCCGACCTCTACGCGGCGGCGCTGGCCGTCGTGCAGCGGGAGGTGCCGTTCGAACAGGGCTGCTGGGCCGCCGTGGACCCCGACTCCATGGTGATGACGTCCATCACCAACTGGCAGCCGTGGCCCGTGGCCAGCCATCAGTTCGAGGAATATTTCCTGCGCTTTGCCCAGTCCGAGTACACCGGGCGGGAGCCGAACACGTTCGTGGAACTGCTGCGGCGTGCCCGCCCCATCGCCAGGATCTCGGACGCGCCGCACCGGGAGGTGGTGCGCAGCGTCCGGATCAACGATCTGCTCAAGCCCCTGGGCCTGGAACATGAGCTGCGTGCCGCGTTCCGGGTGGACGAGGCGTGCTGGGGAGTGGGCAGCATATTCCGGGAAGGCGGCCGCGACTTCACCGACCGGGAGGTGGAATTCCTGGGCGCGGTGTCCGCCACCCTGGCTGCGGCGACCAGGGCGGCCGTCCGCGTGGCGCACCCAGCCGGGCCCGCCGCCGTCGGGCCCGTCATTGTCCTGGCCGGGCTGCACGGGGACCTGCGTGCAGCCACGCCCGCGGCTGCGTCCTGGCTGGCCGCGGTGGAGGACGCGGCGCCCGGCCGCTTCAGCCAAACGCTCCTGGGGGTGGTGGCGCAGGCGCACGCCGCAGCATCCGGGACGGCCCGGGCGAGGATGCGCGACGCCGGGAACAGCTGGGTGGTGCTGCAGGCCAGCCGATTGATCACCGGCGATGACCCGGAGCAGATGGTGGTGACCGTGGAACCTGCCACCACCCATGAACTCGCCAGCCTGCTGCTGATGGCGTACGGCGTCACGGCGCGGGAGCGGGACGTCTGCCTGGAGGTGTTGTCGGGCGGTTCCACCGCGGAGATCGCCGGGCACCTGTTCATCTCCCCCCATACCGTGCACGACCACCTGAAATCGGTCTTCGAAAAAGTGGGCGTCGGGAGCCGGGGCGAGCTGGTGGCCCGGCTCGTGGCGTGAGGGAAGGGAGGACGCATGCATGCGCTGGCGGATTCCATGCGCAGGCACCCGTTGCCGTGGTACTCCGCCGTGACCTTCCTCCTGTCCTGGGGAGCCATCGTGGCGGCCGTGTGGATGGTCACCGGCGGCCTGTCGCCCACACCCGAACAGTTCCAGCGCACCCTCCCCGCCACAGTGCCCGCCATGCTGCTGGGGCCAGCGGTGGCAGGCCTGGTCCTGACAGGAATCGTGTCGGGACGGGAAGGGTACCGGGAGCTTTGGGCGCGGCTGCTGATCTGGCGGGTCGAGGTGCGCTGGTATCTTTTCGCCCTGCTGGCCGCTCCGGTGACGCTGGCCGCACCCGTGCTGGTGCTCTGGATATCGTCCCTGGATTATGCGCCGCGGATTGCCACGGAGCCGGACAGGGTTGGAACACTCGTCACGGGGTTGGTCCTGGGGCTGGTGGCCGGGCTCTTCGAGGAGATCGGGTGGACCGGGTTCGCCATTCCCAGGGCCAGGCAGCACTACAGCGTTCTCTGGACGGGGGTCCTGGTGGGGGTGCTGTGGGGCGCCTGGCACTTCTTCGTGAACTACTGGGGTGGTGGCGGGACGAACGGCGGCGTGCCGCTGGCGGTCTTTATGCCGCTGTGGGTTGCCGGTGTCCTGGCCGGCCAGCTGACGGCCTACCGGGTGCTCATGGTCTGGGTCTACGAGCACACGGGGAGCGTGTTCGTGGCGGCGGTGATGCACGCCAGCCTGGCGGCATTCCAGTTCATCCTCAACCCCCTGGCACCGGGAGTTCCCCAGCAGGTCTACCCGTGGGGGCAGGCGGCCACGATGTGGCTGCTGGTAGCCGCCGTGGCACTGACCAGCCGGGGCGAGATGACGGGTCCGCGGCGGTTCCTGCCGATCCACGTCCGGTCCCGGCACCGGCCGCCGCGCCGGCGAAGGTAGCCTACGGGGTCTTGCGGGTGGTGGCGGGAAGATGCTGCGCAGGATCGAACCGGTCGAAGGACGAGGCGCCAATCACGAAGATGCCGCGCTGGGGGATCCAGAAATCACCCAGCCTGGTCTGCACGGTGAGTGGCTGCGGGGTGCCGAGGTCCTCGCCGCCGAGGGTTGCCGTGCTGCGGGAGATGAACCACATGCGCCGGGGTTTGGCCCGGAAGCCCTGTTTGTTGGGAACACTGCCCGTCAGTCCGAGGTGTCCAGCGCTGAGCATGGGGCCTGCGGCGGAACCCATCGACTTCAGGAATGCCTTGTTGGACAAAAGCTTGTTGGGCAGCGCCGTCATCACCGCGCTCATGGCAGCGGTGATGGGCGTCGATCCGAGTTCCACGTCCCAGGTGAGGTCCACTTCCTGGCCGATGGTCACGGTGAAGGATGTGTCGCCGGTCCAGTCGACGCCGACGTCGCACTGGACGGCATCGGTGAGGCCGGCGCTGAAATAGCGGGCGCAGGAGACATCCGGTGCTGCATTCGCATAGATGGTCCAGGAGCCGGAGGGCCTGCGCAGCCAGACCGAGGTGTAGCCCGGGCCCACGCTGGTCACGGGGAAGCGCCGCATGGCCAGGACGTGGCCGGTGCTGAACGTCAGCCCCATCACGCCGTATCCGGAGAACCGTTCGTCGTCGCCGGGAGTGAGCGTGGCCTGGTGTTCCGCTTCGAGGGCCCGCGTCCGGATGGTCTTCATGGCTATTCGCCTCCCCATGGATGGTGGGCTGAGTTTACGCCCGGCCCCGCGCGGCTACAACGGACGTCGAGTCCGGGTGGGTGTTATGGGGCGTAAGCTTCCTTTGCCTGGTCCCAGGGCTTATTTCATGGCGCCCGTGAGCATGCCTCCCACGTAGTACTTCTGGAGCAGGACGTAGATGACGATGCACGGGATGATGGTCACCGCGACGCCGGCCTGCAGCGCTCCCCAGTCCAACGTCCCAAAGGTGCCGCTGGAGAGCACGTTCAAGGCGACGGGAAGCGTGTACTTGGACTGGTCGGTCATCAGGATCAGCGCCGCGAAGAACTCGTTCCACGAGGCGAAGAAGGTGAACAGTGCGGTGCTGATTACCCCCGGAATCGCCACTGGAAGCAGCACCCGGACCATCGCCCGAAGCACGCCGCACCCGTCCACCAAGGCGGCTTCCTCGATGCTCGACGGCAGCGCGGCGAAAGAGTTTCGCATCAGGAAAATGCCGAAGGGCAGGTTGAAGGTGGTGTAGACGAGCATCAGGCCCAGAAGGTTGTTGGTCAGCCCAATCTGGTGCAGCACCAGGTACAGCGGCGTGATGACCGCCTGGAAGGGAATCATGAAGGTGGCCAGCGTGGCGAAGAACAGCAAGTTGCTGCCACGGAACCGCAACCTGGCGAAACCGTAGCCCGCAAGCGTGCTTAGCACGATGGTCAGGAGGGTGGCGCCGATGGAGACCATGACGCTGTTGCCGAGCTGCTGGATGAAGCCCGCGCCCCCGTTCTCGTTGCTGAAGAGCTTGGCGAAGTTGCCCCAGGAGAAAGAACCGGGGAACAGCGTCGGCGGAGCGGCCGCGGCCTCGGCGGGGGACTTGATTGACTGGGAGACCACCACCCAGAACGGGTAGAGGAACAGGGCCGCAAGGCTGACATTGATGATCCACCAGGCTGCGCGCGGCACCGGGCGAAGACTGGACTGCAGTGAAGTCATGAGGGGTCCGTTTCCGAAGTGGTGGACTAGTTGTGGTCCGAGTTGCGGAGAATGAGCATCTGGATGGCGCTGACGATCGCGAGCACGATCATCAGCAGGGCCGAGAGCGCGGCGCCGTAGCCGAGCTGGAAGCCCTGGAAGGAAACCCGGTAGATGTGGTAGACCGCGGTGATGGTCTGGTTGGCCGGACCGCCGCTGGTCATGATGTAGAACTGGTCGAAGGCCAGCAGGGAACCGGCCACCGAAAAGACCAGCACCAGGGCGAGAGTGGGCCGCAGCAGCGGCAGGATGATGTACCGGAACACCTGCGTCCGGCTGGCACCGTCGATCCTGGCCGCTTCCTCGAGCTCAACGGGTATGGACTGCAGCCCGGAGTTCAGCAGCAGCATCTGCATGCCGGCGACCTTCCAGACCACCATTGCGCAAACGATGCCCAATGCGGTGGCGAAGGTGCCGAACCAGTTGTCCGAGTGCGATGCCAACCCGCTGCGGGTGAGTAAGTCCAGCATGGGCCCGATGTTGGGCTGGGCCATGAAGAGCCACAGGTAGCCGGCGGCGGCGAAGCCGACCACCACCGGCAGGAAATAGATGGACTGAAAGACCCTGGATGCTTTTCCAGGGCGCCGGATGAGCAGTGCCAGCGCGATTCCGATGACCAGCAGCAGGGGAGTCATGATCAGCGTGTAAAGCAGGGTAAACCCCGCCGCACGCAGGAAGTCCTGGTCCTGGAATGCGGTTGTGTAATTTCCCAGGCCGATGAAGCTGATCTTTCCCAGCAGCGGCCAGCGGTTCAGGGACATCCACAGCATCAGGACCACGGGCAGGAAGAAGAAGACGGTGAGGAGGATCAGAGCCGGGGTGACCACCGCGGCGCCGAGCCTGCTGCGCGAGGTGGAAAGGGTCCTCCGGCGCCCCCGGGGGCGCGGAGGCACCGACGGGCGTCTGATCTTGCCGGGCCGCGCCGTCACGATGGTGTTGTGTGCCAAGGTAGTTCTCCTTTAGGACAAGACGGGTGCTGCCGCAGTCTGCGGCAGCACCCGTGGAATGTCAGGGTCCGGTCTGGATAATCTGCTGGGCGGCCTGCTGCGCCTTCTGCTGCGCGGCCTGGACGTCGCCGCCGAATACGGCCTCGTTGATCATGGTGGCCCAGGGCCCGTTGTTGTCGTTGAACAACTTGTTTTCCACGACGCTGTATGGTGTCTTTCCGGTTTCGAGCGCCTTGCTGAAAATCTCGTTGCGGGGGTCCGCCGAGGCATAGACGCTCTTCACCAGGTCGGTCCTGACAGGAACGATGGAATTCTTGGCCAGCAGGGTCTGGGCCTCGTCGCCGGTGGCCCACTTCACGAAGTCCCATGCCGCAGGCTTGTTCTTCGATCCCGTGGTGACGGCAATGTTGTCACCACCCGCAAAGGAGGCCGACCCGCCGTTCTCGCCCGGGATCGGGGCGATGCCGTAGTCGATCTTCTTGTCCGTGTTCAAGGTCTGCGTGAAGAAGGCACCGAGCACCACCATGCCCACTTTTCCGGCCTGGAACAGGGCGGGCTGGGCTGTGCCGGAGTCGGTCTTCGCCGCCTCCGGCATCACGCCGGCGTCGTGCATCTGCTTGTAGAACGTCAACGCCTTGGTTACCTCGGGGGAATCCAGCTTGGCGGTCTTGCCATCGGCGGAGAGCACGTCACCACCGCTGGCCCAGACGCTGGGTGTGAACTCGAAGATGTTGCAGCCGCCGCATTGTCCGGCCATGGTGAAGCCGTAGGTGTCCGGTCCCAGTGCACGTATTTTCTTGGCTGCGCTGAGGATTTCCTCGTAGTTGGCCGGCGGCTTGGCGGGATCAAGGCCCGCCTTTTGAAAGAGTTCCTTGTTGTAGAACAGCACGGACGCTTCCGCCGTGAAGGGCAGGGCGTAGGTCTTGTCCTCCCAGGTGGAGAGTCGGGCGTGGGACGGGCTGAGCTTGTCCTTGTACGGCAGTTTGGATGCCTCGTCCGTGATGTCCTGCAAGACGCCGGTGGACGCGAAGTAGGGCAGGTAGACCAGGTCGATCGATGCCACGTCCGGTCCCGACCCGCCGGCGGTGGCGGTGCCGAATTTCTGTACGAAGTTTCCGCTGGGCACGATGGTCACCTGGACCTGGGCCTTGTGCGACTTGTTGTAGGCATCCGCAAGGATGTCCATGAATCCTTTCTGCGAATCGCGTGCCCAAAGCGTGATGGTCCCGCTGGGCTCCCCGCCGGAGGAGGCCTGCAGCGTGTCTGAGCCGGAAGGTCCGCCGCAGCCGGTGGCTGTGAGGGTGAGGGATGCCGCCAGCGCCAGTGCTGCGGCGAGTTTTGTACGTTTCATATGCTGTTCCTCTTCATAGGGATGGTGTGGCGGTGCAGCTAGGCGACGGGGATCCAGACCCGCATGGCGGCCGGACCGCGGTTGGCCCAGC
Source organism: Arthrobacter sp. NQ4 (assembly GCF_029077345.1). Classification (NCBI taxonomy): domain Bacteria; kingdom Bacillati; phylum Actinomycetota; class Actinomycetes; order Micrococcales; family Micrococcaceae; genus Arthrobacter; species Arthrobacter sp. NQ4. Next base: position 150,751 of record NZ_JARETC010000009.1, on the reverse strand, counting down.
GGAAATACGGAATGGCAGTCAGTGCGACGGGCCGCTGCTCCACGGCATCAGCTCCGTGGGTTCGGTAGAGCGGTTGCTGCCCCGGGGTATGGGCCACTCCTGCGGCCTTGAGTATCGTTCGCACCCCCGGGATGCCGTCCGCGGGGATGATTTCCACTGGAGCGGCCGCGTCGATGGCAAGGTCTTCAAGTACGACGCCGTCTGCCTGGTCGTGTTGCTCCAGGCAATAGACGACAGGTCCACGCGCCAGGGCGACGGTTCCGCGGACGGCGTCAACCCGTGGGTTAGCGCTAACAATACGGGCCGGCATGGGTAGTGTGAGCAGGACTGTGGTCCTGCCTTCCCAGTCGCGGTGCAACCGGATATAGCCCAGTGCGTCCGGCGAGGCCTCCACCGCGGAGCCGTCAATCACAACCTGGGGGTGCTCGCACCAGGAAGGGATGCGCACAGAAAGCGTCCATTCGCCGGCAGGGGCCGTAACCTCGATGCTGGCCGTCTCGTCCCACGGGTAATCCGTTGTGGTGGCAACTGATACTTCACCACCGAAAGGCTCGCCCGAAGCGCGCACCTCGCCGTCATGCAGCAGCTGAAGCTGCAGCCCGGACTCATCCTGCGTGGCCACGTAGTGGTGCAGGGACGCCACCAGTCGTGCCAGGTTCGGCGGGCAGCAGGCGCACGCGTACCAGGACAGGCGTTCCGACGGCGCGTCCTCGGTGGATCCGTCGTGGCCGGTGCGCAGCTGCAGCGGATTCGAGTAGAAGAAGCTGTTGCCCTCCAGGGAGGTCGAGGCGGCGATGCCGTTGTAGAGGGCCCGTTCCATCTCATCGGCATATTTGCCATTGCCTGTGGCGAGCAGCAGGCGCCAGCTGAAGTGCAGGCTCGCTATGGAGGCGCAGGTCTCGGCGTAGGCGCGGTCCGGTGGCAGCTCAAAGGCGTCCCCGAACGCCTCGTCCCGGTGGCGCGATCCCAGGGCGCCGGTCAGATAGGCCTTTTGGGAAAATATGTTCTCCCATAGCGATTCGGCGGCCTCCAGCAGGGACCGATCACCGTTTTCGACGTAGGCATCGGCTACTCCGGTTGAGAGGTAAACCTGCCGCACCGCGTGCCCGGTTGCTTCCTGGGCTGCCTTGCGAATGGGAAGGTGGTCCTGGAAATACTGGCGGCCGAACCTGTCGTCGGGCAGGATGCCGTGGCCGCGCAGGTCCAGTTGCCGGACCGCCGTATCGAGGTAGCGTTTGTCTCCGGTCAGGCGGTAGAGCTCCACCAGTGCCGTTTCTACTTCCGGGTGGCCGTCAATCTTTTCGACGCCGCCCGGGCCGAAGGTTTCCACGACGCAGTCAGCAACACGGCGGGCCACCTCCACGATGGTTCCGTTTCCGGTGGTGCGGGCCGCTGCCACGGCGGCCTGCAGCAGGTGGCCGGCGGTGTACAGTTCATGGCTCCATTGGAGCTTGTCCCAGCGCTGGCCGGGCTCGACGCCTTGCACCCACGTATTCAGGTAGCCGTCGGACTCCTGCACCTTGGCCAGGAGGGTGCCCACGGACTCCAGGTACTCTTCCCAGCGGGGGTCGGCCTGGCGGCCGGCCTCCCATCCCACCGCCTCCAGCGTCTTGTAGAGGTCTGTGTCCTGGAACCAGAAACCCCGGAAGGCCGCATCGCTCTCGCCGGCCAGGCGCCGGAAGTTGTCCAGGGCGCCGCTGGATTCCACATTCTCTATGCAATGGGGGATGGTGGCAGTCCGGTTGAGCTCCTGCCAGCTGCCCAGGTGTCCCTCCGGGCGCAGCCGCGCGGAGTTGAAGGCCAGCGGGCGAAGCGCGTAATGCCCGGACGCCGTCGCCCCGACTGGCCCTGCTGCGGTCCCGTTGCTGGCCCCCTGGCCGCTGGCCGGTGCCGGAATGTCGTGAACAGATGTCATCAATGACCTCTTCCATGGTGTGAATCGAAGGGTGATGCGACAGAATCCGGAAATCCGGAAACGGAAAATTAGGAAATCGTCTTCCGAAGCCCGACTCTAAGTGACCTGCGTCTCATGTGTCAACGGTTTCTGATAGGCTGCACAAGGATTACAGGCAGTTCGTGCAGTCGGGGGAGCTTGTATTCCCGGGTCAGGAGAGGGAGGCATGTCGGAAAATAGTTTCCGTAATTCCGGCATAGCGGCGGTAGCCGCGCTCGCGGGAGTTTCGACCGGAACAGTGTCAAAGGCCTTGAACGGCACGGGCCAGCTGCGGGAGTCGACGCGGCTGCGCGTCCGCGCTGCCGCGGAGGAAGTTGGCTGGCTGCCCAATGGCGCAGCACGAAGCATCCGCGGTGGCAGGACGTACACAGTGGGGGTGATCACCACCGACAGTTACGGACGCTTCAGCATTCCCATTCTGCGCGGGGTCGAGGACGCGCTCGGCCTCGGGGAGATGCTCTGCTTCCTGTGCGACAGCCGGGACGACCCCATCCGGGAGCAGCACTACGTGCGTACGCTCCTGGCACGGCAGGTTGATGGAATCATCGCCGTCGGGCGCAAGGTGGATCCGCGGACGCCGCTGGGGGAGCACCTGCCCGTACCGGTCATCTATGCCTTTGCGCCGTCAACCGATCCGCTGGACTGCTCAGTCACCGCGGACGAGCGCGGCGGCGCCCGCCGTGCCGTTGACCACCTGATCAAGACCGGCAGGCGTCGAATCGCCCACATCACCGGCCTGGAAAACCATGCGTCCGCCGCGCTGCGTGCGGAAGGTTTCCTTGCCGCCATGGCTGATCAGGGCCTGGAGCCAGTGGGGGACATCTGGTATGGAAGCTGGAGTGAGGAATGGGGCCACAACGGGGTCCGTGCGCTGCTGGCCAACCACCCGGACGTGGACGCCATCTTCTGTGGCAGCGACCAGATCGCGCGGGGCGCCGCCTATGAACTTGAACGGCACGGCCGGTCGATCCCCGACGATGTAGCACTGATCGGCGTGGACAACTGGTCCCCGTTCACCGATGGGTACCGGCCGCATCTTTCCAGCGTGGACCTGAACCTTTCCACGATCGGCCGCCGCGCGGGGGAGGCCCTGTTGTCAGCCCTGGACGGGGTCCCGCGTCCAGGGGTTCACATTGTGGACTGCGACCTCATCGTCCGGGAGTCCTCAGGTCCGCCGAGGTGACCTGCGGGACAAACCGCAGCGTCACGCCCGCGGGGCCGGGGGCCGCCGGTGCCGGTGGTGGAGTTCGTAGTGGTCGAACACGTCGGAGGACGTGTCTCCCACATGGCCGAACTTTCCGCGCAGCACTTCTGCCAGGTCATCCAGGGCCGCGTAGAGCATCCGCCCGGCAAACCGCAGTTCAGGGTTGTCGCTGGCCTGGGCTTCCGAGGCCAGCTGATGGGCGTAGGCAAGGGTGGCCGGCAGCGATCCCCGCTGTTCCACCTCGTGGAAGTAGTAGGTCTCGTGGAAGGACAGGAGATCGATGCTCACGGACGCCACGTTTTCGGCCATGCCTTCCAGCAGTCCCGCCGCATGACCGGCTTCCAGCGCCGCGATGCCGGAGGTTCCCGCCGCTTCCCGGAACAGGTTGAGCCGGTGGGCAAGGGCACGCCGCCGGCTCAGCGCCGGGTAGGTCTGCAGGATCCAGGAAACCGTGGCGGTGAGCAGGCCAAAACCTGCCACGGCCTGGAACGCCATCACCAGCCGGAGGACCGGATGGATGGCCACGATCTCACCGAAACCGGCGGTGGACAGGGCCACCAGCGAAATGTAGAGCGCCTCGGCGAAGTCGGCCTGCCGGGGGATGTCGTTCGAATAGGAGAAGCCGGCCGGCAGGTGGGGGAGGTACAGGAGCGCCCAGCCCACGGCAGCCAGGGTGGCCCAGGCAGCGATGACCGCAGCCATGGCCAGCGGTGCGGCGACTGATGAGGCGCCGCCCCTGAGTTTCCTGGACAGCAGCCAGAACCCGCGCATGATGGTCCGTCCCACGGGACCCGAGCCATGCGGGTAGAGCAAGGTGTGGAAGACGTCGGCGATCATCAGCAGAATCAGCGCCGCGCCAACCGCCGTCAAAAGCACGCCCTCGAAGTCCATGCCTCATCTTAAGTGCCGCGGAGTGCCGGTCCGCTGGCTAGGCTGGCGCCATGGACTTTCGACTTCGCCAGGCCACCCCGGAAGACGCCGAAGCCGTGGTGCTCATGCAGACGCTGGCGCACGAGGAGTGCTACCCGCACCTGCTCTCGCCGGCCTTCTTCGAGCGGCGCCGGGCCGGCATCCCGGAACGGGTGGAGCGGCGACGGGCGTTCCTGGACACCCGGGAGCCGCGGATCCTCGCCTTCGACGCCGACAACCAGCTGGTGGGCTACGCGGACGCCGGCCCCGGGCGGGAGAACGACGCTCCTGAAGCGCTGGAGCTTTACTCGATCTACACCCTCAGGCGCACCTATGGGAGCGGCCTGGGGGCAGCACTGGTGCGTGCCGCCGTCGGCTCCGGTCCGACGTACCTGTGGGTGCTGGAAGACAACCCGCGCGCGCTTGCCTTCTACCTGAAACAGGGGTTCCGGCCCGACGGTAAACGCAACACCCTCCCACCCGAATGGGAGGCACTTCCCGAACTCCGGCTGGTCCGGAGGGCCAAGGAGGCAACGGAGCGTTGAGGAGGGCCTATGCCTACTTCGCCGCGCTGGTGGGCATCATCTGCGTGGCGTTCATCCTTGCCATGCTCTTCCTCCCGCTGAACCGGACCGTCCGCAGCGATGTGCTGCAGGGCTTCCTGATCGGCTTTGGCCTGGCTTTCGTCACCGCCCAGGTGTACGCCAGGATCAAAGCCGTCCGGGTGAACGGGTGGATCACCATGCCCGGCCTGGGCGATCCCGGCAACGGCGTGCTGCTGCGCGCTGCCTGCGCCCAGCTGTTCCCGGGCCCGGTGAACACACCGGAAGAAGCGGTCTACTGGTGGGCCAATTCTGACGCCTCGGGCGCCCCGCTGACCGGCCGGCACCAGTACGTCCTCCGGTTCCCGCCCGGCGGACTGCCGCCCACCAACGCCTTTTGGTCACTCACGATGGGCGATGCCCGGAACCGCTTCGTGGCCAACCCCCTCCACAGGTACAGCGTGAGCGACAGGTCCGGCCTGGTCCCCGGCCCGGACGGCTCTGTCGAGGTCTGCATCCAGGCCACCCCTCCGGCAGGCCGCGAACCCAACTGGCTGCCCGCCCCGGACGGAAAGTTCATTCTCTGGCTGCGTGTCTACGAGCCCGGCCCTGCACTCCTGGACGGAAGCTATGTGGTTCCGGCAGAGGCCAGTGCGGGAGGCGGGACGCCTTGAGGCTGGAACACCTGCTCATCTTCTTCACGGTCATGGCGGCCACGTGGTTCGCTGCCACCTATTTTTGGCCCCGCATGCTCCTCTCCGTGTACAAGCGGGCCATCGTGGTCAAGGGCTTCGGCGAAGGTCCCATTCCCGTCAACACCCTGTACACCCAGTCGCAGGCGCTCTTCGCAGACCCGCCCAATATGCCGGCGGGCACGTCCCGAGTGGCATCGGCCGGCGTCAACCGGGACACCCTCTTGACCTTGGGTTGGCTGGACCTCTCGAAAGGTCCGCTGGTGCTCCACGTGCCGGACATGGGAGGGCGCTACTACAGCGTGCAGTTCACCAACCCCTCGAACAACACCAATTTCGCCTACGTCGGCAAGCGCACCACCGGAACTGGACCAGGGGATTTCCTCATCACCGGGCCTGGATGGTCCGGTGATGTCCCGGGCGGGATGGGGCATATCGCATCGCCGCGCCGATCGGTGCTCCTCATCGGCCGCGTGCTGGTCTACGACGACGGCGACCTCCCAGCCGCGTACAGGCTCTCAACGCAGCTGCGACTGGCGCCCCCGCCGTAACTTCGTGAGGGCACAGCGGACGACGGCGGCACAGGACCGGGTGCAACAGCTGACTTTGGTGCGGCCCGGGCCCTGGTGCGCACCGGGCTACAGCGGGGGGCTTAGAGTGCGGCGGCGAGCGTGCGGCCCACGGTGAGGCCGGTGAAGATGCACCCGCCCAGGAAGGTGCCTTCGAGCGCGTTGTACCCGTGGGTGCCGCCGCCGCCGAAGCCGGCCGCTTCCCCGGCAGCATAAAGCCCGGGAATGGGAACGCCGTCCCGTCCCAGTGCCTGGCCTGTGAGGTCCGTCTGGATTCCGCCCAAGGTTTTCCGGGTGACCACGTGCAGCCGCACGGCGATCAGCGGCCCGGCTTTCGGGTCCAGGATCCGGTGCGGCTTCACGGTGCGGAAAAGCCGGTCTCCCAGGTAGCGCCGGCTGTTCCGGATGCCGGCCACCTGGACGTCCTTGGAATAGGGGTTGCGGATCTCGGCGTCGCGCTCCTCGATCTGCCGCCGGAGGTGTCCGTGGTCCAGCAGCGGCTGGTCCGTCAGGGCGTTCATCCCGCGGACCAGGTCCGCCAGGTTGTCCGCCACCACAAAGTCAGCGCCATGCTCCTTGAACGCCTCGATGGGGCCGGACGCGCCCCGGCCCAGCCGGGTCCTCAGCAGGAGCTTGAGGTCCCGGTTGGTGATGTCCGGATTCTGCTCGGAGCCTGAAAGGGCGAACTCCTTTTCGATGATGCGCTGGTTGAGGATGAACCAGGAATGGTCGAACTGCTGGATCCCAGGCGTGGTTCGCAGCAGGCCGAGGGTGCCCAGGGTGTCGTAGCCGGGCAGGCCGGGGGCGGGGAGCCGGCGGCCCAGGGCATCGAACCAGAGCGACGACGGCCCGGGCAGGATTCGGATGGCATGGTCCGGCCAGATGGGGTTCCAGTTCCGGATGCCCTCCGTGTAGTGCCACATCCGGTCGCGGTTCACCAGCCTGACGCCGGACTGGTCGGCGATGTCCAGCATCCGCCCGTCCACATGCTGCGGGACGCCGGTGACCATCTTCCGCGGCGGCGTCCCCAGCCGATCGGGCCACCAGCGGCGCACCTGCCCGTGGTTGCCGCCGATCCCGCCGGACGCGATCACCACAGCCTGCGCCCGCAGCTCGAACTCCCCAACCACGTCCCGGTTGGAGGAGACGCCACGCGGGGAGGCATCCGGTGCCAGCACTGCGCCCCGCACCCCGGTGACCGTGCCGCCGTCGTACGTTAAACCGTCAACCCGGTGCCGGAAGAAAAACCTGACGCCGCCCGCCGCGGCAGCCGCGCGGGCCTTGTCTGCGAAGGGTTCCGACACCCCGGTGCCGGTGCCCCAGGGAACATGGAATCGGGGGACCGAGTTGCCGTGGCCGCCTGCCCTGCCGTCGCCGCGCTCCGCCCAGCCCACCAGCGGGGTGAACCGGATGCCCTGCTGCTGCAGCCAGGCGCGCTTCTCCCCGGCGGCGAACTCCACGTACGCGCGCCCCCACCGGGCCGCCCATTCGTCCTCCGGGTGCGGGCCGGAAAGCCGGTCCCACTGCGCCGAGCCCTGCCAGTCCTGCCATGCCAGCTCAAAGGAATCCTTTACGCCCAGCCGGCGCTGCATCGGGGTGTCCACCAGGAACAGGCCGCCCAGCGACCAGAACGCCTGCCCGCCCAGGTTGGCCGCGTTCTCCTGGTCCACGATGGCCGCCCGCCGTCCGGCGCGGACCAGCTCGTTGGCGGCCACGAGCCCTGCCAGCCCGCCGCCGATGATGATGACGTCCGCGTCCATGCGATCCCCGCCCTGCCTGACGATAAGTGAGAGTCCAGCATCAACCTACAGCAGGTTTGAAGCTCTCCTTCATGGTTGGTGGGAGAATGGAGCCAGGACATCTGTCACGGCGCCGGCCCGGCTCCGGCAGGTCCCACCCAGTACTTCAGGAGGGGATCCTGATGGACCCCACCACCGTCATTGCGGTTGTTGTCGTCATCCTGCTGCTCATCGTGGCGAGGATGTCCATCCGGATTGTGCGCCAATACGAGAAGGGTGTGCTCTTCCGGCTTGGCCGGGTGGTCGGCGTGCGGGAGCCCGGGCTGCGGCTGATCGTCCCGGTCATCGACCGGCTGCCGCTGGTCAGCCTGCGGATCGTCACCATGCCCATCCAGTCCCAGGGCATCATCACCCAGGACAACGTCAGCGTGGATGTTTCAGCGGTGGCCTACTACCGCGTGGTGGACGCCGTGAAGTCCATTGTCGCCATCGAAAACGTTGCCGCGGCCATCGACCAGATCGCCCAGACCACCCTGCGGAAAGTCGTGGGCCAGCACACCCTGGACCAGACCCTGTCCGAGACCGCGCGGATCAACGCTGACATCCGGCAAATCCTCGACGTGCTCAGCGTCGAGTGGGGCGTGGAGGTCACGCTGGTTGAGCTGAAGGATATCCAGCTGCCCGAAAGCATGAAGCGCGCCATGGCCCGCCAGGCTGAAGCTGAACGTGAGAAGAGGGCCAAGATCATCGCCGCCGAAGGCGAGGCCATCGCCGCAACGGCGCTCGGCGACGCGTCGGACACCATGATGGCCCACCCGCTGGCCCTGCAGCTCAGGAACCTGCAGTCCCTGGTGGAAATCGGCGTGGACAAGAACACCACCGTGGTGTTCCCGGCACCGCTCATGAGCACCATCGGCGAACTGTCGGCTTTCCTGGCCCGGGAGGGCCAGGCGGCCTCCGCCGGTAAGCCGCCCATCAAGGCCGCCTGACCGCCGCTCGCCGTAAAATCCCCGCCGTTCGGCGCGCCAACAGTACGTTTGCTGATGATTTGCAAGATGATTGCCCAAGGCAAGGGGCCTGGGCTCGTCAAGGTCTTTCGCCTCTGGATCGATCAGACATCGACGTCTTCGACAAGCAAAGGGAATCAACCATGGGCTTCCTGGACCGTGACCACTCCATCGCCCCGCCGGGCTTCAACCGCTGGCTGGTCCCGCCGGCGGCGCTCGCCGTCCACTTGTGCATCGGTCAGGCCTACGCCACCAGCGTGTACAAGACCGCGCTGGTGAAGCACTTCGGTGCCAGCCTGACCGAGGTGGGCGTGATCTTCTCCATCGCCATCGTCATGCTGGGCCTTTCCGCCGCGGTCATGGGCACCTGGGTGGACACCAACGGCCCGCGCAAGGCGATGTTCACGTCCGCGATGTTCTGGGCGGGCGGCTTCCTCATCGGTTCGGTGGGCATCTTCACCCGGCAGCTCTGGCTGGTCTACCTCGGGTACGGCGTGGTGGGCGGCATCGGACTGGGCATCGGGTACATCTCGCCGGTGTCCACGCTGATCAAGTGGTTCCCGGACCGGCCGGGCCTGGCCACCGGCATGGCGATCATGGGCTTCGGCGGCGGCGCACTGATCGCCAGCCCGGTATCCCAGGCCCTGCTCAAGGCGTACGATCCCAACTCCGGTGCCCAGGGCTGGGTTGCCAGCGGTGATGCCGTGGGCAAGCTCTTCCTGACCCTCGCCGTCGTCTATCTCGCCTACATGCTGTTCGGCGCGTTTACCGTCCGGGTGCCCGCCGACGGGTGGCGCCCCGCCGGGTTCGACCCCTCCAAGGTCAAGGCGGCCAAGCTGGTGACCACCGAGAACGTCTCGGCCAAGAACGCCATCAAGACGCGCCAGTTCTGGCTGGTGTGGGTGGCGCTGTTCTGCAACGTCACGGCCGGCATCGGCATCCTGGAGCAGGCCGCGCCCATGATCCAGGACTTCTTCCGGCAGTCCGACGGCAAGTCCCTGGTGAGCGCCGGCGTGGCCGCAGGTTTCGTGGGGCTGCTGTCCATCGGCAACATGTCCGGCCGGTTCGCCTGGTCCGCCACCTCCGACGTCACGGGCCGCAAGCGGATCTACATGGTGTACCTGGGCGTGGGTGCCGTGCTGTACACGGTGCTGGCGCTGGCCGGGTCCAGTGCCACGGCCCTTTACGTGGTGCTCGCCTTCGTCATCATCTCGTTCTATGGGGGCGGCTTTGCCACCGTTCCGGCCTATCTGCGGGACCTGTTCGGGACGTTCCAGGTGGGCGCCATCCACGGCCGGCTGCTGACCGCGTGGTCCGCCGCCGGTGTGGCCGGGCCACTGATCGTCAACAGCATCCTGGATGCGCAGGGCAAGCCCGGCCAGCTGAATGCGGTGTCCTACCAGCCGGCGCTGCTGACCATGGTGGCGCTGCTGGTGATCGGCTTTGTGGCCAACCTGCTGGTCAAGCCCGTCGACGCACGGTTCCACGAATCCCGCCCCGAGCGGCACGAATCCACCATGGAGGCCTGAAATGAGCAGCACCGCACACACCCACGGCGCACACGAGCCGGTCAAGAAGTCCACCGGCAGGCTGGTCCTGGCCTGGGTCCTGGTGGGGATCCCGCTGGCCTATGGCGTCTTCCAGACGCTGACCCAGGTGGCCGCCCTGTTCGGTTGAGTTCTTGCCCCAGGTGTCACGCTGGCCCGGTTTTGGCGGCCGAACCGCGGTGGTTGCCCGTTGCTTCCCCCGCTCGGCGCCGAAAACCGGGCCAGTCTGTGCGCCCGGGCGTCACGCAGAGCCGGGTTTCGGCGGGAGCGGACGACGGCGGCCCCGGTTTTCCGGGGGTTCGCCGCCGTTCGTGGGCCTAAAGCGTGCCGTCCGTGACGCGGGTGCCGGCGGTCAGGCCGCAGCAGGCTTCATGAGCCGCCGCCGCAGGATGCTGGCCGTCACCCAGGTGACCAGGCTGCAGGCCGCGGCGCCCCAGAGAATGTCCGTCACGGCCACCAGTGCGGTGAAGTCCTTCAGCACGGCGAACCCGGTCAGCGCCCAGGTGGCGTAGGTGAAGAACCCGAACAGCGCAGCGCCGGTGACCCGCTGCCGCAGCGTAGCCCGGGAGTCGTTGGGCCGGATGCCGTAGTGCACCATTCCCGCCACGAAGATGACATAGAACAGCACCGCGCCAGGCAGGTTGGCCGTGGCCCCCAGCAAGTGGCCGATCTGGCTCCGGTAGAGCGGGTTGGCCACCAGCAGGATCCACACCACATCCAGCACGGCGAAAATCAGGGCGCTGACAACGTAGGCGGTCAGCCAGTTCTTGGTGCGGGGGCTCAAGGCGGGCTCCTTGGCTCGGGTGCGGTTCGCGTGCGGGTCGGGTGCGGTTCAGGAGTGGTTCGCAGCCACAGCCGGGTGTGGACTGCCCGGATCCGCATTCTTGCAGGAGTGAAGCCGGCGACCGTGCCGGTTCCACCCCATACAGGATGGCCGCCGCTCCGAACACTTAGTGGACAAGGCCACCAGGGCTGAGTTGTTGTTGGATATAGCGGTGCCCGGAGAGGCGCGGACGGGTACCGGCCGTGCAGCAGCGCGCGGCGGACCAGGGGAAAGGAATCTGTCCGTGAACGAAAAGAGCCGCAAGGCCCTCATCAGCACCATCATCGCCGTGGTGGTGGCGGTGCTCATCGCCCTCGCCGGAAGCCAGGGCGGGTCCAGGATCGGCGGGTTCCCTGTGTTCGCACTGGCGGTCGCCATTGCCTTCGTGATCCAGTGGCTGGTTTTCATCCCGTCCTACAAGGCGCAGACGGAGAAGTTCTACGACCTCACCGGCGCCCTGACCTACATCTCCGTCACGGTGTTCCTGGTGCTGGCGTCCCCCGGCGTGGATGCCCGCGGCATGCTGCTGGCGGCAATGGTGGTGCTCTGGGCTGCGCGGCTGGGAAGCTTCCTGTTCCTGCGGATCAGCAAGCACGGCAAGGACGACCGGTTTGACGAGCTCAAGCCGGATTTCTTCCGCTTCCTGAACACCTGGACCATCCAGGGCCTGTGGGTGGTGCTCACTGCGGCGCTCGCGTGGGTGGCCATCACGTCGGACAAGAAGGTGGGCCTGGACTGGTTCTTCTGGATCGGCCTGCTGGTGTGGCTCGTGGGCATCACCATCGAGACCGCGGCGGACCTCCAGAAAAACCGGTTCAAGGACGATCCCGCCAACAAGGGCCGCTTCATCAGCACCGGCCTGTGGTCCAAGTCCCGCCACCCCAACTACTTCGGGGAGATCACGCTGTGGGTGGGTGTCGCCATCATCGCCCTGCCCGTCCTGCAGGGCTGGCAGTGGGCGGCGCTGGTCTCCCCGGTGTTCGTTGCCCTGCTGCTGATCAAGGGAAGCGGCGTGCCGCCCCTGGAGAAGAAGGCGGACAAAAAGTGGGGCGGCCAGGCCGACTACGAGGAGTACAAGAGGAACACTCCGGTGCTGGTGCCCAAGCTGAAGTAGGGCACTCCCGCAGCATGATCTACGACGGCGGCATCCGGAACCGGGTGCCGCCGTCGCCCGTTGATCAGTTACGATTTAACCCATCAAGGGGAGTACTCCCGTCTGTGCGTGGCCCGTCAATACGGATGCAGCGAAGCATCCCGGGCCACCGGCTCCGGTTCCCACCGGGCGGAGGAGACCTTGGCGTACATGTCAGCGCCTACCCTTTGGAGTACCCGCCATGCAGGTAACACCCCTCATCTGGATCATCACAATCGCCGTGACCATCCTGTTCTTCGTTTACGAGTTCTTCGCCCACGTCCGCAAACCCCACGAACCCTCCATCGGTGAATCCGCCCGCTGGTCGGCGTTCTACATTGGGCTCGGGCTGGTGTTCGGCGCCGGGATTGGAATGGTGTCCGACTGGACGTACGGCGGCGAGTACTTCGCCGGCTACCTCACCGAAAAAGCCCTGTCCGTGGACAACCTGTTCGTCTTCCTCATCGTGATGACAGGCTTCGCCGTTCCCAAGAAGTACCAGCAGAAGGTGCTGATGGTGGGCATCATCATCGCCCTCATCCTCCGCGGCGGGTTCATCGCCATTGGCGCCACCCTGATCGAAAACTTCTCCTGGGTGTTCTACATTTTCGGCGCCCTGCTGCTCTTCCTCGCGTACAAGCAGGCCTTCGGCGGCCACGACGCCAACCCGGCCGACGGCAAATTCATGAAACTGGTCCGCCGTGTCCTGCCGGTCACCCCGGACTACCACCGGGACCGGCTCACCGTGAAGCTGGACGGCAAGCGGTTCGTGACGCCGATGATGCTCACCATCATCGCGATCGGGTTTGTGGACCTGATCTTCGCCGTTGACTCGATTCCCGCGATCTACGGCCTGACCAGCGAGGCGTACATCGTCTTCACGGCCAATGCCTTCGCCCTCATGGGTTTGCGGCAGCTGTTCTTCCTTATCGGCGGCCTGCTGGAACGCCTCGTCTACCTCGCCCAGGGCCTCGCCGTCATCCTCGCGTTCATCGGCGTCAAGCTGGTCTTCCACGCCCTGCACGTCAACGAGCTCTCCTTCATCAACGGCGGCCAGCCGCTCCTCTGGGTGCCCGAGATCCCCATCTGGTTCTCCCTGATGTTCATCGGCGCCACGATCCTGGTGGCCACGGTGGCCAGCCTGGCCAAGACCCGCCGCCGTCCCGGCAGCGGGGGCGGACATGCAGTCACAGGTGACGTTGATGCCCGCGCAGGCGAGGACTCGGATACGCCGGCTGGGGCCCGCTAGGCGCCTGCCGGCTGCCTGCGCAGGACTTACGACGGCGGCACTCCAGGCGGGTGCCTCCGTAGCCCTGATGACATGCGACCGAGCGAGTGGGGGAGGATTCACGTGCCGGAGGGCAGGGGTTTGCAATCCCCTCAACTCGGCTTGTCCAGTGAGATGGTTTCCATGTGCTCCGGGACGCGGACCCTCCATCCGAGCTGGCGTTTGATCCTGGCCCGGAGGGCATCAGAGGCATCCGGCTCTCCGTGGGTGATTCCTGGGAAGGCACTGGCCGGGCCGAGCGGTGGGTTCAGGTGGTGCAGATCGAAACCCAGGAAATTTTCGGCGGAATGGCACTGCCCCCTGTTGGAGGAGCGGGTCCGGTCCTAAACTTAAAGCGCCTGCAGGTAACCATCAGATGACGCCGGGTTGTTCAGGACATGAGAATGTCCGAGCCTTCTCTTAGCGAGATCGCGAAGGTACCTGCAGGTTTTGTGTGTGTGGAGACTGCCGGCCGCTGGGAAGTTTGGCTCTTGCGCCATCGGTAAACCAGGAGCAGCACTGTCAATACGTTCTGTTCGTCATAACGGAATCAAAACAGTCGAAGCCCCTTCAGCATTGCTGGTGGGGCTTCCCCGTTGACTGACATAGTGTGCCGTAATTGGAGGCCCCGGGTCGTGCCCAACCGCAGGGTTGGCGCAGGAGTCGGGAAGGATTGCCCGACTTCCGCCGGAACCGACCAGCTGGGAGGTTCGCCGCCGCTAAGCTCTTGCGTGGCGTCAGCGGTAGTGGGGGGCTGACGCACCAAACTTTTCCTGAACACATCCTCGGGAATCTCCATGTCCGGCCACACGTTCCTGCCTGAAGCGACGCCGGCTTTCGGCACCCGCTGGGCAGCTCCGCTGTATGCCGGCAGCCCGGGGTGCCGCGCAGGGCGAAAGGGTGACGGGGACGGCCTGGCCTGCCCGGTGGAGCTTCCGCTATACCGCGTTTGGCGTTGCCTGGGGAGGGGCGTCCTTGTTCAGCGCCAGACCGGCGATGATCGCGCCGGCCAGCAGGAGTATGAACGGCGTTTGGAGAATAGGGCCCAGGAACGCGAAGCCCGGGGGCGGTTCGGGTCGTTCAGGCCTTCCCCGGACGGGCCGCAGATGGCAGATTGTTCCTTGGCGCCGGGATAGCCGGACACGAAAAGATACGCTTAGGGGGCACCATGGCTCACGCCGAGAACCAGATCACCATCAGCCGTTCGCCCGACGAGGTATATGCGTTCCTGGCCGACGGGCTGAACAACACGGCCTGGCGCGCAGGCGTTCAGTCGATCTCGCTGAAGAGCGGCACTCCCGGAATGCTTGGCGCGGTATACAAGCAGACGCTGAGCGGACCCGGCGGCCGGCCCATCGACGGCGACTACGAGATCACCGCCGCCGAACCCGGCAGGCTCCTCGGCTTCCAGGTGGTGGCCGGTCCTGCCCGCCCGTCCGGCGCTTACCACCTCGGGCCATCCGACGGCGGGACAACGGTCCGCTTCACCCTGGACCTGCACCCCAAGGGACTGATGAAACTCGTCGGGCCGATGGTCCAGCGCACCATGGACCAGGAGGTAGCCCAGCTGGCACAGCTCAAAACAGTCCTCGAGGCGCGGTAGGCGCAGTAGGAGGCCGGCACCCAAGCCAATGCCTTGCGGGACGAGCACGCAGGGGAGGGCTCCCCATCCCGCGCCCTGTCATTTCATCCAATCGGTGTGCTTATATGGCCCTGCGTTGCAGCGCGCCAGCTGCATCGAGCCACCCACCACGTTGGAGAAATCATGAAGGTCCCGCAGGGCAAATTGAAATTCAAAGGCTTATCGGCGCTTGTCGCCGTCGCACTGACCGCCGGGGCATCCCTGGTGGCGGCGGTTCCTGCCGACGCCGCGAACCTGTGCGGCACGGGCTACACCTATATCGGGTCGCACCCCATCACCGTGCCCAGCTACAGCAAGGACTACCGGTACGGAAAGCCGGGTACCAAAACCGGGTCCATTGACGTGTACTGGAACTCCACAGCACGCAAGAACTGCTCAGTGGCCTACGCCTATGGCCCCACCTACGGGGTAAGGATGTACCGCGAGAACATGATCGGCAGGTACCCTTCCTACGGCCCGGACGATGTTTCGCATGACTACTACTCCTACTATGCGGGACCGGTCTACACGGACACCCAACCGGTCGGTGGCCAGTGCATCACACTGGACGCGAGCTTCGGGCCTAACTCGACCGACAAATTCAGCTGGGGAGCAGCGTTCTACAGCCCGGTGCACTGCTGAGCCATTGAATGACGACGGCGGCATCCACGGCTGGGTGCCGCCGCTGCTGTTTGGTGCCCTCGCGTGAGGCAGTCACACTGGAGGCTGCACCTCCCCACCGAAAGCAGGACCCCGTGATCACTCTCCAGCAGGACGCCGACGGCTTCGTCCGCATGAACCGCCACTACCCGGCCAGTGTCCGCATCCGGATTGCCTTCAACGATGGCAGCACCGGCGAGTTTTCCGGCCGGGTCCTCAACAACGCCTACGACGCCGCGCTCGCCGAGTTCCGCGCCCAGAACGGCCTCGACGCGAAGGGCTTCAACCGGACTCCGGCAGGCCGTACCAACTCCGGCAACAAACTGGACTTCGTTCCTGTGCACCCGGGCATGGGGGAGTAGCCGGAGCGACAAGCCTGCGGGTGGTCACACGGCAAGTGCATCGGCATGCCGGTGAGCAACCTTCCACTGCCCGCCCTCGCGCCGGTAGACCTGCGTGGCCCGGAGCGTGAGGCCGGTGGGCTCGCCGTCCCGGCGGAATGAGATGCGTTCGATGCCGGCGGTGTAGGCCATGTCTCCTATGACATCGCATGCCTGCAACTCGAACTCGTACGATGTGCAGTTGGAAAAGCTGTTTTCCAGGAACCTGAAGATTTGCTCTACTTCTGCCAGCCCGTAGGCGTTGCGGAAGGCCCCCAGGAGGCTCACCGGCTGACCTTGCGACCAGATGGCGCGCCGGGGGTCCGCGTCGCCGTTGTGCAGGGCGACTTCCGCGTCGTGCAGGGTCGTTTTGACCCACTGAATGAAGTCTTCGCGGTCACTCATGGCGTCAAGGTACCCGTGCCGTGCGGGCCCGGCAAGGGGGAAAGCACCGGTGCAGTAACCGGCGGTTACGCCTGCCCGGCGCTGTCCTGGTGGGCCGTCACCACAAAGTGTTCCACCCGCCGGTCCGGAACCAGCCAGATCAGCGCGACGATGGTGAAGACCGCGACTCCCAGCAGCGGCTGAACGAAGGTGAGGGCGATGCCGGTGAGGTAGATCAGCGGCGAGGCCTTGCCCTTCCAGTCCTTGCCTACGGCCTGGGCCAGGGCCCCATCCTTGCCCTGCACGGCGATCAGCCGCCGCTCCAGGATGAAGTAGGCGATCGCGGCGCACAAAAGGTTGACGCCGTACAGCAGCACGGGAACCTGCAGGAAACCGGACTCGTCCATCCACCGGGTGGTGAACGGGAACAGGGACAGCCAGAAGAGCAGGTGGAGGTTGGTCCAGAGGATGCCGCCGCTCACCCGGCTGGCGAGGTGGATCATGTGGTGGTGGTTGTTCCAGTAGATCCCCACATACACGAAGCTCAGGAGGTAGGTGAAGATCGTGGGCAGGATGGCGGCGACGCCTGCCCACGTGGGTTCCTCGGGCGTGTGCAGTTCCAGCACCATGATGGTGATGATGATCGCCAGTACGCCGTCGCTGAAAGCCTCAAGCCGGTTTTTATTCACCCGAACATCATGCACGCAAAGTCACGTGGACAGGGGCCTCACACGACGATGGTGACGGTGCCCGCGTCGCCGTCCACGCTCACCTTCTGTCCACCGGCCAGCCGCTGCGTCGCCACCCCCGTGCCCAGGACGGCCGGGATGCCGTACTCGCGGGCCACGATGGAGCTGTGGCTCAGCGGCCCGCCCACATCGGTGACCACAGCAGAGGCCATCGCGAACAACGGCGTCCAGGCCGGAGTGGTCATGCGTGCCACCAGCACTTCGCCGGGCTGCATCAGGCCGAAGTCCTCGGGACCGCGCAGCACGCGGGCAGGCGCAGTCACCCGGCCGGAACTCGCACCCGCGCCCTTGATCACGTCGCCGGACTGGCGCTGCGATCCCGCCGGCATCATCGAGCCGAAGGCCTTCTCCATCCACGCTTTTTGCGGCAGCATCTGCGGGGCTTCGGCCTTCGCCTGGCCGCGCCACAGTATCCTGCGTTCCTCGACGGCGGCGGCCCGGACCGGCCGCGACGCACCGGCCAGGGAAACATTGGCCTCCACGTCCGCCAGCCCAAACTCCACCGCACTCTGAAGTTCCTGGAAGCGCAGCCAGAACACGTCGTCGGGTGCGGCGATGACACCCGACAGCACCAGGCGCCGGCCGAGTTCCCGCAGTATCCGCCGCAGCAGCGGCCAGGCGAGTCCGACGTCGGCCAGGGCATCCTCACGCACCGGCGCTGTCTCCTGCGCCCATTTCAGCACCCGGAGAAAGAGGGCCCGGCGCCGCGGGCCCAGGCGCGACGCCACCTCCCGGGTCAGTGCCTCCCGCCGCTCGGTCTGCAGCCGCTGCCGCTCATGCGGGTCGGTGCCCTGCCCGCGCAGGTAGAACTTCACCGTTTCCAGCTGCGCGGACGGGTTGTCCGCCGGCACGGGGGTGGCGAAGTCCAGGTTGTAGACCGCGTGCCCGTAGAGGTCCAGATGTTCCTGGAAGGTGAACCGCCATTCCTGCCACAACACGTCCTCCACGCCCTCCGGCGTGGAACCTGTCCGCAGGCACTCGGCGAGTTCCGGCGTCGGCCGTTCAAGCAATGCCTTCACCAGGGAAGGATCGCTGCGCGCCCAGCCCGCGAGGTCGTACAGGGACTTTTCCGCCCGGATGGGCTCGCTGTCAAAGCCCAGTAGGAACTCCTGAGCCGCGGGATCGCCTTCGCGCCGGACAGCCTTGTAGCAGGCCCGGAAGGACAGTTCGCTCATGTCGGCCATCGGGATGATGGACTGCACGGCGGTGTAGTACACGGTTCCCGCGTCCAGGAGGGCCCGCACGCCCGCCAGCAGCTCCTCTCCCGAAAGCTCCGTTGGTGGCTTCGCTGACCAGTCCTTGATGATGCGTTCGTAGCGCGGATGCGAGTAGTCGCGCCAGCCCGCGACGCCCATATGCGCCTTGCCGCCGAACAGTGCCCCCATGGCCGGCACCGTCCTGCCCGTCATCCGCAGCATGGGCCAGGTGCGGTAGTAGTAATAGGCGTAGCCGTTGACGGTGGGGAAGCGGACGTCGCCCTCGCGGAGGGAGCCCGGCCCCAGCGCCTGGTTCATCAGGGCGGACAGCGAGCGGGACACCGAGCCGTCGACCAGGTCGGCGAAGAGCGGGGTGAGCGGTTCCGGCATTTGCTCCACGATGCTCGCCCGGAAGTAGAGGCCCTTGGGGTAGGGGACAGGCCATTCCGTGGGGACGTCCGCCGCGGGTTCCGGCAGCGCGGTGATGGGCCGGGACTGGAGCAGGAAGAACGTGCCGTCCGCCCTGGCCCACTCGATGTCCTGCGGGGCCCCGAAGTGGTCGGCGATCCGCTGTCCGTGGGCGGCGAGCTCGGCCGCCGCGGCATCGTCCAGGACCGGCGCACGACGGCGGGCTTCCGCCACCTTTTCCTCAGCCGTCCCGTCCTCCGTCAGGACCGTCATGACCTCCTTGTCGGCTGTCTGCCGCGTGAGGACTGTGCCCGTGTGGGCGTCCACGGTCAGGTCGTCGGTGGTGACCTGACCGCTGACCACGGCCTCGCCCAGGCCCCACGCGGCGCTGATCACCGTCTGGTCGCGGCGGCCGTTCGCGGGGTTGGCCGTGAACATCACCCCGGCTGCCTCGGCCTCCACCATCTGCTGGATCACGACGGCGAGACGCACCTGGCAGGGCAGCACGCCTTCGCGGGCACGGTAGGCCATGGCGCGCGCCGTCCAGAGGGAGGCCCAGCAGTTGATGACGGCCTTGGCCAGGGCGTCCAGGCCGCGGATGTTGAGGTAGCTTTCCTGCTGCCCGGCGAAACTGGCGGAGGCGAGGTCCTCGGCCGTGGCGGAGGAGCGGACCGACACGGCGGTGTCCCCGCCGCCGAGGCGTTCATACGCTGACTCAAGTTCGGCCTGGATGGCGGCAGGCATGGAGCCTTTGCGGAACAGGGTCCGGATCAGCGCCGACGCATGCTCATACTCCTGCGGCGACGCATCAGGTGGCAGAGCGGCCAACTCCTGAATGGCCGCCCCGAGGTTGTTCCCGGCAGTGAAATCAGCGTACGCGGCGGTGGTGAGGACCACCCCCGGCGGGACCGGCAGCCCGGCCCGGATAAGGCCGCCCAGGCCCACGGCTTTGCCACCCGCCCCGGCGATGTCGCTCCGGTCCACGTCGCCCAGGTCCATGACGTAGGTCATGACGATGCCCCCTTACTGTCGGCCGCCGTCGGCCGTTTCCAAAGCACTGCCGCCAGGACCGCAACCCATAGCAGGAACGCCCCGATGCTGATGCGCTCGCCGACGCCCAAGACGAGGTTCGGTCCCGGGGCTGCCATGAACGCGACCATACCCATGAGGGCTGACAGTGCGAGCGAGACGATCGAGTAGGCGCGCATCCGGCCGTGGAATCCTGCCGCGACGAAGCACATTGCTGCGACCATGAGGGCCAGTTGCACGTTGGTGGCCACGATGTGCGCGGGGATGGAGGAGTCGTCGCCCAGGCGCAGCGGGAAGAGTGCGCCGATGATGTTCCAGAGCCCGTAGGCGGTGAGCAGCCCGGCGCCGATGCGCAGGGCCTGGTTCCCGCGGACCGAGTTCCAGGCGCCCACCCCGAACGCGGTGAACAGCACCGTGTAGAGCCACGTGAACGGGACCAGGACCGGGTAGCCGGGGGAGCCCACGGCGAACAGTTCGCTGACCATCTGTTCCGTGCGGCGGTAACCGGCCCATTGGGAGGCCGCGATGCCGTCGGTGAACACCACGTAAAGCAGTGATGACAGCGGTCCGGCGGCAAGGAGGGTGATGCGCAGGGCGTCGCTGCGGTGGCCGTCGAACGGCAGAGCCCGCCCGCGTCCGGGGAGCCGTCCTCCTGCAACTGACATGGTGGGATGTCCTCAGAGCCCGCGCTCCAGCAAGCGGCCCGGCGCAGGGCACGCGGGCGTTGGCCCCGACGCCTACCTGTTCCAGATTGTTCCCGGCCGCCGTGTCCCGCTAGGGCCGAACGGCCTTGGGGCTGCGGTAAGCGCCGGAGCCCTTTCCCCCACTCCTGTTATTGGGTATCCCGGGATATTGACTGCCGCTGTTCCGGGGAATACGTTCCGCCTTATCGGCGCCGGTCCCGGCAAACCACGGAACGAGGCGCCGCGGGACAGGCCAGGAGGAAAGACCATGCCGAAGTATCTGTTTGAAGCCACATACGTGGGCCAGGGCATCAAAGGGCTCATGCAGGAAGGCGGCACCGCGCGGCGTGATGCCCTTGCGGAGGCGCTGAAATCGGTGGGCGGAACGCTGGAAAGCTTCTACTACGCCTTTGGGTACTACGACGTCCTGGGCGTTTTTGAGGCGCCGGACGACGCAAGTGCTGCCGCGCTGTCGCTGCTGATCAATTCGTCGGGGACCGTCAACGTCCGGCTGAAGCCGCTCCTCACCGTGGAGGACATCGACGCGGCCGCCAAGAAGACCCCGTCCTACCGGGCACCGGGACAGTAGGGGAGTGACGCGCCTTGGCCAGCGGGCCGCCGTCGGAATTTACGACGGCGGCCTGCCGCCGCTTGGACGGGTTACTGCGGACAGTGCCTGGCGGCGAGAAGCGCGAGATCGTAGATCAGCTGCTGGACTTCGCGCTCGCGGCCGCTGACCCTGGGGACCGGCGTCTGGGTGGATGCGGGTCCGTTGCGAGGCGGCGCAGGAACGGGCCGGTGGGCTGCGGGCAGACCAGTTGGGCTGGCGGGCTCAACGTTGCCGGCCCTGTCAGCGATATTGCTTGTAGATGCGTCCGTAGTGAGCAAGATTGTTCCCCCTGGTCGAGCTTGTGAACACCTTAGGAAGCAGCAACCGGCATTCGGTAGGGCTTTTGTCCATTGAGGGGATTTATTGTCCCAATCTTGAGCGAAAACCCGTCCTTGGGCCTCACCACGCCACAGTTCCGGCGGCCCCGTCCACGGTGACGCTCTGGCCGTCGCGCAGCCGCTCGGTGGCGTCCGCAACACCCACCACGGCGGGGATGCCATACTCGCGGGCCACCACCGCGCCGTGCGAAATGACCCCGCCCATCTCCATCACCAAGGCACCTGCCGTCATGAACAGCGGGGTCCAGCCGGGATCGGTGGAGGGGGCCACCAGGATTTCGCCCGGCTCAATATGGGCACCCACAGGATCCAGGACCACCCTGACCTTTCCGGTGGCGGTGCCGGCGGACGCCGGCGTTCCCGTGAGACGGTCCGCGGCCGCCGGGCCCGGCTGCGCGGCGGAGGCTGCCATCATGGCAGCCTCGACGTCCGTGCCGTCCGAGAGCAAAAGGCGCGGGACGTGGCGGCGCCGCAGCTCGACGTCGTACATCCGGCGGCGCTCAGCCACCAGCTTCCTGACGTCCGCCCCGCGAAGGGCCACGCGCAGTTCGCCGAAATCGAGGAAGAAGACGTCGCCGGGATGGGCAATGGAGCCGGTCTTCGCCAGTTCGTCGCCGATGGCGTCGAGCTGCCGGTGCATTTCCGCCAACACCAGCACGATGTAGAACTTGGGCAGTTCCCGCAGCCCGGAGAGCTGCCGCACCCGGCGCAGGCACAGCGCAACCAGTCGTCCCCGGAGCCGGCTCCTGGCCGCCGCCCGTCCCACGAGCTCCTGCACGCGGTCATCCGCGTGTTGGGCGGCGCGGGCAAACTGGCGGTCCGGGGCCTGCTCCGGATCCTCCACGCGGAGATAGTTGGAGATGATCCCCAGCAGGTGGTCCGGTTCCTCGGCCCAGCGCGGCATCCCCAGGTCGATTTCCGCCACGGCACGGTGGCCGTACCTGGCCAGGAACCCACGCAGGCTTTCCTGTGCAATCCCCGGCAGGGTGCCTGCCCGGTAGCGCCGGGCAAGCTGGTCCGGCCGCTGCTCCATCAACGCCTTCCGTGCCTCCGGGTCCTTGCCAATGTCCGCCGCCACGCGCCACAGTTCCAGGTCCATCTCGGTGGTCACGTTGTGCGGCAGCCCGCGCAGCACTGCCTCCAGCTCGCGCGGCTTCGCGATCCCGCGCAGAAGCCTGCGGGCGGCGGCCAGCATTACATAGCCCGCGGAGGGGGCCGGCAGGGAGGACTGGATGATCCCGTCAACCGTGCTGCTCAGGACGCCCTCCGCGTGCTGCAGCCGCTGCGCTGCCGTGGCCGGTCCGGGCAGTTGCAGCAGGGTGTCCAACTGGTCCTGGTACCGCCGTGCCCGGCGCAGTTCCGCCTCCGGCCGCAGCACGGCCCGGGCCATGGCCGGGAAAAGGGCCACCACCGTCCACACGCTGCTGATTCCGGCGTTCGCGTTCGCCTTCGCCGCCGATGCCGGGGTCCCGCCGCGGCGGTGTTTCCTGCTCCGTCTGCCGGGCGCGGACCGGACAACGCTGAAGCGCGGGTCATCCAGCAATGCGGGAACGACCGCCGCTGACCTGCCGTCCGCCAAGGGCAGCACCCGCAGCAGCCACCGGCGTCCGTACGCGTTGCGGATCGCGGGCGTCAGGTCCACGTACAGCCGCAGCCCCGGGGACGCGTATTTCCATGGCCCCTTGGTGTTCCTCATGATCCCCAGGACGGACAGGCCCATGGGTGTGATGGGGCGGGTTAGTCCCTGCAGGAGGGTGGCACACAGGTAGGCACGGGCCTGCCCATCAGCGGCGGGGCCGGCCCCGGCTGGTGCTTCCTCGGGCAGCGGATACAGCGTGGTGATGGGCCGCGACTGGGTGAGCCAGGCCGTGCCGCCGGCGTCGATCACCCACTCCACATCCTGGGGCGCACCAAGCAGCCGCTGGGCCGCGTCACCGAGGGAAGCCAGTTCCCGGAGCTCTGCGTCCGTCAAGCCGGACGCACGGACCTGCGGTGCCTGCAGGACCCGGCCCGATGCCGTCTCCACCCTGAAATGGTCCGGATTCACCGCGCCGGACACCACCGGCTGCCCCGGCCCGTGGCCGGCATCGATGACGGTTTCCGTCCGTGTGCCGGTCACCGGGTTGGCGGTAAACAGCACGCCCGCGGCTGCGGCGTCCACCATGCGTTGAACCACGACGGCGAGACCCACCTCCCGCTGGCTGATCCCGTTGGCTGCACGGTAGGCCACCGCCCGGTCGGTCCAGAGCGAGGCCCAGCAGCGACGGACGGCCTGGACGACGGCGTCGGCGCCGGCTACATCCATGAAGGAGTCCTGCTGCCCGGCGAAGCTGGCAAAGGGCAGGTCTTCGGCGGTGGCGGACGAACGCACCGCCACCGGCCCGCCGCCCATCGCGGCGTACGCGTCACGGATGGCGGTCTCGACGCCGGGCGGTACCGGCGCTGCCGCCATGGCTCCGCTTGCCTGGGCCGCGAGCTGGTTCCGGTCTTCGTCCGGAAGGCCGCGCCCGCCGTCGTACCCTGTTTTCGTGTCGGTGCCGGCGGCCCCGTCCAGCCGGGCGGCGATGGCGTCCACGTCCTTGGGGGTGGCCTCCCGGTAGGCTGCGGTGGTCAGGCAAAAGCCCGGCGGAACGGGAAAGCCCGCCGTGGCAAGCCGGCCCAGGTTGATCGCCTTCCCGCCCGCGGTGGCCAGCGACGCTGAGGCCACGTCAGCGAGCTTGATGACCAGTCCCGTGCCGTCGCCGCCCCGGTCCGGACCGGGAGCCAGGGAAGCCATGTCCGGCTGCTAGGCGTTGCCTGCACCTTGCCCGGCGTCCTCCCACAGGACATCCAGGTTGTGGAAGATCACGGGCCCATCGCACAGCGCGGCCATCCGGGCAGCGAACTCGGATGTTTCCGGACGGCCGGAATTTTCCATGGCCGAGTCGAATGAATCGAAGTCCACGATAGTGAAGTAGTGCCCTGGATGGTCCCGGTCAGCGGTGGCAACGATGTGCCGGAAGGTGGGCGGAGTGGTTCCCTCGGTTCGGGAGGGGCGGCCCAGCTCTTCGATCTCCTTGATGCGGGAGGACGTGAATTCGATGATCTGCACAAACCCGGCCATGATGGCTCCTCGACGGCGGTGGACGCTGATGCGGATCACCGTAAACCCGCCGGCGGCTTGCGCACAGGGGGAAAAATACCCTAATTCGCGTGTCTCAGTGCCGCGATCTATTGCCCGCGGTCCATATGATGCCCGCTGCATGCAGCACGAAGCGGAGGAGACCGTTGACTGTTGAGGGAACGTTAGGGGCTACCCTATGTCCTAATAGGGGGACTATTTCTTTATCTCCTGGTTCACAGTCCAGGAACCAGCGGTCTAATATCCGAGCACCTAGTAATACCTGCTACTTGATTCAGCAGCCGAACTTACATCAAGTAAGGAATGATGCGGTAAAAGGCAGACGCTTTGCGTCCCCCACCGCAATCTATCTGCGGACTTACCTTCGTAGGGTCATACCGCCGATACTGGAAATAATCCCCGAGTAATCGCACCCTCCCCCTGAACGTAGCTCAAACGAATTCTGAGCGCGCTCAATTAGATTCTTGAACGGAGTTTCGATGAAGAAACTGTTAACTATGTGCGTCGTGTTCTTTGCCATGATCACAGGCGTTGGCCCCGCAACTGCCGCCTCAGGCGATGTTCTTCTGGATGTGACTTTCAAAGCCAACCAACTATGCAAGTACCCTGTCGAGTTGCTTGTGACCGGCAAGTCAAAGTTTATAGAGCTCCCAGGCGACCAATTCGTGATCGCCTCCCCGGGGCAGAGAGTCACCGTAACCAACCTCAAAACCGGAGAGTCAGTGACCTACTTGATTACCGGCACTACGCACGGCGAATTGCAGGCCGACGGCACAACAGAAGTCACGGTGACGGGACTTAATGTTGTCCTCAACGCACGAGAGGCAAAATCGGAGAAACCTGGCCTTTACCTGTTGGAGGGAAATTTCAACTTTGCCCTCAACGCGGACGGGACTGAAGCGAGAGTCTTCAGTGGTACCGGGGATGTGACGGATATCTGCGCGTTGCTTGCGTAGGGACACCACGCTTATTCTGTGACCACCTGACCGTCAGCTTCAGAAGGAATGGCCTGCTGTGTCTGCAGCCCCCCTAAACTGCTCGCGCCGTAGCGTGGATCAGCATCGGTAAGGAGAAGCATCACAGCGGACCTGACTGGAAGAATTCCACCGATTGTCTGGAAGGCCCCTCCCAGGAGGGGCCTTCCCTCCGGTGTTATCAACACCTACGCGGTCTAAAGTGACTTTGGGCGTAGTACGAACGCAGGCCGTGGGCGCCGGCCTGCGCTCAATGTCGGATCACACCGAGGCTGTGCCCACGGGGCGCCGCTGCCCGTCAGCGGTTGGCGCCCAGTGCCGCCCAGGCCTTGGTCCGGCGTTCGGCAAGGTCCCTGCGGGCCGCCAGGGCATCGGCCAGGCTGACGGCGGCAAAACGGGTCGCCGTTCCCGGCGCAGCCCGGGCCACCAGGTCCATGTCGGCGCTGATCACGGTGCCCACCATCGCGTAGCCGCCGCCGGAGACGGCATCGCGGTGCAGGATGATCGGCTGGGTGCCACCGGGAATCTGGATGGATCCCACGGCATACCCCGCGTCCACGATGTTGGAAGGGTCCGAGCCGGCGCCGAACGGCTGTTCGCGCTCCTTCCATTTCACCCCCGGTCCGGAGTAGCGAAGACCCATCCGGTCAGCCACGGGAGTCACTTTCCACTCCTCGTTGAGGAGATTGCCCAGCCCTTCCTCGGTCAGGCGGTGGTCGTACAACCCCAGCACGATCCGGACTTCCTGCTCCTTGGCGAAAACAGGCCGGAACTCATCCGGGACGCTTTCGGCCTGGGGGAGCCTTCCCCCGTTGAGGGGAGCGCCCACGGGGACAACGTCGCCCGCCTCGAGCTTGCGGCCCTTGAAACCGCCGATAGCACCCAGGCTGTACGTGGACCGGCTGCCCAGCACCTCCGGGACGTCGATGCCGCCCTGGACCGCGATGTAGTAGCGGGTGCCGCCCTGGATGACGCCGAAGGAAAGCTGGTCCCCGGCCTTCAGCAGCAGGCGGCTCCACTGCGGCCGCGGATCCCCGTTGACCTTGACCTCCACAGGGGCGCCGGTGACGGCGATGACGGCGTCGCTGTCCGTGGTCAGGACCGGGCCCAAATAGGTGCACTCAAGGACCGCTTCCCGTGCCGTGTTTCCCACCAGGGCGTTTCCCAGCTCGGCGGAGTACTGGTCCATGGAACCGCTTTGCGGGATGCCCACGTTGTAGTGGCCCGTGCGCCCCTGGTCCTGGACCGTGGTGGCCAGGCCGGGGTTTCCAATTTCAAATGCCATCGAGGGCCTCCATGAGTTCACGGTTGTAGCCTTCCGGGTCGGCCAGCGCCCTGGACAGCTCGAACGTTACCGGCGCTTGCCGGTAGCGGAAGGTGCCGGCGGAGATCTCCGCCTGGATGGCGTTGTATTCCGCTTCCGTGACCGGTTTGAACTTCACGATGTCCCCGGGGCGGAAGAACACCATGAAGTCCTTGAAGTCCGCCAGGGCCTGGTCGGGGTCGAAGATGGGGGCAGCGGCCACGCCGAACATCTGGTACCCGCCGGCACCCCGGACGGAATAGATGCAGCCGAAGCATCCGCCGTGCCCCACGGTCAGCTTGGGGGTGTCGGTCCGCGGGCTCAGGTATTTGGGGACCTCCAGCTGCTTGTCGCGGTCCACCAGCTGGAACAGGAACGGCAGCCCGGCCACGAAGCCCACCATGGACACCAGCCACGGCTGTTCGTGGTGCCGCTGGATGAACTCCGCCGCGTCCTTCAGGTGGTTGACCTTGGCCGCGTAGTCGATGTCGCTGCCTTCGGGCTCCTGGTGGAACCCTTCGCGGAACCGCTGGGCCACTTCCGCGGTGAACGGGTCCTCGTACCAGACCGGGACTTCAACGATCCGGGTCTCCAGTGCCCGTTCCTGGTGGGACGCCAGGTCCCGCTCGATGCCGCGCACAGCTGTTTCCAGTTGTTCCGGAGGCAGGACGTCGGGGTCGAAGCGCACCAGCAGGGATGCGTTGGCCGGGCAGATGTCCACGATTCCCGGAAGCCCGGCGTCGGATAGCCTGCCGGCGATGGACATGACCTTGAAGTTCGCGGGCAGGCTCATCGCTTCGGAGACTTCCACGAACAGGAATTCGTCCCCGCCCCAGGTGTAGCGCGCACCCGGGAGGACGGCGGCTTCGGTGGTCATTTTGCCCCCATGAGGTCGGCTGCGGTTTCAATGAACTTGGAGTGGTGGCTGACCTCGGCGAATTCAGGCCGCGCCAGCAGTGCCAGGTGGACGGGGACGGTGGTCTTGACCCCTTCAATGTGTGTTGCCTCCAGCGCCGCCACGGTTGCGGCAATGGCCGCATCCCGGTCCGGGGCGTGGACGGCCAGCTTGGCCAGGAGGGAGTCGTAGTACGGGCTCACCACCGAACCTGCCTCCACCCCGGTGTCCACCCGGATCCCCTCACCCGATGGCCAGTCCAGCGACCGGATGGTGCCCGGGCTGGGGAAGAAGTGGTGGCTGGGGTCTTCCGCGTTGATGCGGCATTCGATGGCGTGGCCGCTGAAGTGCACATCGTCCTGGGAAATGGACATGGATCCGGTGGAGGCAATCAGCAGCTGCTCGCGGACCAGGTCCACGCCGGTGATCTGCTCGGTGATGGGGTGTTCCACCTGGATGCGGGTGTTCATCTCAATAAACGCGGCCTCGTGGTTGACGGGGTCGTACAGGAACTCCACGGTACCCGCTCCGTGGTAGCCGCACTGGCGGGCAAGGGCCACGGAGGACTCCCTGATGGTGGCACGGACGGCGTCAGGGAGGTTGGGGGCGGGGGCTTCCTCCAGCACCTTCTGGGATCGGCGCTGCATGGAACAGTCGCGGTCGCCGAGGTGGATGAAGTTGGTCCCGTCGCCAAGGACCTGCACCTCAACGTGCCGGGCGTGCTCCACGAACCGTTCCAGGTAGACGGTGGGGTCGCCGAAGACGGATGCGGCCTCGCCCCTGGCCATCTCGATGGTTTCCAGGAGCCCGCTTTCGTCGTGCACGAACCGGATGCCCCTGCCGCCGCCGCCGGCGGAAGCCTTCACCACCAGCGGGTACCCGATGGCACGCGCAATGTCGACGGCGTCGGCCTCCGGATCCAGGGGGCCGTCAGACCCCTTGAGCACCGGGACGCCGGCGTTGGCTGCCGCCTCCCGGGCCAGGGACTTGTTGCCCATCATGGCGATGGTGTCCGCGTTGGGGCCCACCCAGGTGAGGCCGGCGTCCGCCACCTTCCGGGCGAAGCCGGCGTTCTCCGAGAGGAAACCGTAGCCCGGGTGCACGGCGTCGCACCCCTGCTCGAGGGCCGCGGCCACCAGGGCGTCCTGGTTCAGGTAGCTGGCGGTTGCCTGGGCCGGCCCCACCACCACGTAGTGGTCCGCTGTCCTGGCTGCCAGTGATTCCGCGTCGGGCTCGCTGACCCCCAGGACGGTTTCGATGCCCATGTCGCGGGCGGTCCGGGCGATCCGCACGGCGATCTCGCCGCGGTTTGCGATGAACAGTTTCATGGGCTGCCTTTATCCTTCCCGGATGACGACGATGGAGTCGCCCGGGTTGACCATGTCGCCTTCGTTGACTTCAAAGGATTCCAGGGTCCCGGCGACGTCGGACTGGATCTCGGTGAACTGCTTCATGATTTCCACGATGCCGATGGTCTGGCCGACTTCGATGGTGTCGCCTTCGTTGGCGAACGGGGGTTTGCCCGGCCCGGGCTTGCGGTAGAAGACGCCGGGAAGGGGTGAAACGATCGTGGCCATGTGCTGCTCGCTTTCAGGAGTGGGTGGATCGGGATGAGTCGAGTGCCTTGCGCACGGCGGAGGCGACGGCGACGGCGTTGGGTGCATCCGAGTGGACGCAGATGCTCTGGAAGGCGATGTTCAGGGGAGTGCCGTCGACGGCGGGCACGGGCCCGCCTGCCACCGCCCGGCTGACTCTTTCTGCGGCGGCAGCCGGGTCCGTGGGCGCGGGCCGGCGCTGGATGAGGAGCTCCCCGCCGGGGCCGTAGTTGAGGTCCACGTAGAGCTCCGCGACGAAGTCCACGCCCATGGCGCGGCACACGGATTCATGGGCGGTCCCGGCCAGGCCGTAGAACGGAACACCGAACTGCTTGGCTGTTCCGGCCGCCGCCTGCATGAGGTCTTCGTCTCCGGCGAGCATGCCGTAGAGCGCGCCGTGGGGTTTGATGTGGTTGAGGGACAGCCCATTCTTTGCCAGGAAAGCGGTCAGGGCACCGGTCTGGTAAAGGATGATCGACTCAACCTCGTCCGGGCTAAGGACCATGCGGCGGCGGCCGAAACCCATCGGATCGGGGAGCCCGGGGTGGGCTCCGACGGCCACCCCGTGTTCAGCGGCAAGGGCCACCGTCCGGTTCATGACGTCCGGGTCCCCGGCGTGGTAGCCGCAGGCGACGTTGGCGACGTCGATGATCTCCATCAGGGCAACGTCGTTTCCGAACTCGTGCAATCCGAAGCCTTCACCCATGTCTGAATTCAGGAGCACCCGGGAAGGCGTGGTTTCCGTCACGTTTTTATGCATGCAGGCAACGGTACAGAGCCTGCGACCCGGCCGGAATTGGGCGGATCGCCGAATAAGGAGACGCGGATTATGCTTCTTGCACTAACCCTGAGGAGTTGCCATGCGTGTTGCCGATCTACTGGCGGATCCGGCGCTGAACATCCGCCTTGCCGTGCAGGGCAGCCCGGGACGCCTCGCGCGGCCCATCGCCTGGTGCGCGCCCACGGAGCACATGGACCCCACACCCTTCCTCAGCGTCAACGCGCTGCTGCTGACCAACGGCATGGGCCTCAACGTCAAGGACTACCGGATCTGGGATGCCTACGTTGAACGCCTGATGTCCGTGCCCGTGTCCGGTCTCGTTTTCGGCCTGGGCGCCGCGCACCGCGAACTGCCGGCCGGCCTGGTGCAGGCCTGCGAAGCCCATGGCCTTCCGCTGCTTGAGCTGCCTCCGGAAGTGCCGTTCATCCTGGTGATGAGGCACGTGGACCAGCGCATCGCGGCCGAGCGTTATGCGGAGCTTCGCGCCGGGTGGGAGCTGGCGGATGAGTGCACCAGGCTGGCAGCGGGGGGCCATTCCCTGGCGCAGGTACTGGAGCGGGTGGCCACCGCCGTCCGTGCGCGGGTTGCGGTCCTTGACCACAACGGCTTTGAACTCCTGTCCGCCGGAACAGCAGACGGCGGAACGGCCCGCACCACGCTGAGACTGCCCAGCGGCGGAATCCTCCACTTCAAGCTGGCCATCGAGGGCATCACCAGCAGCCTGGTCCTGCAGCCGCTGCTGGGGCCGGTGGCTGCGGTCATTGCCATGCAGCTGAGCTACACCCTTGGTTCGCGGTCGCCCCTGCACTCTCGGGAGGCCGCCCGCTTCATGGAGGCGCTCTACGAGGCCAGGGGAACGCCCGCGACGGCCCTGCGGCGCTACGCCGTGGAGGCTGGATTCGAGCCCGAGGGGCAGTGGGGCGCGGTGCTGATCGGCGCTGCAGGGGAGGTTGCCCCCGCAAAGCTGAGGACCATCGCGTGGAGGGTGCGGGTTGGCCTGCAGGCCGAGTACAGCACCGTGCGGTTCATGGAGGAGGCCGGCCTCACCACCGTGCTGGTGCAGCGCGGGGAAGCCGGGATGGAGCTGATGGACGCCGTCCGGAAGTCTTTCCAGGACGCGCCGGAACTCTCCGCCGTCGTCTCCTGGTGCGGGAACCTGGACGAACTGCCGCTGGTGCTGCAGCTGGCCCGCCGACGGGTAGGCGAGCCGGGGCTTCACCAGGCGCCGATCGCAGACCTTGCCGGCGTGGTGGAGAGCCTGCCCGGGCCGGGACTGGTGGGGATGTCCCGGCGCCTGCTGGCGCCGTTGATGTCCGACGGCGGCACCTCCTTGCGCGAAACGCTCGAGGCGTACCTGCGGTACAGCGGGAATACCCGCGAGACCTGCAGGGAGCTCTTCATCCACCGGAACACGCTGACGTACAGGCTGCGTAAAATCGAGGAGCTTCTGCACGTTGACCTTGAGGACGGCGAAGTGCGCGCCACCTGCCTGCTGGCATTGAAGGTCGTGGGCGCAGCAGCAGCCTAGTTGGCAGCCACTTCCGCCGCCGCCCTGGCGGCGCTGCTTTCCCGGACGCACAGCGTGGGCTTCAGCCGTTCAGGTTCGGGTTTTTCACCCCTGAGCACGGCCTGGATCAACTGCACTGCCGTCCGTCCGATGTCGGCCATCGGGGAATGGACGGAGGTCAGCGGAATGGGAAGTTCGGCCGCCAGGGAGGTGTCGTTGTAGCCCACTACGGCCACGTCCACACCCACGGTGAGGCCGTGGGACCGCAGGGCTCCCATGGCTCCAATGGCGGCGAAGTCGTTGACGGCGAAGATGGCGGTGGGCCGCGGCCTGCGGCTGGCGAGGATCCTTTCCCCGGCCTCCCGGCCCCCGGCCGTATCGAACCTGGACCACACCACGTCATCGTCGGAGATGGTGCCGCCCAGCGACCGCCAGCGGTCCAGGAAGCCGGCGGTGCGGTCGACGGCGGTGCTTGCGTACGGTTCACCGGCGATCACGGCGACCTGCCGGTGGCCCATCTCCCACAGGTGGCTGGCCACGAGCTCGCCGCCGAGGACGTCGTCGCAGGTGGCGGAGGGGTAGCCGGGTACCCGGCGGTTCATCAGGACGAACGGGACCTTCCGGTCGGTCAGTTCCTGCAGGAGGCCGCCGTCAAGATGGGCGTCACCAATGATGAGGCCGTCCACGCGGCGCGCCAGCATAAGGTCGATTTTCCGCCGCTGTTCCTCGGGATCATCGCGGGAGTTCATCACGAACGCGGAGTAGCCCACCTCGGCTGAGGCCTCGTCGATGCCCTCGTACATGATGGCCAGGACCAGGTCCGAAAGCCGGGGGACGATGACGCCGAGCAGCTTGGTCCGGCGGGTGCGAAGGCTGGCGGCCTGCGGGTCGGGGGAGTAGCCGAGCTTGCGGGCCAGTTCACGGACGCGCTCCGCGGTGGCGGCCGAGGCGGCTCCCTTGGCCACGTCGGAGCCGGAATGCAGGACCCTGGAGACGGTGGACGGATGGACGCCCAGTTCCCGGGCCAAATCCTTCAGCGTGACCGTCCGGCCGCCGTCGGCCTTTTCTTTCATGTCCATCTCCTGCCCACCGGGGCCACTGTAGCCCAGGTCCGCCGCCCAGCCCTGCCCAACAGGGCCCCAAGCGACTCTTGACGTGATCCGCTTCACATCCTAAAGTCGTTCATCAGCGCTACCCAAACGTTTGGGTAGACCACCCTAAAACTTCCCCCGGTGCCCCCACCCCCAGGCGCCGCCCCCCGTTTCCCTGCATCTCCTCTTCTTCGTGGAAGGTCACCCAATCGATTGGGTTGCGGACCGCGCAGCAAACCACCGGAGCTGAAATGACTCTTACCGACTCCCACGTCGTGCTGCTGGCTACTGGAGGCACCATCTCGTCGCGTTCTTCCCAGGCCGGCGGCGCCGTCGCCTCCGATACCGGCGAGCAGGTGTTCAAAGCCCTCGGCCCGCGTGTCTCCCACCCCGTCCGGGTGCTGGACGTGTTCCAGAAGGGGTCCTACCTCCTGACGTTCGACGACATGCTGAGGATCTGCGCCACCATCCAGGAGGTCCTCAAGAACCCCAGCGTCCTGGGCGTGGTGGTCACCCACGGCACGGACACCATGGAGGAGACCGCCTACCTCGCGGACCTGACGCACACGGACGATCGGCCGGTGGTGTTCACCGGCTCGCAGCGGGCCGCTGACTCCGACGCTCCCGACGGGCCGGACAACCTGGCCCGGGCCATCGCCGTCGCCGGTTCGAAGGACGGGCGGGGCAAGGGGGTCATGGTCCACTTTGCCGGCACCATCTTCCCGGCCGCCGGCGTCCGGAAAAGCCAAACTCTTCGGCTAGATGCCTTTGCGAACCCCGATTTTGGGGTACTTGGCCAGGTATCAGCCCAGGGAGAAGTCGCCATGGACGGCAGCGGCGGCAGGCTCGAGGCCCTGCCCCTGCCCCAGCCGGGCGGCGGCTCCCCGCGGGTGGACCTGGTTGCCGCCTACCCCGGCGCCGACTCCACCCTGATGCACGCCGCCCTTGAAGCAGGAGCGGAAGGCATCGTCCTGCAAGGAACAGGAAGCGGCAATGCAAACGCCAGCCTTTGCGCAGAGGTGGCCGCCGCCGTCGCGTCCGGCGCCGTGGTGGTCACCAGCACCCGCGTGGACGCGGGACCGGTGGTGCCCATCTACGGGGCCGGCGGCGGTGGCGAGGACCTGCGCGTTGCCGGTGCCATCAGCTCCGGCCACCTCCGGCCGTCACAGTCGCTGATCCTGCTCAGCCTCCTGCTCAGGATCAATCCTGACCGGGACAGGATCACCGAAATTTTTGCCCAACGAGGGAGGCCCCCTGAACCTTCCGCCTGACACCCAGAACACCCCGGTTTTGAACGAATTGAAAGGAAAATCTCATGGCTAAGGACATTCAAGTCGCCTTCGGCGTGGACGTAGACGCAGTGGCAGGCATGCTCGGCTCCTACGGAGGAGAGGACTCCCCGTGCGACATCAGCCGAGGCCTGTTCAGCGGTGAAGTCGGCGGACCCCGGCTGATCCGGTTGTTCCAGAAATACAACCTCCCGGCCACCTGGTTCGTGCCGGGCCACTCCATCGAAACCTTCCCGGAACTGACCCAGATGATCGTGGATGCCGGGCACGAGATCGGGGTGCACGGATATTCCCACGAGAACCCCATCGCCATGACCCG
The DNA here is from genome assembly GCF_029077345.1 of Arthrobacter sp. NQ4. Lineage (NCBI taxonomy): Bacteria > Bacillati > Actinomycetota > Actinomycetes > Micrococcales > Micrococcaceae > Arthrobacter > Arthrobacter sp. NQ4. The sequence goes on along the minus strand of NZ_JARETC010000009.1, from coordinate 116,433 downwards.
GGAGCAGGAGACCGCCATCCTGGACCGTGCGATCGAACTGATCGAAAAGGTGTCCGGCCGCCGGCCCACCGGCTACGTTGCGCCGTGGTGGGAATTCTCGCCCGTCACCAACGAGATCCTCCTGGAGCGCGGCATCAAGTACGACCACTCCCTGATGCACCGCGACTTCGAGCCGTACTACGTCCGCGTCGGGGACTCCTGGAAGAAGATCGACTACACCAAGGACGCCCAGACCTGGATGGAGCCGTTGAAGCGCGGGCAGGAAACGGACCTGGTGGAAATCCCGGCCAACTGGTACCTCGATGACCTGCCTCCCATGATGTTCATCAAGGCATCCCCGAACTCGCACGGGTTCGTCAACCCGCGCGACATCGAAGAGATGTGGCGGGACCAATTCGACTGGGTCTACCGCGAAATGGACCAGGCCGTCTTCACCATGACCATCCACCCGGACGTCTCCGGCCGCCCGCAGGTGCTCCTCATGCTCGAGCGGCTCATCGAACACATCAACTCCCATGAGGGCGTCACCTGGTGCACCTTCGACCAGATCGCCGATTCCTTCCTCGCACGCAGCCCCCGTAAGGACAACAAGTCATGAGCATCCAAGAACCGGTTGTCGACCTGTCGCAGCCCCGCCCGGACGAGAAGCGCCGCTTCCCGGTCTTTTCCAAGCGCCACACCACCACCGCCACCGTGCTTGCCCTGCTGGCCTGGACCGTGGCCGTCTTCGACTACGGCCTGTTCGGCACCCTGCTGCCGGCCATGCAGCAGGAATTCGGCTGGTCTGCCCCTGAGGCGTACGCCATCAACACCTGGATTGCCGTCGGCACCGCCATCGTCTGCTTCGGCATCGGGCCGGTCATTGACCGCCTGGGCCGCCGCAAAGGCATGATGACCACCATCGGCGGGACCGCCGTCGTCTCCGGCCTCACGGCACTGATCCCCACGGGGATCCCGTTCTTCAGCAACGCCATGCTGGTGGTGGTCCGTTCGTTCGGTGGCCTCGGATTCTCCGAGCAGGCCGTGAACGCCACGTACATGAACGAGGTCTACCAGGTCACCGAAGTCGCGGACAAGCGCAAGCGCCCCGGCTTCCACTACTCCTTCATCCAGGGCGGCTGGCCGCTCGGCTTCCTGCTGGCCAGCGCACTGGCCCTGGCCTTCCTGCCCTCCCTCGGCTGGCGCGCCCTGTACCTGATGGCCACCGTCCCGGCCGCCGTGATCGTCTGGGTCATCGCCCGGAAGCTCAAGGAAACGCCCCAGTTCGAACTGCACCACAAGCTGACCGAGCTCGAGAAGCACGGAAAGACTGAAGACGCGCACTCCCTGGCGCACGCTTACGGCGTCGAGCACTCCTCGGCAGCGCCGCTCAAGCGCATCTGGGAGCCGCACCTGCGCCGGAACACCATCGTGTTCTCCATCGCCTGGATCGTGAACTTCTTCGGCATCACCATCTTCAGCGTCCTGGGCAGCTCCGTGCTCAAGAACGCCAAGGGCGTGGAACTCTCGGACGCGTTCTGGATGCTGATCGTCATCAACCTGCTGGCGTACTTCGGCTACGTCTTCCACGGCTGGCTGGGTGACAAGATCGGCCGCAAGCGGACCATCATCGGCGGCTGGATCCTCTCCGGCATTTCCTTCGCCATCATGCTCAGCCCGCTGGCCAGCGACCCGTTCACCATCATCCTGACCTACGGCGCCGGCCTGTTCTTCCTGGTGGGCCCGTACGCGGCCATCCAGTACTTCATGGCCGAGTGCTACCCGGTCAGCTGCCGGGCTACCGGAACCGCCTTTATCGGTGCCATGAGCCAGCCCGGAACCATCATCGGCGGTGCCATCTTCACCGCCATCGCCGCCGGTGCCGGCACCGGCAGCGCAGCCCTGTGGGTCGGTGCTCTGGGCACCTTGGTCTCCGGGCTCCTGATGATCGCCGCCAAGCCCCCTGCTGAAGCCCTGATGGAGGACCACCCCCATGACGTCGCCTAACAGAGTCGCCATCATCACCGGTGCCGCCAGCGGCATCGGCCGCGCCCTCGCCGTCCACTACGCCCGCCAGGGGGTGGTGTCCGTCATAGGCACCTTCCCGGGCGATCCCCACGATCCGGAGGAAACCCTCCGGCTGGTCAAGGAGGCCAACGGTGAGGCGGTGATCCACGAGGTGGATGTCCGCACCACCGCGTCCGTGGATGCCCTGGCGCAGCGGGCCGTGGACGAGTACGGCCGGCTGGACTACGCGATCGCCAACGCGGGGATCCTCCGCAATTCCCCGCTGGGGGAGATGACGGATGAGCGCTGGCACGACATGCTCAACGTGGACCTCACCGGCGTGCTGCGCACGCTGCGTGCCGGGGCGGAGAGAATGACCGACGGCGGCGCGCTGGTTGCGGTCTCGTCCATCGCCGGCGGGGTGTACGGGTGGGAGGAACACGCCCACTATGCCGCTGCCAAGGCAGGGGTGCTGGGCCTGGTCCGCAGCGTGGCCGTGGAACTCGGTCCGCGGCAGATCCGGGCCAACGCCGTGATCCCCGGCCTTATTGAGACGCCGCAGTCCCTGGACCCGGTGAACTCGCTGGGCCCCGAGGGGCTGCAGCGCGCCGGGAATGACATCCCCTGGGGCCGGGTGGGAAAGCCGGAGGAAGTGGCCAGCGTGATCGGGTTCCTCACCTCCGACGACTCCCGCTACATCACGGGGCAGGCGCTGGTGGTTGATGGCGGCCTCACCGTGAAGATGCGCGCCTGACGGCGCCCTGACAGCCCGCCTCACAACGAAAGGACACTATGAACACATCGACTGCTGACCAAGCGTCCGGAAACGCCCAGGCCGGGAGCGGCCGCGGGGTGGTGGTCACCGGCGGTTCCAGCGGGATCGGCAAAGCCATCGCCGAGGCCTTCCTGGCCAACGGGGACCGGGTGGCGGTGCTGGACCGGGCCGGCGGGGACGGTGCCATCCGCGTGGACGTGGCCGATGAAGCCAGCGTGCGGGCGGCCTTCGCCGAGGCCCGGGAGAGGCTGGGCGGCATCGACGTCCTGGTCAACAGCGCGGGCCTGCTGACGGAGTCGCCGCTGGAGGACATGCCCCTGGCCATGTGGAACGAGACCCTCACGGTGGACCTGACCGGTGTGTTCCTGTGCTGCCGGGAGGTGGTGGGGGAGATGCGGCAGCGCAAGTGGGGCCGCATCATCAACATCGCCTCCCAGTTGGCCATTAAGGGCGGCGTGGGGCTGACGCATTACAGTGCGGCCAAAGCCGGTGTCGTGGGCCTGTCCAAAGCCCTGGCCCTGGAAACCGCGGCGGACAATGTGCTGGTCAACTGCATCGCCCCGGGCCCGATCGAGACGCCGCTGGTGGAGGGCATCTCGGAAAGCTGGAAGGCCGCGAAACGGGCTGAACTTCCGCTCGGCCGTTTCGGGACGCCGGCGGAAGTGGCGCCGGCGGCCGTGCTGCTGGCCAGCGACCCGGGCGGAAACCTGTTTGTGGGACAGACGCTGGGGCCCAACTCCGGCGACGTCATGCCGTAAGGAAAGGGAGCGAGATGTGCGGTGCCTGCGGAAGGACCATCATTGCCGACCCTGTCCTGGGCCCGGTGCGGACCATGCGGCAACACCTGATCGTGGCCGCCACGGTCAACGCCGTCTGTACCGGCCTCCCGGGTGCCCCGAAGGTTACTGCCCTCAAGGACGGGTGGCTGATGACCGGCGCCGCCGGGGCCTCCAGGCAGTGCCAGACGCTGGAAGAACTGTGGTCCGCCGTGCTCGGCTGCTTCACTGACTCAGCGGTTGTGAACCGACTGCGCACACGCCGGCAGGCGTACGCAGCTGATCCGGCCAACGCGGGCCTGCCGGCGCGCGCGGCTGGAATGCATCCGGACCCGGATGCGGCCAATACCCCAAAGGAGATCTTGAATGACTGATTACACCCCGCTCTGGTCACCCATCCGGATCGGTTCCACGGAACTGGAGAACCGGGTTGCGCTGGCTCCCATGACGAGGATCAGCGCAACGGAGGACGGGCACGCCACGGAAAGAATGGCTTCCTACTACCGGACGTTCGCCCGCGGGGGCTTCGGGCTGCTGATCACGGAAGGCATCTATCCGGACACCGCCCACAGCCAGGGCTACCACTACCAGCCCGGGATCGCCACGGAGGAGCAGGCCCGGTCCTGGGCGAACGTGGTGGACGGGGTCCACGCGGAGGGGGCCAAGATCTTCGCCCAGCTGATGCACGCGGGGGCGCAGAGCCAGGGGAACCGGTTTGTGGCCTCCTCGGTGGGACCGTCGGCGGTGGCGCCCAAGGGCGAGCAGCTGGGGTTCTACCGCGGCGAAGGCCCGTATCCCGTTCCTTCCGCGATCACCCTGGTGCAGATGCAAGAGGTGCGGGATGGGTTCGTGTCGGCCGCGCTGCTTGCGCAGCGGGCCGGCTTCGACGGCGTCGAGATCCATGGCGCCAACGGGTACCTGCTGGACCAGTTCCTCACGGACTACCTGAACCAGCGCGACGACCAGTACGGCGGCTCAGCGGAAAACAGGGTGCGGCTCGCCGCTGAAATCTGCCACGACGTCCGCGAGGCTGTTGGCCCGGACATGACGGTGGGGATCCGCATCTCCCAGGCCAAGGTCAGCGACACTGAGCACAAGTGGAGCGGGGGAGTGGAAGAAGCCCAAGTCATTTTCGGCGCCCTGGGCGCGACGGGCATCGATTTTGTCCATACCACCGAGTACCGCGCCGCCGAGCCTGCGTTTGCGGATGCCGGGGCAACCTTGGCTGCGCTGGCGAAGAAGTACTCGGGCGTGCCGGTGATCGCCAACGGCAAGCTGGACGATCCGGACACTGCAGCGTCCATGCTGGCGGAGGGCTCGGCGGACGTCGTTGCGCTCGGCAAGGGAGCCCTCGCCAACCGGAACTGGCCGCACCTTGTCCGCAACAACCTGGAGTTCGAGGAATTGGACCCGTCCATCTTCGCTCCGCTGGCGGATGTGAAGGACTGGGAGCTGGAGGACGGGTAGGCCAGGGCCCGGGGACGTTCCGCAACCCGGTGGCTCGTTAAGGACAGCGAACGGACCTCGGGTTCCATGGCTTCAATGTACGCCGGGGTGGGTGGGAATTCCGATGCTGTCCTGCGACAGTCGCCTCCGCTTAGTCGGCCAGGCCGTTCCTCACTGCGAACAACGTGGCACCCACCCGGTTGGTTGCACCGATCTTGGTGTAGATGTGCTCCACATGGTTCCGGACCGTCTTGCGTGCGAGAAACAGGGCGGCGGCTATCTCGGCCGGGGCCATTCCGCGGCACAGCATGCCGAGGATTTCCACTTCCCTGGGGGTGAGTCCGGCCGGAGCGGCAGGACGGCGGTGCAGCTGCTGGCCCGCCGCCAGCAGGACCGCGTCAGCAGCCTCGCGGCTGATCCGGCCGGCGGAAACCTCCCGCCCCAGCCTGGCAGCTGCATCGGCCGGTGGGAGCGCGGCCCGGTGCGGGCGCGGCTCCAGGGAGGCATGGTACGAGTCCGCGGCCGCCAGGATCCGCTGCTTGATCCCCAGTTCCGCGCCGCCAATTCCTCGGGGGTAGCCTGACCCGTCCAGCCGCTCATGGTGCAGGCCGGTCAAAGCCGCCTCGCCCTTCAAACCGGGAACGCGGCCGAGGATCCGTTCGCCCAGGTAGGGATGCAATTGAATGCGTTCCAGGTCCGCACGGGACAGGGGCTCCTTCTTGTCCCACACCTGGTTGGATACTCCCAGCCGGCCCAGGTCGTGCACCCATCCTGCGCGGCGGAGCTGCGTGACGTCGTCGGCCGGCAGCCCGTGTATCTCGCCCGCGGCGGCCGCGAGGGCAGCCACGGCGCGCGAATGTCCGGCAGTGTACGGAGATTTGAGGTCCGCGAAGTCGCCGACGGCCTGGAGTACCGCGTCCAGCTGCGGGCCGGACAGGGGAGCGTCGCTGGGAGCCAGGTCCAGGGCCGCCTGCCAGCAGTCGACGTCGAGCAGTCCTTCCGTGAGCGCCCCGGCCTGGTCGATGAACAGCCCGGCCAGGGCCGGATCGAACTGGCTGCCGCGCCGCGCCCGCACCATGGCCACCGCCCCGGCCACGCCCTCCTGCCGCAGGAACACCTCCGCCGTATCAGCGAGGTGCATGATCCGCATTTCCAGCGGGATGTCCGGCCCAGCGACGCCCTCCGGCAGGCCCTTGCCGTCCCATCGCTCAAAGGTGTGGGCAAGCAGTCCTGCCACGCCGCCGTCGAGCCCCACATTGCTGGCCAGCACCCCGGCGGAGATGCAGTGCGAGGCAATCATGTTGCGCACCGCGGCGCTGCCCGTCGCCGCGAAACGCGTCCAGTAGGCAAACCGGGCCAGCGGCGGGAGGCCCGCGCCGGCATGGCTGAACATGCCGGCGTACATGGGCAGCCCGTGCTGGTCGCGGTTGTAGTAATCGGCGCGGAAGGCGATGTCGTCCGTGAACAGCGCCGCCAGTTCGAAGGAATCCGCGTGGCAGCCGATCCATGCCACCTGGTTGGCGTAGTAGAGCCTGCCCTGACCGGCGGCGTCAACGCCCGCGGCCTTGGCGATCCGCAACGCCAGCAGGCAGGAGCGCAGCATGTGCTCCATCGGTTGCCCCAGGCCCAGGTCGATGGCGAGCGACAGCGCGGCCAGGACTTCACTGCGTCGGGGTCCAGCCGGTGGCTGCTTCACACGTGCCATTCTAGGGACGCCATCACCTCGGGCAGTAGGGGCATGCGGGCCGGAGGGACCGGCCGCCGCCGTCATGCCGCCTGTTTCCTCCCGGTGCGTTCGCTGGCGGGTTCCGCGCTGGATGGAGCGGTGGACGGGAACCGCACGCCCACCTGCGCTCCGAACAGTCCGCGTTGCGGAAGCCAGAAGTCCGCCAGGTGGTCCTGCACCTCCAGCGGCCCGGGCTGTCCGGCGTCCTCACCCAGGATGGTTGCCTGGGAGCCCGTGACCAGCCACAGCTTGCGCGGCTGGGCCTGGAACGTCTGGCCGTTGGGCACCACGCCGGAGACCTTCATCCTGCCGGCGTTCAGCAGCGGCCCGGCGAATGCTCCCATGGCGCGGAGCACCAGCTCGTTGCGCCATAGCGTCTCGGGCATCCGGACGGCCATGGCAGTCAGCATCGAGGTGGCCGCGGAGGTGCCCAGCTCCAGGCGCCAGTCAATGGCGCCCGGGACCGTGATCCGGGCGGTGAAGGGCCCGCTCCACTGGATGTCGACGTCGGTCTCCACCGTATGGTGCACGGCCGACCCGAAGTATCGTGCGCAGCTGAACTCCGGTGCGGTGTTGGCGTAGATGGTCCACTCGCCGCCGGGCGTGCGGTGCCAGACGGAGCGGTAGCCGGGGCCTACGGAGCTCACCGGAAAATCCCGGAAGGCCAGGTAGTGGCCGCTGGTGAAAGGCAATCCCAGGACGGCGTAGCCGGCGAAGTGCTCCGCTGCGTCGAACGGAAGTTCGGCAAGTGTCGGCGTTGCCCCTGCTGATGACTGCGGCTGATAGGTGGTCATGGCCGCCTCCTTTTCTCTATGCGATGAGATTAGGACCGGGCCGCAGCGGGGGCATGGGGCAACTGCCCCATTTAGGATCGGCTTTTACACGGCGTCGATGGTTTCGAGCCACTCCAGGAACGTCTCGCGTCCGACGGCGGAACCCGGCGCCGGGATCAGCGCGCCGCTGCGCATCGCCTTGCCCATCGGGCCGGGCACCCGGAGCGGGACGATCCGCTTTTTCTGCCCCGTCTTGGCCAGATAGGCCGCGACCAGGCTCTTCAGCTGCTCGGCCCGCGGGCCGCCGAGGTCCGGGAGGCGTCCGTGGGGGCCGGCCTCGGCCGCGTCCACCAGGGCGGCGGCCACCTCCTGTGCCGCCACCGGTTGGGTGAGCATGGTGGGTACGAAGACCAGGGGGCCGACCGAGGCGGCCTTGATGGACATCGGCACGAACTCGTGGAACTGGGTGGACCGGAGGAGGCTCCAGGGAACACCGCCGTGCCTGACTTCGTCCTCCTGCACCAGCTTCCCGGCGTACAGTCCTGAATTGGCGTGATCGATCCCCACGATGGACAGCGCCACATGGTGAGTTACGCCGGCCTTCTTCTCCGCCGCGAGGAGATTCTGGGTGGCGTTGGTGAAGAAGTCCACGGCTTTCTTGGTGGACACGGTTTGGATCCCGGCGGTGTCGATCACTGTTTCGACACCCTGGAGTGCCTGGTCGAGGCCGCGCCCGGTAACCAGGTCCACGCCTTCGACGCGGCTGAGGCTGACCACGTGGTGCCCGCGCTCCCTGGCGATGGCCACCACGTGGCGGCCCACCGCACCTGTTCCCCCTGCAACGGCAATCCTCATGGAAGAAATCCTATGCCGCTGCTACGACAAAAGGCCGTGCTTTGCGGGCCCTGCCGTGTGGCGGCAGCAACCAGCGGGGGGCGTGTGCCTGGCGCCGCCCGTGCCTGCGGGACAGCGGTGTGAATGCCGGACATCGTGTCGGGAAGCGTAGGGAGTGCCATCAGGGGTGACACCCTCGTCCGCGTCACCCCTTGTGGCACAGTCCTGGCTAGTCTTGCACTTCGGCGTCGAGGTCCATCTCCAAGAGCCCAATCAAGTGGTTGAGGGTTTGATCCGATCCGGGCTCGTCAGCGCGAAGTACCACTACATTGCCATAGGAAGCGCCGAGGCTCATCAAGGAGAGGAAGCTGTTCGCATCGAGTGCTTGATCGGAGCTCACCTACGGCGGTGTTGGTGATTTCCAGTCCGACTTAACTGTCGGCATCAGCGAAAACTCATGCGTGTTTCCGCTCGCCTGAGCCGGCAGCAGCGTCATCATCCAGCGAGGACAACAGCCGCGAAGCAGCAGCCTTCACGTCCGCCTGAACAACCACATCCGCCGGTGGATTCGTCGGCCCACCGCGATGTCGATGTGAATAACCGTGGCCCCCGGCGCAGCAGCGCCCGAAGGCATGGTGGGCGGACTCAGGCTCGCCCCGGCCATCAGGACCAGTCGGATTGTCCATGAGGCCTGTTGCTGTGTCGGCGCCAAAGCGCCCGCCCAGTTACCCCTCCCCGTCGAGGAGATTGAGCGCAAGGGCGGTTCCGCGCTCCGCGCACCGAACCGGTCAGCGAGTTCGCGTAGTTCGGTCCCGGCGCCGGAGAGAGGGGCGCCCGGTCGGCGGGATCATAGGCCGCGTAGTCCGCCGAGACGGCAGTCCGATGGAGTTACTGCTGGATTTCCAAGTCGGTGATCTTCCAATCGGTGCCCTGAAACGTCAAGGTAATTTTTCCGATCTTGCCGCTGTCTCCGCCTTGGCCGGATTTTTCGATGCCCTTGATCTTGATATCACTGGCTTTGATCGTCGCTGTATCTCCATTGATGGTAATCCCGGACTCGTTAGCAGTCATTTCAGTATCCGGAGTGAGCATTGCTGCCAGTGCAAAAATGCCGATTAAGGCCGGGCCCTTCTTCTCATCCAAAGCCAGATAAGAGTAGGACTGGGGAAATGCGGCTTTAAGCTTTGCTGCCTTCTCGTCGTCAGTCCCGCTGCCTGCGCCTCCGGTCATTGCCGCCTTCATATAGCCGTCCGATTCGTTGGAAACGGTCAAAAGAAACGAGTCGAGAAACTTCTTAACCTCGGCAGGCGTGTGCTGGACAACCGGCGGCGCAGTCACAGCAGACGTTTCTTGGGGAGCTGAACCTGGTGTGGTTGAAGTGCCGGCACCGCAACCTGCAATGCCCACGAGAAGGCAGAGCGCAGCGATGGAGAGTGCGGTGCGTTGGCTGATTTCATTCATTTTCTTCCCCCAATTTGATCATATGGCGCTGGATCAGCATACGGCTCTGCATCTGACTTGTCGCACAATGACATACTGCCCCTGAAGGGGTTCTATATTGATCCAATGACAGTTGGCGGGCAGAATCCTTTGCCAAAAAATACAAAGAACACAAGGGGGAATAGATATGCGGGCTAGGGTTGTTGCGCTTGGCGTCGTCGCTATTGCGTTACTCGGGACAGGTTGCGCTGGTGAAAAGGATGTTGTCGAGCAGAAGACTGGGAATGCAGCCTCAGGCAGTTCTGCATCCAGTTCGGCAGTTCCGACGAAGGCTTCAGGGTCACTCGTTTCAAGCGGCTTCGGACAAAAGGACGGATACGTATGGGTCACTTCGCTTGTCCATAACGACTCGGACAAAGTCGGGCAGACGGTAACGGTCCAGTTCAACGCCAAGGACGCGACTGGCAAGTTGGTCAAGTCCACCAGCCAGGTTGAAACCTTTACCCGGGGCAACCAAGACATCGCGGTTGGAACCCAGATCGACGTGCAAAAGGACGTCAAGATTGCCACGGTCGAGGCAACACTACTGATCGAGGACCGCGGCGCCTTCTCGAGAGAGCCGTTTCCGGAGATGCCGACGACGCCCGTGACTGTTGTAGCCGACCCGTACGGCGGTTCGACGGCTACCTTCGAACTGACCAATCCCACTGGCCAGCCGGTCAAGAGTCCGCGACTGGGCATCATTTGCTACGACGCGGCAAATACGATTATTGGCGGTGGAGTCGACTTCCCTGAACTCGTACCGCCTTCGGGGAAAGTCGCGGTGGAGGCGCACCTCCTTACGTCCAGCGTGCCGGCCACTTGCAGGGCCTTCGATGGTGGGCCGATGTTCTAAGTTTCTGGAAGCTCCACCTGGGTACGTGGGGAGGAGGAGTCCGGCTACCACTGCGGGTGAAGGATACTCTGCCTCCACCCGCAGTAGTCGGAGATTTGTGCTGCCAAACAGGACTGGGGCGATGCTTAGCGCACCGAAGTTGAAATTGGATCAAAGGGAAGAGTTCTTGAAGTTCTCGCTCAGCACGGCCCCGCTCTTCAGGGCTGGCACTCCCAGACGGCTTTAGCATTGACGGGTATACGGAGATTCGTGGCAGGTTGATTGGCACCGCTAGTCGAAAACGTGGAAGTTACACTCGCCATGCGAAAACTCTTCCGTCGGCGGTCATGTAACGGGCTTCAGTGATGGGTGTGCCCTCCATGATTGGCATGATGATCCATCCTCTGGCACATTCTCCCCAATTTAGGGCACCACCTTCTGGATACATTGGGGTGACTGGGTTACCCGTATATCCGCTCGAACGGTCGTGGATGCCGTTATTCGAGTCGCGAAGACTCCACCTTTGGGATGAGACCGAAGGCTTTGATTTTCCGTCCTTCGGGTCGCTACCGAGACAAACCTCTACCTCGAAGGCTCCGAGGTCCTTGTTGTATTCATCGCGAATCTGCTTGTACTGGAAGAAAGTCGCACTGGCCCCCGTTTCTTTCACTCGGACTGGGGTGCCGGGGGTGGACGGAGCGGCAGGCGGGGACACTGGTGCTGGCGGCGCCGTAACGGTTTGGGTGACCGTAACAGTCGCTGTTGGCGCGGCAGCGGGTGCGTCGGTGGAACAGCCAGTTGCCGGCAGCACTGCAGTAGCGACAGCAAAAAAACCAGCAAAACGGCTAATGCGTCTATTCAATTTCAATCCCCCAAATACTCCAAGATCTCGGACTTCTATACGAGCCCACGCGATCATACATGGCTTCTCTGTAATAGCAGAGTATTTCGCGGCTATTGACCAGTGGATCCCAGAGACCCCATTTGCAAGGTTGGAAGGCGGCAGCCCTGATTGGGCCGACCGGGTGCTTTTCAATTAGATATTGGTTGCGGGATTCTTATCCCGGGCCAGCCCCATAAACATCGTCCGGTGCAGGATGTCCACGTGCTTCCGGGACACCTCCACCGCCTCCTCAACGTTGCCGGCCCGGAGGGCAGCCACCAAAGCTACGTGGTCGAGGTTGGACGTGTGCAGCTTCTCGATGGGGTAGGGGATGAAGTAGTCGTACAGCTCGGCGAGGGTCTCGTGGTAGACCTCGACGGCGCTGGCCAGGCAGGACGCCGTGCCCACCAGTTGGTGGAACTGCTCGTCCATCCGGTGATAGTAGGACCAGTCGCCCGACTCAGCCATCTCTAGAGTCAGCCGTTCCAGTTCGTCCAGCTGCTCCGGCGTGGCATTCACCGCCGCGTAGTGGGTGACCGCGCATTCGAACAGCAGCCGGCGGTCCACCAGCCGGTTCACTGCCTGTGACTCGGCGGGGGAGGCGGACAGCTCCGCCAGAACTTCAGCAGGCGGCGAATCCGCCACGAACGTTCCGCCGGCCCGCCCCCGTCGGCGCACCACCACTCCCTGCTCGGCCAGGCTTGCCAGCGCACGCCGGGCCGTAATCGGGCTGACCGACAAACCGAGCGCCACGTCCTCCTGGTCCGGCAGCCGCTCGCCCGGTTTCAGCAAGCCCAGAGAAATTGCCATGCCGATCCGCATCCGGACCGCGTCCATGGCGCTGCGCCGCTCCATCCCGGGCCTGCCGGCGCCAAGGCGCGGGGGCTCGGCGGTGTCCTCCAGCTGATCGGTCATGACCGCTACTTTACGGCCCACGCCGGCCCCCTTCCCTTTATTAGATCATTCTGATCTAATATAACCCGGATCACACCCCCACAGCGGAGAAAAACCCATGCAACGCATCCTTCCCCTCGTCGCCGCCCAGGCACGGCCCCGGCTCATAGGCGAACCCGTCTCGGCCTTCGCGGACGAGGTCAAAGCAGCCCTCGAAGCCCAGCCGCACAGCAAACTGGTGGTCTTCCCCGAGCTGCACCTCTTCGGCGATGAAAACCCGGACCTGCAGCGTGCCGAGATGCTCCAGGCCAGCGCCGAACCGCTGGACGGGCCTCGGGTCACACAGCTCAAGCAGCTCGCCAGGGACCTCAACATCTGGCTGGTTCCCGGCAGCGTCTGCGAACGCGGCCCGGAAGGCCAGCTGTTCAACACCCAGCTGGTCCTGTCGCCGGACGGGGAGCTCGCCGGGTACTACCGGAAAATCTTCCCCTGGCGCCCGTTCGAGCCCTACGACCCCGGCGACCGGTTCACCACCGTGGACCTGCCCGGCATCGGCAGGGTGGGCCTGAACATCTGCTACGACGCCTGGTACCCGGAGGTGTCCCGCCAGCTCGCCTGGATGGGTGCCGAGGTGATCCTCAACGTCGTCAAAACCACGACGCCAGACCGCAGGCAGGAACTGATCCTCGCCAAGGCCAACGCCATCGTCAACCAGGTGTTCATGGTCAGCGTCAACTGCGCCGGGCCCACCGGCAAGGGCCAAAGCATCATCGTGGACCCGGAGGGCAACACCCTCGCCGAGGCCCCGGACGCTGAACCGGTGCTGCTCACCGCGGAACTGGACCTGGCCGCCGTCGAGCATGTCCGCACGCACGGCACGGAGAACCTCAACCGCCCATGGTCGCAGTTCCGCGAGGGGGAGCCCGCCGTCGAACTTTCCGTCTACCAAGGCCGGATAAATCCGGCCACCTGGACACCGCCGTCCTACAAGCCGTAAGGACACACCGTGACAACAACCCTCACCCGCACGCTGAAGCTGCCTTCGCTGGTCCTGTTCGGGCTGGCGTACCTGACCCCCATCATCGTCCTGGGGATCTTCGGCATCATCGCCGAAACCACCGGCGGCGCCGCGCCCGCCGCGTACCTCGTGGCACTGGTCGCCATGCTGTTCACCGCGCACAGCTACGGCCGGATGGCCATCGCCTACCCCGTGGCCGGCTCCGCCTACACCTACGTCCGCCGCTCCATCGACCCCCGCGTGGGCTTCCTGGTGGGCTGGGCCGTGCTGCTCGACTACCTCTTCCTGCCCATGGTCATCTGGTTGATCGGCGGCTCATACCTGACCGCCCAGTTCCCCGGCATCCCCATCGGCGTCTGGATCGTGGGCTTCATCGTCATCACCACGCTGCTGAACATCCTGGGCATCAAGGTGGCGGACAAGGCCAACTACGTGCTGATGGCATTCCAGCTGCTGGTCATCGTGTTCTTCGTGGCCCTGGCCATCGGCAACGTGGTCTCCGCCAACGGCGCCGAGGGACTGGCCAGCGGGCAGCCGTTCTTCAACGACACCTCCAGCTTCGCCACCATCTCCGCGGGTGCCGCCATCGCCGCCTACTCGTTCCTGGGCTTCGACGCCGTCACCACCCTCACCGAGGAAACCATCGACCCGCGCCGGAACGTGCCGCGCGCCATCATGCTGGTGGCCCTGATCGGCGGCGGCATCTTCGTGGCCGTGTCCTACGTGACCCAGCTGGTGCACCCCGGCGGCGTGTTCGAGGACTCCGCGTCCGCTGCCAGCGCCATCGCCCTGCAGATCGGCGGGGAGCTGTTCGGTGCCGTGTTCCTGGCCGGCCTGGTGGTGGCGCAGTTCGCCTCCGGCCTCGCCGCGCAGGCCAGCGCCTCCCGCCTGATGTACGCCATGGGCCGCGACTCCGTCCTGCCCAAGGCGGTCTTCGGCAAGCTCCACGAGCAGTACCACACCCCCGTGGCCAACCTGGTCATCACCGGCATCATCGGCCTGATCGCGCTGTTCCTGGACGTGGCCACGTCGACGTCGTTCATCAACTTCGGTGCCTTCACCGCCTTCACGCTGGTGAACGCCTCGGTGGTGTTCCACTACGTGCGCCAGCGCCGGGCCGGGCACCAGCTGAACCCCGTGTCCTACGTGGTGGTCCCGGTGATCGGCGCCATCATCTGCGCCTACCTCCTCTCCCAGCTGGACAGCAACGCCATTACGCTGGGATTGTCCTGGCTGGTGCTCGGCATTATCGTCCTGGCCCTGATAACCCGCGGATTCAAGGCCGCACCCCCGGAGATGACGGCCACCGAGAAGGCGACCGTCGAGGCAGCTGCCTGAGCCTGTTCTGTTTGAAGCGTGGCTCTTGGGCCAAGGAAGGAACTCTTGTGAAGATAGCGCTGGGGCAGCTGGAGTCGGGCGCCGACATCCAGGCCAACCTCGCCGCGATCGACCGCTTCGCCGCCGAGGTAGCGCGCGACGGCGCCGCGCTGGTCGCCTTCCCGGAGTACGCCACCTACGAGAAGAAGAAGGTGGACGCCACATTCCCTCAGGTGGCCGAGCCGCTGGACGGTCCCATCTGCCGGGAGCTTGCCGCCATAGCCCGCCGCCACCGCATCGCGCTGGTGGCGGGCGTGGTGGAAACCTCGGAGGAGCCGGATAAGGCGTACAACACGCTGGTGGCGTTCAGGCCCGACGGCGGCCGGCTGGCTTTCTACCGGAAGATCCACCTGTTCGACGCACAGGGGTTCGGGGAATCGGAGTTCATCAAGCCCGGCCCGTCCACGGCGCCCGTGGTGTTCGAGCATGGGGGAGTGCGGTTCGGGCTGATGACCTGCTACGACCTGCGGTTCCCCGAGCTGGCCAGGTCACTGGCCGACGCCGGTGCGCAGGTTTTCCTGGTGTGCTCGTCCTGGGTGCCGGGCGAGCACAAGACGGAGCAGTGGCTGGCGCTGAACGCGGCACGGGCCATAGAGAACAGCGTTTATGTGGCGGGGGTGTGCCAGGCCCCTCCGGTGTCGGTGGGGCGGAGCGTGCTGGTGGACCCAATGGGTGTTGTGGAGGCCGACCTCGGGCTGGAGCCTGCTGTGCGGGCGGTGGAGGTTTCGCTGGAGACTGTGGGCAGGGTGCGGGAGTCGTTCCCGGTGTTCCGGCAGCGGAGGCTGTAGGAGCGGTGGGGCCCGCCACGGCCTCGGAGGCTCTGTGCGAACGGAGCCTTCGCACGACAAAGGCTCCGTTCGAGGAACGGAGCTCGCAACTTCCTCGCTGACTTTGCGGTTGCCCACCGGACCGGCGAGCGTTTACAGGCCGGCCCGCCTGCCCAAAGAAAGTTAAATAAAATCTAATCCTTTTGAGGTAGTGTTCGTATGTGAAGTCAGGACCCGACGAAGACATCACAGTCTCCCCGTCAGCAATTAGGCTGTTGCTGTTGCTGAGAGGCAGTGAGCCCGAAGGTTCCGGCCGCACTGAGCAGGTTACGTACATGCTGGAGACCGCCATTGCGATGGGGATCCTCGGCGAGGGGGAGAGGTTGCCCCGGGAGTCTGCGTTCTCAGCGGAACTAGGCATTTCGTCCATCACTCTTCGACAGGCCTTGAATACCCTGCGCATGAAGGGTGTGATCACCACTACCCGCGGCCGGTCCGGTGGCAGCGTCGTGCAGAAGCCCAAAGAGCCCTCGATCGAGGAGATGCGCCACAAGCTTCGTCAAACCAGCACGGAGGATTTGCGGGACCTGTGGGACCACTGTGCTGCAGTAGCCGCTGCATCGGCAAAACTCGCGGCGCAGCGAGCAGATGAGCAGGACATCGAGTATCTGAGCGGATTGGCCGAGCGCTTCAGTAGCAGTGCCACTGCCCAGGAACGCCGTCGGGCCGACACTCGATTCCATGTCACCCTGGGCGTGGCTGCCCAGTCCAGCCGGCTCACCGCATCCATGCTTCAGATTCAAGCTGAACTATCGGGTTTTCTTTGGTTCGATCCAGAAGATGAATCCTCTATAGCAGAAGCGATCGGTGAACACGCTGACATCCTGCGATGCATCGCCGACCACGACGCAGCCGCCGCTGCCTCAGCGGCGGAGCTTCACAGCAACACTGAAATGGAGCGGGTCATCAAACAGCGTCTTCAGATGCTCATGATGTCCCAGGAGGATGCATGACTACAGACTCACCGGCCAAGATATTGCAACGAACTGCCCATGCGGTTGCGTCCAGTATTGAACGCATCTTCGAGGAACTCCAGGCCGTCGAAGCAGAACTTCTGGCTGCCTCAGCTCACATGCCAACCATCCCGGAAACCACAAACTTCTCCTTTCTGCAGACGCTCTTCGAAGACCTGCTCATCAGGAATAGTCCCCTGATTGAAGGCGGGGGCATCGCTTACCAGCCCGGCGCGCTAAAGGACGCGGACTACTGGCTGGAATGGTGGCGCATGCAGCCGACGGGGCAGCCAAAGTTCATCGGCCATGACCTTAATTCCGGGTCCATCCGCTACTACGACTACGCGACCAGGGACTGGTTCAAGGTGCCGGCTGCCGCTGGCCATGCCGTCGCCGTAGGACCATATATCGACATGGGCGGAATCGACGTCAATACGGTGACCCTTGCCCTGCCGGCCCAGACCAGCCACGGCACCCACGTGCTCGGCTGCGACCTCTCTCTGTCCGCCCTGGAAGGAATCTTCCTGCGGGCGATCCGGACAACGGATCCGTCTATCATCCTTGTCGGCCGGAACGGCCGAATCATCGCCTCAAACTCTTCCCGGCTTGTCATCGGCACGCGAGTCAATGTCGATGCCGCAACGGAAGCTGTGCCGGTAGCACCAGGCAAGTACGACGTACTTCCCTGGAACCTGCTCGTGATGGACCACTAGCAGCTCCCCGCTCACCTTGATTCCGCAGGGGGCGGATCGACCACTCGACGGTGGGCCGGGGACTCCCTGCGAAGCGTCTTGCCGGGCTTCAGTGCCCAGACGGCAGCCGACGTGCCACTCCGCGCTTCCCTCCACCCAGTCCCGCCTCTTCCCGAGCGCTCTCGTGTAACTTTCAAAAAGTTTGAATCCGGGTCTATCAATTTAAGATTTACTTTATTATCTTTTAGGTGTGACGGCAGCCATAGAAGGCCGTGATCCATCCCATCCGCAGTTTCTGCAAACGGAGCTAAACACCATGAACGCTTTGCTTTCTACTGTCGCGGTCCGCCGCGGCAACGAGGCCGAACTCGTCAGGCAGGACGAACTTCCGCCCCTGCAGCATTTCATTGACGGAACCTTTGCCGAAGCGGCAGATGGCGCCCGTACACCAATCGTGAACCCGGCCGATGGCCGCCTGATTTGCGATGTACCTGAAGGAACCCCAGCCGACGTTGACGTGGCAGTGGCGGCAGCGCGGCGGGCGCAAGGGGCGTGGAGTCAAACAACCCCTGCGGAGCGGTCCGCCCTGCTGCTGAGCATTGCGGACAAACTCGAAGAGCATGAGGACGTGCTGGCACGCCTTGAGTCGCTCAACACCGGAAAGCCCCTCTCAACGTCCAACGACGATGTCGCAGGTTCCGTGGACACGTTCCGGTTCATGGCCGGAGCCGGACGGGCCCTGACCTCATTGGCAGCGGGCGACTACGCCGCCGGCCACACCTCGGTAATCCTCCGCGAGCCGGCCGGCGTCGTCGGCGTTATCACCCCTTGGAACTACCCGCTGCTGATGGCCGCCTGGAAGATCGCCCCGATCCTTGCCGCGGGAAACAGCGTGGTGCTGAAGCCCTCCGAGCAGACGCCGCTGACCACACTGAAATTTGCCGAGATCATCGCAGACGTTCTGCCAGCCGGCGTTTTCAACGTCGTGACCGGTCTGGGCCCGTCGGTGGGGGAGCGGTTGGCCACCCACCCGGACATTGATCTGGTTGCCTTGACCGGAAGCGTCAACAGCGGCAAGGCCGTTGCTTCGGCAGCCGGCGACACCGTTAAAAGGGTGCACCTGGAACTCGGCGGCAAGGCCCCTGTGGTGGTCTTTGCTGACGCGGACCTGAGCGCGGTTGCCGAGTCCCTGCGGGCGGCAGCGTTTTACAACTCCGGACAAGAATGTGGCGCGGCCTGCCGGGTCCTGGTCCACGAATCCGTTGCCGAGCAGCTCACCGAACTTCTCGTCGAACAGGTCAGCTCCTTCGTCATAGGCGAGCCCACTGCCGGAGAGGACATCGAAATCGGGCCCCTGGTCTCCGAAGCCCACTTCCGCCGGGTCGCCGGATACCTGGAACGCGCGCAAAAGGAGGGAATCACCGCAGCCATCGGCGGTGCCCCCTTGGACGGCCCCGGCTTCTTCATCGCCCCCACGATATTGACCAACGTTCCCGCCGGGGCCGAGGCCAGCCAGAATGAAATCTTCGGCCCCGTCGTCACCATCGAAACCTTCTCGGACGAGGACGAAGTCGTCAGCCGCTCCAACGAAACCCCATATGGGCTTGCCGCCTCCGTATGGACCAGGGACGCAGCCCGCAGCATCGACGTTCCGCGCAAGCTCGACTTCGGCACAGTGTGGGTCAACTCCCACCTCGTCCTGGCCAACGAAGTGCCCTGGGGCGGATTCAAAGGCTCCGGCTACGGCCGCGACCTCTCCATTTACGCCCTGGAAGATTTCTCCCGTACCAAGCACGTGATGATCAACCACGCCCGCTGAGTTCCACCACCCAACCGCACTCCTGGCCCTCAATCCATTCGTTTCAATCCCCGGGCCGGCAACGCCGCCGCCTCGTCTCAACTAAAAGGAAAGCATCACACATGCCTCAGCAGCTCTACCCCCTTCCGCCCATCGCACACGACACCGAAACCCCCTGGACAAACTGGGGCGGCAACCAGTCCTGCACTCCCGCCTTCACTGTCCGCCCGAAGACGGAACAGGAAGTCCTCGACATCGTCCGCTTCGCGATCAAGGAAGGACTGCCCGTGCGCGCCGTCGGCGCCGGACACTCCTTCACCCCGCTCGTGCAGACCGGCGGCATCCTAATGGACCTCGAAGGCCTCGCCGGCCTGACCGGAACCGACTCGACCAGCAACCGCGTCCGGATGTACGGCGGAACCCGCATCAGCGACGTGGGTGCCCCGCTCTGGGACAAGGGCCTGTCCCTGACCAACCAGGGGGACATCGACAAGCAGGCCATCGCTGGGGCGATCTCCACCGGAACCCACGGCTCCGGCATCGAACTGGGCAGCTTCTCCTCCGCACTGCGCTGGGCCAGGATCGTCAACGGCCACGGCGAAATCATCGAGGTCGGCGAGAACCAGCTGCGTGAACTCAAAGCTGCACAGGTTGCCCTGGGCACCCTGGGCATCATGGTCGAGGTCGAGCTCCAGGCCTCCCCGGCCTACCACATCGTCGAGGAGATCACGTACCCGGAGTGGGACGAAGTCGAGCGCGACTGGGAAGAAAACATCCGCAACAACCGCCACTACTCCTTCATCTGGTGCCAGGAAGACGGTTCCGCCGAACTCTACGAACTCCCCACGCCCGCCGGCGAGTCCATGGTCAACCGCACGTACACCAAGAAGTACCGCGCCGCGAACCTCAACGAACCCACAGACCTGTCAAACGCCGAGGGTGCCCGTAAGGACCGTGCCTACAACATCTACGCCGGCGGCTACATGATTCCGTTCCACGAGCTGGAGTACTACGTTCCGGCCGAGCAGGGACTCGAAGCAGTCAAGGCCGTGCAGAACATGCTGCAGACCACCCATAAGGACCAGAAATACCCGCTCGAGGTCCGCTGGGTGAAGGGCGACGAAGGCTACATATCCCCGTTCTACAAGCGCGACACCACCGTGCTGTCCGTCTCCGGCGCCCCGGGCACGAACTACTGGCCCTACTTGCGTGACCTCGACGCGCTCTTGGAGGACTTCGACGCCCGCCCACACTGGGGAAAGATCCACTTCATGACCCGCGAACGCATGCAGCGGCACTTCCCCGAATACGACACCTTCGTCCAGGTCCGCAAAGAATTCGACCCCAACGGTGTCTTCCTCAACGACCACACCCGCGCCCTCGTCGGCTAACCCGGTCTAAGGAACCCATATGTCAAAGCACCAAGACACGAGCGGACTCGACGAATTCGGGTACACGCAAACGCTCGACCGCAGCATCGGCAAGTTCGCCAGCTTCGCAGCCGGCGTCAGCTACATTTCAATCCTGACCGGTGTCTTCCAACTCTTCTATTTCGGATTCGGCACCGCCGGTCCTGCCTACGCCTGGTCCTGGCCCATGGTCTTCGTCGGTCAGCTGATGATCGCCCTCTGCTTCGCCGAGCTGGCAGGCCGCTACCCGGTCGCCGGATCGGTATATAACTGGGCCAAGCGTCTGTCGTCCGCTACATCCTCCTGGATGGCCGGCTGGCTGCTGCTGATCTCGTCCATTGTGACGGTGGGCGCAGTCGCACTGGCACTGCAGATCACCCTCCCGCAGATCTGGGACAGTTTCCAGATCATCGGCGACGGCACAGGACCATACGACTACGCCGTCAATGGCGTGTTGCTGGCTTCAATACTGATCACCTTCACGACCTTGGTGAACGCCTTCGGCGTCAAGCTCACGGCGCGTATCAACAGTGCGGGCGTCTTCGTGGAGCTCATCGCCGCCGTGCTGCTCGTCGCCGCTCTTGCCTTCCATGTCGTCAACGGGCCTGGAGTCCTGTTTGACGTCAAGGACTACGGCGTCGACCAACCACTTGGCTTCTTTGGCGCATTCCTCATTGCCGCCATGGCCTCGGGCTACGTCATGTACGGGTTCGACACCGCAAGCTCCCTCGGCGAAGAAACCAAGGACCCCAAACGCACCGCGCCCAAAGCCATCATCCGTGCCGTCACCGCGTCGTTCGTCCTCGGAGGTGCGCTGCTCTTCCTGGGAATCCTCGCCGCGCCGGACCTATCGGACCCGAAGCTGGGATCTCCAGAAGGCGGCCTCCAGTACATCATCCTCTCCGTGCTGGGAGGACCCTTCGGTAAAGCTTTCCTGATCTGCATCGTCGTTGCGATCACGGTCTGCACCCTTGCCATCCAGGCAGCCGCGATCCGGATGATGTTCGCCATGGCCCGGGACAACAACCTGCCCTTCAGCCGGCAACTGTCCAAGGTCCACCCGGTCAGGAAGACGCCGACCGCTGCCTCCATAACCATCGGTGTCCTGGCCATAGTCCCGCTGATCGTCAACATATCCCAGCCGGCGATCTTCACCATCCTCTCCAGCATCGGCATAGTGCTCATTTACATGGCATACCTGCTGGTCACCCTCCCCATGCTGCGGAACAGGTTCCTGAAAAAGTGGCCCCTGCCCGATGACGGCACGGACGTCGGATTCAGCCTGGGCAAATGGGGGCTCATCGTCAACCTGATCGCAGTCCTCTGGGGTGCGGCCATGACCCTGAACCTGATCTGGCCGCGGCAGGAAATTTACAACTCCGTACCGCCGTTTGAGTGGTACCTGCAATGGGGTGGGGTGCTCTTTGTCGGGTTCGTCATCGTCGCAGGGCTCCTGCTGTACCGGCTGCGCATTCGTCATCGGACCGGGGTGCTGGCCGAGCACTCGGCAGCCCTCCACGGCTTCGCCAACGCCCAGGACGAGGACCAGGCCGTAAGCGTCAAAGACGAGGATGAGGAGAGAACCGTAAAGTCCGTCTACTAGCTGCAGGACCCAAAGGTGCGGTGCCGGGACAACAACGCGGCACCGCACCTCAACGTCCATGATCCGCCGTAAGAACCCACAACCGGCCGGTCCGGCGGCTTCAGGCCCGCCGCGTCTCGAGGGCGCGGCCACTACAAACGCACGGCCCGGACCCTTCCTCGCAACCCGGGTCCGGGCCGTGGCACTGCATGTTCCCGCTCGGCCCCGCCAATAGCCAAGGAAGAAGAATGATCGGCTCAGAAAAAGTCAGCGACTACTTCGCCAGGCTCGCCTCACGCCAGCCGACTCCTGGCGGCGGTGCGGCAGCTGCCCTGCACGCCGCCCAAGGGGCAGCACTCGTCGCCATGGTCGCTCGCTACACAAGCGGTGCCAAGTACGAAGAGCACGCTGCAGCCGTGGAAAGAATCACCAGGATTGCAGATGAACAAATCGCTGAAGCCCTGCGCCCGGCCGACGCCGATGAGCGAAGCTTCCAAGCCGTCATCGACTCCTATAAGCTCCCGTCCACCACGGAAAGACTCAAAGCTGCCCGCGAAACATCCATCCAAACCGCCCTCACCCAAGCAGCCCAGGTTCCCGCCCAGCTCATCAAAGTCGCCGGCACTGTGGTCGACCTTGCCGATGAACTCTTCGAGATCGCCTACACCAACATCATCAGTGACGTCGCGGCCGCTGCAGACGCCGCCCGCGCAGCCGCCACCACGGCAAGGATCAACATCGATCTCAACGTGATGGCCCTCAAAACCGGAGCGAGCCGCACGCAGCTGGAACAGCAGACCAATGGAATTGAAGAGAAAGTCATCATCAAGGCAGACTCACTGACAGAACGCGTACGCCGAAGGATCCTCGGTTGAACGCCACTGAGCTGTCCGAAAACCAGCGCGGCACTCATCCAGCAGCACGCACTATGGCTACGCGTCATCTCCGATGACGGGGTGGTTGTCCCGGAGCCACTCGGCTATTCGACGGGTTCGGTTCCTGATGTGATCCAGTGTGGCATCAGGCCCGGCTCTGGTCAGCCGCCTGACGTGGACGTGAGCCTTCCCACGTTATTCTGAGTTATTCGTAATAAGCCGGTAAACTGAATTACAGGCCACCGTAGCCCTTGAGTGCCGCACCGGTGAACATACCCGGGCCAGCGGGGCACGCGACACAACGCGCATCCGCCCTCCTGCTTGAGCGGCACAAGAACCTGTACGGCCCCCATCACAAACTCCACGGAGAACCCATGACTCTGCTGACCGAACGTCCATCCACCGCCGAAACCTCCCCTAAGACCGCTCCCACTGTCACCGCGGTGCGCGGCGGCAGCTATGTGACTTTCCCCGGCGGCCGCGTCCCGGCCGGCGCCGAGGGCAGCTATGTCACCGTCGCTGGCGCCGCTAACCTCCCGCCCGTCACCCGTGGCAGCTACGTCACAGTGGACGGCGCTCCTGTTGTTGCCGCCAAGGTCATCGGGGGCAGCTACGTAACGCTTCCCGCGGCGGCCTAAGCTTCCACCCGCTCTGCGGGGATAGCACCACTCCGCGGCATAAAAGGAGGCCGACGGCGACACTCCGTGTCGCCGTCGGCCTCCTTTTGCATGCCATCGGGGAGGCGCCGGCGCGCGGCCTGGCATAGGTCCGGACTGCCGGGCCTCCGGCTGCACTCGCTCGCAGCCCTACCTTGCCACCGCCGCCGTCGCAGCCTGCTTGGCGTTCATCCACTCGCTCATCCACGGGGCCCGGACGCTGGACGTGATCCGGCAGTCGGCCACGAAGGTGCCCTTCGCGCCGGCGTCGATCCAGTCCTGCAGCGCGGAGAGGTCGCCAAGCGAACGGATAACCGCCGACTCAGCTCCCAACGCCCGCGCGACCCCGCTGAAGTCCACCTCGGGAATCAGCATGGGCTTTTCGGTCAGCCCCTGCGAGCCGTACTGGTGGATCTCGGCCCCGTAGGCGGCATCGTTGTAGATCACCACAATCGCGCTCCGGGCGGCGCCGATCAGCGATTCGAGGTCGGCTAGGCCCATCAGGAAGCCGCCGTCGCCCGAGGCCAGCACCAGGGTTCGGCCGTCCTCCACGGCGCGGGCTGCCCCGACGGCACTCGCAAGCCCCAGCCCAATCGACTGGAACGCCGTCCCCACCATCACCAGGTCCTGCGGCCGCGGAATGTTCCAGTACATGGGTGCCCAGCCGATGAAGTGCCCGCCGTCCTGGACCACCGTGCGGTGCTCCGGCAGCACGCTATCCAGCGCGGTGGCGAGGGCGCGCGGGTCCAGCCGGCCGTCGATGGTCTCGTTAGAACCCACGTCATGCCCCGGCCCCGCAGCCAGGCGCATGGAACCTTCCTCGCGCCAGGCAACAGCCGCAGCCTCACCATCCAGCAAAGACAGCAGTCGTGAAGCAGTAGCCTTCGCGTCCGCCTGCACGAACAGGTCCACCCGCGGGTTGGTCGGCTCCACCGTGGTGTCGATCTGGATGACGGTGGCATCGGGGCCAAGCAGGTGCCCGAACCGCATGGTGAACGGGCTCAGGCTCGCCCCGGCCACCAGGACCACGTCGGCCTCGCCCATAAGGCCGGCCGCGGTGTCGGTGCCGAAACCGCCTGCCACGCCCAAATACCCCTCGCCGTTGAGGAGGTTGAGCGCCAGGGCGGTTCCGGCGGTCAGTGCGCCGATCCGGTCGGCAAGTTCGCGGAGTTCCGGGCCGGCGCCAGCGAGGTGTGCACCCCGGCCGGCGAGGATCAGTGGCCGCTTGGCCCCGGCGAGCAGGCGTGCCACCCGCGCAAGGTCCCTGCCGCCGTCGTACGTTGCCTTGGGGGCCGACGGCGCCAGAAGGTCCTGGTCTTCAGCATCGAGTGCCGCGAGGTCGTAGGGGATGGCAATGACAACGGCGGTGCAGCGGGTGAGTGCGTACTCCACCGCCTGCCGGGTGATGGCGCCCGCGGCGTCGCGGGTGACGGTGAAGGTGGCCGCGCCGAGGCCGGCGGCGATGGCGGCCTGGTCAACGTCCCAGGGCCGGGCGCCGCTGGTGGGGGCGTCGCCGGTGACCAGCACCACCGGGATCTGCGCCTGGACCGCCTCGGCCAGGGCTGTCAGCGCGTTGGTGTAGCCGGGGCCGTAGGTGGTGGTGCCCGCGGCGAGCCGTCCCGAGGTCCGGTAGTAGGCGTCGGCGGCGGCAATGGCGCCGCCCTCATGCCGGACGGGGGTGAAGTGCAGGCCCTGCTGCTCCGCGGCGTCGAGGAAGTAGACGTTGCCGTTGCCCATGACGCCGAAGACGTCGCTGACGTAGCTGCTGAGAACCTGTGCCACGCGGCCGGAGACGGTAGGTGAAGTCATGCAGGAATCCTGCGCTCCGGCATACGGATAGGCAACACCTGAATATTCAGATGGGACTTTTGGCAGCAGAAGCAGCAGAAACTGAGAATCTGCCCAGTTGTGGTGTGGATCACCCGGGTTTAGTCGGCGGTGCGGGATTCCTGCTCGGACAGCCGTGCCAGGAGGCCGTCGAAGCGTGGCGGCATGAGTTCAAGGACGGAGATGGCCGTGCTGGTGCGCTGGATGCCGTCGATCTCCAGGATCTGGTTGGTGATGCGGTAGAGGTCGCTGGTGCCGCGGGCCACCACCTTGGCCATGAGGTCCGCGTCGCCGGCAGTGGCGTGCACCTCGATGACCTCCGGGATCGCGGCGAGGCCGTTTTCCACCGAGCCGGCGCGCGTCTGGCTGATGTGCAGGGAGAGGAACGCCGTGAGTTCGTAGCCCAGCGCGGCGGGGTCCAGCCTCCGGCTGAAGGTGCGGAGCGCGCCGCTGCGCTCCAGCCGCGCCAGCCGGGCGTGGACGGTGTTGCGGGCGACGCCGAGTGTCCGGGAGAGTGCCAGCGCGCTGGCTTCGGGGTCCTTGTCGAGGGCAAGGATGATCCTGCCGTCGAGCGAATCGAGGGTACGGGAGGTAGTGATGGTCATATTTTCACCAGAGGTACTAGAAGTTGAGCAGAAGTCCCAAGCACAAAAGGGTATCTTGCATTGTGGTCCGGGTCACTTCCATGATCGGTCCTCATGAGCCCTGAACAACTCCTGGCCCCACCAGCGCTGCCCACCCTGCGCAGCGCGGTGACCGGTCTTCCTGCCTACGTCCCAGGCCGACGCAGCCTCGGCGCGGACATCGCCGCCCTCGCCAGCAACGAAAGCCACTTCGAGCCAGTGCCCGCAGCCATCGCCGCGGTGGCCGAGGCGGCCGGCAGGATAAACCGCTACCCGGACATGGCCGTCGTCGAACTCCGCGAACGGGTCGCCCGGCACCTGCGCGTCACCGCGGAGGAGGTGGCGGTGGGGCCCGGCAGCGTGGGCGTCCTGCAGCAGATCATCACCGGACTGTGCGACGCCGGGGATGAGGTGGTGTTCGCGTGGCGCTCCTTCGAGGCGTACCCCATCCTGGTGGAGCTGGCCGGCGCCCGGCCGGTCCGCGTCCCGCTGGATGATGCCGAGGGCCTCGACCTGGACGCCATGGCCGCCGCCGTCACTGAGCGCACCAGGGTGATCCTGCTCTGCACCCCCAACAACCCCACCGGCGTCCCGATCAGCCATGACCGCCTCGAGGCGTTCCTGCAGTCCGTCCGCTCCGACATCCTGGTGGTGATCGACGAGGCCTACGTGGAGTACGCCGACGCCGGCAGCGGCCCCGATTCCCTGGCGCTCTACCGCAGGTACCCGAACGTCTGCATCCTGCGCACCTTCTCCAAGGCGTACGGGCTCGCCGGCCTCCGCGTGGGATATGCAATTGCGACGCCGGCAATCGCCGAAGGACTGCGCCGCACCGCCCTGCCCTTCGCCGTGAGCGCGCTGGCCCAGAAGGCGGCCATCGCGTCGCTGGACGCGGGGGAGGAGATGGCAGCGCGCGTTTCCTTGGTGCGGCAGGAGCGTGCGCGGATGGCAGCTGCGCTGGAGGCGCAGGGCTGGAAGCTGCAGCCGAGCCAGGGCAACTTCCTGTGGATCCGCGCCGATGACAACCTGCGGGGCCGGCTGGTGGAGGCGTTCGACTCCGCCGGCATCTTGGTCCGTGCCTACCAGGGCGACGGCGTGCGGATCACTGTTGCCGACCCCGCCTCCAACGACCGGGTGCTGAAGCTCCTGGCAGCCCACGCGGCCCTGGCAACTTCCTGACCTTTTTCTCATTCCGTTCCACCAACAAGTAAGAGGAATCCCCATGGAACACCAGACGAAGACGTCTGCCCGCGCCCTCGGCGCGGCCCTCAAACCCCGGCAGCTGACCATGATGGGCCTGGGCAGCGCCATCGGCGCGGGCCTGTTCATCGGCTCCGGCGCCGGCATCCAGGCCGCCGGCCCGGCGGTGCTGATCTCCTACCTCGTGGCGGGCACGCTCATCATCCTGGTGATGTGGGCGCTCGGCGAGATGGCTGCCGCCAACCCGGACAGCGGCGCGTTCTCCGTCTACACCGCCAAGGCGTACGGGCCGGTGGCCGGCGCGACCGTGGGCTGGCTGTGGTGGCTCCAGCTGGTGGTGGTGATCGCGGCCGAGGCGCTCGGTGCGGCGGGCCTGCTGGCCACCATTTTCCCGGCGCTGCCGGTGTGGCTGATGGCCTTCGTGTTCATCGTGGTGCTCACCGCCGTGAACCTGACCAGCGTGAAGAACTTCGGCGAGTTCGAGTTCTGGTTCGCCCTGCTCAAGGTCGCGGCGATTGTCGGGTTCCTGCTGGTGGGCTTCGCGCTGCTCTTCGGCTTGCTGCCGGGCGTGGAGTCCCCGGGCCTGTCCAACTTCACGGGTGCGGGCTTCGCGCCGAGCGGTTTTGCCGGGATTGCGACGGCGCTGTTCGTGGTGGCGTTCGCGTTCGGGGGCACCGAGATCGTCTCCGTGGCGGCCGCCGAGACTGCCGAGCCGGCCCGCAGCGTGAAGAAGGCCGTCCGGACGGTGCTCTGGCGCATCCTGGTGTTCTACATCGGCGCGATCTTCGTTATTGCTGCTGTTGTCCCCGTGGGTTCGGCGGGGCTGAAGAGCCCGTTCGCCGCCGTGTTGGACGCCGCAGGGATGCCCGGCGCGGCTACCGCCATCACGCTGGTGGCGGTTGCGGCACTGCTCTCCGCGCTCAACGCCAACCTCTACGGCGCCTCGCGGATGGGCTTCTCCCTGGCGGAACGTGGTGAAGCGCCGCGCTGGCTCGCTTCGGTTTCGAAGGCCAGGGTTCCTGTTGTTGCGGTGCTGGCGAGCGTTGCCTTCGGTGTGGTCACGGTGGTGCTGGAGCTGGCCTTCCCCGAGAAGGTGCTGCCCGTCCTGCTGAACATCGTGGGTTCGACGTGCCTGCTGGTGTGGACGTCGGCGCTCCTGGCCCAGCTTGCGCTGCGCCTCCGCTCTGACCGTGACGGCACGGCCCTTCCCCTGCGGATGCCCGGCTTCCCCTGGCTCACAGGCCTCGGTCTGTTGATCCTTGCAGCGATCTTCACGGTGGGCTTTATCGGCGAGGATTCCCGCCCGCAGCTGCTGAGCACGTTTGGGCTTGTGGCGGTTCTTGCGGTGGGGTGCTGGATGAACCACCGGTCGGGAAAGATGGCGCCAGTTGAATCGTCGGACGATGTCACGGCTCCCGTGCTCATCGACTAATTAGGGGACCTAAACCTTTGCGGTCACCCACGTGCGAAGGTCGCGCCCGTCTCTCGGCGGGTGCGCCCTTGGCACGTCAGGCTGCCGCTACAGCACTCGAACTTCATTGTTCATAAATACCGAGACATGACGTCGTGGTTGTTGCTCAAATGGTTGCACCGATCGCCCCTACATCTACCTCGCACCCTGTCCTGGCTCGGTCGGTCATGAAAGGACGATAATCTCATCCTCAGGAGGCATCCGCCAGCCGATAGCCTTCTGAATCTCCCGCAGGCCAAGGCTCGTGACAGATTGGTCGGCCGATTCGAAGCCGAGCTGCCAAGAACCGCCCGTCGACTCAATGATCATCCGAGCGGCCTGCAGCGCAGAAGAATTCTCGGTGGTAGCTACACCAACGCTCTCCGCAACACGGCGAAGGAATTGAGCCGGAACGGCATCCTCCGGCTCGATCTCAGGGGGCTCCAGCCCCGCACTCTCGGCAATCTCGTTGAGCAGCAGGGCCCGCAGTCTGAGCGCGGCCCACCGCGGCTGCTTTCGACTGCCCTTGTTGATAGTCCAGCCCTGGCGTCTGGCTCTTGTCAGCAAGTTCGTTAACCACATCGCGTCCACGGGCTCATTCCTACCCTGGCTGAGATGACGTTGGATCTGAAAGCGGTTAGCCTCGCCGACACTGTCGAGGAACCCAATCAGCTTCTGGAGGTCGGGATCGTCAGGGATGTAGGACTGGCGAATGGCGTCGAGCTTTGCGAGAGTCGGTGAGATCGCTTTTCGGAAGCTCTCGAAATCGAATCGAGACGCAAGTTCAGAAATTATCTCGTCATGGTCTTTTCGGCGGTCCTGCTCCGGGGTATGCAGGTCCGGACGGATCTGGACTCTATCGGCACCGGGGAGTCGATACTCCCTCCCCAGAGTTCGCTTCGGGTTGGCAACCCACTCGGCCCGGCCGGGAAGCGCATCGAACTTGATGGAAACGACTTCGTCAGTAGAGGGATCGGTCGATACACGTCCAACGCGGTAGCCAGCTCCCCACCAAGCGCTCACCTGGGGGCGGCCTTCAGTCTTTGCGCCGCTTCCCGCCCACCAGGATCGGCTCTTCCGCGCGCTCTCGGGTAGAGCCAACTCGCCAGCGTCAAGAAGAAGTCGGTCAATTTGGTCCAAGCTGTACTCTGGGCGGCTTCGCTCGTCAGCGGCTAGCGCTTCATAGAGTGACGAGTATCGGGCGCCAGGCTCTGGAGCCCGATAAGAGCAAAGTTCCTGCGATGGTCCAGCAGTGTTGGTGCGCTGCGGAAGCCTCCTCTCCACCGCTATCAGATTGTCGAGTGTGAGGAGGCGCAGGTGGTTGGCAATACTGCTTGCCCGTATGGACATTTCGATACGCCGCCCTAGGAGATGGGGGTCGTTGATGAGCCAATGATCATCAGCGTACTCCAACCGCAGTACCTCGCAGAGTCTGGCGATGACATAGAACGGAAAGGGAGTTCGCCCGTCCAGTAGTTGCTCTAGATCCAAGCGAGATGCTGAAGCCGACCATACAATGTGCGCCTTGACCTCTTCCGCGGAGCAGCCGACTTCACGAGCAACCGACCCAATGATCATTTCGAAGCGCTTCGCGGCAATTTGTCGCCGACTTTCACGCCTCCGGTCGACCATGCCGTTCGCTTGACCGAAACACTTAGTAGCATCGTCTGATTTTTGATTTATGACCCCTGCCGTCCACAGCTTTTGGTCCTTTTGTAGGACGGCTTCAAAGGGATCGGAGTCGGGCCCGTAGTCTTCGACGGGCCAAAGCCAAGCAATGATCCGGCCGCCTATTTTTGACCTTAGCAGTTCGCTATCTGCGCGGGCCTCCTCCTCAGAGGGCCAGGGCCGATCGCCGTAAGCGATCTCATTGCGAAAGCGGAGAAGTAACTCTTCGTTAGCAACTACGTCTTGAGGCGTCATACCCACATTCTATCCTGCACGGCGGTATTGCAGATAAGGAATGGGTGGTACGCTCTTCGTGACGGTTTTTTGCATATGGTGAATGCTAGTAAGGAGGAGGCGAATGGCGGCTACGTTGCGTCAAGGGGATGTGGGCTGCGCCAAGGGACGGTGGCCGAGTGACGATTCGCCACGATCAAAGATTTTGAAGACGTAGGCGATCACGCATAGTCACCGCACTTCACCAGCCCAGATGGAGGTACTCCTGGACACTATCCCCACGCACGTCTCGGAAATGCCCCTCCGGCTGGCTACAGGCATCAACGCACTGCGGCCCTACATGGATCTTCTTAGCCCCCATCGCTGGGGTTTGACGCTGGTCAGGACCGAATCCGATGCTGCCGACCCAGCCCTTTGCAAGGCGGCACGCGACTTCATTCGCCGCAGCGCCACGGACCTCTTTGTAGTAAGCGGTGACCACTCACTTTATTCCGCTGGCTGCACATGCCAATCTCCACGTCATGAGTCGCACCAACCATCTGAGCAGGGCGCGTCGCTTTGCCACGGCGACCGTGACCTACCGCTCCGATCTCTACGCTCAAGTCGTGGCCGCCAGTTAGGCAGGCAAACTAACGGCAACATCAGAATTATGTTCGGCACGTGCCCGACTAACGGGCATCCCAACCACTCTCAAGAAAGGCTTACCATGACTCGCCACTCTACTTTTTGCCCCTTTGTCGACGTTTCCAAACTAATAACTCTCGGAAAGCAGACCATTAACTTTCTGCCGGAAACTGCGGTTCGTGATGCCTGGCGTGAAGCGGCGGGCAGGTGCTCAATTGTTCCCGACTCGGTGGCGGCGACCGTGACTGCGATTGCAGATGCCGTCGAGTCGGTCGCCACGGCCGGTCGCGAGACTATCGAAGCGTGGCAACGGCATGGGCGCGCCCTTGGTTAGCTTGTCTCTGCTCGCGGCGACTGCATGGCGCTGCTTGCGGTCTCGCGTTCTGCCAGGGGTGAAGCTTTGGTCACCTCGAATTCTTCCATCACTCCCGGGCATGATGGACCACCTGCAGCCTGTGAGCAAACACATCACCGCGCGGTGGTGATCATCTCGTCGTCACGGCTCACCTGATCGATTCCTTGCTCCTCTCTCGCATCCAGCGGATACGAGACTTCTCATTGTTTCCATGTGCCTCACAGAGCGAACCCGCAAGCAATGTCTCGGATTCTCATAGGTGGTGGCAGTATGAGGTCACACCGAATTGAAAGGGTCAAAAGTGCCGGGCATGAGAGCAGCGTTATTCCTTGACTTCGACAGCTTTTTTAGCGGTTTGATGTCGGCAGACCCAGCGTCGGCCTTGGCCTTGGTCACGAGCCCCTCGCAGTGGATTCAGAGACTGACGACAAGCTATTCGGACGGAGGTGCCCGCCGTTGGCTGGTGTTGCGGTGTTATATGAATCCAGCAGGCTCACTCCCGGATCCGCACAAACCCGGTGAACGGTTGTACTTTTCCAAGTTTCGTCCCTTCTTCACACAAGCAGGTGTCGAGGTAGTTGATTGTCCGGCTTTGACCAAGGGATCGAAAAATGGTGCTGATATTCGCATCGTGATTGATGTGATGACTGCACTAAGAGCAAACACCAGATACGAGGAGTTCGTTATCGCGTCAGCCGACGCAGACTTCACCCCGCTACTTCAAGTAGTGCGGGCCGATGACCGACGCGTCACAGTTATTGCTACTTCGTCAACGGCGACGGCCTACGAAGCGCTAGCGGACCGATTTCTTGATGAGCAAGATGTCTTCGAGCTGATTGCCAAGGATGCATCAGAGGATGCTGAAACCGAAGACGCGGCATCCACTCTACAGCTCGAGGGGATTCACTCTTCCGTGTTGCTGCTAGACGGGAACCCGAATGTTGATACGAGTTATCAAGCTTTTGCGACGGCTGTACGTAGAACATACTTTGAAGCGACCACCCCGATTAACTTGGCTCGTCTATCGTCTGACGCCAGAACAGCGGCTGGGGTTGGCGTATCAGACGGTACCTGGTTCGGGGCGGGATCTTTCATCAGAGCGGTTCAGCGTTTGGAACTTCCGAACGTGCGATTTTCGCAGCACTACCTTTGGGATGCCACCCGGCATACAGAACCAGCAGCAAAAGCCGTGACAGTGAAGCCGAGCCTGCCGGCCGCGGTCTTGCATTTCGCGGAAACGACGGGAATGCCAACGATAGCGTCGAACGAATGGCCAGCTGTCTATCGGAAGCTCGAAGCTTATGCGGCTATGCACGTTTTCAATTTTACGGAAGCATCTAAATGGGCGCGCGATCAGGCGTCTCAAGAGGGCTTCGATATTCCACGAAGTGCCTTTACGTTCGTCATTCGGGCATGTCAGGACGGGGAGGCAAATCTGAACGCTGATCCTTCCCCCGATGCAGGGACTATCGCACGCTCAACGTTCAACAGTGTCTTACGCAGGGCAGAGCAGGCAGGGCTTGAAATTGGCGAATCGGAGAAGCAAGAGCTTGCCGCTTGGATTCACTACCAAGATTCAGAGCATCAGGGTTGAGTCTCTACCCTGGGTCTTACTCCTACCGGCTAACCCCAGCAAAAGTCTCCAGCTCATGTGATACAGAAAGAAGACATGTACAAGGTTCATCTCGAAAGTAACAGCGGCTACTATCCCTGCGGTGCTACCAACCCACACTTCACCTCCGCCGCCCTAGATGAAGTAACCTGCAGTCTCTGCCGCAAGCGCGCGGAGTGGAAGGCCGACCGCCATATCAGTGTCGAGATACCCCAGGGCCAACAATAAGCGGTGATAGAGTGCGCCGGATTGATAGCTAAGAATGTTACAAGTCAAAGGAGAGATGTGGGTTTTTTCAGTAGCTTGTTCGGGGGGGCCTCCTCTAGCAGCCATAACGGCGGGAATGACGAGGAGAAGATACTCACATGTGACTCCTGTGGGGGCGACGTTGACGAAAGTGATATGCAAAACGGGCAGTGCGAGGAATGCTACGACTCCGATGATTATGGTCCCACTTACTGCTGCGGGGCCATGTATGAGGAGGGGGAGGATACTTGCATGAGCTGCGGTGAACCTCTCTAAAGGGTCATGGTTTGGCTCTGCCCCTTCCTGGACCACAGGACACGAGGAAGCAATAGTGTCTGGCTGTCAGTATTAGACGATGCGACTGAGCTGAATCGGCGGGGTGCTCGACAAGGTCTTCATATTTCAGTAATCGGGACCAACCTACTCTGGGCCGGCTTGGTGATTCCGGCACTTACCTGAGCAACGCTGGTAGGCGGCACGGAGGGCGCGCCAGTTTGCACCAGCTGTCGCTCAAGGGCAGTGCTCAAGCGACTCCAACAAATCTTCTCGATTTTCCAGTTATGCGTACGGGTCGCAGGCGTCGACTCTCGGGCGGAGGAAATTTATCAAGCAACTCGGAACGAATCGGGATTTGTATTGAGTCGTCAACCGCTTCACCCGTCATGCACATCTCTTAGCCGGGTAAGGAACTTTTGTAACTCGAGGAATGTCTGGCTCCGCGGCTAAGTTGCTTCCATGACCGAGAACAAAAAGGTGAAAAGGGTTCTGACGAGGAAATGCCCGGTGTGCGGCCACGAGTCCTGGCGCATTATCTACGGCATGGTTATGCCCGACGTGATCGAGCAATACCCGAAAGCGGAGTTCGCCGGTTGCGTGGTGATGGAGGAACAGCGTCTCTACCCGACGACCGGCCACGTTGAGTGGGGCGCGCCGAAGTGGGCTTGTCAAAGCCCCGGGTGCCGCCACCGTTGGTGGTGACGGCACCCTGAGACTACGCCCTCTGCTCAGCACCCCCATCTCGTGTCTGGCGGCGGATTTCAGCGTTCCCGGCCCTGCAGAAAATCAAGACCAGCTCGCTCACTTTTTGACTGGTGATGTGTTCCACCATGCCCGCATAGGTCGACAATTGGCGCCAGTAAGCCGCCAAGGTCTCCTGCGTGACACTGATGTCAGTCTTGAAGTCGGCGATGACCAGAGTCCCGTCGTCCTCGCGGTACATCAGGTCGATGATGCCCTCGAGAGTCATTCCGTTGTTGGGTGTGACCACGGGAAGCTCAAGCCAGTGCTTCCGGTCAGCCGCACGCAGTACAGGTGTGCTCCGTAGTGCAGAACGGGCACGTTCAGCCAAACCAGCGGGATCCGCCAGTCCGGCGGTGCTGGCGATCCTTTCAGCGAGAACGTCGAGGTTCCCGTTTTCTCTTAGGTCACTCAGCTCTAGCAGCCGGTGCAGGGCCGTACCGAACTCCTTGCCATGTTCCCCGCCTGTCGCTGCCGGAGTCGGCAGCGAGCCATCCTCATCAATGCTCACAAGATGCGGGGTCCCGTCCATCTCAGACGCGGCAAAGCCGTCCGCTCCTTTGGCAGTTGCCGTGACGGAGGTGGACGATACGAGGGCCGAATTCTTCTGCCAGACATCGCGCTGCTGCTGCCACTCTTCAAGCGCTTTGACTGGATGGACTTCGTGGGCCGACCTCGCATGAAGAGGCATATCGTCTGGGACGCTTAGATCTGGCGCGGGAACGGCGTCGGCTGCGTCCTTGAGCAATTGCCCGAGACTGTTCTTGGCATTCACGTAATGGGAAATGACAAGGTGGCTTTCCGCGCGTGTGCAGGCCACATACAGGAGACGGCGTCTCTCAGCGTCGTCGAACTGCTTCTCGATGGCTTCGGCTTCTCCGTATCCCGCGGACCGTATGTCGCCAATGAAGTGCACCTGTACTTGGGAGCGCTGATCCCACAGAGCAGCAGCCTTTTGATTGTTAGGTCCGGATCCCGTGCCAGCGAGAATCACCATGGGGAATTCGAGCCCTTTAGAAGCGTGAATGGTCATGATCCTGACGGCCTGAACGTCCGTTTCCGGCACTACGGCTTCTTTGACTCGTGAATTTTCCTCCTGCTGCACGCCCGCCCACACCAGGTAATCACGCAGGCTGCCGTGAGTGGCCTCCGTCCACGCCCGAGCTTGATCAATCACAAAACGCATCCGGCGCCAGACATCTCGGTAACGCGGCGCATCAACTGCCGCCTCCAGCATGCGGCGGTCGGCAACTAGCCGCTCCATAATTTCGGCCGGCGTCAACACCTCAAGCTCACGGCACAGGGCGGCTAGGTAAGCCAGGGAGTGTGCCACATTGGAGTCTCTGAGTGCGTCGGGTGCGGGGGAGAACAGGTTCCAGTGGCCACTGGCCTGCTTCCACTCGAACAGCTCGTCATCACCACAGCCAAACATCGCCGACCGCAGGCAAAGCACCAGTGCGGCTTCATCCGCTGTATTGGAGATGGCACGCATCGCCAGCAGCAGGTCGGTAACCTCCTGAGTGGAGTAAACCAAAGACGATGCCTCAGCCCGGTACTCAATGCCGGCGTCGTCGAGAGCATCCTCAAGAGCGGCGAGGGACGTCCGGGTTGGGATCAGGACACAAATGTCCTTCAACTCAACCGGCGAACTTGTAAAGCCGTCACCCGATCGCTTGCTCTGCTTCTGCCAAGCTGAAAGACCTGCGGTACCGCTCGCGACTCTGATTGCTGCAGCAACGTCCGCGGCTTCCTGCCGGCGCATCGCATCGGCAGAGACCTTTCCTGCTTCGTCGGGCTGCGCACCGCCGCGCCCAATGATTGAGACGGCCGGGCCATGTTCGTCGCTCCATTCGGGACGCCCGGGATCAGGCACCAAGGCCTGGTATTCCGGCTGAACCGTGCCGTTGGCTGTGATGAGCTCGCCGAACGTGCCGTTGATCCACTCAAGCAGCTTTCCTGTGGAACGGAAGTTCGTCTGGAGGGAAGCGGTCTTGGAATCCGCGTCGTCTGAGAAACGCTGCTGTGCCGCGAGGTAGGTGGCGATGTCGGCCCTGCGGAAGCGGTAGATGGACTGCTTCGGATCCCCGACAGTAAACAGCCGGCCGGGAGGTACGCTCAGATGCTCCCAGCCGTCGGGCCCGCAGACTTCGCTGGCGGCTATCCGCGTGGCCAGTTCAGCCTGAATGGGGTCGGTGTCCTGGAATTCGTCCAGCATGATGCAGCGGTAGCGATCATGCAGGGCAGCGTGGACGCCCTGTTTGTCCTTGCCGATGAGGAGGTCCCGCGCGTGAACGAGAAGGTCGTGATACTCAAGCTCGCCGCTCCGCTGGCGTTCGCGAGCCGCTTGAAGAAGGACCTCGGCCATGGCAGCGGTAACGGTCTCAACGGCGGGCTGTACAAAGCTGTTGCGCAGGGCTATCGCCTGCTGGGCCAGATCTTTACAGGAGCTTCGCACCTCGGCGACGTTGATGGACCAGTTGCCCTTTTGCCCCCCACTAAAGCCGGATTGCGGAACAGCGTGGAGCAGCTCGAGGACGAGGCCCAGTTCGCCGGATTCTGCCTCGGAGAGGCGACCGTGCCAGCTCTTAATGTGTTCGAAGGCGGTCAGCAGCTTGTCTGCAGGGTCAGTGCAATGGTCGGCACGTGCGAGGACGTCTGAAGTTTGGCGGAGAAGCGGACCAAGATCTACGGCCGGGATATGCCGCCTGCGGGGAGGATGACTTTCCAGCCGGTCCCAGTTGGCATCCAGGTCTGCCGCAACGTTTTGCAGGTGGTCAAGCGAAACGCCGACGGCGAGGAGTATACGGAGTGCGTCGTCCAAGGACGCGTCGGCGAACAGTTTCTGGCGCGCATCTTCCCACCGCCGCGTGAACGCAATCTGGGACCGCAATTCATCCACCACGGTGATCAGGGGAGGGACTCCAGCCTCGATCGGATGTTCGCTGATGATGCGCGCCGCGAAAGAGTGGATGGTGCCGATGGGAGCCGTATCCAGCTGGTCGAGCGCCCGCTGGCGCAGGTCTGTGGGGCTGGCGTCCGCCAGACGCCGACGTACCCGTTCCCTCAGCTCACCTGCTGCCTTTTCGGTGAAGGTGATGGCTGCCACGCTCTTGAGTTCGACGCCGGCGTCAACCATCGCGCAGATACGCTCGACGAGTTCATGCGTCTTGCCGCTTCCTGCACCCGCTTCGACAAAGATGTTCGCTTCGAGCTCCTGCTCGATCAGTGTTCGGTCGGTTTGGTCTGTGAGTTCCAGGAGTTCCAGGAGTTCCGGGTTCATTTCTCCGCCTTCAGGAGCTGGGAATAGGGCTGCAGTTCGAGGGCGTTTTGAAGATTCAGCCACCGCTGGCCGAGCTCTTGGGCGCCCATCATGGTGGTGAAGTTGACGTATCGGTCCGACTCAGGCCGGGGCGGGAAGATTCCGTTCCGCAGGGCAGAAATGATCAAGCCAACATCTGTGCGCAGTTGCTCCACGACCTCGTCAGTCACTGTGTAGCCGATTTTGGCGAAGGCACCTGCCTTCGAGATGAACCAATACTCTGCCGCGACGTCGGACGAAGAGTCCGCGAGTGTCCGGGCAAACAGGCCATAGACCGGAAGCTGATAGCGGGTGCCCTCCGCGGTGGGGTGGTCCCGGAGCGGTTTGTACTTGTCGGCCTTGCCTGTCTTGTAGTCGATCACACGGACACTGCCGTTGGACTGTTGGTCAATACGGTCCACCTTTCCCCGGAAGCGAACCGTCGTGCCGTCGTCGAGAGTTAGTTCAACGGGCGGATGGGTGTCCGTGCCCGCGGGCCCGAAGCTCGCCTCTTCGGCGAGATACTTCCAGCCGGCGGCAAACCTGTCCTGGTCGTCCGCCAGCACACGCTTTAGGTCTTGGCGCAGCATGGCCTGGTTGCGTTCCCAAACGTGGCTAAGCCATACCGGATTTGCGACGTCCTCAAAAGCGGCGTCCGCTAATTCCATAAGGCGGTCCAATGAAGGCGGAAGGCCGTCTTTCGTGATGCTGCGAACATAGTCTTCCAGCACTCGGTGAACCAGGATGCCCCGTTGCTGCGGCGAGATCTGCACTTCGAGTGCCACGTCCTCCAAGATGCTGACTTTCAGGACGTGTTTCATGAAGTAGCTGAACGGACTGGTGACCCATTCCTCAAGCCGGGTGGGGGACAGTGGCTTTTCGGGGTCCACAATGATCCCTGCATATGCACCGAGGTTGCCGTTGAACCTCGAGAAGATGCCCTCCCGCCTGTCCCGGGTGGCAGCTAACGCACGCTGCAGCGCCTCGTCCTCTTCCAATACGGAGGTGCCCTCCTCAGCGCTGAGGATACGACGGAGCCGCCATTCCTGAGCTGTTGGGGGCAACGCATCGGAGGCGGGTGCGCCGTTCTCAATGCCGTGGGCGAAGGACCGCAGTTGTTCCTGGGGGTCAGGCTTGCGGTCGATCCAGCGTGACAATTCGTAACTCCCGGAGCCGCGCAGGTCCCCGCGGGGGCTGGTGATGAACCGTTCGGATCCTGTAGCGAGGGCAGCAAAGAACTGCTTCTTGTGGGCCTCGGCACGTTCTTCAACCGTAGGGAGACTCCCGCCCAGCATGGTACGGGCGCTGTCCGGCAGCAGTGGGTTCTCCCTTGTCCGTGCTGGCGCAAGCCCTTCCGCAACCCCCATGAGGAAGACGACATCAAGGTCCCTGGCGACCGCATCAGCAAAACTGCCCACGACGACACCCGTGCCGCTCTTCCCGGTCCAGCGGCCTTTTGAAGCTAGGCCGTCTTTCAGGGCGCTTTGTAGGAGTGCCGGGCGGGGCAAAGGACCGACAAGATCCAGATGCCGGAGATCCGAGGCGGCTTCGATCAGCGCGTTGCGGGCAGCGCTTTTCTCCGGATGTTCGCCGGCGCCTCTGGGGCCCATGAAGTCCTCAAGAAGTGATATCAGCGAGGCGGAGGCGTCACTCCATGTGGCAGCAGCATGGACCTGGCCTAGACGTGCCGCAAGGGCCTCCTTGAAGGACTGGAATATACGGAACTTTTCGAGGTAGTCCGCGTGGGCGGAGGTTTCTGCTCCTGCATAATCCTCTTCGGCGGGTGGATTTGCATAGAACCTTTCACATGCTGCGCTGCTGGGCAGCTTCTGCTCATGCCAGGAGAAGGCACCTTCCGCGTGGATGTTCAGGATGGTGCGTGCGTCGAGATCCTGCGGGTCCAGCTTCAGCAGTTGAAGGAGGCCACGGGCCAGTGGCGAGTCCATGAGCCGGTGGGCTGATGGACCGACGAAAGTAACTCCCGCCTGGCTGAGGCGCTGGGTGAGCAGCGCGGCGTAGGGCTGGGCGGCCGAGTGGAAGATTCCGAGACGGTGGCCCGGGGTTCCTGTTGCAAGCCGCTCGACGACGAGGCGCACCACCGCGCGGGCTTCATCGTCGGCATCGGACGCTGTCAGAAGTCTTACACCATTCTCTGCCGCGCCGGCCGCCGCGAGATGCTGCATTCCGGCCGCTTCGAGGCTCGCTCTAAAGATTGCCTCGGCGGGACGGGTTTCTGTACCGAGCATGAAGCCGATGATGGTGCCGAGCCGCTGCGTCACGGTCTTGGTTGCGAGCTTCTTGGTTGCAAGGGTAAAAGCCTCATGGTCCGTGTACCACTGCCGGCGAAGAGCCTCCTTTGAGGCGCCGTGAAGCCGCAGCACTTCCTGCATCAGCTGAGGGAGCTCCGGATCGGCGGGATCCGGAACCGCGTCGAGGAGCTCCGCTGTCCTGGCGATCGCACGGGCGGTCGAGGGCTGGTCGGCGACATCCTTAAAGAGCCCTGGCTGGTCCAGCAGGACCCGGCTCACGGCTCCAAGCCGGACGACCGGAAGAAGGGGACGGCGCCCGTTCACTGCGTCGGCGTCGGCGATGAGTTCGGTTGCGAGGTCCTTGAGTGTGAACGCCCTGACCCCCACACTCCCAGCGCCCCCGTTGAGAGTCCTGCCCAGGTAACGGGTCACGTCCAGACCAGCGGCATGGGAAGGGACCAGGATGGTGACTGGAGCCAGCGGATCGGCGGCCTGAGCATGGCTGATCATTGTTTTTAGCTCGGCCAAAGCGAGATTGACCGAAGGGAAAATCGTGCAGGTCATGCAACACCACCGTAGTTGTACTCGCATAGGGACTGGGATCGTTCTGGTTCTCTGAGCAGAGCCATGGTCTTCGACTCGATCTGGCGGATTCGCTCTCGCGTGACGCCGTAGGCCTTGCCGATGGCGTCGAGGGTCTTTTCCTCGCCGTCATCGATGCCGAAGCGCATCGCGATGACGCCGGCTTCCCGCTCTGTCAGGGTGTCCAAGACCGCGTGCACTTGGGTCTTGAGCTGTTCCTTGGCGATCTGGTCAAGAACGTCAACGTGCCAAGGATCGAGGAGCTGGTCCGCGAGCGGCTCCAGACCACCCTTACCGTCCGGAATGAGATAGTCCAGTGACAGCACGGGCTTGTCGAGTGACAGAAGACGCTCAACTTTGTCCGCCGACTGGTCCGTGTGCTTGCCGAGCTCGGCAAAGGTGTACTCAATGCCCTTTCGGAACGCTTCGCGTTGCACAGACTTCACCTTAGAGATCTGCTCCACCATATGGACTGGGAGCCGGATGACCCGGGCCTGGTCGGCCAGTGCCCGAGTGACGGCCTGCCGGATCCACCACGTTGCGTACGTGGAGAACTTGTTGCCCAGGGTGTAGTCGAACTTGCAGACTGCCCGGTGGAGGCCGATGTTCCCTTCCTGGATCAGATCAAGCAGGTCCATGCCGTGATACACGTACTTCTTGGCGATGGATATGACCAGACGGAGATTCGCCTCCAGCAGGGCGTCGGAGGCACGCTCACCCAGCAAAGCAATGGCGCGCAGCTCTCGGGATTCCTTGCGGCCCCGGGGAGTGCCATCCGCCAGCCGGTGTGCGGCATAAAGCCCTGCCTCGATGTCCTTGGCGAGCTCCACCTCCTGCTCAGCAGACAGCAGATCAGCCCTACCAGCGCGCTGCAGGTAGTCCGAAACCCCGTCGTCGCTGAAGCCCTCGAGCCCCTGAAGCTCCTCCAGCCAGCCCGAATCCTCAAGGTCAAACGACGTCGGCGCGCTCTCGTCGTCCTCCGCTGGAGGTTGCACCATCACCGGTTCTGGCGTTGCTGGCTTGCCGCTTTCCGGTCCGGCGCCGTTCCCGGGCGGACCCGCTATCGGCTCACCGGGCTCGGGCGCCGGAGCCACATCAGGTTCGGCCTGGCGGAGGAACTCCTGCAACCCGTCCAGGTCCGACTTGATGTCGAAGAATTCAACGTTCCGTGCGAACGGCAGCACCTTGCCGAGAAATTCCTCGCCTTGGACGTCCGGGTCCTCCACAGTGCCCTTGGAGTAGAGAACAACCAGCCGGCCGGGCCGCCCGTCGGCCTTCTTACGGATGACACGGCCGAGCCGCTGCACCATCTGCCGCTGGCTGCGGTTGGCGGCAACGATGATCCCGAGGTCGGCCTCCGGGACGTCAATACCTTCGTCGAGGAGCCGCGGCGCGGTCAGAACCTGCGATGCGCCGGTACGGAAATCCTCCAAGCCCTGCCGGCGGTCGTCTTTGGCCATGCCGCTGAACACCGCAGACGCTGTCGAGCCGAGGGACGTATACAGCTCCTGCGCCCGCCGCGCGGAATCCTGGGTCTGCGTGAAGACCAAGGTCCCGTTGGACCCATCAACCGTTTCCTTCAGTGCTGCCAGCGCCAGGTACTTCGTCTTGGCCTCGGCCAGCAGGTTGAGCCGTGAGGACATTGCCCGCATGTACCGGCGGGCGATTGTTGCTTCCCGGCTGGGCGAGTCCGAAGCGGCCAGCGTGGCCACCGCTGCAATGAACAGCGGGAAGGGCCGGCGGGGAATGCCTGCGTACGTCTCGAGGTTTCGCGCCGCCTCCACCATCACCGCCGAGAACTCGTCATAATCGGTCTGTTCGGCACGGGTCAGGTCAACGCCAACCAGAGCGATGTCGAACGGGGCGATGACTTGGTCCTTCAACGCCCGGTCGTACCAGAGGTTGTAGATGACGCCGCCGAAGTAGGGTGTCAGGAGGTTCTCGTGCTCACCGTCCGCCCTTTCGAACGTGGCAGTCAGCCCAAGCCGCCAGGCGTACCCCTCCTGCAGAGCACCGGTAAACATGGGTGCCGCATAACGGTGGCACTCGTCGGCGATGATCAGTCCCGCCTTGTGGGAACGGAGTGTCTGGCGGTTGGAGGCCGAGTGAACGATGGCCACGAGGATGTCCACGTCGTCGAGGGAATCATTGCGTCCGTCACCGAGGGCACCGCGCCGCGCTGTGGGCAGGTCTCGGCGCAGGGAGACCAGCCACTGGCGCTGAAGTTCGGCCGTTGGCACCAGGATCAGGACTTTGATGCCCTGCCGGACGGCTTCGAAGGCTGCAGCAACGCCCACGCGGGTTTTACCGGAACCCGTAACGGCCTCCACCACGCCACAACGGGCATTGGAGTGCCAGGCCTTTAGGGCTTCCTGCTGCCAGGGATACAGGAAGGCATAGTCATAGGAGGCCGGGACTGCCGCGGTGGCAACCGGAGCTGGCCCCTGCGGAAGCGTCGCACTGGGGTAGGACCCGGCGTCGGCTAGTTCTGGCATTTCATCCCCCATTGGACGGTTCTGA
Organism: Arthrobacter sp. NQ4; assembly: GCF_029077345.1. Taxonomy (NCBI): domain Bacteria; kingdom Bacillati; phylum Actinomycetota; class Actinomycetes; order Micrococcales; family Micrococcaceae; genus Arthrobacter; species Arthrobacter sp. NQ4. Next base: position 73,334 of record NZ_JARETC010000009.1, on the reverse strand, counting down.
TCTGGTGACTGAAGAGTATGGCGAGGCACCGACAAATTAGGTGAGCAGCGTCACTAACCGTCTTCCACCGCCGGCTGCCAGGCCTGGGCGCGTGACAGTGCGAACTTCAGTTCACGCCCGCCGGCCTTCTCAAGCAGCCCGGAGTCGCCCACAACCACAAGCAGGCTACGGGCACGGGACAACCCGACGTAGAGCTGTTCCCGGGCCCTGCTCATGTCCTTGAAGCCGTTGACACAAAGGACAACAACGGACCGTTCTAACCCCTTGAAGCCCAGCACATGGCCGTAGAACTCACCGTCGTTGGCGTGGAAGTCCCGCCAGTATTCCTCCGTGGCACCGCGGTTGAAGTAGTCCAAATGGATGGGGTGGCGGTCCTTGGTGGTGAGGAGCGCGATCTGGTTGTTCGCCCAGCCCTCGTCGATTAGGGCATCCACGCAGTCATCGGCGACCTGGAGTGCCTTCTCGGTGGGGCAATCCACGAACCGCACCGGCAGGCCAGTGCTGCCGCGCGGTGTGAAGTAGTCGCCGGCGAAGGGTTTGAAGGTCTCGGCGATCTTTCGGGTGTTGCGGAGATTGTCGTCGATGTGGATGGGCACCAGCGTGGCCATCGGGCCATGGGTAAGGTCCGCCGTCGCGCCTCCCCATCGCTGGTAGACGTCCTGCCGGTCATCCATAAAGGCATAGACTTCCGCAGCATCGGGGTCGGTGGTGCAGGCAAGCAGCGCGTCCCACCAGAGAGGAGCAAAGTCCTGCGCTTCATCGACGATGACAGCGTCCAGCCGGTCCCGCGGCGCCATTCCGGCTGCCAGCTCCTTCAGCAGGCGGGGCATTTCGATGTCGAAGTAGTCCTGCCCCTGCCCGTCGGGGACGCCCAGCCCTCGCACATATTCGTGGAACTCGCCAGTGAACAGCGGCTTGGCCTGACGCCAGCTTGCGACGCGGTCCTGAAGGTACTGCCCCAAACCTTTGTTGTAGCAGAAGAGGCCCACTCGCTTGCCCTCCTTGCTGAGCATGCGGGCCTTTTCGACGGCGAGCCACGTCTTTCCGCTGCCGGCGCCGCCGGTGAAGCGGATCCGGGGGAGCGAGCGGGTGGCCTGAAGCAGCACGGACTGGCGCTCGGTGAGATGATCCTGTGCTGCCTCGTCCTCCTGGGATGTGGTGGAGGGTACGACGGCGGTGTCCAGGTTTCCGCCAAGCTTGCGGACGATGCGTTCCAGGAAGGCCGGGGCCAGCGGGGAGGCACCGCCGCCTTCGTTTTCAATGGCCTGGCGGACGAGCTCCGCGGGGGACTTGCTGTCATCTTTGTCGAGGATGAGAGACCGAGGGCATCCGGCCATAGTCCAGTTCCGCGGCACGTCGGTATAGGGCAGGCTGACCATGTAGGCAAAGCGGCTGCTGATACGCGAACCTAGCTGGATCTCAAGCCAGTCCTTGAGGGCATGAAGTGAGCTCTGGGACTGAGCCACGGGGCTTTGGATTCTGCGCTTCTGGTTCCGGTCCGACTGGTACCACTGGCCGTTGTCGATAGAAACCTGGCCGCCCTTGACCTCGATCGCAGCTACGCCCACGTTGGGCCAGAGGACCAGCAGGTCAATCTCGTATTCATTGCGGCCGTCGCGGACCTGGACCGAGTGGGCCAGGACGCAGTCATCGGGCAGGCTGTTCCTGAGCGCAGTCCAGACGGCCTTTTCCGCGTGATGTCCTTCGCCGAACTCCGGTTCCTCCGGAATGCACCTCACCGCGCCCTGACCTTGGTGTCCTGGAAGGCGGGCAACCCGATCTGGGCGCGGATATCAGCAAGGTCCTGCGTATTCCGGTCGATCTGCTTCATCTGTTTCTTTTCGATGATCGAGGAAAGAATGCGATTCGCGATCGCAAAGCCCACCAGCGCAAAGGATGCCCAGCCCGCGGCGACGATAAATTCCGGCATGGTGAGGAACGCGTTCTTCAGGGCAATGACATTGTTTAGGTTGCCCGTCAGGCCATCCAGGATGTCATTCAAGGTGTCGGTGACCGGCTGGAAGAAGGGCCCTGCAGACAGTTCAGGGCTCTGAAGCGTTGCATCTCTCCCGACGGACCAGCGCGGATCCATGAGGTGCGCAAGGATATAGAAGACCACCGCGAGGTTGGCGGCGGCAAAGGCGGCCGTACCTGCAGTGGCGGCGGTGACAAGCCTGGCGGCGATTGTCAGGGGAGTGGACACACGGCTTCCGAGTAGAAACAGGAAGCCGACAATCACGGCAGCGGAAAATACGAGATTCCTGAACGTGTCTACGCTGGCTCCGCTGAGCATTTCCATCACGGCGTATCAATCTTTCCACTGCTGCGCATTTGAATGCATACGGTTCTTGAGCTCCGGCCACCGCAGCGTGGCATTGCCGCGCTGAGTTCAGAAGTTGTTCCAGATCATATTTGTATCAGTACAGCCCGACGTTATTCGTTTGCTTGGTTCGCGGCTCCAGAAGTGTCCTGAATTGGGGCTTCCCCGGAAGTCTGCAGCGCCCCGGATTCGCCACACCACGAAGCGTACTTAGGCAGCCAAAGTCATATTTCGCTGTTCGACAACGCCTGCAGCCATTCGCAAGGTCTCGTGTGCCGGAAGCTCGGCTTCCTTGTGCCTTCGAGACATTACCGCCAGCCGGTCAGCGAGAACGTTTAGCTCATGGTCGGCGTGGCCCTTGACCCACTGGAAATGAACGTTGGCAAATGCGGCCAAGGCCCGGATCCGTTGTATCTCCTCGCGACAGGCAACAGTTAGTTGTCCGGGTTGGAAAGTGCTGTCGTTGAGCATCTTCACAGCTGTGACGTTATCGGAGGAAACCGTGACGGCGCAGGGCCCGTCCAGGACCCCAGCGTAGGCGTTCTTGGCGGCACCGAGGGCCAGCCGGATTGCCCGGAGCTCACTTTCCAAGATACTTCCCCCGGCTACGGCCTTCAGCCCGGGACGAAGCGGCAGACTACTTCCGAAATCCAATACCCAGCCGCGCCCTGCCCAAGGCGTGCGGTGTCCGATCGAGGCGTCTGTGGCAATTTCCAACCGGCAAAACAATGCATCAAGGTTTTCGGTGACTGCCTTTTCCGTCGCCACGACGCCCGCAGCTGGCGGGTAGGACAGATCAACAGGAAGCCCAAGCCGCAGTAACCGTTCACCCACAGCATCCGCTACGGAAAAGACGGATTCGTTCCTGCCCGCAGCAAGTTTCGATACGGCGCGGGCAGCCTCTGCAAAGGCTCTACCCCAATGCGTCCCTGCGGCAGCCTCGGTGATCCAGCCCGACCGCACTCCCATAATGGCAGACTCGACCGTTCGTGCCACCGCCCACAGGACGAGGCCCCGTCGGGACACGATGAGCACTGTAATTCCGGAACGCTTTGCGACAGCTTCGGCGGCCGAAAGGACTCGGCGTGACGGGGGACTGGGAAACGGCATGTGGGGCCTCCTTGCAACGAATTTGCGGTTGCTGGGAAGGCTATTGGTGGCCACTGACATTTTGAACGCAGGTGTTCCTCATACTGTCGTGGCTGCATACTGTCGTGGCTGCCAAGCCGAGCGATTCGCTGCTCAGCTGGCGCGCGGCAGTGCTCGGACTGTTCTATCTGGCTCGTAGTCCAGGATGACTCCACCATCGGGTCCAGGACCGCCCGGAAATTCTGCGCTGTGCCAGCGGACCTTCTGCGGATAGGGGCAGTCCCGGCCGTACGCCAGGCCCTCCAGTATCTGGTGCCCGGCTTCAAGGGGCGCGACGCCCTGCTTGTGCCAGTTTGGAATCTCCTCGTTTGGTGCGCACCAGCCGTTCCTGACGAGATAGTCGGCGTTAACTGGCCACTGCTCCGCGGAAAGGAACTCTTCCGATACGATTTCGCACCAGACGCCGTCCGCGCTCGGGTTTGCTTGTGCGTACGGTCGGTTCGGTCCCTCAGTTTCGTCGCCGTAGTCAATGCTCAGAAATGAGTTCCAGGGCATGTTGGCCAGTACTTCGCCGACCAGTTCGCCGGCCCGCGCCCAGCGTTCTTCCACATCATTCTGGCTCCGGCACATCGCAACGAGTCCAGCGAACTCGTCCGCACCGACCTCTGGGGGCATAGCCGCCCCGATCACTGACTCCCAGGCTCCGAAGTATCGACGAATTGCTACAACCGATGGGCGGTCGCGTCCGGCCGCCTTTTCGGCAATAACCCAACTGTCGTAGCTTGCAACGTCTTTCGGCGAGCCGAAATAGTGAAATACCCTCAAAAATTCTTGGACTGCCTCTTCGTAGTCATTGGGGCTAAAGCGCTCCTCCGTTGAAGGCGGTGTGAGACAGGCGGCCATGAGCGTAGTTGACCACGACCCCCGGCCTACCCGATCGCGAATAACAGGAGCCGGAACCAGCCAGCCGCGTCCGCCATGATCTGATTCCTCCGCCAACAGCAGGGCTGTATCCCTGTAGTCCGAATAGGAAATTCCCGCCGTGTTCCCTGTTCTAACTTCTTCGGCTGTTTTCTCAACAGTGGCAATCACTTCGGCTATCTCAGACGCAGGGAGTCGCCCTGTTTGAAGCTCACGGAATTCTGCAATTCCCGGCAGCGGCATCTTCCCGAGCGCAAAACGGTAATCAGGTTCCACGCCCCGATGCCGTCCGATGACGTAGAACAAGCTGAGCATTTCGATTGAGCGCACCACCGGACGATTATTGCCGTCGGCTTGGAACCCCCGTAGGTAGATGTCTTCCAAGATTTCGAGACTCCGGAGCAAGTCGACAGCGATCTCAACATCAAGCGGCACTCCGAAAGCCACGAGGACCTTGGGCACATCGACGGCTTCGATTCCAGCGCTCATAAGCCGCTCGGTTCGTTCCATTTCCCTACCAAGGAGCTCAGCGGTCGCGCCACAACGTTTTCGGAGCGCCTCTGACCGCTGCTTTTCGCCGCTATCCGCTATGCGCGTGCTCACCATGCGCAAGACTTGGTAACTTTGCTCTTGCAGGGCGGCGGCGATGCACCGCAGAGGTTCACCGGCAAGGTATGACGCTACGGCTTGGTCGGTTGGGCTGCGGCGGTCAGAGTTATTTGATCGAGTGGAATCCAGGTCCGTCATCGTGTGCTCCCAATAGTCGTAGTAAAGATCAAGCCCGGCGATGAGCATGCAGAATGTCAGCGGCCTTACCCGGCGTTCCGCAGTGACTGGACATCGCCGGCCAGGGCATCTTCGGTGGTGACACCGTTATAGCGTCCCTGCCCGTTGATGGGTTGTCGGGTGCTCCACCTGAGCAGCCATGGGTCGGGGCATTGCCGGCCGTATCTTAAGCCGTCGAGAATGAGGTGTCCCGCGTCCTCGAAGAGCATCCCTTCCCTGCGCCAGCTTGATGAGGCGTCGTTCGGCGAGGTCCAGCCTTCGCAAGCCAAATGATCCTCGTCGGTATCCGAGAGCTCACCGGACAGGAGTTCATCGGGGAAAATCTCGCACCATACACCGGCTTCGGCACGGCCGGCCCGGGCATATAGCTGGAAAGCGCCGTCGGCAGCTGCAGCGTACTCGATCACAAGAGATCGTCGTCGGGGGATGCGCGCAAGCAGTTCACAGATGTACTCGCCGGCTCGGACCCAGGCTGCTTCATGCGCAGGATCAGGAACCTCGAAGAGCGCCCCGTCGTCGTGAAGGGGCATCGCACTGGCGTGCGCATCTGTCTGGACGTCGCTACGGCTGGCCAAAGCTTTGCGGAGAGCCGCAGCCCAGTCCCCATAGCGGTCCACTAGCTCGAGGGCGGAGGGCCGGTCCCTGCGCACTGCTAGCTCGGCAATGACCCACTGATCATAATTTTCGAGGCTCGGCGCAAGACCGCGACCAGAACGTTCTTCGGTAAAATCATCGACTGTAAGTGGAAAGTCGTCCTCTTGGAACCGGTCCACCGCCCGTCCCATCTCCAGCCTGACCGTCGCCAATGCCTGGTCCCAGAATCCCCCACCCAGTCGGCGGACCAGGTCTGACGCAGGGGTGGGCCATGAGGCGGATTCATCGAAGATGTAGCCTCTGAACAGCCTTGCGATAGATCCGGCCGTTGCGGCGTAGTCCGTCACCGACAAACCTGTAATAACCCGTGCCCGGATGGCCAGCTTGGTGGTCTCTGCAACTGCCAAGATCTCAGCTAGTCGTCTTGGGGGACAGGCAGCTCTGGTCAGCTGCTTGAGTTCGGCGACGTCATCAGGGGCAATTTGACCCAACGCGAGCTGGTAGTCCGGTTTGATGCCGTGATGCTTTCCAAGGACATAAAGCAGGCTGAGTGTGTCACTCCGCCGGAGTGTCTCCGGCGGCGGCATGTCTCTGCAAATGCGGGGGTCCTGAAGTCTTACAAACTGAAGCAATGCAGCCGTGATGGCCGAATCACTCGCGCTCCCTGTGGCGAGCGCCCCAAGCACTGTTGGAATTTCTACCGCGGAAAACCCTGACTCCATCAGACGCCACACGAGTTGAGACTGTTCCTCCAGCACAGACATCGCACCGGCGGCCCTGGAACGGATCGTTTGCATCCGAGCCAGTTCGTCTTCGTCGCAGACCTCCTGAGCCAGCAGCGAGCAAAGGCTTTCAACGGTTGCATCACGTGCGGCGGCAATTACCCAAAGCGGATCGCCTTCGCGATATGCCTTGACCAGCTCCTTAGGTCCCGTCCAATGCTCGGGCGCGGCGACCGGGCGTTCCTTCACAATGTCCCCCAGCTTCGCGAACTACTCTTGCACCGAGCGGAGGGCATCAGCCCAAGTGCCGTAGATGTTCCTAACCGATGCCCCGGAGGGGCGGGAGCGGCCAGCGGCCAGCCCGTCCTTCACCCACTCGTCGTAGGCGGCAAACGTCGCATTCGTTTCGGCCACTTTGGCGTAAGAGCAGAAGTCGCTCACCGCATCGTCGTAGTCTTCGCGGGTGAACTTCACAAGTCCCTTGGGGCGGCCCTTTGAAGCGAGACCGATCCCCATTGCTTGCAAGGCCTCATTCCACCCGCCGAAGCGCTTCATGACGGTTTGCCGGGTGGGTGGCCACGGGAAAGCTCCCTGCTTGGAGACGAGCCCCAGAGCCACCACGAGCTCCTCGCGCAGTTCCTGATAGCGGGCGCCGGTGATGCTTGCGCTCGGATTCTCCACCACGTGCCTCCGGGCAGCGCCGATGACCCCCAAGATGGTGGCCACGTCCTCGGGGGAAACTTCGGCCGATTCCAGAGCTGCACGGACTTCGCTCATGAGGTTGAGGTCCAAGTTCACCGCTGCCCACCCATAGTCCGGCGTAAGGCTCAGATCCGAACCCAGGAGGAACCAGATGCCGGCAGTCACCGCCTCTTTGGAAAAGATGTCATCGGGTTGGGACTTGGAGAAAACAATGTCCGATTCCCTCAGGGCCTCCTCGGCCACATCGACGTCGATCGCCGGGTATAGTGCCTGGAGCTTCAGCACAGTATCGGGCCGGGTAACACCACGTTTGGCCATCTGACGGGCAAGTTCTCCATACTCTGCGAGGAAGGCTTCATGCGCCGCGCGGGTTGCCGCCTCTCGTGCCGCAATCCGCTTCCTGCGGGATTCCTCCGCATTCGTTCCGCCCACTTTGGCGATGATCTGCCGGACCCGCTCGCGGGTGATGCCGAAGCTCTGGCCGATGGCGTCCAGCGTCTCGCCGTCGCCGTAGCGCTCAACCATTGCAGTATCGCGCTGCTCCCGGCTGAGTTCAGGAGTTGTTGTCATGGTCATATTCCTATCAGCAGGCTCGGACATTACTCGGCAGCGGAAGCCGTGGCTTTGGTGGCCGCGGAATGACCGGCAGCCTGCGCATCTTTCAGAAGGCGCAAGAACAGCGGATTTGGCCGTGCGCCAGGCAGGACGCGCTGCAGGTCTGCCAACGCGTCCAAGGCAGAAATGCCAGCAACACGAGCGCCATACAGGGCGGCGACGGTAGGGGTGCGTGACTCCGCCCGGACACAGTGCAGCAGGACGGTTTTGCCCCCCGCCCGGTAGCGTTCGACGGCGGCCGCCGCCTCCTCGAGGACAAAGGCGGCATGTGCGTTGTCGTCTTCAACAGCGGAGTCAACCACCCAGAATGTGGCGTGGTCCTCTGGCGAAACAACCGGGACATCCAGGGTGCCCAGCCGGCAGAGCGACACCACGGCGTCGAAGCCCAACTCAGCCACGTGCTCACGTGAGCGGACCCCGCCCAGCCACACGCCGTCGTCGTGGGGGTGCTGGACCAGGGAGTCCGTGCGGCTCCACATGCTGTAGTCGTGCCGATCCGCCCGCGGCCAGGACAGATGCCAGCGGCCCTCGCCGCGGGCCAGCTCCATGCCCAGGACCATTAGGTCGCGCGCCCGCAGGCCCGGCCACCCGTGAAGCCGCCGGCGCCACCCGAACGGGACTGCGGTGTAGCCGTAAGCCGCTCCCAGCAGGCCGCCAGCGATGGCGGCCACCGTGTCGGTGTCGCGCCCACCGCGCACTGCCTCCTCCAATGCAGCCCGGAGGTGGACGGGACCAGCAGCGGACAGCCCGGCATAGTGGATGGCGCTCCACGCTCCCTGGAATGCCTCAACCACCCAGCCGTTGCGGGTGAAGTCCCGGGGCCTGGACCTCTCTGCCGTCTCGATCCGCTCCAGCCACAAGGAGGCCCTCGCGGCGGGCAGCAGCGGCAGGCCGGCCCGGACATCGAGTACACCGGTGAGGACTGCATGACGGATGGCAACGCACCACAGGCCGCACGCCTCCTGTGCATCAGGATCGGCATGGGTCAGGGCGCTGAGCTCGCGGGCGGCGGCCATCAGTTCGGCCGGCTCCCGGTCCAGGTACGCCAATGCCAAAGGAGCTGTGCGCATCAGCGACCCGTTGCCGGCGCTGCGACCGGTCCGGGCATGAAAGTCAGCGGCAACGGCAGTTAAGTCAGCTGCCCGAACCTCGCGGCCGGAAGCAGCAGCCAGCCGCCGGGCGGCACCGATTACCGAACTTGTTTGCGCCCCCACATCCTTCGCCTCGGCCGCCCAGACAGTCCACGCCCTCACCATGCCGGTGAGGGCCGCGGGGGAGGAGGCCCCGCCGTCGGACGCCTGCTCCAGCAGTGCCTCGGCGATGGGGATTGCCATGGAGGTGTCGTCCGTCCACTCGGCCGGCGCGAACCCGAAGGGGCCGCCGCCTCTCATGGTGACTTCGGTGCCGTCCGGCAGCGGGGCGCTGAACTCGTAGCCGGCGCCGAGGGCGTCGCCGGCAGCCATGGCGACCAGGACGCCGGCGGCACGGTCATTCTGCGGGGGGCTCAGTTTCATGCCATCTCCATCAGGGGGTGTTGGGTGTTCCAGCCGGTGAGGTGCGCCAGTTGCGGGCGGCGCTGGGGGAGCGTGACGGCGATGCCGGCGGCGGTGACGGACCCTGCGCTGCGGGAGACGTTGCGGCCGCGGAGGGAGCCGTGGTTCCGGACCTCCAAAGCTGCCGTGCGGTCATCGAACATTCCGAAATCCATAGCCTGGATGCGGGCGGCAAAGTCGCGGGCCCGCTGGCCGGGCATCGGACCCGACGCCAGCGCCTGGGGTGGCAGGAGCTCAAGGTCCAGCAGCGCAGACTCCACCAGCTGCCGGTAGTGGCGGCGGAACAGCGTGCTGGTGCCGAACACCTCCAGGAGCAGCGGCTGGTGCCCGAGCCCGATCACCACGCCGCGCTGGCCCTCGAGAGGTTGTGGGGCATCCGCGGGGTCGAAGCGGTTCCGGTCCTCCTTGTCGTCCTGGAACCAGTCCAGGTGCTGCAGAAGCGAGCTGGTGGCGGAGGCACCCCGGGCGTTGTCGAAGCGGTTGACACGTTCCCAGATGCGGCCCTGTCGGTTGCTTCCACGCCCGCTGCCGGTGCCGGTCAGCTCGGCTCGGACGTTAAGCGGGGCGCGGCGTGCCCGGCGGCGGTGGCTGCTCTGCCCGTCTTCCCAGCGCCCGGCCTCGACGCAGAACGTGTCTATGTCGCGGGTCTCTCCCGGGCCGAGGACGACGTCGCGGGCACAGGTCCGGTGCTGCTGGCCGCCTTCGAGCAGCTCGCCTTCCAGCAGCAGTGCCGGGCGCGGGCCATTGTTAGTGACGGTGAGGAGGGGCACCTGGGCGCCGCTGGCGAGTTCGGTAACTGCAACGTCGGCGTGGGTGCCGGTGCTGATGCCGAGGCTTCCCGGTGCGGAGGTCCAGACGGGGAAGCTGCTGAGCGGGCCGAGGCTGGTGCCGGCGCCGACGTGGAGCTGGGGAACTTTCATGATTACCTCCCGGTGATTTATCGCATTTCTGCGCTAATTGGCTCCAGTATGCGCCGGTTGCTTCTTTAGCGCAAGACTGCGATAAATGGAGGTGTGAAGGATTCAATGAACGGCTCAAGCACGTCCCTGCTCGACTATCCGCGGCCGTCGGTGGCAGTGGACACAGCGGTGCTGACCGTTTCCGACGGGAGTGTGTGCGTGCTGCTGGTGCGCCGTGCGGAGGATCACCAGCACGGAAAGTGGGCCCTCCCGGGCACGTTCCTGCGGGAGCGCGAGACCCTGTCGGATGCGGTGCTGCGGTGCCTGCGGGAAAAGGCCGGAATCTCCGGGCGGGTGCCGCGTCAGCTGCAGGTGTTTGACGATCCTGGCAGGGATGACCGCGGCTGGGTGTTGTCGGTGGCGCACGTGGACGTGGTGCCGCTCGCTGCTTTGGAGGAGGCGTTGAAGTCCGACGGCGTCTGGCTGGCTTCGGTGACCGGGGAACCGGAGCTGATCGCCGGGCTGCCGTACGGGCACGCGGACATTGTGGGCAAGGCGGTGGAGTGGCTGCGCGCCGCTTACGCCGAGGCGCCGGATCCTGGGGCGCTTCTTGAGGAGCCGTTCACCCTGAAGGACTTGCGGGAGCTCCACGAGGTGGTGGCGGATGCGCCTTTGATGCGGGACACCTTCCGCCGCTTTATGGAGCCGAAGCTTGCCGGGACCGGGCAGATGTCGGACGGGACGCGAGGGAGGCCTTCGCGGTTGTGGGTCAGGGGAGATCAGCAGGGCAATCAAGCCTGAAGGCGCCCGCCGCAGTCACGATATTTGCGCGGAGAAACCCCTGGTCCGTCATCCCCTCGGCCAGTAGGTCAGTGGCGTGACGGCGCCTCGTTTCTTGTCCGGCGTCCGGTAACCGTATTGGCCAATCACCTTGTCGAACACTGGACCTTCAAACACCGGGCTGACCTGGAAGCCGCGTCTGCCAGTAATCGGGTCTTGCTCCCAGGCGTCCGGCCGAATCTTGAACAGGCCCCTGGTTACGCCGCGGTGTACAGCAACAACGTGTTCGATCCCGTCCCTTTCTATACGGGACTTGCTCAACTTCCACCAGCAACGGACGGAGTCGCCGAGCTCGGCAGCAAACTGCGCTCTATCTCTGGCGCTGAGCCACTCGGACTTGAAGCCGTAACCAGCGCGCACAGAGCCACCGGGCGCTACTTCCTCCGAAGCAACCCACGACTTTAAGGTGACCAGCAACAGTGGCGGCGTGTCGACGCCAAGGTTCGGCGCTGCGAACTCTGACACGATGTTCCCCAAGGTCTCGATCCCGTGTCCATGCGACGATTCACGTCGGGCATTCGTGAGCTGATCCAAGTGCGCGAGTGGGTGAAGGGCTTGGCTCGGCGTCACCAGGAAGGAACTGAGCAGATCAATGGCTGCCGCCTCAACCTGGGTGTATTCGGGCCCCATGCCGTGCCGCAGTATCCAGATTTCCGGTTCGAGGCCGTCCTGGCGGATGCCATAGATAGCAGCGATCTTTCGAGAGTGCTCGCCTTGGGGTTCCTCTGCCGGCGCCGTCAGGGCATCGGCCTCCAGACCGTGGTCGAGCACCCGCGTTCTGGTGCCCCTGCCAAGGTAGAACGGAATCCCCGTTCGGGGGTCGATTAGCAGGTACACGTAGTTGCCCAGATACTCGGCAACCTGCTCAAGGACCCTTTTCTCAACCTTCATAGTTTGTCCGTCCATGATGGGAATGGCTGCGGCCCAGTCGCTCGAGTGTCTTGTCCAGCAGTGCCCAGACTTCCTTCGTTTCTGGAGAACGCGGTGCGCAGCCAGTTCCATCAACTGGGCACGTAACCTGGACTCGGCCTCATTCAATCCGGCGTCGTAGGCCGGGGCCAGCAGATATGAGTGGTTGTCGGTTGCGTACGAGGCCAGCATGTCGAGGAATATTTCCAGTTCCCTTCCTGCCGCCGCGAGGGCCGCCTGCACTTCTTCTTTGCCCGCGTTCTCCGCTGGTGCGCCGGACATGGGAAGGATGTCCAGTCTCCCAGACCAGACGAGGTTCTGCAGCGGTTCATGAAAGAGCGAGAGTACGGTCCCCAGCTGATGCTCCTTGGAGCCCGTTGCCGGAAGCGCCCGCCGGACATCGTGGACAATCTCGTGGAAGTGGTCATCGGCGAGCCCGAACCCCACGAACAACAAGTGATGGGTCAGCAGGTGTGCCTTGACTAGAGCGGACAGTGCTTCCCGGTTGCTGTTGTATCCGAGGTAGTCGTCACGGGTCAGCACAATGCTCTCCGGCGCACTGACAGACCCGTGAAGTTTTAGCAGCCAGTCATTGCCAACTGCAGGAATGTTCTCGGGCATGACTGTTCGCGGCCGTTGGGCATCTCCGCAGGCCATTTCGAAAAGCCGGTCATAGTTCAAAGTGATCGCCCCGGAAGAGGGCAGTGCGGCGAGAAGCGCCGGGGCAAGCCCGTATCTCGGCAGGTCGACAGCAGCAGCCACTGCTTCACCAAAGGCTGCCCTTGATCCGTACTGATCGGTATAGAGCTGTTCAAGCACCCCGGCTTGGTCCAAGAGGTCAAGCCTGTCAAAGGCCGCTGCCCCTTCCGTGGCGAGACGGACACCCCTTCGCAGTGTGTCCAGAAGTTGGCCCCAGCTCGGGGCCCCGGCGCTGACGCTGATTCCAGCACCCAGGAACGGGACTAGGTGACCGGCGCGTGCAATCTTGCCAAGCGACTTGGCTTTCTCCTGAAGACTGGCGCCGAGGGAAGGCCACGACGAGCGCTCGCCTTTCTGACGCCTCAGCTTCTGGGCCAGTGAAAACGCTGCTTTGTCCCGCAGTACCAGGACAAGGTCGACGCCGTAGCGAGCCGCCAGTTCGGTGGCGGCGTCGAGGATCGCGCATAGCGCGGCACCCAGGTGGTTTCCGGCGCCGCCCCCGGCGGTTCCAAAAAAGGGCAACGCCAGGAGACGGTAGGGCCGGTCATCTGGATTTGGAATAGTAGACACGGCGCTGCGGACGAACGCTTCAAGGCGTTCGCCCACGACGGCGGGACCCCAGGTGCCGTCGTCAGGGACCGCAGTCATGATTGGCAACGGTGCCGCCGGGTCCCAAGGGTGGACGGCCTCAGCCAGCGCGCTACCGCTACGGAATTCCGACGAAGCCGACGCCGCCGCAGTAGTCCGAAGGTCTGGATGGGCCCGCAGCCAGTGCCGCTCAATCGTGGTCATGGAATCCGTCGGTAGAAGCCACGCGTCACATCGGAGGTTCAAGATGTCGGCCATGACTACAAAGACGTGCGGTTGGGTCATGGAACCTGTCTATCAGAGTAGGAACGCGAACACCGGGAGCAGGGGAGTCGTTGCCTTTGCCCATGTGCCGCTGATAGCCCCCCTCGACGTCCTTGATAAGGTGGGCCTCAGTAGCTATGGGCTCGGCTTTAAACCCGCGACTTAGACGCCAATAAAGATCGAGCCATGTATGTTGTCAACGTGGGGGAAGCGAAACCGTGGAGCGACGACGAGACAAAGGCGCTCGTGGCCGCGTATTTTGAGATGCTCGACAGCGAAACTTCTGGAATGGCCTATTCGAAGATTGCCCTCAACCGGCGGGTGCAGTCGCTTACTGGCCGCAGCAAAGGCTCAATCGAGTTCAAATTCTGCAACATCAGCCACGTGCTTGCAGAGGCCGGCTTACGTTTCGTGGACGGGTACAAGCCACGAAGCCATGTGCAGGAAGCCTTACGCGTGGCCGTCCTTCATGCGGTGACAGCCGAAGACCATCCAACCCCACGAAGAACCGAACCGCCGTCGACTGTGGCCCAGATACCATCAGTGCCCCGCGCCCCACATCTAGCCGCCTTCAACGAAAGAGGCCCGTTGTCTGCTCCAATCGCCCCACGGACGAAAAATGAAAACGTATGGGGAAGCCTCGTCGGGCTGTGGGACCGGTCGACAGGAGGGACCGACGTCGCGGCGCGACCGGACCACCCCGTAGATTCGGCTTGGCCGTCCGCGCTGCGTCCAGCTGGCGTGCAAGAAGCGTGTGAATGGCTGAAACACGGCATTTCTGAGGGTTATCCACCTCGCTTCCTGTTCCTTGTTGGAGGGCCAGGAGCCGGTAAGTCCCACGCGACGGCACAGGTAGTGGCTGGGATGCGCCTCGAGAGTCAACTGCAAGATGGTTTGGCGCATCGGATCTACGACTACCAGGGAACGCTGGCTGATCTCGTCGTCGTCAACGACGCCACCATCAATTTGGAGGCCGCGAATCGGGCGCCGCTTATATCCGACATCGATAGGATCACGTCGCCATACATGGACGACACCGTACCTTCCCGACCACGCCACTTGATGGCATGCGTCAATCGAGGCGTACTGGTTGAAGAAATGTCAGAATCTCGACTCCGCCGATCCGAGGACTGGAACGCTGGAGACGTACTCGTCCGCTGGCTGTACGGGTCGCCGGCAACTGGCCCGAATGAGTCGTCATGGCGACTGTCTGGCTTGACCGGGCAAGACTTTGCCCGAGCCGCCAGGCTGAATTACATGGGCGAGCATGTTGCCAACGTATTGGCTGTGTTCGTTGACGAATGCTCGCTCTTCGAGGAACGCCCCGCCATTACCATCGGGGCCGACTCCAGCGTGTCGGCCCAAGAATATCGAATTGTGCCGCTGGCTCAGCGTCCAGCGATGGAAACAACGCGCGCTCCAGCCGCGGATTTGCTGGTCAATGTCCTGAAGGCTGTCGAAGAATCGCTGGGCGACGCAGTAGAACATGAACCGGGTACCTTTGCCGATCCACTGTTGGCTAACCTGCAGTCCCTTCGCTCACCGTTGGTGCTGTCGGGCCTGCTGACCATTGGACGAAGCGCCGAGCTGGTGTCGGCAACCCGCATGACCTATCGGGAACTTTGGGGGTACCTGACTCGCGCTTTAGTTGGTGATGCGCCGTCACGGATGCCTCGAGAACGCCTAGGAGAGTTCGTCATGTCGAACCAGCCGCTAGGCTTAAGTGCGGAGGATGATTTCGAACGCCTGCGGATCTTGTCGGGCCTCAGATTCAATCAGGGAATCTTTGGTGCTGGTGAGCGTTCGGCAGCACCGGAGGGGGCAAGGCGCGATCCCGTCCTGAAGCTCCTGATCCCAGTTGACCCAGTAAGCGACGCCGTACCAGGTTCGGACCCCGATTCGCCAGACGGAGGGTGGGCAACCCGGATTTCTGACGCCTTTGGCGTGCACGCCTCGGACGGTACACCTCTACGGAGCCTGCTCGATTCAGCAGCGGAAGATGGTCCGTTACACGGCGTGGTGACAGACTTTGATCGGCGCCTCGATGAAGCCTTCTGCCAGCTTCTGGCCTCGCCGCACCTCAAGGACGACAAACGGATGGAAGCCACTGGTTGGTATGGGGCCTACCTGACGCGTCTTTATGCAGTGTCCCACGGGATCTGTGCGTTTAGGCGCGAGGTAGACATGCTCATTAGGACGTGGGTGCAGTCCCCACACCTGCCGGATGACTTGAAGTCCCCGCTGCGCACACTCATCAGACCCAAGCGGAACCCGAGCGAGTCTGCCTCGTCGCTGCTGCCCCTGTTTGACAGCCGAACCGAACCCATTACCGGAAGAGCCGGTGTACCAAAGCTCGCTGTTCGGGTCAAGGAACCGGAACTATCCACCGAGAGGCAAGGACAAGGTGAGCAAGTCCTCCTGCTTATCGGGACAGACGGAACGACCATGAGCAAGGTGTCCTTGGACTTTCCGTTGATCCGGGAGGCCATGGCCTGCGTGGACGACCACATAGGCGTGACTGACCTCATCGATGTGACCGCACCTCGATTGGAACGTGTTCGCGCATCACGGCTTTTGCCGTCCCACCTGCACGGGGCAGAGTTCTGCCTGACCGATGGTGACCGTGAAGTCCAGGTTACCCACCGGTATACGAAGGAGTCATGATGGACAGGGTTGCCAGAGCAGAACATCTTCTCCTCCCATTTAACCGGCCAGAGTACTTTTCCGTGCCCGAGGCACTGCTCTCGGCGCTTGCGTGGGATGCTTATGACATTGCATCAGATGTGCAAGGGCCCAAACCTGTCGGCCTGATGTATAAGGCCGATCCCAAGGAGACACAGTACCTTTCGCTGCGCCCGACGAAGCCAGAGGGGGCCTCTGCCGAAGCGCTTGGCCATAGCCTCAAGAAACTCGCTTTGAATACCGCCGCTTCAGACATTCTTCTGGGCGATGCCGTCGCGTCCAGCGTCATGGGCATTCGAATCGAAAAAACGGGAAACCAGCCTTCGAGCCCCATGACCCCCGCCCTGGCGCTAATGCAGGATCCGCGCGGTGTTCTGGTGAAGAAGGGGCCACCCGACTTCGCCTCTATTATCGAAAGCCTCTTCACCGTTGGACATGGCCGTGGCGGCCCGGCGGCATCAGCGACGCAGCTTTGGCTGCGTGCCGCGGATCAGCGGCTGGACTTGGACCCGCTGCTGAAGATAATTGATACCTCTATGATGTCTACGGTCTTCCAAGATCGATGCATCCGACGCGAATCCTTCCCTGTTTCCGGGGATAGCGTCGACTGGTGTGGTTTTTATCCGGATACTCCTTATGAGTGGTTTGCCAAGTCGTGGGCGGCCCTAACCTCGAAAGAGTGGGTCGAGGCGCTTCCCGCACGGGTATGGGTCGACTGGGCGACCACCGTCCTGCGACTCGCAATGGGGCTCGGGTTCCTGTGGGAATATGCCTGGTATGAGGCCGTGGGGAACGCTATCATTCAGGACTCTGTACCTGATACCTTCGAGGAGTTGCGGACCATGGTCCGCTCGCCCCTACCTTGGCAGTCCAGCCGCTCCTCCATTTCCGTGCGCGATGTTGGATCCACCATCAAATGGCGTATTGCGCGAGGCGAACGTATTAGGAAGAGCCTCAAAGAACGGCTGAACGAACGTGGGGGGCAGCAGGAGGCCATTCAATTCCTTCGCGACGCAGCCGGAAGCGACTTCAGGCGCTCGCTAACAGCCGAAGTTGCCGACAAAAAGGAAGCCGGGAAACTTGTCTGGGAGACTGTCAAGTATGGCCTGCAGGTGCGGGAATCCAGCGGACCTTTCACGGACTACTACGGGATTCTCAAGACTAGGGGGCGCCGGTACCTCATAATTGATCCGGGTACCGAGTGGATCGCCGTGGTCGCCAGCCTCACCTGCGGGACTCCTGGGTCGCAGTGCAACGTGGGAGACGTGTTGCGCGACCTAACGATACTAGGAATGAGGCCGGAGCTCGGCGACCTCGTGTCGCTGCTTGAGCGGGCCGGAATGGCGCGCGGCAGCGCCGATGCTGACCACGCCGTTATTGTCGAGAGCGCTTTCTAGGAGAATCATGGCATCCATTTCGTTGAGTAAAGTTCTCGGACGCGCCCTTGCAACAACGAACGGCCTCGTCCACGTCCACCTACCGGAGGGTATCGGCAGGGACTCCGCCGAAGAAATCGTTCGCTCTGCCAACCTGGCGCGGCCGGCGACACCGCCATTTGCCCTTCTAGTCACGGCAGGGCCTTCGTCTCTGGACGATGCGAGCTGTCCCCGCGTGACTCCCCAGCACACTATTCAATACCGTCAAGGCGACCACTTGGCGGTCGTGTATGGACGCCAACCAGACCTATCATCCTTCGTCCAAGTGTTCCGCGAGGTCTTCGGCCAGAGCTTTCCCGAGCAGGCCGAAGGTCCAGTGGCTCTCACCGAGCTTTCAGACCTAATAGTCGATGAGCTCGTCGGAGAATTCGGCGTTGACGGAGTGAGCGACGTCCAACGGGCACGCTGCTCGCAAGTACTTGCGCCCTGCCTGTCCACACTTTCGACCGTTCATTCACGCTCGGGGGACACTGGACGGAGTTGGAACGCAGCTTGGTTCGCGCATGTCGATCGAGGAATCAGCAACCTCTGGGTAGCGCTCGACCACTTGAGGGTTACTGGCTCCCCTCTAGACCTTCCGGAGGCCTTGGCAAAGTATGTGTACGCCTGTTTTGCCCTGCCCAAGCCCACTTTTGGGGGAGCAAAGTCGTTCCTGACCTCTGCATCCGCAGCTGTGGCGCTCGGGGATTCGCTTGCTGAGAACTGGGGCGACGAGGAAGCGTTTCGGATGAGCGCGGGACAGCTCGCTACGCGCCCGGAAGTGAAGGCAGCCGGGGGCACGCACCCCCTTGAAGACTTCGGTATCGACAATTTGGATGAAACTGTATCCCGCGAGGGCAATGCATGGTTGGGGCTGGCCGAAGTCATTGGAGCTTCGCCAGAAAACATTGAGCGATTCTCGGAATTGACTGAAGGGCAGTTTAGGAGTCCAGCCCGCGAGGACAACGAATCCGCGAGGATTGATATTGCCTTCTCGGGAGGTGGGTCACTCGTGCTCGACCCGGAGCTTCCGGAAAGTCCCTTCCTGATTCCCTTTTCGTCCGATGGATCAGCTGGTGGGCGCCAGCTTCAATCCGAGCTCCTGACGATTCGTATCCCAACTTTGGAGCCGATAGAACCCGACGTTGCCCGCACGTCAGGGCTGACCATACAAATCCTTCCTGCAAACATCGCGCACTGGGTAGGCAGCGTTGACTTGGCAGAAGACGGGGGACTTATTGCCGTTGGCCGATTTGTCAAGCCCCGCGGTAATGGACGGAGTGCCGCGCCATTCCGGCTCGTGTCGCTCAGGGTTTCGCTCTCGACCAACGACCCCGTTGCTCCTTGGGTCCGAAATGACCTAATAACAAAGGCATTTGTCTTTTCTGGCATGCAGACGTTCCTGGCCGTGGCCCCGTTTAAGAAATCGGGTGCACTAGGAAAGGTTACATATCTGGGGCCAATGGATTGGACCCCGTCATCCGACCCCGATGAACACTCGCAGGATTTCGCGGAGGAGCTTCCGGAGGTTGCGGGTGGTTACCAAGCAATGCTGTGGCACCCTGACGCCGAGGATCAACCACTGCTGGACGGGGTTGCAGTCAAGGTGCATCCCGTGCTCAAGGGACTCTTTCCACTACGTTTTGCTCCCACTGGCGACAACGAATTTGTGGCGAATGGCTATACCTTCCGTGTCAGGCCTGTTGCAGCAGGAGGCGGCCACCAATCCGCGCTCCTCGCTGCGGCAGTAAAGCAGCAGGTTGAACCGGACCGGCCCAAACCAGCGACGGAGGGGTCAGTCCGAGGGCAGGCTGAGGCCTTCTATGCCAGCCGGCTAGTCTCAGGGGACGATTCCGTAATCGCGGCCCTTGGTCACATAATGATGCCGAGTAACGAGTCCACGCCGGTCTGGGATGCGCGCCCCCAAGACGCGGGGGCAATTCTCATGCCGGATGCCGCGCGGAAAGCCCTGGACGGTGTTAGCTACTTTGAGTTGGATCAGGACTTTGTACGCGGCGCCGAAGCAGCGAGGTTCCGAGACGCTTTTCGGGCCTTCAAAATGGGCGACCTTCTCCGACGACAGGATGTGCACGGTGAGGGTGTAGATTTCGAATGGCCGTCACGGACGTCTTGGCGGTCGCTTTGGGCTTCCCCAGTATTGAGAGAGTATCTCGAGGCCTACGCGCAACTTGTCGATGCCGCCCGCGCTACAGGGAAGGACGAAAACGTCTTTTGGGCGGCATATCCCATGTCCGTCAGCGTCTGGGACGTCCGCGGCGATGAAGGCTGTCAGGCGGTCCTTCTGAGTCCACTCCATCCCCTTAGGCTCGCGTGGCTAGCGGGAGCGGAACACGTTCTTTTTGAAGCCGTGAATTCAGTCCAGCATGCAGGCTCGATCGAAGGTTGGAACCTCCCGCTCGTAGGTCCTGGCGAGACTAGCTCAGGACGAATGTTGGCGGTTCCTACTGACTCGGGGGAGGATCAGATCTTCCTAGGTTGGTCAATGATGCTTCCCCCAGGGAAATCACGGCCTCGGCGGCTGTCGGCGCCGGATCGTATTGGAAACGCGGTAACGCCAGGGACAGCAGTCAGTGGACTCAACGCTACCGCTGTTGATGCAGCTTTGAGATCCTTCCGCAGGATGCATCCCCACATCACGACGTTGACAGTAGATCTACACGCCCAAGACCGTCAGATTCGTCTTACCGAGATTGACGATTCGGTTCTAGCTGTCGCAGAGGAATGGGGCAAAGACGATACTGGACGACTGATGGGCGGGCTGAGGGTGCTCGACTCCGTTAGACGTGAAGGGCCTGTACCACGAGACGCGGTCACAAAGTTGGTCCGCGAGAATCGCGACATGCTGTTGACCTGGTCCCGATACACACCAGGTCCGGATTCAAAGGCGTGGTGCAACATACGGTTCCTTCAGGACTCAGGCACGACCGTTCGGGTAGGAGAGGGTGGGAATGCACACGGCGTGCTCGGCAGCGTGCCTCTTCGCCGATTTGAAAGCAACCTGAACAAACTGACGGACCGGCGACTCAGCCTAAGCGAGCCTGCCGTTCCAGGTGAGATGGGGTGGGGCCCATTTAGTCGCGCACTCGCAGCGTGTGAATCTGATGATTCTGCCCCTGTCGTCGAAGCAGGGATGATGCGCCGGGACGTGGCAGACGCGACGGCGGACTGGACGGTCATGGGTGAGTCGTTCCTGAGCCCGGCCATCATGGCTGAGCTGATGGATGTGCACGGTGAAGGGGCGCGGATGTTGTGGGAATGGCGTCCACCCGTTTTCGAGCGCTCCGCAGACGTTCCCTTTATGGAACGTCGTCCTTTTGTATCCATCGCCAAAGTTCCAGATAGCTTCGGGCACCAACTTGAAAGTCTCTTGACGAAAGCAACCGGCCGGCAGGACACGGCTGCCCTCAAGGCTTCGGTCATGTCGAGACTTGGTAGTCGTGGAGTGGGCCTATCGTCGCTCCTCTCCATGGGTGGGACGCATGTAGCAGGCGCTCTGGGATTCTTCCTGACGTTTGGGCTTTTCGATAAGGCTCTTTCCAAAAGAACTAACCGTTTTGTTCTACCGATTGATGCTGCCGACTACTTCCTGCGCACGCTTTCGGGGCAGGCCAATCACGGCCAGCACCAGCGCCGTGCGGACTTACTTTTCATAGACATGGATGAAAATCAGATCGTTCTTTCTCCCGTGGAGATCAAATGCTATGGACTCAAGGGTGACTCCACGGGCTCCACGCTGCCCAGCCCGGGGTCGGCCGCGCTAAAAGAACCCCTTTCCCAACTTGAAGCCAGTTATCGATTGTTGGCGGGTATTGAGCTCAAAGCTGCTGAAGTTTCGGGTGCGGACAGGGTCATTTGGATGAATAGCCTGGCCACGTTGGTTGAGACCGCGGCGCGCCTTAACCCCATTCTCGCTGGTTCCCCGGGGGACTTTGCCAAGCGCCTTGCAGCTTTGGTCGATGGCCGATTAAAGGTCCGTGTAGGCAGGCCGCTCCTGACGTACCTGCAACATGGCGCTACAACGTCCACGGGTGATGCCTTCTACGCAGGCGGCGTGGGCACCGAAGAATTCCAAGTCGGCGCGTTGTTGGCAGACACCGGCACTGTCTTTGGAGCGTTGGACTCGGCTGATCCGTGCCCAATTACAGAACGCTGGTGCGAACTGGTCGACTGGTCTGCGGCCGAGCCAGTCGGTGGGGAGCTTCCCGTCCCGGGTGGCTCGGACGAAGACCTGGTCGGCCCGGAACGTGACCTCACGGGATCCGCAGGTCAAAACTTCGCCGGTCAGGAGCCAGAGCACGCCAGAATTGGGGGCGAGGAGGAGCCGCCCAGATCGTTGGCGGTGGGCGCTGAAGCCCAGACCCGGTCGGACGAGGCAGAGTCAGGGCGGCCTTTGGATGTGGAGACAGGCTCGAGGGTTGGCATAGCTGGGGAGGGCGTGCGAATCAACGTGGGCAACATCCTGGGATCGCTGGGAAAATCCGAAGTCGATTTCTGGCCGAGCAATACAAAGTTGAACCAAATGAATGTCGGTATCGTCGGCGACCTTGGAACAGGCAAGACGGAACTGGTAAAGGCCCTCATTTCCCAGATCCGGGAGCAAGCTCGCGAAAAGCAGCCAACGGAGCCGACATCGATGTTGATTTTTGACTATAAGGGCGACTTCCAAAAGGACGAGTTCGTAAGTCGAATCGGAGGCGTTGTCCTCGAACCACACCAGATACCGGTGAACGTCTTCATGCCTGTAACCGGGCAGCATTCGAGGCTGCCATACCAGCAGGCGGCAGCCTTCGTCGATGTCCTCAGGAAGATTTATCGGGGTGTTGGTCCCGTGCAAGCCAGTCTCTTGAACGAGGCCGTTAGGGAGCTTTATGAACAGAATGACAACAGGCCTCCGACGCTTGCTGAGGTGAGGGCCGAGTATCTGGAGAAGTCCGGCAATCCGGATTCCGTGTCATCCATTCTTGACAGCTTCGTACTCAGTGGGATTTTTAGTACCGACAGATCAGTTCTAAAACCCTTTGGCGAGTTGCTCGAGGGCAAAGTGCTCATTGTCGCGCTTGACCGACTAGGTCCGGACCAAAGCGCCAAGAATGCCCTCGTGGCTCTGTTCTTGAACTTGTACTACGACAACATGTTGAGGACTAACAAGCCGCCGTTCCAGGGGACCAACCCGCAACTTCGCTACCTGAAGTCGTTCCTGTTGGTCGACGAAGCAGTCAACATTATGCGGTACGACTTTCAGGTCCTGATGGATTTGATGCTGCAGGGTCGACAGTTTGGCTACGGCGTCATGCTGGCGTCCCAGTATCTTTCGCATTTCAGGGAAGGCCGGGAGAATTACGGCCAGCCACTGCGGACATGGTTCATCCACAAAGTGCCATCAGTGAGCGGGCGCGAGCTCGCTGCCCTGGGTCTGCCGGACCTGTCGCCTGACGTGCCTCGTCGAATCCCAGACTTGCGTCAGCACGAGGTGCTCTACAAATCCCTTGGTTGTGACGAAGGCCGGTTCATTCGCGTGGTGCCATACTACGAGCGGTACGGGCTGTGATGTCTTGGGCAACGCTGCGCGGTGCCCACGGAACGGGGTCTGACTCTGGCACAATGTATCAGTGATAAAGTTCGTTGACCTGTTCTCGGGTTGTGGTGGTCTCTCCTTGGGCATGGAACGGGCGGGGGGCGAACTTGTCGCCGCCGTAGAGAAGTCAGACATGGCCGCTCGAACGTTCTTCCATAACTATGTCGCGGATGCCTCGGATGTGCGCGTGTGGCAGCAATATGTGCAGCGGAGCCTTCGGCGTCAGTTTGAAGGCAAAGTTGTAGTGAGTGAGCTGGCCAACGTGCTCGCCGATGACGGCCTCATGGAGAGATTCAGTGAGCAGGATCTCGACGCCGTGGTGGGGGGTCCTCCGTGCCAAGGGTTCTCTTTGGCTGGCCGTAGGCTCAAGGACGACTTACGGAACCGACTTGCCTGGGAGTATCTCGACTTCGTCGAGCGGACCGAGCCCAAAGCGGTCGTAATTGAAAACGTTGTGGGAATGAGCCAGAGCTTTGTCAAGGGCGAGGAATCCTCCTTTTCCCAGCTGCAGGCCGCCCTCACCAACATCGGCCCTGGATACGTTGTCCAAGCCGTCCGTGTCAACGCGGTGCACTATGGGGCCCCCCAGTTTCGGCCTAGGCTCATGCTGATTGCATTGAGGAGTGATGTCGCTAACAAACTTCGCATACAGGCGACGACTGGCATCTGGAAGTCTAATTTTGCCGATCTTGCCGGCGATATCCCGGCGCTAGCGCCCGTTCCGACCACCCTTTCTGGTCGTGCATTCACTATTCGTGATGCCATCTCCGATTTGGGAGGCTGGGACGCCACGGACTCTGGCAGGAACGGGGAGTACCTGGCCGGACTGAGGAAAGCGGAGGAGGCGGTACGACCTAAACGCCGTGACGATGCAACCGATCCTCCAAACCAAACTCCCAGACGCCACACCGATACAGTTGTCACCCGCTTCTCTTTCTACCGCATGATGCACCGCAATGGCATTGACCAGCGACTGCTGAGCCAGATGAGCTACTTGGATCTCGAAGGCCAGAAGTCGATGGCTAAGCGGGCTTTAGCGAATGTCGAATTTCCTCTGCAACTCCAATGTTCGGCGCGGCCGGCAGCAATAAGGACGATCACTTCGTTGGACGAGCTTGTGGAACTCGGTGTCGAGCTTGTGACGCGGAAACACAGCCAGAAAGTGCTCAGCGCCAGCGAACCGAGCCGGACCGTCGTCACACTGCCCGACGACTATGTGCATCCCATGGAGTCCCGGATTTTTACAGTTCGAGAGCTTGCACGCTTCCAGGGGTTTCCTGATTCGTTCGAGTTTCTCGGCAGGGAAACCACTGGCGCGCATCGGCGGAAGTTGGAGGTCCCCCAGTACACCCAGGTGGGGAACGCGGTGTCACCTTGGCAGTCGCTTGCAGTGGGCAGGCTTCTCTCGGGGCTGCTGGACGAGTACAGGCGGCCAGACGTCAGGCCCTAGTTCCCGCGACTACGCGTTTCGTCCGAAGCACGCAGTTTCGGCGACCATCTGCGCGAGCGAGGTGGAACTAGGATATGAATATGGCGGACTTCATGAGCCCCGAGCGGCGAAGTGCCCACATGGCAAAAATCCGTTCCAAAGATACCAAGCCTGAGATCATGCTGCGGCGCGTGCTGCATCGCGACGGGCTTCGGTATCGCCTCCATGATCGCCAATTGCCAGGGAAGCCGGATCTAGTATTTGCCGGTCGCAGGAAGGTTATATTTGTCAACGGTTGCTTTTGGCATGGACATGACTGTCCGGTCGGGTCACGGCTGCCGAAAAGCAACACTCAGTTCTGGGCAGACAAGCGACTGCGAAATCAGGAGCGGGACGCCCGTCAGCGGATACAACTCCGGGAGCAAGGGTGGAACTACCTAGATGTCTGGGAATGTGAAGTGTTGGCCAACGACGACGTTATCCGCCGCGTCAAGCTGTTTTTGGGATAGCACAGACATTCATTGACGGCCCTCCTCCCGACGCAAGGAGCGGGTCGTGCAGGGTAATTTTCAACAGGACTTGACTACCGGCTGATCCTTATCCGCTTCTTTGATGCTCGGCGTAGCAATGCGTGTAGAGCGCCCGCTGACGTCCTTTCGCCGGGTGGTCACTACGAGTAGGAGCGTTCCGACCGCTGCATTCTGTCTGGTCGAGCACTGCCCGCATTCCAGTCAGTGCGTTCAAGCTGAGCGTGGAGAAGCCTGTCAAGGACAAGTTCCCGTACCTGCCGCCTGATTCCCGGATCATGCTGGACCGGGTGGCGCAGAAGGTGGTATTGGGCATCATCAGACGCAGCTCCGGTTCAACCGGGCGCAGCTGGTCCTGAACATCGTTTCATATTCAGGGGCCAAGCTGGAGGCCTATCTAAAGCGGTCAGGGAACGACCTTGGGGTGATCTACCGCTCCACCGGTGACTCGTGGACGGGCTACCTCCGCCAAGACAGGGCTACGGAGTAGCCTTCACCCCTGGAGATCGTGTTGCGCGGCGAGGAATTGCCGAATGCGGAGGAAAAGAAGCTCTTGGGCCGCATGGCCGCGCTGATTCAGTGGACTATCGGGAACGTGCCGCGGCCTATCCCAGATGATGAAGTTGGGAGTAGCGGCGTCCAAACAGGCAGCCAAGCTCGTTGGCGCACGGCTGCAGCACATCCCGCTCACATGAAAGCCGCACCGGTCAGTGTCGGAGGACGTTTATGCACTGCGGCAGCTGTTGCGCAGTGGACCAGAAATCGGTGGGGGCCAAGTCTGCTCAGTTCCTCCGATTGCCCAATTCCCACCCTATTATGTCCAGAGCCCGCAGAGGTGTAATTTTGGGCCCTGGAGCCAGATCTGCAATTTCTTTCCAGTAGGGGAGCTGGCTCGCGAGGTCTTTTTGAACAGCCTGAAGCCATTTCAGCCGATAATCCGCGCGGCTCCTGCCATCTTCGAAAGGAACGGGAGCGCCTGCGCACTCGCTGTAGCAATAACCGATGTTGTCGTCGAATAGCGGAATTAGGTGAGGACGCTTACGGTGAAGAACTTTGGATAGCGTCGTGAGTCGAACATACTTAGCCGGCATGGCTTCCAGTAACCCGAAAAGGCGCACGATTGCCTCCAAGGTAGTGAAATCGGCGCCGGCCAGTTCGCCAACCATCGCTGGGTCCCGAAGCCTATCGTTGATGGACGGGGTGAGACTTTCCAGTCCATAGTAAACCGGTATGGGGTTATTCGAGACGTTCAGCAAAACGACTGCGAGTAGATCCTGTGCCCCAACCAAATCATCCCCTGACCCAGGGTACCCGTCGTAAGCCGGATATGCAGACGTCCGTGGACGTTCATGCAAGTAAGTCCAAGCCCAGCTCTTTGCCTCGTGAAATTCAACAATCGCCCCGCCAACTCTAAGTGTCGTCATTGAGTCAGCTTATTAGCCCTTGCAAAAATGCCGCGATTGGCAACTCTCACTGTCGGCTCGTGGGTGCGACCGACTAACTAAGTCTTTTCAGCGGTGCATGTCTGACGCCGAAAGGGGAGTGGGTTTTGGCGCTGCAGAGGAAGTGCTTGTAGTTTTACGAGAGATAACTGGGGAGGAAAAGTGGCGAGGGCGGTTAGTTCGAAGGAATCTGGATGGCGATGCCAGACTTGCGGCAAGCCACTCACGGCCAAGCCGGTGTTGGGTAAGGTCATCGCGCATTCGGCCCGCAATGGCGGCTTGTGCCCTGGCTCTGGGAAAGCAGCTTCTAATTCTGTTGTAAAGCGGAAGCGTAAAAAGCCGCAGGCACGTCGTAACGCAGTTGGGGACGAGATTACGGCGTCGAGGTCGGGACACCGATCGCAGGCGCAGAAGTTGGTGGCTGAGAAGCGAGAGCGCCCCGAGGTGCTACGCACCAAAAAAGCAACTCGAGACTTGCCTGCCCCGAATCGCCGCGTGTCGGGCGAACCGCACTGGTCGTTTTTCAGGACAACCCACGACAGGACCTTGAAACCGATGCCGGGTGGCGTCGGGTCAGGTTGGGAACCTCGCAAGGGACAGGGCGACGAAGATGACCCCGGCTCTCTAACTATGGCCGGAGATCAGGGGGCTTCATCTTCCTCCAGCAGCTGGGACGCGGGCTCCGGCGGGCCGAGGGCAAAGCCGTGCTGACGGTCCTGGACTTCATGGGCCAGCAGCGCCGTGAGTTCCGCTTTGACCTGCGCTATCGGGCGCTGACCGGCTACGGCCGGAAGGAGCTGGAGAAGGCTGTCGAGGACGAGTTCCCCTACCTGCCGTCAGGCTCGCAAATAGTGCTGGATCGGGTGGCGCAGAATGTGGTTCTGGACAACATCAAGGCACAGCTGCGGTTCAACCCGGCCCATCTGGTCAGGGACATTGCTGCTTATGCCGAAACCGAGCTGGAGGCCTACCTGGAGCGGTCGGGGAATGAGGTGAAGATGGTCTACGGTCCACCAGGGACTCGTGGACCGGTTACCTCCGGCTCGCAGGACTGATCGAGGGGCTTTCACCCTTGGAGACCGTGTTGCGCGGGAAGCTCGAGCAGCTGTCGGATGCGGAGGAGAAGAAGCTGCTGGGCCGCATGGCCGCGCTGATTCACGTGGACGATCCGGAACGTGCCGCCGCCTATTCCATGCTGGTTGCCGCCGACGCGCCGCGCTACGCGGAGCTCGGCATGCGCGAGCAGGCTTTTGCACGCATGCTGTTCTACACCCTGTGGGATGATGGCGGAGGATTCAGAACGTACGACGGCGGGCTGGGCCATCTGCGCGGCTACCAGTTTGCGTGCCGCGAGATCCGCCAGGTGGTAGGCCGGGGGTGGGGTGGCGAGTCGCAATACTAGGCGTTCTCATTAGCAGGCACACATATTAGCTGTTCCACCACTCCTGTAGACGCTTGAACAGCGGCTCCCGGGGTGCAGTCCGATTCCGTTGAACCACGACGCTCACGACCTCTCCGAGGCCCTCGTCCAGGTAGGACACAGAGCCGTTGTTCACGAACACCAGCTGTCCGACTGGAACGGAGATCTGCCGTGCCGCTATCCACTCCTGCGGGGACGCATTCTGATAAATCGGTTGCAGCCCGAGAACAGTGCAGTCCCCGGAGTGCCTGACGTGGACAACCGTGAAAGCCTTACGTCTTATAGAGTCGGGAACTCGCTCGGTGTGCATTTTCCGCCGACCGACTTCAGCTGGGTAGAGGACGGGTGCGCTACGTCGGCTTGAAGATGGTCCCGATGACGTGTCACGTCTGTAGTTATCAGTGCATGGGTGCTTTGGCCAAGGCGGGCCAACCTCATCGAAGTAGACGCGGCTGCCATGCTCATTGGAGTAGAAATAGACTTGGGCGCCGCAGACGGGGCACACAGCGTTCGGCCGGACCAGGCCGGTGGATCGAGGCATTCGGATCGTCCGAGTGACGGGTTTGCCGTAGCTAGTTGGCGTTTGGTAGCTAGTCGGCGTCTGCGTAGACGCAGTCATCGTATAGCGAGTTGACGAGCGCGGCGAATACGTCTGCCCGCTGGCCCTGGTAACCGTGTGGCTGGAGACCCAAACAAGTTGTCCGTTCTTGCCACGCCGGTAATGCCCCCGCCGGTTATACGTCGTCATTCGGATATCTTGTCATGCGTATCTAAGGCGAAAAGCCTAGATTCAAAAAATGGACGCCATCCAATGCTATCCTGCGTCGATCTTAGGCCGTTCTTCACCAAATCTTGATACTGCTTTCCAGCGTTTTGTCCGTATACGAAGAACGGCAGTACTTCGTATACGGACCAGTTCGCCGGTCGCAATTCCCGTAGTAATCGGATGGTGATTGAAAGCCTGCCTGGCCAGACCGGCATTATGAATGGGTAGCCAAGCACCGGGAGTTCTTGGTCACAGCCTCCTTGGGTGGGCCCATCCAGCAGCCATGTCTCCCATTTACCGGTGATACTGCTGCCCCTGGCCAGCGGCTCTCCACTACGCGTATCGGCTTGAATCCTTGAGGTGAGGCTTTGGCGCTTTAGGGCCGGACGGGCGTCACCGCCTCATTTCCCAGAACCGTAGTCAACATGCTGGTGGTTCCGATCTCACCACACCGTCGTACGAGGGCTATCCGGAAGTGAAGGGCGCGAGGTGCCGCGTGATGCTCTCGCTCGAGGAGGGCTTCGCCCCGCAACTGGTGGACACGCTGCTGGGGCACTTTTCGGTGGTTGAGCCTGTCGAAACCACGACGACGGCACTCGCCGAAGCAGGCTCAGTCGCCTAATCCGGATGGCGGGACCATGGCCTCTACACCCACAGAGCACGCTTCGCGAGACTGGCGGCAGGACCACGGGAAGCAGGGAGGTGGCGGGCCGTGGAGCGCTGGGACTTGGGAATCGCCGGACTGGGACTGCTCGCGGCCATGTCATTGGCCTTCGGCCTGGTGGCTCACTGGATCGTGGGCAGGCGTGTGTCGCGCTGGCTGTGGCTCTATGCGGCGGCCGGGTACTTCTTGGCGGGCATTCTGGTCAGCGAAGTCTGGTTCGGCTGGGCAACGGGGGAGGAGCTCCAGCCGAACATCGACGGCCTGTCCTTCGACGAAGTGCAGCTGGTAACCCTTGCCGGCCTCATCGCAGCCGTAACCGCCAGGATCGTGCTGCGGAAGAGGGTACACACCAAAGACGTGCGGCAGGCCCCACCGCCGGGCACCGCACACTGACCCAGCTGCAGCAAATAAGGAGCTTGCGGCCTTTGCCACGGGCACTGGGCCTAAACGCTCTGGGACCCGGACGCCAGCCGATGCCCTTCGGGCCGTCCCTCGGCGGAGGCCCAGTGCCGGCGCAGCGCCTCCGCCAGCCGCCCGGGCTCCGTCCTGTGCGGCGGGTCGAAGTGGTGGCGCCCGGGGAAGACCTCCAGGTGGAAGTCGGGAAAGAAGACCCGCGCCAGCCTGGCCGCAAGCTCGCCAAAATCATCCGGATGGCTGAGGCCGCCGAGGGCGAAGAACACCGGCTTGCTGAAGGCGGCAAGCCGGAACCTGTCCAGGTGGTAGTCCCTGAAGGTCTGCATGAAGGCCCTGATCCCGGCCGGCCGCTTGGCCATCCACGGCGGTGGGGGAGCCGCCTCGGGCGGCGGCAGGACGACGTCGGGCCTTACCTGCAGCCGCATAAACGCCGGCATGTACTGCTCCGGCGGGAGGGCGTCCAGCTCCCCGAACTTTCTCCAATGCTCCGCGTAGGCGGGGCTCCAATCCCAGTTCCCTGCCCACGCCGGCTCCAGCAGGGCCAGGCTCTGCAGCCGTTCCGGGAGCTGGGCAGCCAACGCCAGGGCCACCGCGCCGCCGCCGGAATAGCCCAGGAGGTGGAAGGTCTCCCAGCCCAGGGCGTCAGCTTCCCTGAGGACTCCATCCACCTCGGTGTCCAGGCTCCACCCCGGTGGCACGTCATCGCCCTTGTACAGCTCCAGCTCCTTGGCAACGGCTTGCACGCCCGGACCCAGCGCCTCAATCAGGCGCTTGTAGGCAAGCTCCGCGGGGAGCACTGAACCAGGAAGCAGGATGACCCGAATCGGTTCCATGCAAGAACCATACGCCGGTGCGGGTGGGGAAGCTGCTGGCCATTTTGAAGGCACGACGGCGGCGCTCGCCTCGGCAGGTTCCGCCGCCTGACGCCGGGCAGCGCCGCATTAATACTGGTCGCGTGGCCGGGTGAACGCGTGCAAGGCAGCGGGGTATGTGGCGCTGTAGGTTCGGGCTGCTTTCAGGACTGGAACTGCTGCATCACCGAAAGATGGCCCGCCTGGGCTGACACCAGGCACTTGGCCAGGTAGAAGGGCCGGTTGCCGTGCCGGACGTACTGCGTCAGCACCAGGACCGGGTCCGACGGGCGGAAGCCCAGCAGCTTCGCGCGGCTGGGACCCACCTGGCTGAGGCTGATTTGGCACTCGCCGGGACCGGCCAACCGGCCCAGCTGGGTGTTGAGCGTGGCAAGCAAGGTGCTGCCGCCGTCGTCCTTGATCTCCAGGGGTGCGGCGGCACCCTTGCCGAAGCTCACCGGCTGGGCAGTGAAGTATTCCTGCAGGTGGGCGATGGCCTCGCCATCCCGAAACAGGACGGATTTCCAGAGCCAGGATTCTGTGCCGGGGTCGACGCCGATGCCGGGGGCGACGAATTCTGACGCGGCCTGGCGGATGGTTTGGGTGCGCTTCACCTCGAGGGTCCGGCCGGGGCCGGCGAGGACCTCCTCGAACGGGCGGATGCGTTCGATGCCGATGCGGGGGAGCGTCTCCGAGACGAAGCGTCCGACGCCGCGCCGCGCCGCGCCCTCACCAGCCCGTCTTCCTCCAGGAGCATGAGGGCTTCGCGGACCACGGTACGGCTGACTTTCATGTCGGCGCCGAGTTCGGTTTCGGTGGGGATCATGGACCCGGGCTTGAGGAGGCCGTTGCGGATGGCCTCGGCGATGTGCGAGTACACGGCAACCCGCAGCGGCGAACCGGGCTGGGCTGCCACCGGCCGGGACAGGAACCGGGCGGCGTCCTGGTGCACCTCTTAGCCGCGCTCTTTGGTGGATTGGTCGGGGGATTCCAGCCTGGAACACGTTGAACCCGTTTGTTGGACAAGCGGCAGCCGGAGGCACTCTTCGCCGTCGCCCTTCCGGCGGTTTCTACTTCGGGGAGGTGGCCTGGCGGGTGCTGTCGCGGACCACAAGGGTGGGTGCGATCGGGGTGCGGTCCACGTCCCGCCCTTCCATGGCACCAAGAAGCACTTCCATGCTCATGAGCGCCAAAGCGGTGAAGTCCTGGCGCACAGTGGTCAGGGGAGGCAGGAAGTAGTCTGAGCCTTCAATGTCGTCGAAACCGACCACGCTCACATCCTCCGGCACCCGGATCCCATGTTCGGCGAAGGCGCGTATCAGGCCTAGAGCGGTGTGGTCGCTGGCGGCGAAGATCGCCTGGGGTACCTTTTTGTCCCTGATGAGCTGGAGTGCAGTCTCGTAAGCCCACCCGGGGCTCCAATCGCCCTCG
The DNA here is from genome assembly GCF_029077345.1 of Arthrobacter sp. NQ4. Classification (NCBI taxonomy): domain Bacteria; kingdom Bacillati; phylum Actinomycetota; class Actinomycetes; order Micrococcales; family Micrococcaceae; genus Arthrobacter; species Arthrobacter sp. NQ4. The sequence continues at coordinate 41,196 of NZ_JARETC010000009.1, read as the reverse complement.
AGGCAGAGCCCTGGTGTCAGCCCGGCGTCGCGCAGCGCGGCCTCCCACCCGCGTTTGCGCACCCGGCCGTCGAACCACTCCATGGAGCCGGCGAAGTGGGCAATGTCGGTGTGGCCCAGGTCGATCAGGTGCTGGGTGGCCAGCCGCGCGCCCAGTTCCTGGTTCTCCGAATAGGTGAAGACGTTGGGGGTCGATGATGCTCCCGCCGCAATCATCTCCACGGGGATGCGGCATGAAGCGTTCCATACGGCTGCTGCCATGTCCACCACCGGGGCAATGACGATGATTCCGCCAACGCCGTTATCGTCCAGGGTGTCGAGGGCGGTCTGGACCGACTCCTCGTAAGGCCGTTCGACGCTGATGACGGTGGTGGCGTACCCCTTCTTGCGTGCAATGTTTTCGAGTGCCATGAGTGTCCCCACCGGGCCGAACCGCGGGGAGCCGTCGGAAAGTATGCCGATGGAAGTGGACCGGCTGGTGACCAGCGCCGTGGCTGCCCGGTTCCTGCGGTACCCAATGTCCTTGATCACCTGCAGAACCCGCTGCCGCGTTGCCGCGCTCACGTCCGGTGCGTCATTGAGTACCCGCGAAACCGTGCCAAAGGAGACGCCTGCGATGCTGGCCACGTCATTGATGGTGGGCTTCCGGCGCCGTGAGGCACCGGGCAGTTCCTCGGTCGCCTGATGCGGAACAGTTATGCCGGCCACGCTTTCTCCTGTCTTGCACAGCGCAAACGGAACCCCCTTGATCCCGTTTGGTTCCGTGCGCTTTGATCTTACGTCGGTCGGGATTTCCCCGTCCCCAAACCAGCTCTCAATGTGATGCTTGACACGTATCTCCGTAAACGTTTACGATGATGTCCGTAAACGTTTACGGTCACCTCGTAATCGTTTACGGAGAAGATATTTCGATGAAGAAAGGCGCGGGATGACCAGCCGTATAGTGGACGAACTCGCGCTCGAACCGAACTCCGGGCCTCGGGACATCGACCAGAACCAGTGGGCAAATCTCGAAGCGTTCCTGAGGGACACCCCGGCCGGCGACCTGGCACTCGCAGTCCGCACCTTTGTCCCCGCCGGCTCCTCGGCGGCCATCGGAATCTTTGATGAAAACCGTCTCTGGGCAAGCCTGGTGGTCTCCGTCGACAACTCGGGCAAACCCGCATCTGTGTCCACCATCCAACGCCCGGCCGCGGAAGCGGGCGGCGACATGGCGAAGGCGGCCAACGAGGCAGTGAAGTGGGTTCAAGCCCACCACGGTCCGTGTTCCATGGGCTTCTTCGTCGACAAAGTACATGCAGAGGCGCTCCTGAGAGCTTCAGACAAGGCCACTGCCATCCGCACAGCATCGGCCTCCGGCGGCCTCGTCCTGTCCCCGGTTCCGCCGGCCCTGGCCATCGCCCTCGCCTGAATTCCGGGCATCCACACCACCCACCCCAAGCACTGGAGAACAATGATGATCCGCAGGCTTCCCCTTGTGGCCCTTGCCGCAGCCCTGTCCCTTTCCGTCGCTTCCTGCAGCAGCTCCACAACGGGCTCATCGAACGCTCCCGATGCCGGTGTGTCCGTCAAAGCCCAGCAGGCCCTTGACGCCATCAAGGGACAGGTCCTGAGCAAAGGCCCCAATGGCGAGACGCCCTCCCCGGCGTCCACGGCAGACCTGACTCCTGACGAGATTGCCAAGGTCAAGGCGCTCAACGCCAAAGCTGCCATCGTGATGCACTACGGCGGCAACGACTGGGCCACCGCCCAGATCAACGGACTAAAGAGCGAGTTTGAAAAGCTCGGGGTCAAGGTCATTGCCACCACTGACGCGAACTTCAAGCCGGACAAGCAGGTCTCGGACATCGAGACGGTCATGTCGCAGAGCCCGAACATCATGGTCTCCATCCCCACGGATCCCGTGGCTACGGCCTCCGCCTACAAGAAGGTCGCGGATGCCGGAACCAAGCTCGTCTTCATGGACAACATCCCCCAGGGCCTGACGGCCGGCAAGGACTACGTCTCTGTTGTTTCCGCCGACAACTACGGCAACGGCGTGGTCTCGGCCCACCAAATGGCCAAAGCCCTCAGCGGCAAGGGAAAGATCGGCGTCGTCTTCCACCAGGCCGACTTCTTCGTGACCAAGCAGCGCTACCAGGGATTCAAGGAAACGATCACGAAGGAATACCCGGATATCAAGATCGTCGAGGAAAAGGGAATTGCCGGGCCGGACTTCGCCGGTGATGCCCAGGCCGCCGCGAATGCAATGCTCAGCAAGTACGCCGACCTTTCCGGAATCTGGGCGGTCTGGGATGTTCCTGCAGAAGGCGTCATGGCCGCAGCAAGGGCCGCGGGCCGGCCGGACCTGAAGATCGCCACGGAGGACCTCGGCAAGAACGTCGCGATTGCCCTGGCCAAGGACGAACTCGTCGTAGGCCTTGGAGCACAGGTTCCGTTCGACCAGGGTGTCACGGAAGCACGGCTGGCCGCAGGGGCGCTCATCGGCAAGCAGGCGCCCGCCTATGTGGCGCTGAGCGCCCTTCCGGTTGACCACTCCAACGTCCTGGATGCCTGGAAGCAGGTCTACCACGAGGACGCCCCGAAGGACATCCAGGACTCCTACAAGAAGTAGCCAAAACCGGCGGTGCGGGGGTCCCGTCCCCGCACCGCGCCGAAAGGGCAACGATGAATACCGCAGACAATGTCGTCGAGATGCGCTCAATTTCCAAGAGCTTCAACGGCGTTCCCGTATTGAAGGATGTCAGTTTCGACGTCCGCAAGGGTGAAGTCCATGCGCTCGCAGGAGGAAACGGCGCAGGGAAGTCCACACTCATGAAGATCCTCCAGGGCGTCTACCAGGCGGACGCCGGCGAGATCCTCATCGGAGGCAAGCCCACCGCCATCAACACGATCCAGGACGCGAAGGCTGCCGGAATCGGCATGGTCTTCCAGGAGTTCAGCCTGGTACCAAGCCTGACCGTTGCGCAGAACATTTTTCTCGCCGCCGAACCGCGCGGCACTGGCGGGCTCATCGACGACCGTGCCTCGGTGCGCCGGGCCAGGGAAGTGTTCAGTGAGATGGAGGTCGACGTCGACCCACGCGCCGGAGTCGCACGGCTCGGTACCGCTTACTGGCAGCTGACCGAGATCGCCAAGGCACTCGCACAGAATGCCCAGGTGCTCATCATGGATGAGCCCACCGCCAGCCTTGCCCGGCATGAATCCGAAGCACTCTTCGAACTCATTGACCGCCTGAAACAGCGGGGCATCTCCATCATCTACATTTCCCACCGCATGGATGAGGTGTACCGGCTCGCAGACCGGATCACCATCCTCCGCGACGGCCGCCACCTCCTCACCGCGCCACTGACGGATGTCACACCCGAACAGATCGTGGAAGGCATCGTTGGCAAGAAGATCGAGGGCCAGCTCTCCTACCGTGCGCGTGATCATGCGGCCCACGACGGGGCGCCGCTGCTGGAAGTCCGCGGGCTGAATGCGGGGCAACGGGTCCGGGACGTTTCGTTCACACTCCGGCCCGGTGAAATCCTCGGCCTCGCCGGCCTGATGGGCAGCGGGCGGACCGAGCTCGCCCGTGCCCTGTTTGGCATTGACAAGCTGGACAGCGGCGAAATCCTCCTGCGGGGCAAGAAGGTCAACCTCGGCTCGCCCCAGCAGGCCATCAACGCCGGAGTGGCCCTCATCCCGGAGGACCGCAGGGCCCAAGGCCTTGTCCTGGAGCACTCCGTCCAGGACAACCTGCTGCTTCCCCTCCTCGGCCAGATCCAGCGGGGACCCCTCCTGGACGGTGCAAAGGGGAAGGAATTGTCCTCGTCACTGATCAAAAGGTTCGCAGTAAAGGTGGCACATCCCCACCGGCCGGTGCGGCTTCTCTCGGGCGGCAACCAGCAGAAAGTGGTCATCGCCAAGTGGCTGGGCACGGATCCGGACATCCTGATCCTTGACGAGCCAACGGCCGGGGTGGACATCGGCACCAAAAGCGAAATTCTCGACATGATCCGGGAGCTTGCCAGTGCCGGCAAGGGCGTCATCGTCATCTCCTCCGAATACCCGGAACTACTCGCGGTCAGCGACCGCGTCCTCGTCCTCAAGGACGGCTCCATCATCCGCGACATCCCCCGCAGCGAGATCGCTGACGAGGAATATCTCCAACTTGCAGTACAGGGAGTCTGAAAGTGAGCAAAGTAAACACCATGGCGGCCCGGGACACCGCGGCCCCCCGAAATTTCGGCACCATCCTCAAGGACCTCGACTGGCGGCGCTACGTCATCTACATCGGCTTCGTCGTTGTGTTCCTCTTCTTCGCGGTTCTCCTCCGCGACCAGGGCTTCCTGTCGCCGAACAACCTCCTGAACATCTTCCGGCAGACCGCCACGATCACCGTCATCGCCGTCGGCATGACATACGTGATCGCCTGCGCCGAGATCGACCTCAGCGTCGGATCCGTGGCCGGACTCTCCAGCGTGTGCACTGCGATGGCTCTTTCGCAGTGGGGCCTGGTCCCCGGCATCCTCGCCGGCCTCGCCGTCGGGCTCGTCGTCGGATCGATCAACGGTGCCCTGGTCAGCCTCCTGGGCATCCCATCGTTCCTGGTGACACTCGGCATGCTGGGAATCGCCGTCGGCGTCGCCCAGTGGATCACGGCATCGGCGCCCCAGCCCATCCTGAACGACACGTTCAACACGGTGTTTGGTTCCGGCAACTTCGGTCCAGTCCCGGGCCTGGTGGTCTGGAGTGCCATCTTCGTGGCCATCGGCGCCGTCGTGCTGAACCGCACCAGGTTCGGACGCCAAGTTCTGGCCACAGGAGGCAACCGCAACGCCGCAGAGTTCACCGGAATCAATACCAAGCGCATCAAGTTCCAGGTCCTCCTGATCTCGGGCATGGTTGCAAGCGTTGCCGGCATGCTCTATGCCGGCCGGCTCCAGTCCGGACGGTTCCAGTGGGGCGCGGGCGACGAACTCTCCGCCATCGCCGCCGTCATCCTGGGCGGAACCAGCCTCTTCGGCGGGTTCGGTTCCATCATTGGCACGCTCTTCGGCGCCCTGCTGATCGGCCTGATCAACAACGGGCTGATCCTGGCCGGGCTCGACAGCAGCCAGCAGCAGGTGGTCCGCGGCGCGATCATCATCCTGGCCGTCGCCCTCGCCCGAAAGAAGTAGCCGCCGTGACCTTCCAACTTCGCGCAGGAATTATCGGCACAGGATTCATGGGCTCTGTCCACGCCCACGCGGTACGGGCAGCAGGCGGGGTGGTCACCGCAGTCGCCGGGAGCAGCCAGGCGTCAGCCGAAGCAGCAGCCTCCGTGCTCGGCGCCCACACTGCCGCCGAATCCGCTGAAGCGCTGATCTCACGAGCAGACGTGGACGTCATCCACATCTGCACGCCGAACGCGACGCACGCCTACCTGGCACGCAAGGCCATCGCAGCAGGGAAACCGGTGGTCTGCGAGAAACCCCTCGCCACCAGCGTTGAGGACGCCCGCGAACTGACGGAGCTCGCCGAGCGGGCAGGCGTGGTCACCGGCGTACCCTTCGTGTACCGGTTCTATCCGGCCGTCCGCGAAGCCCGCGACCGTATCCTCCGCGGAGACGCCGGCCTCCTCTGGATGCTGCACGGTTCTTACCTGCAGGATTGGCTGGTTGGCGCGGAAGCCACGAACTGGCGGGTGGATTCAAAGCTCGGGGGAGCCTCCAGGGCGTTCGGTGACATCGGCGTGCACTGGTGCGACCTGATGGAGTTCACCACCGGACACAGAATCACCAGGCTTGTGGCGAAGACCAGCAGGGCCTACGACGAACGGGAAAGCGGCGGCCAGCTGTCCTCCGTGGCTACCGAGGACGGCGCCACGCTCCTGTTCGAGACGGACAAGGGCGCCACCGGATCCCTGGTGGTCAGCCAAGTCAGTCCCGGCAGGAAAAACCGCCTCTGGTTCTCCTTTGACGGAACCGAAGCGTCATTCAGCTTCAACCAGGAGCGACCGGACACCCTGCACGTGGGCAGCACCGAGTCCAGCTCCGAAATCGCCGTCGGCCCCCAAACACTGACAACTCCGGGCGGCCGGAGGTACAGCAAACTCCCACCGGGCCATCCCCAGGGGTATCAGGACAGCTTCAACTCCTTCGTCGCCGACGTATACGCAGCTGTTCAGGGGCAAACACCAGAAGGCCTGCCCACCTTCCGGGACGGCCTGCGTGCAGCCCTCATTACTGATGCGGTCGTCACCTCCGCTGCACAACAGTCATGGGTTGATGTTCCCGGCCCCGACGCCCCATTCGAATTACTCCAGTCTTCCTCAGCACTTGAAAGGCAGAAGCAATGAAACTTGGTTACTGTTCCATAACCTGGGGTGGCGTCGTTGGCCACGCGCAGGGCGTGACAAGCGTGAAGGACCTCTTCTATATGACCCACGGGTCCATGCGGGAAGCAGTCCAGGACATCGCATCCGTCGGCTACCAGGGTGTTGAAATGTTTGACGGCAACCTCGCGGAATATGCGGAGAAGCCCGAAGAACTTAAGGAAATCCTGGCCACTGCCGGCGTGGAACTGACAAGCGTTTACACCGGCGCGAACTTCATTTACGCCGACATACTCCCGGACGAAATGCACCGTATCCACCGCGCCGCCGAGTTGGCGGCGAGCTTCGGCGCGGAACGGCTCGTGGTGGGTGGCGGAGCACGCCGCGCCGCCGGCACCACCGACGCGGACTACCTCCGGCTCGGAGAAGCTCTGGACAAGGTAACGGACATCGCGGAAGGCTTCGGGTTGTCCGCAAGCTACCACCCGCACCTGAGCACCATCGTGGAAAGCCCGGAGGAACTGGACAGGCTCATGCCGCTCACCCGAATCGGCTTTTGCCCGGACACCGCCCACCTTGCGGCCGGCGGAGCAGACCCGGCCGCAGTCATCCGGAAATACGCCGACAGGATCCAGCACGTCCACCTGAAGGACTTCCAGCAGGACCCCTTCAATTTCCTCCCTCTGGGGCAGGGCGAGCTCGACTTCCCGGACATCATCGCCGCCATCCGGGAAAGCGGATACGACAGCTGGCTCATGGTCGAACTCGACAACTACGACGGTGACCCACGGGAAGCCGCAGCCCTCAGCAAGAAGTACCTGGAAAACCTCCTCTCCCACTAATCAGTCAACCGCAGGGACTGCCACCGACGGCAACCCCCTGCCTTCCGGAAGGAACAAGATCCACATGCAAAACCTCAACGTCGGCCTCATCGGAGGCGGCTTCATGGGCAAGGCCCACTCGTTGGCTTACGCCGCCATGCCCATGTTCTTCTGGCCCGCACCGGCACTCCCGGTCCGCAAAGTCATCGCTGAAGCCAACCCGGACCTCGCCGCCGAAGCGGCCCGCCGCTTCGGGTTCGAGAAATCCACCGCGGACTGGCGCAGCATCATTGACGATCCGGACATCCACGTCGTCGACATCGCCACCCCCAACCACCTTCACGCCGAAATTGCCATCGCCGCCGCCGAAGCAGGCAAGCACATCATCTGCGAAAAGCCCCTGGCGCGTACGGGTGAAGAATCAAAAGCCATGTACGACGCTGTCAAAGACAAGAACATCGTCCACATGGTCGCCTTCAACTACAGGCGCACCCCCGCAGTTGCCCTGGCAAAGAAATACATCGAGGAAGGGGCAATCGGACAAATTCTCAACTTCCGTGGCACCTACCTGCAGGACTGGAGCGCCGACCCTAACTCCCCGCTGTCCTGGCGCTTCCAGAAATCCATTGCAGGTTCCGGCGCCCTCGGGGACATCGCAACGCACGTCATCGACATGGCAAGGTACCTGGTCGGCGAATTCAGCGCCGTCAACGCCCTCATGTCCACCTGGATCCCCGAGCGGCCGCTGCAAACCGGTGGCGCCGACGCGCTCGGCACGGTACGGGGCGGAGAAGGCCCCCGTGGGCAGGTCGACGTGGACGACGAAGTCATGACCATGATCCGCTTTGCCAACGGTGCCGTGGGTTCCGTGGAAGCAACACGCAACGCCCACGGAAGGAACAACTTCATCACCTTCGAAATCCACGGAACCGAAGGAAGCATCGTATTCAACTACGAGCGGCGCGATGAACTGCAGGTTTGCTTCGCTTCCGATCCCGGTGACCGCAGGGGATTCCGCACCGTTTACACCGGGCCCACGCACCCCTACGGAGAAGCACTCTGGCCCATCCCTGCCCTCGGCATCGGGTACGGCGAAACAAAGATCATCGAGGCCTATGACTTCTTCAAGGCCATCGCAGAAGGCGGCAGCGTAAGCCCTAACTTCGCAGACGGCTACCAGGTGGCCCTCATCGACGACGCCATCGTCGAGTCCGCTGCAAAAGAAGCCTGGGTCGAGGTCCCGCAAATCGACGCCTGACCCAACGGGAGGGGCGGTGTTCCTGCCGCCTCTCTCGCAGGGGCAGGAACATCCTGAGGAGGTTAGAGTGCCGCACAATGCTGTCAGCCACGAAGAAGCGCAGGTCTGGCTTATGCCAGTGTTCACCGCACGGGCGGGCTCCGAAGCTGCGCTCCACGACGCACTCGTGGGGTTACAGTCTGCGAGTCGAAAAGACGCCGGATGCCTGGAATACACCGTCTTCTCCGACGGCCAAAGGCCAGATACGTTCATCCTCTTTGAGGGATGGGCCAGCCACGAGGACCTGCAGGCCCACAACGACGAAGACCACGTGAAGGTATTCGTGGAAGGGGTGCAGTCCCTGCTGGTTGAACCGTTCTCCGTAACTCCCATCACGCCTCTGGCCTGATAGACGGGCAAAGGGATGGACGACGGCGGAACCCGCGGGTTCCGCCGTCGTCCGTCCCTTCCTTCCTGCCGGAGCGCCGTTATAGTGTCATGGCGTGATCGAGCCCAGTACTCACCAGGACGCCGTGGCGGTGGCGGAGCACTACGACGACCTCGATCCGATTTATCGGCGGGTCTGGGGCGACCATGTCCACCACGGCCTCTGGGCCACGGGCCGCGAGACACCCGGTGAAGCCGTCGAGGCGCTGGTCGATGCCGTCGGAGACCGGCTGAACCTCATGCCCGGCCAGCTGTGCGTGGACATCGGCTGCGGCTACGGCTCCGCCGCGAGGCGGCTCGCGGCGACACGAGGGGTCCGCGTCGTGGGCCTCACCCTGTCTGCCGAGCAGGCCCGCTACGCCGCCGTGCATCCTGTTCCGGACGTGGACATCCAGATCGGCGACTGGCTCACCAACGGGCTGCCGGGCGCCTCGGCCGACGCCGCGTGGGCGATCGAGTCGAGCGAGCACATGGTGGACAAGTCCAGGTTCTTCGACGAGGCGCACCGGGTCCTGGTGCCGGGCGGCCGCTTCGTCATCTGCGCATGGCTCGCCGGGACCGACGCCGGCCTGTGGAAGGTCCGCCACTTGCTCCAGCCGATCTGCCGCGAAGGGCGCCTGCCTTCGATGGGCACGCGCGAGGACTATGAGGCGATGGCAAACGCGGCGGGCTTCACGGTGGCCGGCTACGAGGACGTCAGCCGACGCGTGGCCCGGACATGGATGATCTGCGCTGGCCGCCTCGTGAAGGCCATGCTCCTCGATTCCGAGACACGCCGCCTTGCGGTTGGTGCACGCCATCGTGGCGCCATCCTCAGCATTCCCCGTCTGATCCTGGCCTACCGCACCGGTGCGATGCGCTACGGAATTTTCACGCTGACGAAGGCTGTAGAGACCGCCACTTAGGGGAGCGGCTGACGTTCGCCGACACTGATGGAGGGCGACGACGGCAGGTCGTGACGCCGTCGTCATTCCACCGGGCGCTGCTCCTTCGCGGGGATGCTGGCGCCACTTGGCGCCGGGCTTGTCGAATAGACGTACGTCACTATCAGGTGCAAGGGTGGTCGGATGGATGCCGACATCAACTTCTACTTTGACCCCACGTGCCCCTTCGCCTGGATGACCAGCAAATGGGTGCGGCAGGTGCAGGCGCAGCGCGACTACACGGTTGACTGGCGGTTCATCTCATTGCGGCTGATCAACTCCAACGTGGACTACGACGCTCACTTTCCGCCGGAGTACGAGGCAGGCCACACCGCCGGGCTCCGGCTGCTGCGGATGGCGGCCCGGGCGCGCGCCGAGCATGGCCGCGAGTCAATAGCCAAGCTCTATGAGGCCTTCGGCAAACACATCTTCGACACCGCACCGGATCCGGCCGAACAGCGCACCGAGGGCGAAATCCGTGAGCGGCGCGGGACACGTGAGTTCGTGGAGCCTATCCTCGCCGACGCGGGCTTGCCCCTGGCACTGGCGGACGCTATCGACGACGAGTCCTGGGACGGCGAGATCCGCCAGGAGACGGATGAGGCGCTGGCGCTGACGGGCAAGGATGTGGGCACGCCCATCATCCACTTTGAGCCTCCGGCCGGGGTGGCCTTCTTCGGCCCTGTGATCAGCCGGCTGCCGGACGACGATTCGGCTGCCGAGCTGTGGGACCACGTGGTGGGGCTGGCGCGGTTCGCCGGTTTTGCCGAACTCAAGCGGAGCCTGCGTGAGCAGCCCCAGCTTGCTGCCTTCGGTGTCGATGCCGATACCGTCGGCCAGCAGGAGGACTGGCACGGCGGCAGCCGGCGGCAGAAGAAATGACGTCAGTAGAGGATGGATCGATGAAGACAAGCACGCGCCAACACCAGGAATCCGTCACGGTCCAGGCCTCAGCCGAGACGCTCTATGACCTGGTCTCCGACGTCACCCGCACCGGCGAGTGGAGCCCGGTCTGTACGTCGTGCTGGTGGGACGACGAGGCCAGCGCGGGCCAGGCCGGCGCCTGGTTCACCGGCCGCAACGAGATCCCGGGGCGGACCTGGGAGACCCGGTCGCAGGTGGTGGCTGCCGAGCGTGCCCGCGAGTTCGTATGGGTGGTGGGTGGCCGCTTTGTCCGCTGGGGCTTCACAATGACCCCGGCAGATAACGGGACGACGCTGACCGAGTCGTGGGAATTCCTGCCCGAGGGGATCGCAATGTTCAGGGAGAAATACGGCGACGATGCCGACGCCCAAATCACCGAGCGCACCCAACAGGCCCTCGACGGCATCCCGAAAACGCTCGCCGCGATCAAACGGATCGCTGAATCCGTACCCGCCGACGGGGACGTGCGCGCCTAGGCGAGTCCCGCCGTCGTCCGCCCCGGTGATTGGACGCGCCGTTCGGCGGCCCCGAAGCAGGCCTGACTTTTGGCCCTTGTCTGTGCCCCGGCGAAGGTTCATTACTGATGGAGGAGTGGAACCCGCCGCCCCATTGACGCCCTGAGGGAGAAAGACCATGTTCGCCAGAATCAGCACCTACAAGACCGGCCCCGATACCCGCACGGATAACCCCACCGACGTCGTGGTCAACAGCGTTCTCGAGCTTCCGGGATGCAAGGGCGTCTACTACCTGAACGGGACGGAGACGGACAACGCCATCTCCATCACGCTCTGGGATACCGAGGACGCGATGCTGGCAAGCCGGCAGGCGGCCACCAGGATCCGGGAGGAGAGCAGCCAGGCGGACGGGACCCAGATCGTCTCGGTGGAGGAGTTCGAAGTGATGGCCAGCAGCCTTAAGGATTAAGCCGCCGTCGTTCGCCTTTGTTCCCCTCTGACCGCTACGCCGTGTTCCGCCCGCCGCTGAGGTCCAGCACCTGCCCGGTGGTGTAGCTCGCCTCCGGGGACAGCAGCCAGGCGGCAAGCGACGCGAACTCCGCCGGTTCGCCCACCCTGCCCATCGGCACCCTGGCGAGTAGCTCGGCGTTGCGCTCCGGCGAAAGGTCCTCCAGGAGGCGTGTCCGGAACATCGACGGCGCTACCGAATTCACCGTGACTCCGTCCGGCGCGGCTTCCTTGGCGGCCGTCTTCACCAGCGCCACCACGGCCGCCTTGGACGCCGAATACGCAGCCATGTTGGCGTTGCCCTCACGCGCGGCGATGGAAGCCAGCACGGCGATGCGGCCGTAGCCGGCGCCCCGCATGACGGGAAGGAGCGCGGCAAGGCCGTGGAAGCACCCGTCCAGGTTGATGGCGAACGTCCGCGACCAACCCGCAAACGGCATGTCCTGCACCGCGGTTTCAGGGCCCTGCACCCCATGGGCGAAGAGCGCCCCGTCGATGCGGCCGTGCTGCTTCAGCACCCCGGCCAGCACCGCATCCCACTCCTGGCGTTGCGTGACATCCAGGCGCAGGGACGTTCCGGGCGCTTCTCCGTTGCCCGTGCCGAGTGCGTCGGTGTTGACCACCGTTGCCCCCTCGGCCCGGAGGCGGTCGCTTGCGGCGGACCCCAGGCCTCCGGCCGCCCCGGTCACCAGGACCACCTGGCCCTGGAAGCGGCAGGGCCAAACCGGCGTGGGCTGGGCCGTTTCGCTAGCGCGGGTCATCGGAGCTCCTGCGTCATGGCGGGACTGGACGCGGCAGCCGCCGTGAGCGGTGCAAGGGTTTGCGCCAGGTGCTCGCCGACGGCGAAAGCCCGGGTGATCGCCGAGCCGAGGGTGGCCCCGCCGCCGGGGTAGTTGTTGCGGAAGACGCTGGCGGAGACGTTGCCGGCGGCGTAGAGCCGGGGGATCGGCTGGCAGTGGCGGTCCAGGACCCTTCCATTGAGGTCGGTGTCCAGGCCGCCGGAGGTGCCCAGGGTCCCGGCCGACACCGGCACCGCAAAGAACGGTCCCGCAGTGAGCGGCGCCAGGCAGGGGTTGGGGGTCACTCCGGCGTCGCCCAGGAAGCGGTCCTGCGGGGTGGAGCCGCGGTGGAACTCGGTGTCGACGCCGGCGGCTGCGTCGGTGTTGAACCTGGCCACAGTCTGTTCCAGCCCCGCCGGATCGATGCCGGTCTTTCCGGCCAGTTCCCGGAGCGTGTCCGCCTGCACCATCCAGTCCGCGGGCTTCCCGGGCGTGGAGCCGGCCACCGGGTACTTCTCCATGTAGGTGGAGTCGAAGACGAGCCAGGCCGGGTTGTTCTGCTGGCCCAGGGAGTGCGGGTCGATGGACGCGAACAACCGGGAGGCGTCATGGTAGTTCAGGGCCTCGTTGACGAAGCGCTTCCCTGCGGCGTTGACCGTGATGGACCCGGGCAGCGTCATTTCCACGTTGCCCATCCGTCCGGACTGGATACCGTCGTACCGGTGCGCCGGGGTGCTGATGACCGGCACGCCCCAGACCGCGGTCATGTCCGCCACGGCGGCGCCGGCCTTGAGGCCCAGTTCCAGCCCGTCGCCCTCGTTGGAGGGCGCGCTGATGGGGGTGATGGGGAAAGGCAGGAATGCCTTCCGCAGGCGCGGGTTCCATTCGAATCCGCCGGAGGCAAGCACGACGGCGGCCGCTTCCATCGTCCTGCTGCCTCCGCCCGCGCCGATGGTCACCTTCCAGCCGTTGCCGGGGCCGCCGTCGGGCCCGTTGCGCAGCGGGAGCAGGTCCTGGAGCGGCGCCGACGCGGCGATGTGCACGCCGCGGTCCAGTGCGCTCGCGAGAAGCCTGCCCACCAACGCCCCGCCCATGGTCCGCACACCGGCGGCGGCCCGGCGCGCCAGGAGCGCGGGGTCGGCCGCCCGGCCGTTCAGTTCATCCCGTTCAGCCATGGTCAGCAGCGGAAAGTACGAGGACGGGCGGACCAGCTCCGCCAGGCCGGGATAGCCCGCGGGGTCGAACGAATCATTGTCCAGGCCCCTGCCACCATCAGTGGCCCCGGCCCACTCCATGTGGTAATCCGGCCGGGCGATCGGCGTCATGGACACCCTGGTGTTGTTGACCAGATATTCGACGGCGCGCGGGGCCGTGCTGACGTACCATTCAATGTCCTGATCCGTCAGCACGCCCCGGCCCGCCTCGGTGAGGTAGGCGACGGCGCCGGCATGGCTGTCAGCGAACCCCGCCTTCCGGGCCAGATGGTTGTTCGGTGCCCACATCACGCCGCCGCCGGCTGCCGTGGTGCCGCCCAGTTGCGGGGCCTTTTCGACCACCAGGACGCTGAAGCCGGCGTCGGCGGCGCGTACCGCTGCCACCAGCCCCGCGGCACCGCTGCCCGCCACCACTACGTCGTAGGAGCCGGCCAGATTCTCCACGGGAGTGGTCACGGAGTTCATGCCGTGACTGCTTCCCGGGCATTGGCGGCCGCTCCGGCAGCCTGCGCAGCGGGCATGTCGATGACGATTTTGCCCACTTTTTCGGTCCGGTTGCCCATCAGCGCGTAGGCCTTCGGCAGCTCCCTGAAGCCAAAGCGGTGCGTCATGAGCGCCCGCGCCTGGCCGGGGTGCCGGGCCAGCAGTGCCAACCCGTCGGGAATCAGGTTCAGGCTGTTGCGGCTGCCCAGAATGTCGAGCTCTTTGAAGGGGATGTCTTTCATGGAAAGCGTGACAGCGCGCGGCGAGATGCCCACCTGGACAATGCGGCCGGCGCTGGCCACGAGCCGGATGGCGTTTTGGAGCGAGGACGGAACGCCTGTGGCCTCGATGACCAGGATGGGGCCGTTGCCTTCCGTCAGGGCATCCAGCCGCGCGCTTTGCCCGGCGTCGGGAAAGGGTCCCGAGGGATCCACCAGGAGGGTGTCGGCGGCACCGAAGGCAGTGGCGAGCTCCAAACGGTCCGGTTCCGTGTCGGCGGCAATGACCTGCACTCCCAGGTCGGTCAGGTACAAGGTGGCAAGCAGTCCGATGGGTCCGCAGCCCAGCACCAGCGCAGTTTCCCCGGCCGTTGCCCGGCCGCGGTTCACGGCCTGCATGGCGATCGACGCCGGTTCCCCCATCGCGGCGATCTCCAGCGGCAGCCCGTCGGGCACAGGGCACAGCTTTTCCACGGGGACGCTGAGCAGTTCCACCAGGGCGCCGTCCGAGTAGCAGCCGATGCAGCCGATGCTGCGGCAGACGTTGGGCCGGCCCAGCTTGCACGGCTGGCATTGCCCGCAGGACGTCACGGGGCTGACGGCCACCGGGTCGCCGACGCTGATGTTGGCGCTGTTGTCCCCGATGACCTCCACGACGCCGGAGAATTCGTGGCCCTGCACGATGGGCAGCTCGGTGGGGTAGTCGTCCTCCCAGATGTGCAGGTCCGTCCCGCAGAGGGCGACATGGTGGACTCGGACCAAGGCATGGCCTGCTTCCAGGGAGGGCTCGGCCACTTCCTCGTAGCGGATGGTTTCCTTGGCGATGGTGCGTGCGGTCAGCATCTGTCCCTACTTCCCGTCCGCGCCGAAAAAGATGTTCCACTGCCGGATGCTGCGTTCTTCGACCAGGTTGTTCCGGAAGAAGGGGTCCTGGTCCATCAGGGCCTCAACATCGGCCTTGGACTCACCTTCAATGACCAACAGCGCGCCAGGTGCCTCCTCCGGGCCGAACGGGCCGCTCTTGAGGAGCCGGCCACCGTCGAACTGCGACTGGAGGAACTCCACGTGGCTGGGACGGTGCGTGTCGCGGGCAGCGGCAGTCCCGTTCGCGTAGGAGTAGGTGACGGCAAAAGTGGCCATGGAAAGTTCCTCTTCATTGAGTCGGGAGGTGTGCCGGCTTGTCGGGCCGGTCCGGGTGATTCCATGGTGCTGACCCGATTGAGACAAGTCCAATACTTATTCAGTCAATGACTATGTGCAGGAACTGCATAGTCGGGGGCCCTGTGCGAGAAGAGTTCCTGGGCCCCGGGCCGGGCTTTAGGCTGAGGGCGTGGGGAGGACTTCCTCCGCCACCTGCAGCGCCAGCTTAAGGGCAGGGGAGACGAGGACTGGATTCCAGGCAATGCCGGATTCCAGCCGCGGCGCATTGCCCGAGAGCGGAATGAACACCGTGCCGCCGGGCATGATCGCGGCGACCGACCGGGGCATGAGGCTTACCCCCACGCCGCCGGCCACCAGGGACAATGCGGTGTAGGGATCCGACACTTCCTGCGCCACGCGCGTGCGGAAGCCTGCAGCGGTGCACGCGGAAAAGATGGCCTCCCGGAGGGTGGACCCTTGGGCCTCGGGCATGGTGACGAAGCCGTCCGCGGCCAGTTCGTGCAACGCGATGGTGGACCGCCCGGCCAGCGGGTGGTCCACCGGGACAGTGGCTCCCAGCGGTTCCACCGCGATGCGCCGGGTGGCAAGGGACGGCGCGTCCACCGGCAGGCCGATGAAGGCCAGGTCCATCGAGCCGTTGTGCAGGTGGCCGAGGGCGTCCTGCGTCAGCAGTCCACCGCTGAGGGTGAGGTCCAGTCCGGGGTAGCGCTGGCGCAGGGCGCGGGTCAGCGGCGGCAACGTGGTGTGGTTGAGCGCGCCTGAGAACCCGATGGCCAGGCGGCCGTAAACCGTCCCCGTGTCAGCGGTTGCGGCCCGCCGGGCGAGGTCCAGCTCCTCGAGGATCTTCCGGGCGTGGGGCAGGAAGGACAGTCCTGCCGTGGTCAGCGAAACGGCCCGGGTGTTGCGCTCGAACAGCTCCGCACCCAGGCTCTTTTCCAGCTTCTTGATGGTCTGGCTCAGCGGTGACTGTGCCATGCGCAGGCGGCTGGCCGCCCGGCCGAAGTGAAGCTCTTCGGCGACCGCCAGGAATGCCTCAATCTGCCGCAGTTCCATGTGCCTCCCGGTGGGCCGAGCTCCTGGCCCGATTGAGCGCTGATTCAACCTAGTTGCCCCGTTACTATAATCCCAGTGCACTTGATGCACTCCCATGGATCCGGGTTGCCAGCCACAGGCAGGCTGCCAGCAAGGGGCGCGTAGATGACCGAAATCCGGTGGCTTGAAGCCTTCGTCGCGGTAGCCGAGGAACTCCACTTCGGCCGCGCGGCACTCCGCCTCCATACCTCACAGTCCCCGCTGAGCCAGACAATCCGGAAGCTCGAGAACGACCTGGGCACCCGCCTATTCGAGCGGAACACCAGGAGCGTCGCGCTCACACCGGCCGGCCACGCCCTCCTTCCGCGGGCCTACCGCGTGCTCCAGGACATGCGCCTGGCGCGCGAGGCCGCCCTGGCTGAAGTGGAGGGTGTCCGCGGAAAGATCCTGATCGGATTCTCCGGGGCCGTGAACCATTTGACCCTGCCGCCGCTCACGCGCGCAGTGCGGCGGCGCCACCCCGACATTGAACTGGACCTCACCAGCAGGGTGCGCACCAGGGACGGCCTGGCAAGCGTTGCCAACGGAACCCTTGACCTGGCCTTCGTCGGCGTTGCCGAATCCCCGGATCCGTCAGTAGTGGCCCGGCTTGTTGCACGGGAAGAAATCGGGGCAGTGCTTCCGCTGGACCATCCCTTGGCCCGGGAGAAGTCGATACAGTTGCAGAGCCTGTCGGGCGACGACTTCATTTCGCCGCCCACGGACGGCTCGTCCTCCATGACGGAAGTGCTGCTGGCGTCCTGCATGGCGGCGGGGTTCCGGCCGCGCATCGTCCAGGAGTTGTCGGACCCGTACATGGTGCTGACGTTCGTGGCGGCTGGGGTCGGAGTCACCTTGATGAGCAGCGGAATCTCGAGCATCATTCCTTCCGGCGCAACCTACGTGCCGCTGGACGCTCCGCACCACTACATGAACCACGCCATTGCCTGGTCCGCCGACAATGACTCGGCCGTGCTGAAAGCCGTGCTCGACGTCGTCGAGGAGGTCTTTCCGCCCGTCACAGCCTGACCGAATATAGATCGATCACAGCATAGTGCTAGATCAATTTAGTCGTGGACTAACTAAGTGACGGCACCCACACTGGATGGAGAAGCCGCCCCATGCGGCCACCCGGTTGCAGCGCACGCACAGCCTGCACAACCGTTCCAGTCCATGAAGGGAAGACCATGTCAGTGTCGACATCGGTGCCAGCACACCCAAAGAACAATGCCAAGATCGCAGCCGTCTCCGGATTCGTCGGCAGCGCGCTCGAATACTACGATTTCTTCATTTTCGGCTCGGCCGCAGCCCTGATCTTCGGGAAGCTCTTCTTCGCACCCGGCCCGTCCGCCATGCTGCTGTCCTTCGCCACGGTCGGTGTGGCGTACGTCGCCCGCCCGCTGGGCGCCGTCATCTGCGGACACCTGGGCGACAAGTTCGGCCGCAAGAAGGTCCTCCTGCTCACGCTCCTGCTGATGGGAACCTCCACCTTCCTGATCGGCTGCCTGCCCACGTTCAACCAGATCGGCATGACGGCGCCAGTCCTCATCGTGGCGCTGCGGCTCCTCCAGGGGCTGTCCGCCGGCGGCGAATCGCCGGGCTCGAGCTCCCTGACCCTCGAGCACGCCCCCGACGGGAAACGGGCCTTCTACACCAGCTGGACCATGAGCGGGATCATGTTCGGCATCGTGCTCTCCACCCTTGTCTTCATTCCCGTGGCCTCCATGCCGGAGGAGCAGCTCCTGGCCTGGGGCTGGCGGATCCCGTTCCTGGCCAGCGCCGTGGTCACCGTCATCGCGTTCGTGCTCCGCAGGCTCCTCGAGGAGCCCGAGGTATTCAAGGAAGTCAAGGCCCACGATGAAGTGGTCAAGGTACCGCTGGTTACGCTCTTTCGGCACCACTGGGTAACCGTCCTCCGCGTCACCGCAATGTCGCTGTTCACCATCATCAACACCATCATCAACGTCTTCGCCCTCAGCTACGCCACCTCCGTCGTCGGGGTGGAAAAGGGCCTGATGCTGACCGTGATCGCCGTGGCCAACCTCGCCGCCGTGGGCATGGGCCCGCTGGCAGGCATCCTCTCCGACCGCATCGGCCGCAAGCCCGTCTTCCTGTCCGGACTGGTGCTGCAGATGGCCATGATCTTCGTGTTCTTCGCGGCGCTGACGGCCGCGAACGTACCCCTGATCTTCCTCACCGGCATCGCCCTGATCGGCCTTGCCTACACCGCAACCAACGCCATCTACCCCGCCTACTTCCCGGAGCAGTTCCCGGTGAAGGTCCGCTACTCCGGGATGGCCGTGAGCCTGATGTTCGGCCTCCTCCTGGCGGGCTTCGCCCCGGTGATTTCCGAGCTGCTGATCGGCGGCGACAAGGCCAACTGGGTTCCGGTCGCCATCTTCGCCGCAGCAGCCTGCGCCGTCTCCGCCATCGCGGCGCTCACCGCACCCGAGACGGCCAGGACTCCCACGCCGTTGCTGGGACTGAAAGCGGCCGGCTCCCGGCACCACGCGCCGTCGGCCTTGGCAGCAGACAAGGTGCAGGCGTGATGCTGCAAACCCTGACGGGTCCGCAGCCGCTCCAGCCGCGTAAACCCGATGTCCACCACCGGTTCGTCGTGGGGCTGCTCGGCGCCGGCATCGTCGGCTCACTCACCCCCGGCCTGCATGAAGCGGAAGCGGACAGGCTGGGCCTGGCCTACACCTACCGCATCATCGACCTGGACGCCCTGGGCGGGCAGCCCGGAAGGTCCGCGGAGCTGGTCAGGAGCGCAGCGGAGCTCGGATACGACGGGCTCAACGTCACCCACCCGAGCAAGCAGCTGGTGCAGGACGGCCTGGACGAGCTCTCGCCCGATGCCCGCATCCTCGGCGCCGTGAACACCATCACCTTTCACGGCAGCAGGGCAGTGGGCCACAACACCGACCACACCGGCTTCATCGGCGGCTTTCGTGCCGGGCTCCCCTCGGCGCCCATCAACTCCGTCGTGCAGGTCGGCGCCGGGGGTGCCGGGGCGGCCGTGGCCTACGCCCTCCTCAACGCCGGTGCAGGCCACTTGGTGATCGCGGACATCGAAGCTGACCGGGCCGAACGCCTCGCCGCCCGGCTGGCCCCTCACTTTCCCAACAGCGACGTGGCGGCGGCCCGCACCGATGCCATCGCCGGAACCATCCGCACCGCGGACGGCCTGGTCAACACCACGCCCATCGGCATGACCGGCCATCCCGGGATCCCGGTGGATCCCCACCTGCTTCACGCGGGGCTGTGGGTGGCGGACGTCATCTACCGTCCGCTCGAGACCGCGCTGGTCACGGCCGCCCGGGAGAAGGGCTGCGCGGTCCTGGACGGCGGACGGATGGTGGTGGGGCAGGCCGCCGCGGCATTCGAACTCTTTACCGGCATCCCCGCGGACCCGGGCCACATGCTGGCCACCTTCCACCAGGCAGCATCCGCCTCCCACTCCGACCAGAAAGATGGCATTCGTCGATGACCACCCCCTCACCCGCCACCTCCCGCCCGCTGCGCGTTGGAATCGCCGGATGCGGAGCGATCTCCCACAACCACCTGACCGCATTCCGTTCCCTCGACGGCGTGGAGATCGTTGGCGTCTGCGACATCGACCCCCACCGTGCAGAGGCAACGGCACGGGAGTGGGGGATTCCCCACGCCGCGGGCACCGTGGATGCGCTGCTGGCACTGGATCTGGATATCGCCTCCGTCTGCACGCCGCACCCCACCCATGAAGAGGTGGTGCTGCAGGCGGCCGCAGCGGGAGTGCACGTGCTCTGCGAGAAGCCGATCGCCGTCGAGCTGGCATCCGCGGAGCGCATGGTGCAGGCCTGCGACGAAGCGGGAGTGAAGCTGGGCGTCCTCTTCCAGCGGCGGTTCTGGCCGGCAGCCCAGCGCATCCGCGCCGCAATCGACGACGGGACCCTGGGCCGGCCCATCCTGGGCCAGTGCTCGGTGATGCTGCACCGCGACCCGGAGTACTACTCCCGGGACGCCTGGCGCGGGACCTGGGCGAACGACGGCGGCGGGGTCCTGATGACCCAGGCCATCCACTACATCGACCTGCTGCAGTGGTTCATGGGCGATGTTGCCGAGGTGTACGGCAAGATCAACACCTACAAACACGGCGGGCACATCGAGGTGGAGGACTCGGCGACAGCAGTCATCACCTTCACCTCCGGCGCCATGGCCACGCTGGAAGCGTCGACGGCGGTGTCCCCGAGTTTGGGCGTCCAGATCCGAATCACGGGGGAGACAGGTGCCTCCGCCTCGCTGAGCGAATTCCCGGAAGGCAGCGACGGCCGCGTGGACTTGTGGGCAGTCGGCGGCACCGTCAGCACGGAGCCCGCCCACCCGGAAGGAATGGAGCCAAACGTCCCCCTGGCCACCATCAACGGCCAGCTCATTCCGCACCACACCACCCAGGTCCGGGACTTTGTACGGGCCCTGCGTGAAGGCGGCGAACCGGCCATCACCGGCCGCGATGCCACCCAGGCGCTGCGGATCCTGCTGGCGGTCTACGAATCATCCCGGACAGGCAGCGCGGTCCGCTTCACCCCGCTGCCCGAAAGCGCACAATCCCCCGCACAGGTTGGGGGCTAAGGAAGAACAATGGAACAGAACACGCGCTACGCCGCCCGCCCCCTGACACTGGGGCGCAACGGCCGCACCCCCAAGACCCTCCGCAACCGGCTTGCCTCCGCTCCGATGGAACGCAACTACGGCACCACCGACGGGCGCATCACCGAGCAGTACAACGACTACCTCGTGACCCGGGCCAAAGCCGGGCTGGGCATGGTCACCACGGAAGCCACCTACGTCCGTGCCGACGGGAAGGGCCGCACCCACCAGCTGGGCCTGCACACTGACGCCATGATCCCGGGCCTGCGGAAACTCACGGACGCGCTGCACCGGGAAGGCGCGCTGGCCGCCGTCGAACTCAACCATGGCGGCCGCACCGCGCAGGCCGCCCTGTCCGGGTTCAAGAACGTGGCGCCGTCACCCGTACCGTGCGAGGTGGCAGGCGGCGAAATCCCGCGCGAGCTCACCAGCGACGAATGCGAAGGGCTCGTCGACGCCTACGCCCAGGCTGCCCGGCGCGCGGTACAGGCCGGCTTCGACGTCATCAACCTCCACGGCGCCCACGGCTACCTGATCCACCAGTTCATGTCACCCATCTCCAACCACCGCACGGACCTGTTCGGCGCTCCCGAGTACTTCATGAACAGGGTCATCGACGCGGTCCGGGCCGCAGTCCCGGACACCATCGTGGGCATGCGGGTCTCCGTACTGGAGGGCCCCGCCAACGGTATTTCCGCCGAAGGGCAGGTGGCCATCACCGCCAAGGCCCACCTGGACAAGCTGGACTTCCTGGACATCTCGGCCGGCAGCTACGAAGCGGGTGAGTGGATCGTCCAATCGGGGGAGTGGAAGCCCGGCATCCTCGCCGGCTACGCCCGGGCCTACCGCCAGTTCGGCATCCCCCTGGGGATGGCCGGCCGGCTCAACTCGCCGGGCATCATCGAAGAAGTCCTCGCCGCGGGGACCTGCGATTTCGTCAGCCTCGCCCGTGCCATCCACGCCGACCCGGCCTTTGTGGGCGGTGTCCTCCGCGGCGACCGCTACCGCCCCTGCATCGCCTGCAACGTCTGCATCGACAACCTGGGAATCGGCCAGGTGACCTGCACCGTCAACCCCGCGGTGGGCCGCTCCCGCGTCCCGGTCCCGACGCCGGCCGTCCGCGAGGGCGCCCGCGTGACGGTTGTGGGCGCCGGCCCCGCCGGCCTCACCGCCGCCCGGGAACTCGCCGAAGCAGGGGCGAAAGTGACAGTGTTCGACGACGGCGGGCGGCCGGGCGGCCAGTTCGCCTTCGCGGAGCGGATGAAGTCCACGCCCGACTTCCACCGCTTCACCGAATGGTCGGCCGCAGAAAACGCCCGGCTGGGCATCGACCTCAAGCTGGGATCGCACGTGGATACCACCCGCCTGGACGCCCTGGTCCGCGGGACTGCGGCAGACGCCGTCGTGCTTGCCACCGGTGGTCTCCGGCCCGGCGCCGGCTTCCCGGGCGCAGGCTCTGGGGACGTCCTGGATATCCGGGACTGGCTCGCTGCGCACCCGGATGTCCTGGCGGGGGCCCCGGACGCTGCCGTGCCTGACGCCGTCACCATCTGGGGAGCGGACTCAGTCGCCATGAGCGTCGCCGACACGCTCGCGGACCGGGGGACCGCTGTCCTGCTGGTGGGCCCGCAGGACGCGATCGCCCCGGAATCCGGCCGCAGGGCCAAGATCCTGGCCGTTCCCCGGCTCCAGGCGAACTCCCGGGTCCGGATCCGGCTGGACACCGTCATCGAGGAATACGACGGAACCCGGGTCCGGGTGTCCGGACCGGGTTGCCCGCCCGAGGGGGAATGGCTGGACGCGCCGGGACCGCTGCTGGTCTCGCGCTCCGTGGTTCCGCTTGACGGCTCTGTCGCTGCCGAGGCCCGCGATGCGGAACTGAGCCTTATGGCCGGAGTGCCCGTGACCCTGGCCGGAACAGTGGTGGACCAGACGCCGGCCATCGCCTCCAACGCGGTCAAGAGCGGCTACGACGCGGCGCAAAGGATCGCCGCCCGCCTGGCCCCCGGCTCATTGGACGGCACGGACTCGATGGACAGCACGGACTACAGCTTGAACGGAGCACCCCGATGACGCACACCCCGCCCCGGCCCGTCGGGCTGGCCCAACTTTCCCTGCTCAACACCGCCCCGCCGGACCTCGTTGGCATTGCCGCCCAGGCGGGATTCGACTTCATTGGCGTGCGGGTCCGTCCGGTAACGCCCACGGAACGGCCCTATGACCTGCAGCCGGGCTCGCCGATGCTGAGGGAGGCCCTGGCGCGCATGCAGGACACCGGCGTCACCGTACGGGACATCGAATTCCTGCTGCTGGACGGCAGCGACCAGCGCGACGCCTGGCTGCGGATGATGGAAGCCGGCCAGGCACTGGGCGCCAGCTCCATCACTGTTGCAGGAGGGGATCCCGACGCCGGGAGGCTGCTCACCACGTTGTCGTCCATGACCGAGGACGGCCGCGATTTTGGCATCACCCCCACCCTGGAGGCCATCTCGTACCAGCCGGTTGCATCCATTGCCCAGGCAGCCGATCTCGCCCGCCGCGCCGGCTGCAACATCGTGGTGGACACGCTGCACTTCAACCGCTTGGTGGGTGCAGGCGCCGCCGGCCAGTGGGATGCGCTGCGCGCCCACGCAGCCCTTGTGCCGTTGCTTCAACTGTGTGACGGCCCGGCGGAACGGCCAGCCAGCCGGGACGCGCTCATCACCGAATCCCGGTCGGAACGGGAGGTTCCCGGCGAGGGGGCATTCGGGCTGGCGGAGGTGGTGGCGGCACTTCCGGACGGCCTTCCGGTCAGTGCGGAGGCGCCGTCGGACCGGCGCGCCGCTGACCTGGGTGAGCTCGGGTGGGCGCGGCGGCTCAGGGCCGGCGTGGACGCGGTGCTGGCGAAGGCCGACGCGCTGCGCGAATCAGGGACGCCCACGAAGGCGGGTGTGCGATGAGCACCGCCACCGCAGGCGGAACCACCACCGGTCTGGTGCCGGGCGTGCAGATCCCGCTCATCGGCCTGGGGACCTGGCCGCTGATGGGTGAGGATGCGTCCGCCGCCGTTTCGCAGGCCATCGGCAGCGGCTACCGGCACATCGACACCGCCGAGAACTACGGCAACGAGGAAGCCGTGGGTGAAGGAATCCGCCGCAGCGGAATTGACCGGAGCCAGCTCTTCCTCACCACAAAGTTCAACACCCGGTGGCACAGCCGGACCGGCGTCCGGGAAGCCTTCGCGGAAGCAACCCGGCGGCTGGGCACGGACTACCTCGACCTGTTCCTGGTCCACTGGCCCAACCCCGCCCAGGGACGGTTCGTGGAAGCCTGCGAGGGACTCCAGCAGCTGATGGATGATGGGTGCGTCCGCGCATGGGGTGTCTCCAACTTCAAGCCGGCCCACCTGCAGCGTGTGCAGGCCGCGGGCCTGCGGGTACCCCTGAACCAGGTACAGGTGGACCCCGAACACGGCCAACCGGCACAGCTTGGCTGGCACGCCGGGCACGGGATCCTGACCGCTGCCTACAGCCCCCTGGGCCGCAACGGCAGCTTCCTCAGCCACCATGCCATCAGATGCCCGGCCAGGGAGCTTGGGAAAACACCGGCCCAGATCGTCCTGCGGTGGCATGTCCAGCACGGCCGGATCGCCATCCCCAAGTCGGCACACCGGGAACGCCAGCGCGAAAACCTGGACGTCTTCAATTTCACCCTGACGCCACCGCAGCTCGCCGCCATTGACGCCCTCGAAACCGGTGCGCCGCCGCGCCTCGACTCCGACACGTACTTCCACTAAGAAAGCTTTGGCATCATGTCCCCTTCACAAACCCCTTCCCGGCTCCCGGACCTGGACTGCGACGTCCTGGTGATTGGTTCCGGCGCGGGCGGCCTGTCCGCCGCCGTGACCGCCGCCTACCACGGACTGAAAGTCGTCGTCGTCGAGAAAGCCGCCGTCTGCGGCGGTGCCACCTCCTGGTCCGGCGGCTGGGCCTGGACGCCAGGAAACCCGCTGGCCAAAGCCGCCGGCGTCAACGAAGACCGTGAACTTTTCCGGACCTATCTCCGCCACCGCCTCGGCCGGCACTACGACGAAAACCGGGTTGACGCGTTCCTTGAAGCCGTTCCCCACATGGTGGGTTTCTTCCACGACAAGACCAGCCTGCAGTTCGTGCCCGGAGCCAAGATCAAGGACATTTACGGGGACACCCCGGGCGCCGGAACCGGGCACCGCTCCGTGGGTCCAAAACCGATCAATGCACGCCGGATCAAGCCCGCGCTCCGGGCCAGGATGCGCCACCAGCTCTACGAAACCTCATTCCTGGGCATGGGCATCATGGCGGGACCGGACCTGTCCAAGTTCCTGTCCGCCTCGCAGGGGGACTTCCGGGGGATCTTCCACGCCGGCTGGCGGGTGGGATTCCACCTCCTGGATCTCCTTGCCTACCGGCGCAACATGCAGCTGGTCAACGGCACCGCGCTCACCGGCCGGCTGCTCAAATCGGCGGACGACCTGGGCGTGGACATCCGCGTCTCCACCCCGGCCCGGCACCTGCTCACCGATGAGTCCGGGAAGGTGACGGGCGCCGTCGTAAGCTCCCCGCACGGCGAACTCCGGATCAATGCCTCCCGCGGCGTCGTCCTGGCCGCCGGGGGCTTTCCCAACGACGTCGCCCGCCGCCAAGCCCTTTTCCCCAAAACACCGACCGGCCGGGAGCACTGGACCCTGGCGCCGAAGGAAACCACGGGGGACGGCATCACCATGGCCCAGGAGGTGGGTGCCCGCTTCGAGACCGGGGTGGCGTCCCCGGCCGCGTGGTGCCCGGTGTCGCTGGTCCCGTACCGGAACGGACGCACCGGCACCTTCCCGCACATCATGGACCGGGCCAAGCCGGGCAGCATCGGGGTGCGGCGGGACGGCAAGCGGTTCGTCAACGAGGCCAACGGCTACTACGACTATGTGGAAGGCCTGCTGGCTGCCACCCCCGAGGGCGAACCCGCAGAAGCATGGCAGATCGCCGACGCCGCATTCGTGCGCAAGTACCCGCTGGGCATGGCCAAACCGCTGCCGGTGCCGCTCTTCCCGTATCTCCGCAGCGGATACCTGAAAAGGGGCAAGACCATCGAGGAACTTGCCGTGGCCTGTGGCATCGACCCGCAGGCCCTGGCCAGGACCGTTGCGGACTTCAACGACAACGCACGCAGGGGGGTCGACCCCGACTTCAACCGCGGCGCCACCGAGTTCAACAAGTACGGCGGTGACCCCGGGAACACTCCCAACCCCTCGCTGCGTCCGCTGGAGAAGGGGCCGTTCTACGCGGTGAAGATCGTGCCGGGATCCTTCGGAACCTTTGCGGGGCTGGCGGCCGACGCCCGGGCGCGCGTCCTGGATACCGACGGGCACCCCATCGAGGGCCTCTATGTCGCCGGCAACGACCAGGCCTCGGTCATGGGCGGGCACTACCCGGCCGGCGGGATCAACCTTGGCCCTGCCCTGACGTTTGGTTACATCGCCGGCCGCGACCTTGCCCGCGCCACCCACTATGAGGACGACGGCGCCCCCGCGCAGAATCAGCCCGTGCAACAACGACGCCATGACTCACGAGCAGCCTAGATTCTTTGCGCCGGAACTGGACGGCGCCGACCTCTCCGCCTTCGAAGCCGCCTATCAGGCCGCCCAAAAGAGTCTGGCCGAAGGTGGCATCCCCATCGGGGCTTCGATCGCGCGGGGCGGCGTGGTGTTCGCGAGCGGGCATAACGAACGGGTCCAGAACGCGGATCCGATCGCGCACGGGGAAATGTCCGCACTGCGCAGCGCCGGACGGCAGAGGAGCTACCGGGACACCACGCTGTACACCACCCTGGCCCCGTGTGCCATGTGCGCCGGAACCATCATCCAGTTCAAGATTCCCCGCGTGGTGGTGGGGGAGGCCAGGACGTTCGACGGCGAACTGGAGCTTTTGCGGTCACGCGGGGTCGAGGTGGTGGTCCTGGATGATCAGCGTTGCGTGGACATGATGGCTGCGTTCCAGGCCGACAAGCCGGAGCTGTGGGCGGAGGACATCGCCGAGTAGCGCCGGTCCCGCGCTGGTGTGACGCTTAGGGGTGAACCGGTGTGGCGGCCTCGTTGCCCAGCACCGTGGTCCACGGGCTGGCACTCCAGGACGTCACGACGCCGTTGATGACGTAGGGGTCTGCGGCTGCGAAGGCTTTTGCGGCCTCGAGCGGGTTCTCGCCGGTGAAGATCAGCAGCCCTTTGAAGGGTCCTTCGCCGATTGCACCGCCGAGCAGGAGCTCGCCGCGTTCCACCGCCTCCCACCCCGCCCTGAGGTGGTCTGAGCGGTACTGCCCGCGGCTTTCGAGGTAGTCGTCCGCGTAGGTGTATTCAAGTACGGCGTGCATGGGCGTCTCCGTTTCGGTTAGGGTTTCGTTCGCTGTAAAAGCAGCGTACCCACTGTGTGATGGCCGGAAACCGTGGCATCTTGGCCAAGAGGGCGGAGCTTGTGGAGGCGGATGCTGTCGCCGTCGTGGTTCAAGGCTCCCGAGGCTAGCCCGGCTGCTCGTCAATGCCGCACCAGCCGGCAATGAAGAGGGCGATGCTCTTGGTAATCCGGCGGATGGATTCGACCGAGACCCGCTCGTCGAACCCGTGGATTGCCTCAGAAACCGGGCCGTACACCAGCGCCGGCGTATCGGCATAGAGGGCGAAGACCCTGCCATCGAGGTATCCCGGTGTGGTGAAGCTTTCCAGTTCCCGGCCGAAGACCTGCGAATGGGTGCGCTCGAGCATGGCCTCCGCCTCGCTCCCGGGCTCCAGCACATAGCCCTCCGAGAAGAAGCCTGTCTTCACGCCTACCGCATTAATCGGCGACGGACCGCGGCCCAAGGAGGTCAGGCACTCCTGGAGTTCGGACCAGGCCTGCTCCGCGCTGATGCCGGGGTAGATCGCCGCCCGCACATCGAACTCACACCAGGCCGGGACGCTGGAAGGCCAGTCGCCGCCCGCGATTCCACCGAAGTTGAAGTTGATGGGGTGGTCCAGGCCTTCGAAGTAGCGGTGCTGTCCGCGGTCCGCGTTCCACTTTTCCTCGACCTCGCGCAGCGCCGAGATCGCCGTGTACGCCGCATCGATGGCGTTGAAGCCGGTGCCCATCTCGCGCGGATGAGTCGGGTTGCCGGTCACCCTGACTTTGAACCAGAGCACGCCCACATTGGCGCGCACCAGCATGTCCTCCTCGGGCTCGGGGATGATGACGGCGTCGGCCCGGTAGCCGCGCAGATGGGCGGACAACGAGCCGTTGCCTGTGCATTCCTCCTCGATGACGGACTGGAAGTGGATGCGGCCAGCGGGCTCAAACCCTGCGGCACGGACGGCGTCAAAGGCGAAGAGGTTGGCAGCCAGGCCTGCCTTCATGTCGCCGGCGCCGCGGCCGTGCATCCATCCGTCGATGATCGGGGCATCCCAGGGGTAGCGGGACCAGGCCTCGGAGGGGCCTTCGGGGACCACATCGATGTGTCCGTTGAGGATGAGGGACCGGCCGCGCTCGGTGGCCGGGCGGTATGTGCCCACCACGTTTGTCATCCCTTCATAGGACACCGTCACAGGCCCGAAGCCCTCATGGGCAGACAGTTCCTCGGCATCCAGCTCCCACCGGTCCATTTCCAGGCCACGGCCGGCCATGGCCGCGAACATCAGGTCCTGGGCGCTCCCCTCCCGGGTGCGCAGCGACGGGTGTTTGACCAGGTCCTGGGTGAAGGACAGCTGCGCATCAAAGGCGGCGTCTACGGCGTCCAGGATCCGAAGGGTCTGGTCGTCACTAAGCATGTTCTTCTCCTAACAAACGGGGAGCCGTCCGCCGGACGGCTCCCCGAAGTGGTGGTGAGTTTCGATAGAGGGTGTAACGCGGTCTCCTGGCGGCGGCCGCGGTGCCTAGCTTTCGGCGACGAGCTTCTTGTCCTGGACGCGCAGGCGCTCACCCAGGAACCCACCAACTGCCGTGAGCAGGGAGATGATCGCCAGGATCAGGGCCGCGCCCCAGGACTGGTTGCCGGAGACACCCAGCATGGCGGTGGCCAGCAGCGGCATGAACCCACTGGTGGCACCGGCGATGTTGTAGCCCAGAGCCACACCGGAGTAGCGCAGCTTGGCCGGGAACAGTTCGGTCAGCAGGCCGCCGTTGACGGCGTAGGCCACCGCAATGAGCATGATACCGACGGTGATGGCCAGCGTGATCATCAGCGGGGATTTGGTGTCGATCATCGCGAAGAGGGGGAACGCGGCGACGGCGCTGACGATGCCGCCCCACATGGTGACCTTGCCAGGCCCGATCTTCTCGGCCAGCCGGCCCATGAGGAAAGTAACGCCGATTTGGGCCACTGCGGCAACCAGAGTCGCGTTGACCATGACGTTCCGGTCCACCTTGAGTGTGTTCGAACCGTAGCTGACGGCGAAGGTGGTGATCATGTAGAAACCGCCGACGCCGAGCAGCGCGGCGAGAACTGCCACGACCAGGCGGCCGCCGGCGTGGCGGAACACCTCGAAGGCCGGGACCTTGGCCGTTTCGCCCTGGGCAAGCAGGTCCTTGAAGATGGGGGATTCCTCCACCTTGAGCCGGATCCACAGCGCTATGCCCAGCATGGGGAAGGCAATCAGGAATGGAATGCGCCAGCCCCAGGCGTCAAAGGCCTCGGACGGGAACAGCAGGACCAGCGAGAACGCTCCGGAGGCCAGCAGCGTCGCCACCGGAGAGCCGACCTGTACCAGCGCGGCGTACCGGCCGCGCTTCTCGACGGGGGCGTGCTCGACCGCCATGGTCACGGCGCCGCCCCATTCGCCGCCGACAGCCAGGCCCTGCACCAGGCGCAATACCGCCAGCATGATTGGTGCAGCCAGGCCGATGCTGCCGAAGTCCGGCAACAGGCCGATGAACGCCGTCGCCGCGCCGATCATGACGATGGTCGTGAGCAGTGCAGGCCGGCGTCCATAACGGTCACCGATATAGCCGAAGATCATGGCGCCGATCGGGCGGGCGGCGAAGCCGACGCCGAACGTCGCAAATGATGCCAGCAGAGCCGCGGTGGGGTCCATGTTGGTGAAGAAGAGCCGGTTGAAAACCAGGGCTGCGGCCGTGCCGAAGAGGTAGTAGTCGTACCATTCCAGCGCGGTCCCGACGAAGGCGGCACGGGCAATCTTTCCTGCGTCTTTGCCTGAGATTACCGGAGGAGCACCTACGGTGGAGGGGAGTGAATTTGAGGTGGTCACTGCGTGGGCCCTTTCGAGCGGGTTGAGTTTTGCGTCCCGGGTCCCGCGGCGGGCGAAAGGCGATTGCCTGCACTGCTGCGGTGATTATTCGAGATTAGGTCAGTGATAAAGCCCTAAACAATGACAATATCCACCCACTTCTCCTCCGACTGTTGGGCATCTTCACAAATCAGCCGGTGAACTCCTTATAGCGGCTGAGGGCCACGAGGGCCCGCGCGGCCTCTGCCGGCACGGTGAGGTCAAGGCCTATGACCTCATGCAGGCTATGCAGGCGGTTGACCACGGTGTTGCGGTGGCAGAACAACTCCTCCGACGTCTCCTTGATGGACCCCGTCCGCCCGTAGCTGCGCGCCACCTCCAGCAGGCGCTGACGTTCAAGAGGCGTGCATTTATCCAGTGCTTGCTTAATGGGTGAGGAAAAGCCCGGGAACTTCTGCTCCAGGAGGCCGCTCGCGATCCCCATCCATGCGTCCTCGAGTGTCGCCAGTCCTGTGCCCCGGCGCTTTTGCTGCGCCAGCACGAGGGCCGATGCTGCGGCGGACGGGACAGCATCCAGCCCCTCGACATCGGGTACGTATCCGGCAGGAAAGCCGGGCCCTTCCTCTTGCCAGGTTCGCCCCTTGCGCTGCTGCCTGAAGAGATAAAGGACTCCAGTGTTCTCGTACACATAAGTGCGGTGGTCCGACTCGAACTGCTGCTGGGCCTGGGCCACGGCGTCCAACGTAACCGCCAGCACTTCGAAGGTTCCTGTGGCCTGCACCCCGAGGGCCGCCGCAAGGTCCTGCACTTCGCGGGGGCCGCCCAGTTCAGCGTTGAACAGCCGGGAAAGCAAGCGCTGGCGGTAAAGCTGCTTGTTCCGTGTCAGCCGGGCCTCTTCCTCGGCATACGCCTGCTGGATGCTGCTGACATAGCCTTCGACGGCGTCCAGGACCCGGTCCATGTTGGCCACCAGGACGCCGATCCCTTTGTCCCGGGCAACACGTTCCAACCCCTTCCACAGAACGCGGAAGTCGTTGCGGATGGCTTCAAGGAATGCGTCCAGAGGGACGCCTTGGCGGGCCCGGCGGGCTGCCACTTCTCGGGGGAGGGCCTGCAGGTCCGGTGGGAGCTCCAATCCGGCCATTTGGTAGAGGAACATGTCCATGGTGTCCGCGGCGGTGCGGTAGACGTCCTCATCGGGAACCAGGGCCTCACCATAGGAAATGGCGGAGAAGCGCTCGAGGAAGTCGTCCACCAGCAGGGACCGTTCCTTCCACAGACTCTCCAGCAGCTCTGTCCATTCCGGCTCTGTGGGCCGGCCCGGACGGAACTCCCGAAAAGCTGAGGCGGAGAAGCGCGGGGTGCCATGGTCATGTGCTGTCATGGATCAATTTTATGCAAAAGCCTAAGCCTTCGATTAAAAGCGGCGTTGGATGTCCATTGAAGGCAGCATTATTACAGCGTTGAATAGAGCGTAGTCCAGCTCCCAGGCCCTGGTCCCAACCCCTCCGCCACTTCCGGGGACCCTATCAAAGAGGATTTATGCCCGTCGATCTCCTGATTCGAAACGCACGCATCCTGACCCAGGATGCTTCCTGCCCCGCCGCGACAAGCCTGCTCATCCACGACGGCAAAATCCTCGAGGTGGATCCCGGCGCCGACCTGGCGGCCCTGGCTGTCCGGACCATCGATGCCGCCGGGACCACGATTGTCCCCGGGTTCAACGACGTGCATGCACACAGCGTGTGGTTCGGCCTCGGCCTGATGGAGGCCAACGCGGGAGCAGCGGCAAGCTTGGACGAGGTCTACCGGATCATCGCCGACGCCGCCGCGGGGATGGCCCCCGGAGAATGGGTGGTGGCATCCGGCTACAGCCCGCTGCTTCTCGGCGGGCAACAACCGGACCGCGACCGGCTGGATGAGGCGGCCGGGGGGCGTCCGGTGTGGATCAAGCACTCCTCGGGCCACGCCTGCACACTCAACGGCGTGGCGCTGGAGCTCGTATCAGCCCGGGCTGATCTCTCCGCCCCGATCGACGGCGGGGCCGTCGTGGTGGGCGACGACGGCCGCCCGACCGGGCTGCTTGAGGAAAATGCCATGCGGCTGGTGCAGGACATCCTCCTGCCGTATCCGCTGGAGACCATAGAGCACGCGCTGGATCTTGCGACGTCGCACTACCTCGCCGAAGGTATTACGAGCGTTACGGATGCGGGTATCGCCGGCGGCTGGATTGGCTATTCGCCCCGCGAGTTCGCGGCCTACCAGAACGCCCGTGACAAGGGTCTGCTCAGCGTCAGGATGCAGCCGATGCTGGTCATGGATGCCCTCCACAACGTGGCGGGCCACGCCAACGATCCAGCCTCCAGGAGCCTGGACGCCGGAATCCGCACAGGATTGGGCGACGACTGGCTGCGGCTGGGACCGGTGAAGATCTTCAGCGACGGTTCGCTCCTGGGCAGCACGGCCTACATGACCGAGGACTACGTCGGCTGCACCCACAACCACGGCTACCTGCAAATGGACGCGGACCAGCTGCGGGAATCAGCGCTCGAGGCGTACCGGGCGGGCTGGGCAATTGCGATGCATGCCATCGGCGACCACGCCATCGACCATGCGATTGACATCATCACGGAGGCGCAGGAGACCTTCGGGATTAATTTACAGCCCAACCGGATTGAGCACGGCGGGGTGGTCCGCCCCGATCAGCTCGACCGGATTGCCGCAGCCGGCATTGTGTTGGTGCCGCAGCCGCACTTCATCACCGAGTTCGGCGACGGCATGGCCCAACTGCTGGGCCCCAAGCGCACCAATTGGTCCTACCCCGCCAAGAGCCTGCTGGAACGCGGTGTCACGCTGCCGGGAAGCTCGGACCGTCCCGTCTCCAACGGCAGGCCCCTGGACGTCATGCAGTCCTTCGTGGAGCGGCTGACCCCGTCAGGACAGGTCTACGGCCCGGACGAAAGGATCACCGCGGCTGAGGCCCTGGCCGCCTACACCACGGGATCGGCAGCCGCCACGGGCACCGGCCACATCAAGGGGCGCCTGGCCCCGGGTTACCTGGCCGACTTGGTGTTCCTGGACCAGGACCCCACGGCAGTGGCCTCCTCGGACATCGCCGCCACGCGGGTACTGGCCACCATGGTGGGTGGTCAAATCCGCTTCGGCGAGGAAAACCTACCGGCGCCGGTCCGCACCGCAGACCTTGAGGCAGCCCTGACAGGGAAGGAAACCCCATGAGCACTACCGACGACCAATTCCTCGCCGATTTCGCCACGATGTCCGGCTTTGGCGCGACGCCCGGCGGAGGCGTGGACAGGCAGGCCGGCACGGCGGCTGACCATGCCACCCGGGCCTGGTTCAGCCAATGGCTGGCCCGGCACGGCTACACCGAATCAGTTGACGAGGCAGGCAACCA
Organism: Arthrobacter sp. NQ4; assembly: GCF_029077345.1. NCBI lineage: Bacteria > Bacillati > Actinomycetota > Actinomycetes > Micrococcales > Micrococcaceae > Arthrobacter > Arthrobacter sp. NQ4. Next base: position 7,395 of record NZ_JARETC010000009.1, on the reverse strand, counting down.
GTTCGGCACCATGGAGTTGGTCCCCGGTGCCCCGTACGTGCTCGCGGGATCCCACCTGGATTCCCAGCCGCTGGCCGGACGGTACGACGGAGCCTACGGAGTGCTCGCAGCGGCGCATGCCGGCGCCCGCGTAGCTGCGGAAGCCCGGGACGGAAAGCTTGAGCCCACCTGCAACCTGGCCGTTGTGAACTGGTTCAACGAGGAAGGCAGCCGCTTCGCGCCCAGCATGATGGGAAGCGCGGTCTTCACCGGGAAACTTCCGCTGGGTGACGCGCTGGCTACTGCCGATTCGGCCGGCACCACCGTGGCTCAGGCGCTGGCCGCAGGGCACGGCGCCCAGGACGGGAACGCTCCGGTCCTCGCACAAGTCGCCCGCTACGCCGAGATCCACATCGAGCAGGGCAAGGAGCTGGAGGAGAGCGGTACCCAGGTGGGCATCGTGGACCGGACCTGGGCCGCCAGCAAGTACCGTGTCACGGTGGATGGAGCGCAGTCGCACACGGGCGCCACCCGCATGGAAGACCGCCGCGACGCCCTCTTCGGGGCCGCGCTGGTGATCGCCGCCGCGCGTGAACTGGCCGCGGAGTTCGAGCCAGGGCTGCTGCACACGTCCGTCTCCGAGCTGCATGTCCTGCCGAACTCGCCGGTCACCATAGCCCGGCAGGTGGTAATGAACCTGGACCTGCGCTCCCCGGACGAATCCGTGCTGGGCCTCGCCATGGAACGCCTGGGCAAGAGGATCATCGACGCCGAGGCAGACTCACGCACGGAAATCCGCCTGGACCTCACCCACAACTGGGGAGTGGTGTCCTACCAGCCCAAGGGAGTGGCGCTGGGCCGGGCAAGCGCAGAGAGCCTGGACTACAGCTACAGGAACGTGATGACTGTCGCCGGGCACGATTCGACCAACATGAAGGACGTGGTCCCCACCGTCATGCTCTTCGTTCCCAGCGTCGAAGGCATCTCGCACAACGAGGCCGAGTACACGCTCGACGACGATGCCCTGCGCGGCGTCGAACTGCTCACCGACGTCCTGCGGCGCCTCGTCCGGGGCGAACTGGAAGAGAACTAGCAGCGCGTCAGCCCGCGCTTGCCGCGGGCGTCACCGCCGCCACCTCAACCTGAACCCCGGCCTCCCGGAACTTCTGCACCTGGGCGGGGTCGGCGCCGTCGTCCGTTACCAAAGTCCACGGCAAAGCCAAACGCGCCCACGCGTGGAACGGCCGCAGGCCCAACTTTGACGAGTCCGCCAGGACATAGACGGCACGGCCGCGCCGGGCCATGAGCTCCTTGAGCCGGGTCTGGGCGTGGTCGGCTTCGCAGATGCCGTCCTCCGCGGTGACGGCGTCGGCGCCCAGGAAAACCCGGTCAAAGCTCATCCGCTCCAGCGCCGCCTCGGCCAGCGGCCCCACGAAACTCTGGGAGACGCCACGGAGCCGGCCGCCCAGGCAGTCCACCTCGATGCCCTCCGAATCGGCCAGCTCCTGCAGTGTGTTGATGCCCGGCGTCGTCACGGACAACGGGCCGAACCCGCGCAGCTCGTGCGCCAGGGCACCCGCGGTGGAACCGGCGTCGAGCAGGATGTTCTCCCCGGGCTGGATCACCGACGCCGCCCAGCGGGCGATCGCGTGCTTCTGCTCGAACGCCTCGCCCGTGCGCTGCCGCAGCGACGCCTCCGGGTGCGCACCCAGCGCCATCGCCCCGCCATAGGTGCGGGCCAGCCGGCCCTGCGAGTTCAGCAGCGCCAGGTCCCGCCGAATGGTAGAGGCCGTCACCTCGAACTTGGCCGAGAGTTCCTCCACGGAGGCCAGGCCGGTGGTCACGGCAAGATGGTAGATCTCCTCGCGCCGCGCGTTTGCGCTGAGCATTCCCGGTCTCCTTCCCGTGGGCATGGCGATGGCAGTGCTACCCATGCTAGTGCTCCCCAAAGACGGAGACGGCCGGCCAGCTTTGCTGACCGGCCGCGCCAAGAGATGGCTTCAGTTACGCAGCTTCGTCCCGTGCCGGTGCCAGGTCAACAGCTTGCCGCAGGGCCTCGAGCAGCGACTCGTGGTCCGCAATGTTCTTGCCGGCGATGTCAAAGGCCGTGCCGTGGTCAACGGACGTCCGCACCACGGGGAGCCCCACGGTGATGTTGACGCCGTTCTCCAGGCCAAGGACCTTCACGGGGCCGTGGCCCTGGTCGTGGTACTGGGCCACCACCAGGTCGAAGTCGCCGCGGCCGGCCAGGAAGAACAGGGTGTCCGCCGGGAGGGGACCGAAGGCGTTAATCCCGTCCGCCTGCGCTTTCTCGATGCCCGGCTGGATCTTCTCCGCCTCCTCGCCGTAGCCGAACAGCCCGTTCTCACCGGCATGCGGGTTGATGGCGCACACAGCGATCCGCGGGTTCTCGATGCCGGAGGTGCGCAGCAGTTCATACCCGCGCTTGATGGTCCGGTAGACCAGGTCCCCGTTGATCTTGGCGATGGCATCGATGAGCCCGATGTGAGTGGTCACGTGGATGACGCGCATCTTCGGCGCCGTTAGCATCATGGACACTTCCTCGGTGCCGGTCAGTTCGGCGAGGAGCTCGGTGTGGCCGGGGAACTTGTGCCCGGCTGCGTGCAGGGCCGCCTTGTTAAGGGGGCCTGTGCAGATGGCGTCAACCTTACGGTCCATCGCCAGCTGCACGGCCTTCTCGATGAACAGGTACGAGCCATGTCCCGCGGCGGCGGACAGCTCGCCCCAGGCGAGGTCCTCCGGAATGCAGTCGATGTCCAGGACGTCGATGGTGCCTTCCTGGAACAGCGCCTCCGACGGCTCGGCCACCTTCCGCAGGGCCAGCGGGCTGGCGACGATGTCCGCGGCGAGCTGCAGCCGGCGAAGATCGCCGATGACCAGCATCCGCGCCTTGGACCGGAGTTCGCTGTCCGCCAGGGCCTTGACGATGATTTCCGGGCCAATGCCGGCGGCGTCCCCCATGGTGATGGCTACGATCGGGCGTCCCATTACTTGGTACTCATTTCAGTCGTTGTGCTAGAGAAAAACTGTGTGGTCCTGGTCAGCGTGCCGGCATCGCCGAAGGCGCCGGCCTTGGTGACCAAGAGGGGGAGGGGCGCGGGCAGCAGGCTCATCACGACGCCGGGCTCAACCTCGCCCAGGACGGTAAAGCTGCCGACGCCGAGCGCCTTGAGGACCGCCGTCGCAGTCTCCCCGCCCGTCAGGATCAGGGCTTCGCAGTTCCCGATGCCGCCGGCAGTGGCCCTCGCCAGCGCTTCGGCCACGACCAAGGCCTGCGATTTGTCCACGGCACCCATCGGATTTGGCGTCAGCACGACGTCGGTCCGCAGCATCGCGGCCGCTACGTTCCGGGCAACCGTCGGGTCCTCCAGCGCCTGGTGGTCCAGCGTGATGTGCTCGGCACCTGCGGCGACAAGGGCCTCGGTCTGCTGCCGGGCGAGGCCGGAATAGCTGCCGATCACGGTCAGCGTCCGCTGTACGTGCTGTGCGTGGTCACGAAGGACATCGCGTCCTTCCTCGCGTGCGGCAACGTGGCCGGCCAGCCCGCCGGAACCCACCAGGAGGGCAGGAAAGTCCAGCAGGGCTGCCGCGGCGGCGATCTGCTGAAGGTCATCGTCAGAGACCGCGTCAAGTACGACGGCGTCAGTCCCGCGGTCCCGAAGGTCCTGCAGGTGCGCCGCCAGGTCCTCCGGGGTGCGTGCCGTTTCCCGGCCCACCAGTTCAGCGGAAAGACCTCCGGCGGCAACTGCTGCCGCCACGTCGCCGTCGAACCGTCCCTGCGCGTTCTGCGCACCGTTGACATGGACCATGCCGCGCAGGGTGGTCCTTCCCGTGGCCGGAAAGGCAGGGGCCACCAGGGCCAGGCCCCTGCCGCGGCCGTTACTGACGCTGGCCAGCGCTGCGGCAATCTCGGGGCCGAGGTTGCCGCGGAGCAGCGAGTCGATCTTCTTGAAGACCTGCCGGTCCTGCCCAAGGGCCTGTGCCACCGCGGCAGCCACGGCGGAGGCAGCCTCCTCCGCCGCAAGGTAGCGGCTCTCGGTGTTGACCGACAGGATGTCCGCCTCCGGCCACGTGGAGGCCAGGTCAAGGATTACGCAACTGCTGTGGGTGGGTCCGTAGGCTGCGGCGGCATCTGCCGCTCCCGTCAGGTCGTCGGCGATGATTGCCCAGCGCTTGGCTGCGGTGGCGTTCATACTGCTGGGGACACCTCGCGGGTTTCCACGGTCTGCTTGGCCTTCAGGCGCTTAGCGTACCAAGCGACCATGAGGGGGCAGCCGATGGCGGTGACCACCACGGAGGCTGCCACCAGCACGGTGGCGGGGCCGGCTGCGGCAGAGTAGGCCGGGTTGGCGGCGGCCACCAGCATGGGAACGGTGGCGGCGTTGCCGGCAGTGGTTGCTGCCGCGAGGCCGGCGATGCCCGAGCCGCCGGTCAGCTTGTCAGCGAAGAAGAGCACGGCGCCGCCGGCGATGAGCACGAACAGGCCCAGGCCGAGGCCCAGCAGTCCGGCGTTGAGCACCTGGCCCAGGTTCAGGCCGAAGCCGAGGGCCAGGGCGAAGAACGGAATCAGCACCGGTGCCGCGGAGGAGAGGAACTTGCGCATGGCCGGGTCCAGGGCGCCCAGGATCGCACCGAGGAGCAGGGGGATGATGGCGCCCACCAGGGCCTGCCATGGGAAGGCTGACAGACCTGCGACGCCGAGGGTCACCATGGTCAGGAAGGGGCCGGATTCCAGCGTCATCACTGAGTACGCCGCAACGTCCTTGGGCTTGCCGTACTGGCCCATGAGTGCCATGTACATGCCGCCGTTGGTGTCGTTGAGGGCGGCCAGGATGGCCAGGACCGAGAGGCCCGAGAGCAGTCCGCCGTCGATGGGAAGTTCACCCATGAACCTGCCGGCGATGACGCCGATGATGATGGCGAACAGGACCTTGCTGCCGAACAGCACGCCGCCCTTTTTCAGGATGTACGGGGTGGCTTTGATATCGATGCTCGCGCCCATGCAGACATAGAAGACCGCAAGGATGGTGGTGCCGCCGGTGAAGAGCGCGCCCGTGAAGGAGCCGAGGAACTTGGCGGAATCCGGGGCGAAGGTGCCGAGGACGGCGCCGATGAGCAGGGGGATCAGCATCATGCCGCCAGGAACCTTTTCCATAGTGGCCTTGATTGGGACAGACATAAAGCAACCTCATTGTTGTTTGGGGAGGGGGAGGTCGGGCGGGCCGCCCAAAAGCATGATGTAGATCATAGGCACTACTGCGTGATTAGCGCAAGGCTACTTGCGCGAAACGCGCAATCCGGATGATTGGCGCACAATCTGGCCTCGCGCCGTCGCAATGTCAGGGGCAGCTTTTACGCTCTGCCTGTGCCGAAATTTCCTGTTGCCCGTTCCCGCGCTGACCGTGCAGTGCCGGCCGGCCGGGTGGGCTATGACCTGACCGCCAGCCGTCTCCTGCTCCACACCTTCCAGACCGAGGGTGCTTTCGAGGAGCTCCTTTCGACCGGGCAGCTCCTTCCGGACCCAGATCTGGCGGAGCCGCTGTTCGCCGACGCCTATGCCTGGATGTTCCGGGAGATGGACCGCCGCCTTCCCACCAGCGGCGACGGCGCCCTTTGGTTCTGGGCGCGTACTACCCGTGAATACCTGGTCGACAGCTGCAGGCGCAACCGGGGAGACGTCCTGCTCACGTGCCGGATTCCGCGGGAACGGGTGCTGCTCTCGCACCACTGGGACTGGCATTGCGCCCTCAGCGGCATTCCGCACGTGCTGGAACTGCCCGGTGAAAGCGACGAGGACTATGACGCGCGGCGGGACCGGATCTGGGATGAACTGGACGACCGCAAGCGGGAGGCGGGCGTGCTTGGAAAGGGATTCCGGGACTGGCCCGAGGATGTGCGCAGGGATCTCGAACGGAGCTGGGAGCAGTTCCTCGACCCGTCAACCTACGGCAGGTGGGACACCGTGCAGGCAACGGCGCATGCTCTGTGCGCCGAGGACGTCGTCAGCGCTGTGCGGCTGGACCCGCGGTAGGAGCCCCTCGGGTGTGGGAGTTCCCAAGGCGCGCCTGAGCGCCGGCCGCGGGAAACCGGCGTCGTCGGCGTCACTGGGCGAAACTGCACGTTCGTGCAAACGCCTGTGGTCGCTTGGCCCGCCGCTGGCAGGCGCCCATTTAGCTACTCACCAGTAACAACACGTGTGCTCGGGTCACAGTTGCCGCGGAGGCGGGTGCTGGTAAGCCCGGATTTTGGCCGCACGTTCGTGCACTTCCGCTGCGCAGGAGCAGCACCACTGCCAGCATGGAAAACCTCGGCCGGACCTGATGGACACCCCCAAGACCATCAGCCCGGCTTTCCCCATAGACAGACGAACAAAGAGGTTTCCATGTCATTGCTTAGCCGGGCCCTGTCCGTTGCCGCCGCTGCGGTCCTTGCCTCCTCATTGATGGCCGCTCCCGCCCAGGCCGTCGACATCTCCCCGCCCGGGGCCAACGACTGGTCCTGCAAACCTTCAGCCGAGCACCCTTACCCGGTGGTGTTGGTTCCCGGAACGTTCGAGAGCATGGAGAAGAACTGGTCCACGCTCTCGCCGGTCCTCAAGAGCCAGGGCTACTGCGTCTTCGCCCTCAACTACGGTGCCACCAACGGCGTTTACGCCACGGCACCGGTCAAGGATTCGGCGAATGAACTTGCCCCGTTCGTGGACGCGGTCCGCTCCGCCACCGGCGCCAAGCAGGTGGACCTGGTGGGCCACAGCCAGGGCGGCATGATGCCCCGCTATTACATGGGCTTCCTGGGTGGCGCCAAGTACGTCCACCAGCTTGTCGGCATCGCACCGTCCAACCACGGCACCGAAGGCGTGATCCTTCCGCCGCCGGATCTGGTGCCCACGCCCGACTACACCGCCGCCGGATGCGCCGCGTGCGCAGACCAGCAGGCCGGTTCGCCCTTCATGAAGGAGCTGAACGCGATCGGCGATACCGTCGCCGGCCCCGCCTACACGGTCATTTCCACCACCCATGATGAAGTGGTCATCCCGTACAACAGCCAGTTCCTGAGCGGCAGCGCCCGGCAGGTCACCAACATCACCATCCAGGACAAGTGCCCGGCCGACGTTATCGAACACGACCAGACGCCCAACGATCCAGTGGTGCACCAGCTGGTGGCCAACGCCCTGGCCCAGGCCTCGGGTCCGGCAGATCCCGCCTACCAGCCCGCCTGCATCTAGGCGTAAAGAAGTACGACGGCGGCAGGCCCCCCCTGAAAACCGGCCCCCCCCCGCCGCGGGGGGTAAAGACCCCCGCCGCGTTTGCTTACCCGGCGCGCTCCGGCCCCGGGGTCCCCGCCGGAAAGAACTGCGGCACCCTCACCGGCGCGCCGACGGCCCGGGGGCCGGCG
>NZ_JARETC010000008.1:0-194524 GCF_029077345.1 Arthrobacter sp. NQ4 | reverse complement strand
AAGAGGCGTGGGGGCGGGAGAGGGGTGAAGGGGGGGGGGGTGGGCGCGCCCCCGCCCACACCAATGCAGAGGGGGACTCTCCCACAAGTCGGTCCGCCCCCCCCGGACACTTTTTGCCGGTTGGGTCTTCCCCAAAAAATTGTTTGGGGTCCCGCCGGCGGGCCCCTGTTTTTTGGAGGGGGGACCCCCGCCGTCGTTGTTTCAGGAAGTTATGGCATGGTGGGGCTGTGAGTTCCGAGCCAGCCGTGACGTCCCAGCTTCTGTTCCATCCCCCGTGCGGGCCCGTCAGCGGCCGGCGCGACGGCGGCGTCATTCGTGCCACCGGCATTCCCTACGCCACCGCCCACCGGTTCCAGGTGCCGGCCCCGGTTCCGGACTGGACCGCCGAATATGCCGCCACCTCTCCCGCACCCGCCTGCCCCCAGGCTCCGGTGCCGTTCCTGGACGACGTCCTGGGCACCAAATACGGCGAGCTGCCGGGCAGCGAGGACTGCCAGAACCTTTCCATCACACTGCCCGGCGACCTGAAGCCGGACGAGAAGCTGCCCGTCATGGTCTGGATCCACGGCGGCTCCTACACCACCGGCTCCGGGGACCTGGCCATCTTCGACCCCGCACGGCTGGTGGCCGAAAACCGGGTAATCGTGGTCTCCGTGACGTACCGGCTCGGGCTGTTCGGGTTCCTCGCCACACCGGCAGGCCGGCCCGGCAACCTGGGACTTCTGGACCAGCTCAAGGCTTTCCGGTGGGTGCAGCGGAACATTGCCGCGTTCGGGGGCGATCCCGGCAGGGTCACCGCCTTCGGCCAGTCCGCCGGGGGCGACGCGATCGCCCACCTGATGGCCACGCCCGAGGCACCATCCCTTTTCCAGCGCGCCATCATCCAAAGCGCCCCGCTGGGCATTACCCGCGGCCGGGCGAAAATGAACCATGCCATGGGCATTGCTGCGGACGGGGTCTCCGAGCAGACGCCCGCCATGGACGTGGTGGCTCTCGAAGCCCAGGTCACGCAGGTGGCCCGGAAGTTCGGCATGCTGGCGGCCATGCCGTTTGGTACCCAGTACGGCCATGATCCGCTTCCGGAGGAGTCCGTGATCGAGGCTGCCTGGAACCGGACAGCGCCGTCGATCGAGGTGCTGATCGGCCATACCTCCGAGGAGGCCCGCCTGTTCCTCCCCCGCAGCCCCCGCCTGATGCGCCTGGCAGGCATCCCCCTGGTGGGTCCTGCCGCCGTGCGGGCCATCGACTGGGTGGTCACCGAAACCGTGTACGGCCGGGCAAGCCGCAGGTTCGCGCGCCGGCATGCCAAGGCGGGCGGGCGGGCGCACCGCTACATCCTGGACTGGCACGCGCCCGGCAACATCTTCGGCGCCGCCCACACGGTGGATTTGCCCCTGCTGCTCGGCAACCGGAAGACCTGGGACGGCGTTGGGCTCATTGCCGGCGCGGACTGGGCGGACGTGGACGCCGCGGGCCGCAGGATGCGCGCCCTGTGGGCCGGCTTCGCGCGGGGCACTGACCTTGGCGGATCCGGGAGCATCCCAGGCGTCCTGCGCTACCGCGCGGTCTGACGCAATGCCGTCTGACAGCAGTGTTGATGAGCAGCCCATGAGGACCCTTGGCGTGGATCTGGCGGCGGCGGCCAAGAAGACTGCCGTGGCGGTCATCGAGTGGAGCGATGACCGGGCCCGGCTGGCCCACCTGGCCCTGGACGTTGACGACCAGGAGATCGTGGACCTGTTCGGCACCTGCGGCATGACCGGCGTCGACTGCCCCGTGGGCTGGCCTGACGCGCTGATTCCGTTCCTCACCGGCCACCTGGCCTTCAACGCAGCACCCGTCCTGGAACATGACGGCATCGCGGGCCGGCGGCTGCTTGCGTACCGGGACACGGACCGGTTCTGCACCGCCCGGACCGGCCTGATCCCCCTGAGCGTTTCCGCCGACCGGCTGGCCCACCCTGCCATGCGCTGCGCGGTGATCCAGGCGAAGATCGCGGCACTGCACGGCCCGCAGCTCCGGGACGGCTCGGGGCGCTTTGCCGAGGTGTACCCGGCGGCGTCGCTGAAGATCTGGGGCCTCAACGGGCGCGGCTACAAAGGCCGCGGCATCCCCGAAACCGAACGCCTGGGCCTCCTGCTGGCGGCCCTCGAGGAGCAGGCGCCCTGGCTGGACCTGGCCGCGCACCGGGACAGGCTAACCGCTTCCGACGACCTGTTCGACGCCGTCATCGCCTCGCTGACCGCGCGGGCCGTGGCCCGCTGTCGGACGCTCCTGCCCGATGCCGCCCACGCGGAAGCCGCCCGCAGCGAAGGCTGGATCCACCTGCCCTCCTGCACGCTGGACGACCTCCCGCTTTAGGGCGTCAGCCGCCCAGTTTCCAGTTCCGGATTTCTTCCGGGTCCTCGCCGTGCCTGCGGGTGTGTTCGCGCGCCCGGTTGCGCCGGTCCTGCAGGTCCTGGCGCAGGAGTGAGTGCTTCTCGGCAAGGCCCGGTACGCGATCGATCGCGTCGATGGCCAGGGTGAAGCGGTCGATGCCGTTGAGCATGGCCATATCGAACGGGGTGGTGGTGGTCCCCTCTTCCTTGTAGCCGTGCACGTGAAGCCCCTGCTGGTTGGTGCGCCGGTACGCCAGCCGGTGGATCAGCGCCGGGTAGCCGTGGTACGCGAAGATGACGGGTTTGTCAGCGGTGAAGATGCCGTCGAAGTCATGGGCGGGGAGGCCGTGCGGGTGCTCGCTTTCGTCCTGCAGCCGCATCAGGTCCACTACGTTGACCACCCGCACCTTGAGGCCGGGGGCGCCGTTGCGGAGCAGTTCCGCGGCGGCAACGGTCTCCACGGTGGGGACGTCGCCCGCGCAGGCCAGTACGACGTCGGGCTCCTCGCCGGGCACCTCGGAGCCGGCGAACGTCCAGATGCCCAGGCCGCGGTGGCAGTGGTTGGCGGCATCGGCCGGGCCAAGCCAGGTGGGCGAGGGCTGCTTGCCGCTGACCACGATGTTCACGTAGTCCGTCGACGCCAGGCAGTGCTCCATGACGGACAGGAGGGTGTTGGCATCCGGCGGCAGGTACACCCGGATGACCTCGGCCTTTTTGTTGACCGCGTGGTCGATGAAGCCCGGGTCCTGGTGCGAGAAACCGTTGTGGTCCTGCTGCCACACGTGGGAGGACAGCAGGTAGTTCAGCGAGGGGACCGGCTGGCGCCAGTGAAGTTTGCGGGATACCTTCAGCCACTTTGCGTGCTGGTTGAACATCGAATCGACGATGTGGACGAAAGCTTCGTAGCAGTTGAACACACCGTGGCGGCCGGTGAGGAGGTAGCCTTCCAGCCAGCCCTGGCACAGGTGCTCGCTCAGTACCTCCATCACCCGTCCGGACCGTGCCAGGTGCTCGTCGACGTCGTCAATCCGGTACTGCCACACCTTGTCGGTGACCTCGTAGACGTTCTGCAGCCTGTTGGACGCCGTCTCGTCCGGGCCGAACAGCCGGAAGTTGTCCATGTTCTGTGCGATGACGTCCCGCATCCAGGACCCGAGCGTGATCATGGGGCTCACCCGGTCCGTGCCCGGATGTGGAACCTCGACGGCGTGGTCCTGGTACGCGGGCAGTTTCAGCGCGCGCCGGAGCAGTCCGCCGTTGGCGTGCGGTGTGGCACTCATGCGGAAGTCACCGGCGGGCGCACCCCGTGCGACGTCGGGCCGGAGCCTGCCGTCGCCGTCGAACAGTTCGTCCGGGCGGTAGGACTGCAGCCACTCCTCCAACTGCTTCAGGTGCTCCCCGTTGGTGCGGACCTCGGACAGCGGCACCTGGTGCGCCCGCCACGTGCCTTCCACCTGCAGCCCGTCCACGGTGCGCGGCCCGGTCCAGCCCTTGGGCGAGCGCAGGACGATCATGGGCCAGCGGTGGCCGCCCTCCCCCGCCTCTTCTGCATCCGGATCCTGCCGGTGGGCGTCCTGGATGGCCTTGATATCGGCCAGGCAGCGGTCCAGCACGGCCGCGAAATCCCGGTGCGCCTGCTCCGTGTTGTCCGGATCCGCCACCGTCACGAAATACGGCTCATGGCCGTAGCCGCGCAGCAGCTGCTCCAGCTGGTCCTGCGGCATCCGGGCCAGGACCGTGGGGTTGGCGATCTTGTAGCCGTTCAGGTGCAGGATGGGCAGCACGGCACCGTCAGTGGCCGGGTCCAGGAAGTTGTGGGAGTGCCAGCTGGCGGCCAGCGGTCCGGTCTCCGCCTCGCCGTCACCGATCACGACGGCGGTCACCAGCTGCGGGTTGTCGAAGACCGATCCGTAGGCGTGGGCCAGGCAGTATCCCAGTTCGCCGCCCTCGCTGATGGAGCCCGGGCTTTCCGGTGCGGCGTGGCTGGGGATGCCGCCCGGGTAGGAGAACTGCCGGAACAGTTCCGCCAGGCCGGCCTCGTCATTGCCCACGTGGGCATAGATTTCGGAGTAGGTTCCCTCCAGCCAGGCATTGGCGACGACGGCGGGGCCGCCATGGCCGGGACCTGCCACGAAGAGCATCTCCAGTGAGTCGCGGCGGATGACGCGGTTCAGGTGGGCGTATACGAAGTTGAGCCCGGGCGTGGTGCCCCAGTGGCCCAGCAGGCGGGACTTGGTGTCCTCAGCCTGCAGTGGCTCGCGCAGCAGCGGGTTGGACCGCAGGTAGATCTGGCCCACCGAGAGATAGTTGGCGGCGCGCCACCAGCGGTCGACGAGTTCCAGTTCCCCCTGCCCGATGCCTTCCTGCCACACGTCGTCCTGCTGCATTGTGTCCTGCATTCCATCGCGCCCAGTGCTGCCGGCCATAACCATCCTCACCTCGGGTGTGCCGCTGCAGGCGGCCGTTTCCCCATCGCAACAGATGGAGGGGCAGGGAGGCAACCCCCGCCGTCGGACCTTCCCTTTACCGCCTTCGGCACCTGTAGGGTACTAAGCAAGCTTAGCTTTCGCTGAGGCGGAAGCTAAGACCATCAATTGTGGGGAGATCGAGACATGCCAGCCGAAGACGACGTTGTAATTCCCGGGGTTCCGTCCAGCGAGCCGCCGGCGTTCGAGGAGCCCACCAGCCCGCGGGAGCCGTTGCCGCCCAAACCGGACCAGCGCGGCCCCGAGGCCGTGTCCCCCACGGGCAGCCCTACCGGCGCGCCGGCCACCGCCCGCGCCCAGTCCGGCCAGTACCTGACCACGGCCCAGGGCCTGCGGCTGCAGGATACGGACCATTCCCTAAAGGCCGGCGCGCGCGGCCCCATCCTGCTGCAGGACCACCACCTGCGCGAGAAGATCACCCACTTTGACCACGAACGGATCCCGGAGCGCGTTGTCCACGCACGCGGCGCGGGAGCGCACGGGGTGTTCCGGTCCTACGGCACGGCGTCGAAGGTAACGCGCGCCGGTTTCCTTGCCGCGGACGTCGAAACGCCCGTGTTTGTTCGGTTCTCCACGGTGCTTGGCTCCCGTGGGTCAGCCGACGCCGTGCGGGACACCCGGGGGTTCTCCACGAAGTTCTACACCGATGAGGGCACCTACGACCTCGTAGGGAACAACATTCCCGTCTTCTTCATCCAGGACGGCATGAAGTTCCCGGATGTGGTGCACGCGGCCAAGCCCCACCCGGACCGCGAGATTCCGCAGGCCCAGAGCGCGCACGACACGTTCTGGGACTTCGTATCGCTCCACACCGAGGCGCAGGCCCACACCCTGTGGAACATGTCGGACCGCGGCATCCCCCGGTCATACCGGACCATGGAGGGCTTCGGCGTCCACACCTTCCGGCTCGTCAACGCCGCCGGCGACACCACCCTGGTGAAGTTCCACTGGAAGCCCAAGCAGGGCGTGCACTCGCTGGTCTGGGAAGAAGCCCAGATCATCAACGGCATGGACCCGGACTTCCACCGGCGCGATCTGGCTGATGCCATCGAGGCCGGCGCCTACCCGGAGTGGGAACTGGGAATCCAGACCTTCCCGGACACGGAAGACCAGATGTTCCAGGGAATCGACCTTCTGGACCCCACCAAGTTCGTCCCCGAGGAACTGGCGCCGGTGCAGCCCATCGGGCTCATGACCCTTAACGCAAACCCCACCAACTACTTCGCGGAAACCGAGCAGGTGGCCTTCCACCCGGGGCACCTGGTTCCGGGCATCGACGTCACCAACGATCCCCTGCTGCAGGTCCGGCTGTTTTCCTACCTGGATACCCAGATTTCGCGTCTGGGCGGCCCGAACTTCGCGCAAATTCCCATCAACAGGCCGCACGCCCCGGTCAACGACATGCTCCGCGACGGCATGCACCAGGCGGCGGTCCATGGCGGTGCCGCGCCGTACCGGCCCAATTCGCTGGATGGCGGCTGCCCGTTCCTGGCGGGGCAGGACATGGGGGCATTCGTAGACGTGCCCCAGGCGGTTGCGGAATCCATCAAGGAACGGCGCAACCCGGCATCCTTCGATGACCACTACAGCCAGGCCCGGCTGTTCTTCCGCAGCCTGAGCTCCGTGGAGCAGGACCACGTGATCCAGGCCTACACGTTCGAGCTCGGCAAGTGCTACGAAAGCGCCGTCCGCGAACGCCAGCTCCAGGCCCTGGCCAACATTGACGCCGCGCTGTGCGCCGCCGTCGCCGCGGGCCTCGGCATGCCGGCCCCGGAGGCCACCGAGCAGGTGCCGGACCGGGATCCCAGCCCTTCCGTGTCCCAGGTGGGTGGGACCTGGCCGGTTGCCGGGCGCGTGGTGGGCATCGTCGCCGACGCTTCCAGCGACCTTGCGGAGGTGGAGGCCGCCCGCAAGGCGCTCGACGGCGAGGGCATGGTCCCGCTGGTCATCGCACCGGCCGGGGGCACGCTGTCCTCCGACGGGCTTTCGGTGACGGTGCAGCGGACCTTCCTCACGGCACGGTCCACCGAGTTCGACGCACTGATGGTCGCCGGGGGCAAGCAACCCGCGGCCGATGCCTCCGCGGGGCGCGACGCCAAGGCCGGGGAGCCGGCTGACGGGCTGGATCCGCGCGTCGCGCTGATGCTGTCCGAGGCTTACCGCCACGCCAAGGCCGTTGGGGCCTGGGGCTCCGGGTCTGCGGTGCTGGAGGCAGCCGGCATCCCGAAGGGGGCCGCAGGGGTGGTTGGCGGGAACGATGCTGCCTCGGTAACCACCGAACTTTCGGGGCTCATCGCCGGCCACCGCGCCTGGGACCGTTTCCCGGCAGCGGGCGCCGCTGCGGAACAGGGAAACTGACCCGGGCCTGTTGGCCTGCCGTCCTGTGGCTGGGGGTCCGCGTCCATGCAATGCGGACCCCCAGCCGTTTGCCGGGGTGGGAACCGGCGGGCCGCCCAAGGGGAAACCGGCCGTTTCGCAATTCCTACTTCCGGGTAGTGTGGACCCAGAATGTTCACCCTGACCATCAACCAGACGGACAGCCGCCGCGACGGCGACCAGGTGCCGCAGCTGCTCAAGGCGCTGCGGCACATTCCCGCGCGCCTGGATTTTGACAGGTCGGTCGAGGACGAAGTCCAGGGGATCGTCGACTGCCCGCACCAGGCCGTGGACGCCGCGCTGATCGCACTGCGAAGCGGGCACTGGTACGTGGGTATCGGAGCGGGGCCCGTGAACGAGCCGCTGCCCAACCAGGTCAAGGACGCGTCCGGGCACGGCCTGGTCTATGCGCGCCGGGCCGTGGACCGGCTCCGCACCAGCAAGGAGCGGGTGCCGGTTGCGGTGGAGGGGCCACTGGCCGACGTTGCCCACGACGCCGAAGCAATCCTGCGGCTGCTGGGCCATATCGTGCGCGAGCGGTCAGGCGCGGAATGGCGCGTACTCGACCTGCTGACCCCCGGGGTCCGCGGCCAGCAGAAGGCCGTGGCGCAGGAACTGGGCATCACCACCCAGGCCGTCAGCAAAGCGGTGGCCCGGGCACAGTGGAATGAGGAACACGCCGCCCGGCCCGCTGCCGCGAGACTGCTGGCGCTGATCCTGGCGGTGCGCTGACTGCTGCTGGGTTGACCGCTGGTGGGCTGACCGCCTGAGCCGGTCCCTCCGTCGTCAATTACTGCAGGGGCTTTTCCGGGCTTTAGCTCCCGGTGGCGGCCAGGACCGGCTCACCGTTGAAGTACTCCAGCTTCCAGCCATCGATCGCGTGGTGGTGCGCCAGGTTGAGGGCCGCATTGTCCACGCTGGCAAGGGTCTGGCCGATGGCTCGGCTGAGGCTGACGCGCAGCAGCGTGCCATGCGTGACCACCAGGAGCCGCTGGCCGCGGAACTCCCCGGCCAGGGCTTCCAGCGCTGCGAGGCCGCGGTCGGCGGCTTCGTCTTCACTTTCGGCGCCCTTGAACCCGCCGGGCACGCGCAGCGCCTCCAGCTCGGGGCCGGCCTGCATCCCTTCGGCCGGGCCGAAGCTGCGTTCGGTGAGTTCCGGGACGCGCCGGGCCACGGTGAGCCCGAGCCCTTCGGCGATCAGGTCCGCGGTCTCGGCAGCGCGGCTGAGCGGGGAGGAGACGATGGCGTCCCATTCGTACGGAGCCAGGATGCCGACGGCGTCCCGCGCCTGGCCGCGTCCGACGTCGTTCAGGGGGATGTCGGTTGATCCCTGCAGCCGGCGCTCGGCATTCCAGTCGGTCTGGCCATGGCGGACGAGGGCGAACGTCGTAAGGGTCATGCCTCTATTCTGCCTTGGCTCCAGGCCCGCACCGGAATCGCGGCAGCGGACGGTGCCCTCAGCGCCTTAGAGGAGGCTGCGCAGCACGTGGGCGGCGCCGTCGTCGTGCACTGAGTGAGTGACTTCGTCCGCTGCGGCGACCACTTCCGCCGGGGCCTGCCCCATGGCGACGCCGCGGCCGGCCCAAGTGAGCATTTCGATGTCGTTCCGGCCGTCCCCCACCGCAACCGTCAGGTGTTCTTCGAAGCCAAGGCGGAGCCGCAGGTTTTCCAGGGCGCTGGCCTTGGTCACACCCGCTGCGGCGATGTCCAGCCACGCAGTCCAGCCCACCGAGTAGGTCACCCCCGCGAGACCCACGTGGTTGATGGCCTCGTTGAACTCCTCGGGCGTGTTTTCGGTGCTGAACACCACCACGCGGACGGCTGTTGCCTCCAGCATGGTGTGGAAGTCGACGCCGACCGCCTCCACCCCGAAGCTGGCATCCTGGAACCGCTCGGTGGAGAGGAAGTTGCCGTCGGCGTCCTCGAGCGCATACTTGGCGGACGGAAGCCGTTCCCGGAGGGCACGCAGCGCCGGCGCGGGATCAAACGTGGCTTTGTGGATGACCTCGTAGCCATTGTCCAGTTCCGGGTGGAGCCGGAGGGTCACGCCGCCGTTACAGCAGACGGCGTACCCCCGCTCGATGCCGATTTTCTCGATGATGGGGAGCGTGGCGTTCAGGGAGCGGCCGGTGGCGATCATCACCTCGTGCCCGGCGGCCACGACGGCCTGCGCGGCTTCCCGTACGCCCGGGGACATATGCCCGTCGTGGTTGACCAGGGTGCCGTCCACGTCCAGGGCGACCATGAATTTCCGGTCCACCGCGGCGAAGCCGATGTTGTTCTGGTTGTAGTCTCGATTGTTGTCTCGCCGGTCATCGTTGCCGGCGACTGAGGTTTCAGTCAGCGTTGTCATCCACATAGTGAAGCAGACCTAACTGACACGCGCTAGGACGCGGACCACAGGTTTATTGAACTGTTGGTTAACACGGCGGGTTTCCACATGGATGCGCTTGCCGGCGCGTGTCTTCACCCCGGCTCTGAGCGGTCCTGTCCGTTAGGAGGGCACTTGATTCCTCGAATCCCGACCTTGTTCGCACATCCGCGCCTTCAGCGTTCCGATTGGCGAACAAGGCTCTGATTCAGGCGGCGGCAGGCTACGGGCGCGGGCGGAGGCCTGCGGCGAGGAGCTTGTAACGCAGCTTGTTTGGGTCCGTCAGGTCTGCCCACCCCCACCGGACGAAACCATGGCCGAGGGCACGGATCCGGTCTTCGCGGAGCTTCTCCCGGTAAACAGCCTCCTCTGCGCTGATCCCGTTCCGCCGGGCAAACTCCACGTACTTCCCTTTGCCGTCGAATTCACCCACCACGCTTTGCCGGGGCCACCAGAAGTCACTCCTGCCGATGAAGCCGGCGCCATCCCTGAAGACCTGCTGAAGGACCGGTTGCTCAAAGCCGAGGAATTCAAAGACGGCACGGCTGTAGGACTCACCAACCGACTCCGGCTGCGGGCTGGCAAGGCCGGCCGCACGCTCCGCGCGGCAGCGGGCAGCAGCGGAAGGAAGGGCCGCTATGCCAGCGGCAATTTCCGGCACGGACAGGAGGCTGACACCCTCCTCCAGCACGCCGTCTGCCAGTAGCCTGCGGGCGGCCCCGTCCGCGAGCACCAGGGCCTGGCTAAGCTCCGCTGAGGCCAGTACGTCCACGGTGGTCTTGGTGAGCCCTGAACAGAGGAACTCGCCAAAGGGCACGGCATTGAACCCGGTCATAAGGCGGTACCGAAGCGGATAGGAACGCGTGCGGCGGACGTTCCCGGCGGAAGCGTCCCCACCCAGTACCAGCAGCGGCGAATTTCTGACGCCGCTGCGGCCGGGAAGCGTTGTGGCAAGTTCCACGCAGGGTGGCGTTCCAAGTGTTGGCAACCCACTGGCCACCGCTGCCGTAAGCCCGCACAGAACTGCACCTTTGACTGACCTGGCAACTGCCGTCGTCGTCCATTCGAAGCGCCGGGAGGGCAGTGCACGAAGCCAGTCTTCGGTGGGAACGTAGAAACCCCGGCGAATCCGCACCAGTTGCCCCGCTTTGAAGGCACGGTGCACGGCATCAGTGCCGGCACCCGTGCGGAGAATGGCGGCAGTATCAATCAGTCCCGGCGGTACGTCCATGCCATCATGATGCGCGACAGCGGAAGCAGGGATACGGGGCCGGCGCCTGCATGTGGACAACCACGAGGCGGACCTAAGCTCGTCCGCGGGTCAGAACCACGTAGTTTCGGATCCGCGAACAAGCTTATGAGTGGACCCCTAGAGGACCGGGAGGACCTCGAGGCCGCCCAGGTACTTCTGCAGCGCCTTCGGCACGTTCACGGAGCCGTCCGCGTTCTGGTGGTGCTCAAGCAGCGCCACGATCCAGCGGGTGGTGGCCAGGGTGCCGTTCAGCGTGGCCACGGCGCGGGTACCCTTGGAGACGCCTTCCGCGTTGACCACCCGTTCACGGATGTTCAGGCGGCGGGACTGGAACGTGGTGCAGTTGGAGGTGGACGTCAGCTCGCGGTAGGCGTTCTGGGTGGGCACCCAGGCTTCGCAGTCGTACTTGCGTGCCGCGGAGGTGCCGAGGTCGCCGGCCGCGGTGTCGATGACCCGGTACGGCAGCTCGCACTTGGCCAGCATTTCCTCTTCCCAGGCCAGCAGGCGCTGGTGCTCGGCGGCAGCTTCTTCAACCGTGGTGTAGATGAACATCTCAACCTTGTTGAACTGGTGCACGCGAATGATGCCGCGGGTGTCCTTGCCGTGGGATCCGGCTTCGCGGCGGTAGCAGGAGCTCTGGCCCGCGTAGCGGATGGGACCGGCGGAGAAGTCCAGGATCTCGTCGGCGTGGTACCCGGCCAGCGCCACCTCTGAGGTGCCCACCAGGTAAAGGTCGTCTTCGGCGAGGCGGTAGATCTCGGCGTCGTGCTTCACATCGAAGCCGGTGCCCTGCATCGTCTCGGGGCGCACCAGGGTGGGGGTGATCATGGGGATGAAGCCGGCTTGGATGGCCTGGTCCATGGCCATCTGCAGCAGTGCCATCTCCAACCGGGCACCCACACCGCGCAGGAAGTAGAAGCGCGCGCCGGAGACCTTGGCGCCCCGTTCCATGTCGATGGCGCCAATCAGCTCGCCGATCTCCAGGTGGTCCTTGGGCTCGAAGTCGGGGAATTCGCGCGGGGTGCCAACGGTCTTGACCACCACGTAGTCGTCCTCGCCGCCCTCGGGAACGCCGTCCTCCACCAGGTTGGGGATGGTGCGCAGCAGTTCTTCCTGCTTGGTCTGGGCGGCATCGGCCTCTGCGGAGGCGGCCTTGACCGAGTTGGCCAGTTCCTTGACCTCGGCCAGCAGGGCCTGCTTCTCCTCGCCCTTGGCCTTCGCTACCTTCTTGCCGAAGACGTTCTGCTCCGCGCGGAGGTTCTCGAAGCGGAGCAGGGCCTCGCGGCGGGCGGAATTCGCGGAGATGATCGCGTCCACCACTGATTCGTCCGCGCCGCGGGCGCGCTGGCTGGCACGGAACTTGTCCGGGTTTTCGCTGAGGTCTTTTACGTCGATCACCAGACAAGGGTATCCAATTCAGTGCACGACGGCGGGCGCGCGGCCCCGTGCGCTCCCCCGACGTGCGCCGGGCTACTGTTGAAGCACCATGAGCGACTGGATTCTCTACCTGCTGATTGCGGTGGCGCTTGCCTTCGCCACGTCCAGCTGGTGGGGGGTGCGCCGCCTCAAAGCCCTGCATGTGCGCAGCGCCGTGGCCGGCGAAGCCTACGACTCAGGGCTGGCGCGACAGCGCGTGGCCGTGGTCCTGAATCCCATTAAGGCGCGGGCCGACGAAGCCAAGGGGATGATCCACAGGGCCTGCCTGGCCGCCGGCTGGGAGGAACCGGTCTTTTTCGAGACGACGGCGGAGGACCCGGGCTTTTCGCAGATGCAGGCTGCGTTGGCGGGAAAGCCCGACGTCGTCCTGGTGGGCGGTGGGGACGGCACCGTCCGCGTGGTGGCTGAGGCCCTCGCGCACACCGATGTTGCCATGGGCCTGATTCCGCTGGGCACGGGAAACCTGCTGGCCCGGAACGTGGACCTGGATGTGAACGACCTCCACAGCAACGTCCAGACAGCCCTTTTCGGCCGCCAACGGTACATCGACACCGCCCGGATGGCCATCGAGAACTCCCGCACAGGCCATTACTCGGAGCACGTCTTCCTGGTGATCGCCGGTATCGGCATGGACGCCGAAGTCCTGGCCGACACGAACGCGGGGCTGAAGAAGGCCGTGGGCTGGCTCGCCTACACCGAGGCCGGCGTGCGCCACCTTCCGGGCCGGCGCAAGAAGGTTTCCATCGCCCTGGATGACAACCCGGAGCAGGTCCGGAACATCCGGAGCGTGCTTTTCGCCAACTGTGGGCTGGTCCCCGGCGGCATTGACTTCATCCCGCAGGCCATGATCGACGACGGCATGCTCGACGTCGTGGTCATGAGCCCCCGCAGCGCCCTGGGCTGGCTGCTGATGTACGTGAAGATCATGTTCAAGCACAGCGGAAAGCTGCCCATCATGACCGTCTACCGGTCAGTCAAGGTGGTCATCAAGTGCCCTGAACCCATGCCCACACAGCTCGACGGCGACACGTCGGGGGAAGCCACGCAGCTCACGGTCCGGGTGGAGCCACGGTCACTCCTGGTCAGGGTCAAAGGACAGGTACAGGACAGCGGTCCCGTGCATGGAAGCGCACACGCCGCACGGTAGCGGACGGCTGAAGCGGTGCCGCGATGGGGCCCGGACTCAGTAGTTGGCGCCGTCAGGCCCCGGACTTCTTCTCTGCCTCGGCAGCAGCTTTCGCGTCCGCATGGGCTTGTTTGGCAGCAGCATGGGCTTCGGACTGCTCGCGGATCATCGCCTGCTCCTCTTCGAAGCGCAGGCGGTCAGCACGGTCGGCGTCGTCCCCGTCCCAGTCCTGGTTATCTCCCGTGGGCTTGGGATTGACGATCATCCCCTGGCCGTCGTTGTCAGTGCTGCTGGTCATGACCCGCTCCCTTCGTCAGGGGCCATACCCCGTGTGGATCAGGCAAGCATACGCATTGTCAACACCCCACGGAAGTACTTCGGAAGGCATTTACCTACGCTTTGGGCGAAGCCCCGGAACCGCTTTCACCTGCGGTGGATTCCGCGGCGAGTATGGATCGCACCCACGTCCGGGCCGCTGTGAAAGCTTCATCGGAGGTATGTGCGGGGACCAGCGTGGCCTGCCGGTCGGCCCTGGCATACGAGCCCAGGAAACGGGTGCGTGGACTGATGCGGTGCAGACCCGCCAGCGCGTCAGCGACCCTCGCTTCGCCGGCGTGGCCATCGGCGTCGATGCTGAAAAAGTAGTGGCCCAGGTACTGGCCTGTGGGGCGGGATTCAATCCTGCTGAGGTTGACGCCGCGGCTGGCGAACTGGTCCAGGATCTCCATCAGGGCGCCCGGCCGGTCCTCCGGAAGCGGGACCACGACGGTGGTTTTGTCCGCGCCGGTGCGCTCCGGCAGCGGCCCAGGCCGGCTGACCAGGATGAAGCGCGTCACCGCACCGGGGTTGTCCCCGATATTCTCCGCCAGGACCGACAGCCCTGGATGCTCCCTGGCCACCAGCGGTGCGCAGATCGCCGCGTCGTAGTGACAGTTCCCATCCAGCAATCCCAGGGCCGAGGCGGCAGTCGAGGAGCCGGGGACATATTCCGCATCCGGTATATTCCGGTCCATCCACAGCCTGCACTGCGCCCACGCATGACCGTGCGTGGATACCCGCCGCACATCCTCCAACCGCACGCCGGGCCGGGCTACCAGGACAAAGCTGATGGGAACCAGGACTTCGCGGATGATCCGCAGTTCCTGGCCGGTGGCGATGGCGTCCAGCGTGGCGGTGACGCCGCCCTCCACCGAGTTTTCGATAGGGACCATGGCGGCGTCTGCCGAACCGTCGCGGACCTTGTCCAGGCCAGCGTTGACGTTCGACGCCGGCACCCGGACAGCCTGGGCGGCGTCAGGCACCTGCAGCAGGGCAGCCTCGGTGAAGGTGCCTTCGGGGCCCAGGAAGGCGTAGGTGCGGGACGTGCCGCCCACTAAAGGACCAGGGGCTTGAGACCGTTGTCCGAGACGAGGGGCTTGCCGGATTCGAGCCACTGGTCCATTCCGCCGGAGACGTTGATGGCGGTGTACCCCTGGCCGGTAAGCCATTGGGCGACGCGGAAGGAGCGGCCGCCCGTGCGGCAAATGACGTAGACATCCTCGTCCGGATCGAGTTCGCCAAGGCGCGCCGGAATCTGGTCCATGGGAATATGGACAGCGCCTTCAGCGTGGCCGGCAACCCACTCGTAATCCTCCCGGACGTCCAGGATCACGGCGTCAGCGGGGACGTCATGGACGGGGACGGTGTCGAAATCGCTCATCGGAGTCCTGTCTTGGCGGAGCTGGCGGATCAAAGTCAGGTTTAAGCCTAGCCCTTCCACCCCGCTCCGCCCGGATCACAGCGGAAAAGGCTGCGGGTTAGGCTGGTGAAGGCCCAGGAGGTTTCCATGTCCCAGCAGCTGACCGCCCTTCCCGCGCCACCGGTATGCCCCGGCCGGAGCGCCGGGCCGCAGGTGGGCGGATACCGCTGGGGGTGCCACCGTGACTGAACTCCACGAACTCCCGGCGGTGGCCCTGCGGGACCTCCTTCGCAGTGGAGCGGTGTCTTCCACGGACGTCACTTCCCACTTCCTGGACCGGATCGGGCGGCAAAACCCCTTTCTGGGCGCCTTTATTACGGTGACGGCGGACCAGGCCATGAAGCAGGCCCGGGCGGCGGATGCCCTGCGCTCCCGCTCGGAGGCCGATGAGCTGCCCCTGCTGCATGGCATGCCGGTTGCGTTCAAGGACCACACTGATGTGGCGGGGGTGGTGACCACGCACGGCAGTGCCGCCCTGGACCACAAACCGGCCCCCGCCGATGCTCCCCTCGTGGCCCTGTTCAAGGATGCCGGCGCCATTTCGCTGGGCAAGACCCAGGTGCCCGAATTCGGACTGACGGCCTACAGCGAGAACCGCATCGCACCGCCGTCGCGCAATCCCCATGCACCCAGCAGGAGTTCGGGAGGGTCCTCCGGCGGCAGCGCAGCCGCTGTGGCCGCAGGACTGCTGCCTTTTGCCCCCGGAACCGACGGCGGTGGATCAGTCCGCATACCCGCAGCCGCCTGTGGCCTGGTGGGGCTCAAGCCCGGCCGCGGGGTGGTGGCCGCCGGGGAAAGTACCGGCGACCCTGCACGGCTGGTGGCGCCAGGCCCCCTCGCGAGGAGCGCGGAGGACGCAGCACTGATGATGGACGTCCTGGCACCAGGGAACCAATACCTTTCGGCGATCACGCAGGAGCCACCCCGGCTGCGGATCGGCGTCACGCTGGACAGCCCGTGGTCCAGCACGTTTCCGTTCACGCCGGACCGGGAGGCCCTGGACGCGCTCCAGGCCGGCGAAACCCTCCTGGAACAGGCCGGCCATACCCTTGCTGACGCCGGCATCCGCTACGACAACCGCTACCCGGACGCCTTCACCACCGCGTGGACCGCCGGAGTGGGCGCTGCCCGCATCAGCCCGTCCCGGGAAGCGCTGCTGGCGCCCCTGACCCGGACCTTCCGCCGGCGCGCCCAGCAGCGCAGCCCGGCGAAGCTGGCAGAGGCCTTGGCATTCCTCCGGCAGTTCCAGCACGACACCCTGGCACAGTACGGGCAGTGGGACCTGATGCTGATGCCGGCGCTGGCACAGACGCCGCGGCCGGTGGGCTGGTTCACCGGCACCGCCCACGGCGGTGACCGCTGGCCGTCGGCCCAGTGGCCGGGGGATGCCGACGGCGACTACCGGAAGCAGTGCGAATACGCGCCATGGTCCTCGATGGTGAATGTGTGCGGACTGCCGGCCATCACCCTCCCTGTTCACTGGACCGGCGGTGCCGCCGGGAGCGGACTTCCCATGGGAATCCAGCTGGTGGGCCCCATGGGATCAGAAGCCCTCCTCCTGCAGGTGGCGCGGCAACTGGGGTATTAGGGGCCAGTTGCACCGGGCGATCTTGGCTTCCAGGCCAGCTGGAGCCCGTGGGAGGCACCGGCGTGGGTGACGTTGTTGACCTGAACATAACGCCGGGTTAACCCGCCCGTAACCCCCGCGGCCGCAGACTGGAAAAGCACGTTTCAGCACCCTCCACCCGCCCTCCGCCTGACGAGGAGTTGCCCACAATGAACGCTGAATACCCTGCCGCCAGCCCCGGAACCACCGTGACGCCAGACGAGGAACGGCCGGACCTCAGCAACTCCAACGTCAGGGAGGACCTTGCCATGGCTGGCCGCTGCGCCCTGGTCCACCTGCCGACGGGCCGGACCTGCCTCCTGCCCATCCGCCATCAGGGGCCCTGCGAGTTCCACCGCCCGCAGGAGGCGCAGGACGTCGTGGCCAACGGCAACTGACCGGCCCAGGCACCCCTCTGCGCCGGCACCCTGCCTAAACCCGCTGCGCTGGCGCCCCTGCCCCACAGTTCACGCACTCCTTCCCCCTGCCCCGCTGCCGCGCCCTCGACTCCGGCGCCAGGCAGGAGGACGATTAAGGGGCAGTCACCAATGAGGAGGTCTGTGATGTGCTACGCATCGAGCAAGGACTTCGGGTGGGGCGCAAAGAAAGAAACCAAGCGCCGGCCTGAAGCGGAACCGGAAACCCCTGCGGAAAATCCCGGGAAGCCGGTTAGGGCACAGGAATTCACGTTCTGGGCCTTCCCCAACTGGCGCAGGACGCCTGCGCCACGCACCCCCTCCGCTGAAAAGAGCAAGGAGAGGGTCTGACGCCGGGGCAGTAATGCCCCGGACGGGAGTCACTGGAGGGGTCACCGCGCTGGGACCCCTCCAGCACCACGGCCCCCTGCAACTCTCCGCCGAAATGCAGCCGCTGCGGCGCCTCGTCGTTCAGGCCGTTGTGCTGCGGTGACCCTGGCGTCTATGGTTGAACCGTAAGCATGCTTAGCATTCTGGGAAGAGGACACTATGAGCGCAGGACAGAGCACGCCTACACCTGACAGGCAGCCGGAGTCAGAACACGCCACGGCACAGCCCCTCCCCCCGGAAACTCCGGCGGAACGTCCTGTGGGGCACGGCAACGCACCCTCTTACCGGGCGGATGTACCGGAAACGACGGGCGCCAGGGGTCCAGCCACCACGGCAGGGGCCGGCCCCGAACGAAAAGTCACCCGCGCTGGCGTCATCTGGGCCGCAGTTGTGGCCGCCCTGGTGCTCCTGATCCTGCTGATCGTCTTCATCCTGCAGAACCAGGAGCTGGTCCTGGTGAAGTTCCTGGGCTTTGAGGGGTCCGTCCCGCTGGGCATGGCGCTGTTCATTGCCGCCGTGACCGGCGGCGTGCTGGTAGCCGTGGCGGGCGGCGCGCGCATCCTGCAGCTACGTTCAAACGCCCACCGGGACAGGGTCCGGCAACGCAGGTAGCCGCCGTCGACCTCAGAAGGCGCCCAGGTTCGCGAACTTCCGGGCGCGGGCGGCGACAAGGTCAGGTACCGGGATGTTGGCCACCGAACCCATTTCGTACTCGATGGCCCGCGCCATCCGGATGCAGAAATCGCGCGGCTCCAGTGAAGCATCACCCCGCTCATCCACGATGTGGTCCACCAGGCCGCTGGCATACAGTGCAGCGACGTCAACACCCTGCGCCTGGGCCATCGCGGGCGCGAACGCGGTGGTGCGGTGCACAATGGCGCTGGCGCCCTCCGGAGGCAGTGGAGAGAGCCAGCTGTGCTGGGCGGCGATGGTCCGGTCAGCGGGCAGCAACGCCAGCGCCCCTCCCCCGGCGCCCTGGCCAAGCAGCACAGAGACCGACGGCGATTCGAGCCCGATCAGTTCGTACAGCGACCGCGCAATTTCCCCGGCAAGGCCGCCCTCCTCCGCTTCCTGCGAGAGGGCTGCACCGGCAGTATCAATAACGGTGAGCAGTGGCAGCCGCAGCTCCTCCGCCAGTTTCATGCCGCGGCGGGCCTCGCGCAACGATCCCGGGCCCATGCCGGCGGCGTCCTTCCGCAGCGGCCGCGCATGCCCCAGCACGATGCACGGCTGGGTGCCAAAGCGGGCCAGTGCCAGCAGCAGTCCCGGGTCCTTTTCCCCCTGCCCGGTTCCGTTGAGGGGCAACGCGTCCGTGGCGCCGATCTTCAGCAGCTGGCGCAGGTCCGGCCGCCGCTGCCGCCGTGAAATCCCAATCGAGGTCCAGGCATCAGCGGTTGACGGCCTGATGTCCAGGGTTTCGGGCGGGGCGGGCACCGTCGCCGGCACGGTTCCGCCGCCGGCGCCCCCGTTCGCCGCCAGGATGTCCAGCGCGCGGCCCACCAGGTCGGCCAGGTCGCCGGGTTCCACCACGCCGTCGATCAGTCCCTTGCTGAAGAGGTTCTCCGCCACCTGCACGTTCTCCGGGAACGCTTCGCCGTACAGGGCCTCGTAGACGCGCGGGCCCAGGAAGCCCAGGAGGGCGCCCGGCTCGGCGACGTTGATGTGGCCCAAAGACCCCCAGGATGCCATCACGCCGCCGGTGGTGGGGTGCCGCAGGTAGACAAGGTAGGGAAAGCCGGCCTGCCGGTGTGCGCGGACTGCGCCGGTGATTTTCACCATGGACAGGAACGCGAGCGTCCCTTCCTGCATCCGGGTCCCGCCGGACGCGGGACCGGCCAGGAGCGGGAGCCCTTCAGCAGTGGCGCGTTCGACGGCGGCAACGATCCTTTGCGCCGCCGCGTGGCCGATCGAGCCGGCAAGGAAGGAGAATTCACTGACGATCAGCGCCACCCTGTGGCCGCGGATCAGTCCGGCGCCGGTGATGACGGACTCGTCGGCGCCGCTGCGTTCGCGCGCCCTGGCCAAATCGCCGGCGTATTCCCCGGACAGCGCGGGTTGTTGGGGTTCGGTGTCCCAGGAGACAAAGGAGCCCGGGTCCACCACGGTTTCCAGGAGCTCGGTGGCGTTCATGTGCCGCACCTTTTCCGCCGTCGCCATGCTACTTTGCCCCGGAAGCCGCAGCGGCGCCGGCCGTCGTGAGCCCGAGCCACTCCCGGATCGACTGCCCGTCCTCATCGAGCAGCGGCGGCGCGTCGTGTTCGGTCAGGGTGGTTTCCGCGGCGTCGCCAGGCGCGAAGAACCGCAGCGGCGGCCCGGGCAGGCTCACCTTTCCAAGCAGCGGATGCTGTACATCCACCACGAGCCCCTGGGACGCCACCTGCTCCCAGGCGTACACCTCGTCCAGCGAGCGCACCTTGCCTGCGGGGATCCCGGCGTCGTTCAGCTTTTGCAGCAGCTCCACCGCACCGTACTCCGAGAAGGCGCGTTCGACGGCGGCAATCACCTCCGCCCGGTTCCGCACCCTTTCGGCGTTGCTGGCGAAGCCCGGGGCAGCCGGGTCCAGGCCAAAAGCCGCGGCAAAGGACTGCCAGAGCTTCTCGCTGCCGACGCTGATCTGCACGCTCCCGTCCTTGCAGTTGAACAGGCCGTAGGGGGCAATGGAGGGGTGGTGGTTGCCCTGGGCCTGCGGAACCTCACCCGCAACGGTGGTCCTGGTGCCCTGGAAGGCGTGGACGCCGATCAGGGATGCCAGCAGCGAGGTGCGCACCACCTTGCCCTGCCCGGTCCGGTTCCGCTCAACGAGGGCCGCCAGGACGCCGAACGCCCCGTTCATGCCGGAGAGCAGGTCGGCAATGGGCACGCCCACGCGCTGTGGATCATCCGGGCCTGATCCGGTCAGGGACATCAGACCGGCCTCACCCTGGAGGATCTGGTCGTAGCCGCTGCGCTGGGACTCGGGACCGTCGTGGCCGAAGCCGGTGATGGACAGGATCACCAGGCGCGGGTTGATGGCGTGCATCGCCGCGGTGGAGAAGCCCAGCCGGTCCATGACCCCGGGCCGGAAGTTTTCGATCACCACATCCGCCCGCTCCAGGAGCCCGCGGAGCGCCGCCTGGCCGTCTTCGCTCTTCAGGTCCAGGCTGATCGATTCCTTGTTGCGGTTGCAGGACATGAAGTAGGTGGACTGCAGGTCGTCTTCGGGCCCCACGAAGGGCGGGCCCCAACCCCGGGTGTCATCGCCCGTACCGGGGTTCTCCACCTTGATGACGCGGGCACCGAGGTCTGCCAGCATCATGCCGGCGTGCGGTCCGGCCAGCGCCCGGCTGAGGTCGACGACGATGTGCCCGGCCAGGGGGCCTTGGGAAGTTTCGGCGGTGCTCATGTGCTGGGTTTCCTTTCGTAAGTAGGGCGGAGGCGGTTGCGATGCCGGCTAGAGCCAGCCGGGAACCACCAGCGTCAGCCAGGCCAGGATGGGGCCTGCCACGATGACCACCCCGCTGTACCCGAGGATGCGCTTGTAGAACTTGTCCTTGTCCACGCCCTCCGGCGCGTTGGCCAGCACCAGGGCGCCGTTGGTGGAGAAGGGTGAGACGTCAACGATCGTGGCGGACACTGCCAGGGCGCAGATGACGCCGACGGCGCCGATTTCGCCGGTGGAGAGGAAGGGGACGGCGAGCGGGATAAGGGCCGCCAGGATGGCGGTGGAGGAGGCGAAGGCGGACACCACGGCGCCGATGAAGCAGATGATCAGGGCTGCGAGGAGCGGCATTCCCATCCCGGCCACGCCGCTGGAGACGAATTTGATGGTGCCGGCTTCCTCGAGTACGCCGACGAAGGTCAGCATGCCGCAGATGAGCAGCACGGTGGACCAGCTGATCTTGTTGATGGCGCCCTTCTGCGCGGCGGGTGAGACGAGGGCCAGCACGATGGCGATGGTGATGGACACGAAGCCGACGTCCATCTTGAAGCCGAGGGCCACGACGGCCAGCACGATCAGGCCGGCGATGGTGACCAGCTGCGGGATCCGGTCCTTGCGTTCCTTGGTGGCGGCGATGCCGTCACCCGCAGGGTCCCGGGGGCCGTACATGCCCGAACCGAAGCCCTTGAAGGGGACGTCGCCGCCGGCTGCCTTAGCGCCGACGCTGACGGACATGCGGGCTTCTGCCGCCTGCTCCACGAAGTGCCCCACCTTGGAGGACAGGAGGTTCCTGCCGCCCAGGACCACGAAGAGCACCACGGCGATGACCAGGTTGAAGATGAAGCTGGACAGGAACAGCGCGGTGGGGCTGAAGGCAAGGTCGGTCTTGGCCAGGATGCCGTTGACGGTGACCCCGTACACCGCGATCGGTGAGAAGCCGCCCGCCTGCGCGCCGTGGATCACCATCATGCCCATCAGGAGCGGGCTGATCTTGTACTTGCCGGCAAAGCTCAGGGCGATGGGAGCAATGATGGCGACGGCGGCGGGAGACAGGGCGCCCACGGCCGTGATCACGGCGGTGATGGCGAACATGACCCAGGGGATGAGGGCAACGCGGCTGCCCACGAGCTTGACGGCTCCGCGGACCAGGAGATCGATGGTGCCGTTGTTCTGGGCGATGGCGAACAGGTAGGTGACGCCGACGATGGTGAGGAAGAGGCCGCCGGGGAAGTTGGCCAGGATTTCGTTGGTGGACATGCCCAGCACCACGGCGCCGAGCAGGAAGGCGCCCACGAAGGCGAGTGCGCCCATGTTGAGGGGCAGCACGGTGGCGAGCAGGAACATCGCTGCGAGGATGATGATGGATAGGACAGGAGCGGACATCGTTGGTCCTCCATTGAGGGGAAGAATGTGACGTGAGTTACTGGCTCACTGGACTAGCCTCTTAGACAGTGAGTCTATCTGTCAATAGATGAAGGCGGTATTCTGGACCGGTAGACCCAAGGGAGGGCTTTGTGGAGAAGACAGCACGGCTGGGCCTGGAACGCGTGACGCGGCCACGGCTGTACGAGCAGCTGGTGGAACAGATCCTTGCCTATATCGAGTCCGCCCAGCTGAAGCCCGGCGACCTGCTGCCGGCCGAGCGCGACCTTGCCGAGCGGCTGGGCGTCTCCCGCGCCACTCTCGCCCAGGCACTTGTGGCCCTTGAGGTCCTGGGCGTCATTGACGTGCAGCACGGCACCGGAGCGGTCCTGGCCCGGAGGCCCAGCGTCGCCTCGGTGGTCAAGGGCCTGCGTGAACACCAGAGCCGGCTGCCGGAAATCGTGGAAGCCCGCAGCACCCTGGAAGTGAAGCTTGCCGCCCTTGCCGCGGAACGCCGGACAGACCAGGACCTCGCCGCGATCGACAAGGCCCTGGACGTCATGGCACAGGAAATCAGTGACGGCGACCGCGGCACCCACGGTGACGAGCTGTTCCACCAGGCGATCACCGGCGCAGCGCATTCGTCGGTGCTGGCACAGCTGATGGCTTTCATCGCGGAGATGATCCTGGAAACGAGGATGGAATCCCTGGGCCAGCCCGGCAGGCCGGAACAGTCGCTGGCGTCGCACCGGAAGATCGCGGATGCCGTACGTGCGCAGGACGCTGCGGCAGCGGCCGACGCCATGCTGGCGCACATCGAGCTCGTCTCCGACGTGGAGCTGCTCCGCTAGCAGCCGCACGCACCGGGCACCCCGCGGCGACACGCCGGGCTGTCTGGCTCCCCGGACAGCTGCGCCTGAATGGCGGTGTTTCCGCGGCGCGAAAACCGATGTGATGGACCTTACGTTTTCATCACTGAGGAGTTTGGCCATGGCCGGAGGCAGTACCGCCGTAGAGGCACGTTCGATCGACATGATCCCGCCGGGTGAGCGCCACGGCCACCCGCGGGGCCAGTTCACCCTGTGGTTCGGCGCCAACGCGCAGATCACCGCCATCGTGGATGGCGCCCTCGCGGTGGTATTCGGGGCGGATGCGTTCTGGGCCATCGTGGGCCTGCTGGTGGGCAACGTGCTGGGCGGCGCCGTCATGGCCCTCCACTCTGCCCAGGGCCCCAAACTGGGGCTGCCCCAGATGATCTCCAGCCGCGCCCAGTTCGGCGTCTACGGAGCCGTGATCCCGCTGGCGCTGGTCATCCTGATGTACGTGGGGTTCGCTTCCACGGGCACCGTCCTCTCGGGGCAGGCCATCAACCTCATGCTGGGAGTGGACACTCCCGCCGTCGGGATCCTCATCTTCGGTGCCGCCACCGCCCTGCTGGCCATCCTGGGCTACAAGTACATCCATGCGCTGGGCCGCATCGCCACCGTGCTGGGCCTGGCCGGGTTCCTGTACCTGACAGTCGCCGTCGTCACCAAGTTCGATGTCACCCAGGTGATGATGGTCAAGGGCTTCGAATGGCCCACCTTCCTGACCGCCATTGCCCTTGGTGCGGGCTGGCAGCTGACCTTCGGCCCGTACGTGGCCGACTACTCCCGCTACCTCCCGGCCGACACCTCGGAGCGCAAGACGTTCTGGTACACCTTCGCGGGCTCGGTGGGCGGCGCGCAGTGGGCCATGACCCTGGGTGCCCTGGCCGGCGGCCTGTCCGCCGCCAAACTCGGCGGGGACTTCCTGAAGAACCAGGTGGGGTACATGGGAGACCTTGCCGGCGGCGGCCTGATCGCCATCTTCATCTACTTGATGATCGTCACGGGCAAGCTGACCGTGAACTGCCTCAACGCCTACGGCGCCTTCATGTGCGGCGTCACCATCAGCACCGCCGTTAACCGCCGGGACACCGTCTCCAAAGCCGTCCGGATCGCGTTCATCGTGGCCGTCATCGGCGCCAGCGTCCTCATCGCGCTGTTCGCCAGCAAGGACTTCCTGAACCTGTTCAAGAACTTCGTGCTCCTGCTGCTCATGGTGTTCACCCCCTGGTCCGTGATCAACCTCGTGGACTACTACAAGATCTCCCGCGACCGGCTGGACATCCCGGCCCTCTACAACCCGGACGGACGTTACGGCCGCTGGAACGCCGCCGCCCTGGTCTCCTATGGAATCGGCGTCGTCATCCAGGTCCCGTTCCTGGCGCAGTCGCTGTATACCGGCCCGGTCACCAAGCTGCTGGGCGGCGCGGACATCTCCTGGCTCGTGGGGATCGTTGCCACCCTGGCCATCTACTACCCCTGGGCCAAGGCAACCAACCGCGCCCCGGCGGCGTCCATCTACCCGGACCGGCCGCTCGAGGTGCCGGCCCCCGCGGCAGTGAAGGGGTAAGGGCGCTGTTTCCGTAAGCACGACGGCGGTCCTGGCGCGGGTGCCCGGGCCGCCTTTCGTGCCGGATCGGCGCGCCTGGCACCTGCCGGTTAGAACGTGCCGGTGTTTGACCCGGCGGTGCCGGCGACGGCCACGCCAATGATGAACAGCAGCCAGAGCGCCCCGTACCCCAGCAGGCAGAGGTAGCCCAGCACCAGGCCGGTAATGGACATCCCCTTGCCCGAGGGTTCGCGGCGCAGTGCCAGGTGGCCAGTGATGATGGCGGCGAACTGGGGAAGCAACAGCCAGCCCATGATGACCGAGGCGATGCCGCAGACCATGCTGGCGATGCTCAGGGTCTTCGGTTCCACAGTTCCGCCGTAGTAGGACGGCTGGCCGAAATACTGGGGCTGGCCATACTGGGCCTGGCTATATGGTGCCTGTCCGTACTGCGGCTGGTTGTACTGGGCCTGCCCGTACTGCGGCTGGTTGTACTGGGCCTGCCCGTACTGGCCTTGCCCGTACTGGGCCGGTGGCCGGTACCCGGGCCATGGCGAACCGTTGGGCTGGTTTTCGGGACGCTGGTAATCGGGCCCCTGGGACGGCTGGTTGGTCATGATTCCTCCCCTGCGAATCTGGCTACAGCCTACTTCAGTGCAGGATCAGACGGACGGCCAGGACCACCATCAGGACGCCGATGGCAGCGTCGATCCACCGCCAGGTGCGGGGGCTTGCCAGCACTCCTGCGAGCGCCCGCGCCCCGTACCCGAGGACTGAAAACCACAGGACGCTTCCGGCCACGGCGCCGCCGGCGAAAGTCCAGCGCAGGTCAGGACCCTGCTGGTTGGCAAGGCTGCCCAGCAGCACCACGGTGTCCAGGTAGACATGCGGGTTGAGGAATGTCAGGGCCGCCGTGGTTGCGATGACCGAACTCCTGGACCTGGGCGCCTGTTCCGCCAGCGCGGCAGGCCTGGCCGCAGCCATAAAGGACCGCACCGCGAACCACAGCAGGTAGGCGGCTCCCGCCCAGCGCAGGACTTCCAGCACTCCGGGGAACCGGGTGACCAGCGCCCCGATACCCGCCGTGCCGGCCACGATCAGCAGGGCGTCACCAGCCATGCAGACGGCCACCACTGGGCCAATGTGCTCCCGGCGGATACCTTGGCGCAGCACAAAGGCATTCTGGGCGCCGATCGCCACGATCAGCGCCAGCCCGGTCAGCATTCCCGTAATTCCTGCAGCCCACATACCAATGACCGTAAGATTCCCGCTCAGTGAAGGCAAATAACGGATTCTTGATTGTCATTAGAATATCTTCATGAACCTCGAGCACTTGAAAGCCCTCGCCGCCGTCATGGACGAAGGAACCTTTGAGGCCGCGGCAGACCTGCTCCGGATCACGCCGTCCGCGGTGAGCCAGCGGATCAAGGCGCTGGAAGCATCCGTGGGCCAGGTCCTGGTACGCCGCCGGGTGCCCTGTACCGCCACGGACGCCGGTGCGCTGATGCTGCGGATGGCCCGGCAGGTGCAGGTACTCGAGGCGGAAACGTCAGCAGCGCTGGGGGCGGGGTCGCCGGCACGGGCCCACCTGCCGGTGGCCGTGAACGCCGACTCGCTGGCCACGTGGTTCATTCCGGTCCTGCACCAGGCCGCGGGCTGGGAGGACTCTGCACTGGACCTCCACGTGGAGGACCAGGGCTACAGCAGCCAACTGCTCCGCGACGGTGCGGTGATGGGCGCGGTGACGTCCGACCCCGTCCCGGTCAGCGGGTGCCGCGTTGAGCTGCTAGGATCCATGCGTTACATCCCGGTGGCCACCCCCGCGCTGCGCCGCCGCTTTTCCGCCTCCGGCAGGGTGGACTGGGCGGCAATGCCGGTGCTGAAATTCAACACGAAGGACACGCTTCAGCAGCAGCTGCTCACCGGAAAGAGCGTGCCTGGACTTCCCCCCACGCACACCGTGCCTTCTTCCCAGGGGTTCCTGGCAGCCGTCACGGCCGGCCTGGGCTGGGGAATGATCCCGGAGCTTCAACTCACCGGCGAACTGGCCGACGGCGTCCTGGTCCGGCTGGAGGAGGACACCCACCAGGATGTGGCCCTCTACTGGCAGGCGTGGGCCCTGGATTCAGACCGGCTCGCGCGGCTGGGCGCGGCTGTCCGGACGGCCGCCGGAACCCTGCTGCAGCCCGGGGGCGGCGGCCGGGAAGCTAACGGGCCAAGTAGGGCAGGATATAGACGGCGAAAATAACGAATGCAGCCAGCAGCGCCAGCTTTCCTCCGCTGGTACTGCCGTGCTGCTGCGCTTTGGCGTTCCGGCCGTGGCGCCCCGGGCCGGCCGGTCGCGCTGACCGCTTTTTTGCCGACACCCCAGCCGTCCCGCTGGTCCCCTGGCCTGCCGGTTTTTCCCGTGGCGGCAGGGCCCGGCCGGCGGGGTGCCGCGCTGCACTGCGGGCCCTGGCGGCCTCGTCGCCGGAGCCGGTTTTACGTGCCGGGGGCACCGCGGGGCCGGCTGGGGGCAGCGCACCCGCCGGGCGCACCACCGTTCCCGGGCGCACGTTGCGCAGGGCCGTGATGCCCGGCTCCTGCTCATGCGTAAGCTGCCGGCCCAGCTCCTCATAGAGGCCCACGACTGCCTGCTGGTCAAGGACGGCAGGCAACGCCTCGATGGCCCCGACAACCCGCTGGGAACCGGCCACGGCGACGTCCGAGGCCGTCACCCCGAAAAGGTCCGGCTGCGCAGCCATGCAAATGAGCGGACGCACCAGCCTGCGGTGCGGCGGAGCCAGCACCGAGGCGACAGCGGCGCACTGGGCCAGGGCGCCCTCCACGGCCTGGGTCCGCGCGTAACGGCCCTGCCACAGCACCCCGGAAGCCACCCGCACCTCACCGGTCCAGTTCTTCGAATCCACCACCACCACGCCGCCCGGGCCCACCAGGACATGGTCCAGGTTTGCCTTTGGCCTGCCCGGCCAATGGACATCGTGGAGTACGTACCAGCCGCGGGGAACCAGCTCGCTGAGCTTGTCGGCCACCATCCGCTCCCCCACCGCACCGGCGTCCCATGCCTTGGTGGAATGTTCGGCCTGGTCCAGCCGCCGCTTCAGCCGTGCAACGCGCTCGGCAGCAAGCCTGGACTGTTCCGCTGCCCCGTCTCCTGCCCCCATTGGACGTCCCCGTTTCCTTGCCGGACAGGACGACGCCGGCGGCCCGCCGTCGTCCGTTCCTTTCGCGTGTTTTCGTGGAATTTTCTTGAAATTAGCAGGGCACGGAAGGCCCGGTATATAGGTACTTTTGCGGCCGTGTACTCAGGTTGACTACTTGGTTTGCGTCCGTCACAGCAGGTCACAGCGTCCGGATTCTGGGCGGATCGTTTTGACTCCTGCCAGCTTCTGGCATGCTGGAGCCATGGCTAGCCGCGCGGGTACAGTTGCCCAACCCCAGGACCTTGTTGACATCACTGCGCTCCTTGACGCGTATTACGACATCGCGCCGGACCTCAGTGATCCCGGCCAGCGCGTGGTGTTCGGGACATCCGGGCACCGGGGATCCAGCCTTAAGGCCTCCTTCAACGAGCAGCACATCGTGGCCATCACCCAGGCCATCGTGGAGTACCGGGCGGCGCAGGGCGTCACCGGTCCGCTGTTCCTGGCCAAGGACACCCACGCACTGAGCGAGCCGGCACAGAACTCGGCCCTCGAGGTCCTCGCCGCCAACGGCGTCCAGGTGCTGGTCGATGCCCGGCACGGCTACACCCCCACGCCGGCACTGAGCCACGCCATCCTCACCTACAACCGGAAGGCGGCGCCCGGGGCCCCGCAGGCTGACGGCATCGTGGTGACGCCCAGCCACAACCCGCCGGCCGACGGCGGCTTCAAGTACAACCCCCCGCACGGCGGCCCGGCTGACTCGGACGCCACGGGCTGGATCGCCAACCGGGCCAATGAGCTGCTGGAAAACGGCCTGCGCGGCGTGAAGCGGATTCCGCTGGGCGACGCGCAGTCCGCGGACACCACCGGAAAGTTCGATTTCCTCTCCAGCTACGTGGACGATCTTCCGTCCGTCCTGAACCTGGACGCCATCCGCGAGGCCGGCGTCCGGATCGGTGCCGACCCCATGGGCGGGGCCTCCGTGGACTACTGGGGCGAGATCGCCGAGCGCCACCACCTGGACCTCACCGTGGTGAACCCCACGGTGGATCCCCAGTGGGCGTTCATGACCCTGGACTGGGACGAGAAGATCCGAATGGACTGCTCATCGCCGTCCGCCATGGCATCGCTGATCCAGCGGATGTCTGCCGGCGGATCCACCTTCGATGTCGCCACCGGCAATGACGCGGACGCCGACCGCCACGGCATCGTCACCCCTGACGGCGGACTGATGAACCCCAACCACTACCTCGCCGTAGCCATCGACTACCTTTACCGCAACCGCAGCGGCTGGAACCCGGCCTCGGTGGTGGGCAAGACCCTGGTGTCCTCCTCCATCATCGACCGCGTGGCGCAGAGCCTGG
This sequence comes from Arthrobacter sp. NQ4, assembly GCF_029077345.1. Classification (NCBI taxonomy): domain Bacteria; kingdom Bacillati; phylum Actinomycetota; class Actinomycetes; order Micrococcales; family Micrococcaceae; genus Arthrobacter; species Arthrobacter sp. NQ4. The sequence continues at coordinate 165,243 of NZ_JARETC010000008.1, read as the reverse complement.
GCCGCAAGCTCGTGGAGGTCCCGGTGGGCTTCAAATGGTTCGTCCCCGGCCTGCTGTCCGGTGAAGGCGCGTTCGGCGGCGAGGAATCCGCCGGCGCCTCCTTCAACAAGCTGGACGGCAGCGTGTGGACCACGGACAAGGACGGCATCCTGCTGGCCCTGCTGGCGTCCGAGATCACCGCGGTCACGGGCAAGTCCCCGTCGCAGCTGTACAAGGGCCTGACCGACCAGTTCGGCGCCCCCGTCTACGCCCGGATCGACGCCGCCGCAACACGTGAGCAGAAGGCAAAGCTGGGCAAGCTGTCCGCCGCGGACGTCACTGCCACCTCACTGGCCGGCGAAGAGATCACCGCCAAGCTCACCGAGGCCCCCGGCAACGGCGCACCCATCGGCGGCCTGAAGGTGGTCACGGAGAACGCCTGGTTCGCGGCCCGCCCGTCCGGCACCGAGGACGTTTACAAGATCTACGCCGAGTCCTTCAAGGGCGAGGAGCACCTGAAGCAGGTGCAGGCGGAGGCCAAGGCGCTGGTGGACAGCGTCATCGCCTAGCTCTCACCTTCGCGGCACCACAGCCGGAGGACGCGCCTGATGGTGTGGTCGCCGTCGGGAGCCATGTCCACCAGGGCGACGCGGTCAAGCACGACGGCGTCGCCCGGGTGGAGGCGTTTGCCACCGTGGTGCGAGACGTGGGGGCGGTAACCGGCAAGGGTGTGCGCGGGCGTCAGGATCCTGCCGCGCACGCCGTCGACGACAGAAACCAACTGCACGTGCAGGGCCTGCAGATCCGGCTGGGGCTTGATGAGGTTGACCGGTACCGAGTCGTTGCGGCCGAACGCCGCGTCCTCCCCCACCGTGAGCGCGGCACCCAGCGCAGCGGCGATCGGCGCATCAGCAAGCCCGGCGATGCTTTCCGCGACGTCCGCGGGGTCCTGGGCGTTTGTGGTGGCGGCAGCGCCGGCGTCGAGCCTCACGTCAAATCGCACCAGCGTGATGTGCAGCGGCCAGTCCGTCCGCGGGAAGACCTGGCCTTCGGCCACGGGTTCGACGAACGCCACGAAGATCAGGTTCCGCATCGGCATGCCCCAGTCTCCCACTCCCCCCTCAGACGCCCCATCACCTCCCGCCCATAAAAATCCAACGCCCCATCACCTCCCGCCCTTAAACCCCCAACGCCCCATCAGTAGGTGATGGGGCGTTGGGGAAAAGGGGGGCAGGACGTGATGGCGCGTCGGGGAGGGTTAGACGGTGCGGACGGCCTCGCCGTAGGAGAACTTGGGCTTTGCCTCGCCCCAGGCTTCCTCACCGGGCTGGCCGATGTTGACCACCAGGAAGCTCTTCTGGTCGCCGGCCGGGAAGAAGGCAGCGTCGATCGCGGCGAAGTCTGCGCCCGTCATGGGGCCGGCGGCGAAGCCGAGCGAGCGGACGGCCAGGATGAAGTAGCCGGCCTGCAGGTGGGCGTTGTTGTTGCCCGTGGCGGCGGCCAGGGCCGGGTCGGCGTCGTACATGGCCTTGGGGGCGTTGTAGCCGGGGAGGAAGTTGTCCCACTTGCCGGCCCAGTCGGTGTCGTAGCTGAGGATGGCCACGAGCGGGGCGGAGGCCGTCTTGGCCTGGTTGCCGCGGGACAGGGCATCCACCAGGGTGGCGCGGGCCTCGGCCGAGCGGACGTAAGTGATGCGCAGCGGTTGGGAGTTGAACGCGGTGGGGCCGAACTTGGTGAGCTCGTAGATGGCCTGGGCCTGCTCCTCGGTCACCTCACCGGTGAACGAGTTGGCGGTGCGGGCCTGGGCAAAGATGGCGTCGACGGCTGCCGAATCGATAACCGCTTCTTCGTGGGCAATGGTCATTGGCTTACCTTTCGCTGCGCCGCCCGCCTGCCGCGGTGGCCTCTGTTGCTGTCCATAGTTGCAACTTCAAGTGCTTTCCTCCTCTTCCCGTGACGCCTGGTGACCTTGGCCACAGCAGGCCACGGGAAATACTTGGCGGTATTCTGGACCGAGTTGATCTTCGCCCCTTCGCGGCACCCCCTTGAAAGGCATTCCTTCCCATGAGCATGCTCGGAATCAAATGGAAGCTGCACGGCACCGGCAAAACCATCAAGCCCGGCCAGGTGGTGGCCCCGGATGAGCGGTTGGCGTGGCCCCTGACCATCGGCGTGGGCATGCAGCACGTGGTGGCAATGTTCGGCGCCACCTTCCTGGTCCCCATCATCACCGGCATGCCGCCCGCCACCACGCTGTTCTTCTCGGGCATCGGCACGCTGCTGTTCCTGGTGATCACCAAGGGGCGGGTACCCAGCTACCTGGGCTCAAGCTTTGCGTTCATCGCCCCCATTACCGCCTCGCAGGCGCAGTTCGGGATCCCCGGAGCCCTGGGCGGCGTGGTCCTCGCCGGCGCCACGCTGGCCCTGGTGGGTGCGGTGGTGCAGAAGTTCGGCGCCGGCTGGATCAACCGGCTGATGCCGCCCATCGTCACCGGCGCCATTGTGGCCCTGATCGGGCTGAACCTGGCCCCCGCCGCGAAGCAAAACTTCGACGCCGCCCCCATCACCGCCCTGGTCACACTGGTCACGATCATCCTGGTCAGCGTCCTGTTCCGCGGAATCTTGGGCCGGCTCAGCATCCTGGTGGGCGTGGTGGTGGGCTACCTGGTGGCCATGCTCCGCGGCGAGGTGAAGTACGACAAGATGGACGCCGCAGCGTGGATCGGCCTGCCGCACTTCCAGACCCCCGAGTTCCATATCGGCGTGCTGGGCCTGTTCGTCCCCGTGGTTTTGGTGCTGGTGGCGGAGAACATCGGCCACGTGAAGTCGGTCGCCGCCATGACGGGCCAGAACCTCGACGGCGTCTCCGGACGCGCACTGATGGCGGACGGCGCCGCCACCGTGCTGGCCGGCTTCGGCGGCGGCTCGGGCACCACCACCTACGCGGAGAACATCGGTGTCATGGCAGCCACCAAGGTGTATTCGACGGCCGCCTACTGGGTGGCGGGCATGTTCGCCATCCTGCTCAGCTTCTCGCCGAAGTTCGGCGAACTGATTGCGACCGTCCCGGCCGGGGTGCTGGGCGGCGCGGCCACCATGCTGTACGGCATGATCGGCATCCTGGGCGTGAAGATCTGGGTGCAGAGCAAGGTGAACTTCTCCAACCCCGTCAACCTGACCACCGCCGCCGTCGCCCTGATCATCGGCATCGCTGACTACACCTGGACCATCGGGGACCTGAAGTTCACCGGCATTGCCCTGGGATCCGCCGCCGCACTGGTGATCTACCACGGCATGAAAACCATCGCGAAGGCGCGGGGAACTGTGGCGGAGCCCGAGACGGAGCAGGGCATACTGCCTCCCGCGGTCAAGTCGGCGCTGAACGCGGCAGCGAAGCGGGCACCGAAGAAGCGTTGAGGCTGAATACAGCGGCAAACCACCGCCACGTCCAGCAGTCCGACCTGCCGCCGGAGCAGATCCACACCCTGGACCCGGTGCCCAAAGGCCGCTTGGCGGCCTGCGTCATCGCATTCCTTTTGGGCAGCTGGATGCTTGCAGTACCCGTGGCGCTCATTGACCAGCTCAAGGACGCTCCGGGCCCCGGGCCGGCCATTGTTTCCGGCATCGTCATCGCCCTTGGCGTGGCCACGGCCGGCCTCGGGGGTTTCCTGTCCTTCAACGCCAGGGACCGCCGGAGGCCGTGGTCCGTGGCGCTCATCGGCGCCCTCGCTGCGTCTGTCATTGCAGCAGTAATGTCAGCAACCCAGCCGGGGTACGGCCTGCTGTTGGCCGTCCCGGCCATCGTGGCAGGGGTCCCCGCACTCATCGCGTTGGCCAGGGACGCCAGCAGGACCTGACGCCGGCACTGCCTGCCGGCGCCGGGCAGGAGTTCCACACGGCGCGCCGGACAGAGGGCTACGCTGCCTGCCCCTCCGGTGCGGGGCCGCCCGCCATTCCCGGATTCCGGCCTGCCACCGGGTGCCCGGGCGGGAATGGCCCCGGGCGGCCCAGGCCAAACACGGGCGCCGGCTGCGGCCGCTTCGCCGCCAGTCCTTCAGCATGCCGGGGAAGCAACTGCTTCAGTACCCACGGCACAAAGTACTGCCGCGCCCACACCAGGTCCTCGGCCCGGGCCTGTGTCCACCCATGGGCCGGAAGCGGCCGCGGCTGGAGCGGCTTGAGGGCGTGCGCTACCCCCAGTGCATTCAGGGTGGCCACGGCCACGGAGTGATGGCCCAGCGGGGACAGGTGCAGCCGGTCCGGGTCCCACATCAGTGCGTGCTGAAGCTCCGGCAGGCACCACAGGTCCACCATGATGGCGTGGTGCCGCGCGCCGATCCTGTGCAGGTGCTCGTTATAGATCGCCACGCGTCCGCGGATCTTGCCGAAGACAGGAGTGTCGCCCCAGTCCGGACCTGCGTAGAGCAGCACCGTGGCACCGGTGCCTGACAGGATGCCGACAGCTTCGTCGATCTTTTCCGCCAGCTTGTCCGGATCGCCGTGGCGGAACACGATGTCGTTACCGCCGCCGGACATCGCGATCAGGTCGGGTTTCAGTGCCAGGGCCGGCGCCAGCTGCACGTCGAGGATCTGCTGCAGAAGGAAGCCCCGGATCGCCAGGTTGGCGTAGGCGAAGTCCGGCTGGCTGTCGGCTAGTTCCTCGGCCACCCGGTCAGCCCAGCCACGGAGGCCGCCCAGGCTGTTCGGCTCGGGATCGCCGATTCCTTCGGTGTAGGAGTCCCCCAGGGCAACGAACCGGTGCCAGGGATGTCTGTCCGGTCCTTCGGCGACGGAGCGCAGCTCCTGCTTCTCGATGGTCATGCCGTCCTCCCTTCCGCCGCCGGCGGGGGTTCCTTCCCCGCCGCAGCTTCCTTCCGGGGCGACTTTCCGGTTGGAAAGTCCCGCCCCGCCGCCGACGGGCGCGGAAGCTCCGCCACGCCGTCGTACGTTTCCTGCCGCCGCCCTGGAACCTGCCCGCCCCCGCGGTCCACGCCGCCGGGGGCCACAACGTTCAATGCCGCGTCCCGCAGGTCCACTTCGTGGTGCATCGCCTGCGTCTGCAGGAACCGCAGTGCACCCTCGCGGGTGAGTCCGTATTCGTTCATGAGGCTGCGCACCGCCAGGTCCACCAGGATCAGGGAGCTTTGGACGACGGCGAGGCCGGCCGTTGCCTCCGCCCGCTCCGCCGTGCGGACGACGACGCGCAGGGCCCGCGAAACCTGGTGTGCATAGCTTTGGCTCTGCACCAGGTCATCGCTGGTGAAGGAATGCGGGGCCGCTGCGTACAGGGTGATGGCAGCGCTCGTGGCGCCTTCGGTAAGGATGGGGACGGAAAGCAGGGACTGCACGCCATGGCCGGCGGCGGCGCTGGAATATCCGGGCCAGCGCCGGTCCCGGCCCAGGTCGGACAGCAGGACGAATTCCCCGGTGCGCACGGCTTCCATGACCGGCCCGTCGGCAAACGAGCATTGTTCGCGGTCGGCCTCGCGCGCCTGCTCCGTGCTGGCCGCCAGGGTACGTGCTTTGCCCAGGCGAAAGAGGGTGGCCGCCCAGCCGAGGCCGCGGCGCTCACCTTTGATACCCGTCATGAAGTCGCGGGTGACTTCCCAGAGGTAGTCTTCGACGTCTTTGCTGTCGAATACCGGCTCCGGGGTAACTGGAAGCGGTCCCCAGCCAACCTGCCCCGTGGGATCAGCGGCCATGCTCCAGCCCTGCTATCAGCGCTTCGGCCCACTGCAAAACCTTTGCTCTAAGAATACGACCCCTTTGAGGCGTTGGTGGGGGAAACGGGTAAAACAGGGGGTTTCGCGGGTTTAGGGAGGAGCGGCGCGCCGGTGTCCCTTCCGCAGGCTCCGCTGCGCAGTAGCATCGGGAGGGGGAACACCGAATACTCCCTGCTCGCTTGGGTACCTGACCTTGGGCAAGGGGTCTTGGGGCATCCATGCCAGCACGGAAACGAGCAACGGAAAGAGGAGCTTATGCGGGAGCCGGGCACCAGCGAGCGTACTTCAGAAGCGGATGCAGCCGCCGCGGGCAATGCGGAAGTGGAAGAGGGCGCTGCGGAGCCATCACCGGACCTGGAGGTTACTTTCGACGAGCAGTTCTTCGCTGCCCGGCCCAAGGCGCTGCGGCCCATCGCGCGCCGGCGGCAGTTCGTGGGCAGCAGGCCGTCCTTCGAATTCGACGGACGGAACGCCGCGTATGTGGAGTGGCTGCGCAACCAGGCCATGCTCGGGGATGCGAATACGCTGGCACGGCAGCTGTCCGGCCAGGCCAGCATGTGGCAGAACTCGTATGCCCATCCCAACCCGCGGGCCGCCGTCGAACGCGCCTCCGTATGGTTCACCGCCTACCCGCTGTCCTTCATCACCCGGACCGGGCAGTCCTTCCTCTCCGCCCTGGGCGACCCCGAAATGTGGAAGGCTTTCCGCGAAATCGGAATCCGCGGGATCCACACCGGACCCGTGAAGCTCGCCGGCGGCATCAGCGGCTGGTCCCACACGCCCAGCGTTGACGGCCACTTTGACCGCATCAGCATGGCGATCGATCCGGTCTTCGGCACCGAAGAAGAGTTCCGCAGCATGTGCGAGGTCGCGGCTGAGCACGAGGGCACGGTGATCGATGACATCGTCCCCGGCCACACAGGCAAGGGCGCGGACTTCCGCCTGGCCGAGATGAACTTCCGGGACTACCCGGGGATCTACCACATGGTGGACATCCCGGAAGAGGACTGGAACCTGCTCCCGGACGTCCCGGAGGGGGCGGACTCGGTCAACCTCAGCCCCGACTCCGAGCAGGCCCTGCAGAAAGCCGGCTACATCATCGGCCGCCTGCAGCGGGTCATCTTCTACGAGCCCGGAGTCAAGGAGACCAATTGGAGCGCCACGCGGCCCATCGTGGACACCACCGGAAAGACGCGCCGCTGGGTCTACCTGCACTACTTCAAGGCCGGCCAGCCCTCCATCAACTGGCTTGACCCCACGTTCGCCGGCATGCGCCTGGTGGTGGGCGATGCCCTGCACTCGCTGGTGGACCTGGGCACGGGGGCGCTCCGCCTTGATGCCAACGGCTTCCTGGGCGTCGAGAAGAGCGCCGAGGAGCAGCCCGGCTGGTCCGAGGGGCACCCGCTGTCCGAGGCCGCCAACCAGCTCATCGGCTCCATGATCCGCAAGGTGGGCGGGTTCTCCTTCCAGGAGCTGAACCTGACCATTGACGACATCAAGGCAACGTCGGAGTCCGGCCCGGACCTTTCCTACGACTTCATCACCCGGCCGGCGTACCACTACGCCCTGGTCACGGCCGATACCGAGTTCCTGCGGCTGACCCTCCGGCTGTCCATGGAAATCGGGGTGGACCAGGCCTCACTGGTGCACGCACTCCAGAACCATGACGAACTCACTTACGAGCTGCTGCACTTCGCTGCCGGACACCGGGACGAGATGTTCGAGCTCAACGGTGAGGAACTTACCGGCGCCCAGCTGGCCGAGAATGTGCAGCAGACCCTGCGGGACCAGCTCACCGGGGAGAATGCGCCGTACAACGCCGTGTTCACCACCAACGGCATTGCCTGCACTACCGTCAGCTTCATCATGGCGGCCCTGGGAATCAAGGACCCGGCCACAGTAACCGCGGAGCAGGAGGCGCAGATCCGGGACGTCCACCTGCTGCTGGCCATGTACAACGCGCTCCAGCCCGGCGTCTTTGCCCTTTCCGGCTGGGACCTGACCGGCATCATGGCCCTGGACCGCAGCAGCGTCCGCGAACTCACGTCGCAGGGCGATACGCGCTGGATCAACCGGGGCGCGCACGACCTCATGGGGACCAGCCCGGACGCCACCAACTCCTCGGCCGGGATGCCGCGGGCCCGCAGCCTGTACGGATCCCTGCCGGACCAGTTGCAGGACCAGGACTCCTTCGCCCGCCGCCTCCAGCGGATCCTCGCCGTCCGGGAAGAAAACGGGATCGCCACGGGCACCCTGCTGGACGTGCCCGAGGTCTCCAACCGCGCCGCGCTGGTGCTGGTCAACCGGCTGAAGGACGGGGCCCTGCAGGTCACCGCGCTGAACTTCTCCGGGCAGGACATCGCCGGCAGCATCCAGTCCAACGAACTGCCGTCCGGCGCCAATGTCCAGGACCTGTTCAGCGGCGAAACCGTGGGGCAGGTGGATGACCTGCACAGCTTCTTCCTGGAGCTGCCCGCCTATGGCGGAACCGCGCTGCTCCTGACTGAGGCCCCGGAGCCCGAAGCGGAGGCGTAAGGCTGACCGCCAGGTGGCGCCGGGGATCCTCCGGCGTCACCCGGCGATGGCGCCGGCCAGGGTGGCTTCGATGATGGCGGGCGAGAGCACGTACTGGGTGACCAGCTGGCTTGCCCCCAGCACGCCAGCCTGGCTTCCGGCGCGGGAGACGCTGATGCGCAGGTGTGAGGTGGCCAGCGGGGGCGAGCGCCGGTACACCACTTCGCGGATGCCGGCCACCACGTGCTCCCCCGTCTCGCCAAAGCTGCCGCCCACCACAATCACGGACGGATTGAGCAGGTTGACCACGGTGGCCAGGACCTCACCGATGTCCCGGCCTGCCTGGCGCAGCGCCTGGATGGCCTGCAGGTTGCCGTCTGCGGCGAGCCGGATCACGTCGGCGCCCCTCCCGACGTCCAGTCCGTGCTCCCGCAAGGAACGCGCGACGGCGGGACCTGACGCGAGTGCCTCCAGGCACCCGTAGTTTCCACAGGCGCAGAGGACATCCGCGCCCCGGGCCACCTGCACGTGCCCCAGGTCGCCCGCCGTGCCGTTGGCACCGCGTTGCAGCTCGCCGTTGCTGATGATGCCGGAGCCGATGCCGGTGGCCACCTTGACGAAGAAAAAGTTGTTGTGCTCCGGCCAGTGTGCGGACTGCTCCCCCAAGGCCATGATGTTCACGTCGTTGTCCACCAGCACGTGGACGGGCAGGGACCGCTGGACGTAGCTGACCACGTCGAACCCGTCCCAGCCCGGCATGATGGGCGGCTTCACCGGTTTGCCGGTGTCATGTTCCACGGGGCCGGGCAGTCCGATGCCGATTCCAGCAAGTTCTGCGACGCTGCGTCCCGCCGAAGCGAGGAGTTCCTTGCCCTGGGCCACCACCTGGTCCAGCACGGCCTCCGGACCGTCGGCCACCTGCTGCTCGAGCCGGTGTTCGGCAAGGATCTTCCCGCCGAGGTCGGTGACCGCGACGATGACGTGGGTGGCACCGACGTCCACGGCCAGCACCAGGCGCGCTGCGGGGTTGAAGGCAAAGCGCGACGGCGGCCTGCCGCCGCTGGAGAGGGCTTCCCCTGCCGGGCCCACCAGGCCGGACAGCATGAGCGCATCGATCCGGGAGGCCACCGTGGAGCGGGCCAGCCCCGTGCTCAGGGCAAGTTCGGCGCGGGTGCGGGCCCTGCCGTCGCGGAGCAGCTGGAACAGGTCCCCGGCACGCGACAGGCTGCCGACATCGGAGTCTTTTCCGGCCTGCCTGCCCGTCGGTGAAGTCATGTCTAAGTCATAACACTGTTACTTACTGCTGTCACCACGCCAGAAGAATGACGCGCAACAAACAACTTTTGCTTGACGCGCGTCAAAAGTAGCTCTACGTTGTGACTCAAGGCACATTTGCGGTTCCGATGGCAACCATCCGCCGCACTGATCCCTCCGCTACTCCAGAGTCCGCTTACAAAGAGGTAGTTGAACTTGTCCCACATCGCAGCGCCAGCAGACCGGCCCCTGGGCGTCGGCATCCTCGGCGCCGGGCCCGTCACCCAGGCCATCCACCTCCCGGCCCTGGCACGGCTCCGGGACAGCCTGGAAGTACGGCACATCATGGACGTGGACCCGGCCGTGGCCTCTTCGGTGGCGGCCCGGGTCGGGGCTGCATCCAGCACCAGCCTGGAGGCCCTGCTGGGTGATCCAGGCGTGGACATCGTGGCGATCTGCAGCCCCCACCATTTCCACGCGGACCAGGTCATTGCCGCCTGCCGGGCCGGCAAGAAAGCCGTCCTCTGCGAGAAGCCCTTCGCCATGAACGGTGAGGAGGCCGCCAGGATCGCCGAAATCAGCGCCGCGACGGGGGTCCCGATCGTGGTGGGGGCCATGCATACATTCGACCCCGGCTGGCTCGCGGCGGAACAGAACTGGGGCGATCTTCCCGCACAGGCGCACACCATCCGTTCATCCATCGTCCTCCCGCCGAACGCCCGATTCGAAGACTTCGCCACCGAGATCATTACCCGCCCCACCACCGGCACGCCCGATTATTCGGACGTCGAGGTCATCAAGGCCATGATGCAGGGCGGCATCATGGGCCTGGCCATCCACGACCTGCCCCTGGTGCGGCGCTTCACCCCGGACTTCGATGAGATCGAGGTGCTCCAGGCGCGGCACGTCCGGCCGTTCGGTTACGTTGTCTCACTCAGGACCCCCACCCGCGTCATCGAACTGCGTGCCGTCATGAACAGCACCTGGAAGCCCGAGTGGACCTTCGAGGCCATCGGTGACGACTCCGCGCTGCGGATCGACTTCACGCCGTCCTACGTCCAGGCCGGCTCCGCCGTCGCCACGTTCTCCCGGGGCAGCGAAACCAGCACCTTCGGTCCGTACGGCCACAACGGCTACGAAGGCGAGTGGCGTGAACTGGCTGAACTGGCCCGCGGCACGCGCCCGGCCCCCTCCGCCCAGGCCCTGATCGACGACCTCACCTTCGCCCTGGCCATCTCCGCGGCCACGGTGCAGGACGTTGCCACAGGACACGCGGCCGCCACGGAAACGGCAGCAGCCACCGCATGAGCGCATACACAGTGACAGCAACGCCGCAGGCCGAAGAAGCAGGCGCGGCAGCCCTCGCAGTTGCCTCCCTGCCGGCGACCTTCGGCCCCGCGACGGAGGACCGGGCGGCTGACGTTGCGGTGATCGCCGGCGAAGCGGGCTGGACCACGGAAGCCGCCCGGGCCATCGACGCCGGGCCGCGCGGCATCCTGGTGGTGGATCCCGTCCCCGAGGAAACCACGCAGTTGGCGGACGCTGCCCGGGCAGCCGGTGCCGCCGTCGTCCTCGATCTCCACTGGGCTTCCAACCCCGCGTTGGTCAGCGGAAGCGGCGACCCCGACGCCCGCGACGCTGTTCGCAGCGCCTTGGGCACGGCATCGTTGCTGGACAGTGTTGCCACGGCAGCCCCGGGCACGGACGTGCAGCGGCTCCTGGCCCGGCACCTCGCCGCCGTGCTCGCCGTCAGCGGACAGCTTTACGGCGTCAGCGTCCTCCGCAGCGGCACCACCGGGTACACCGCCACCGGCCGGCTGGCCAACGGCGCACCGTTCACCGCCCAGGGCGTACTCACCGCAGCCCGCCCGGCCGGCGTCGGGATCCACCTCTACACGGCCGACGGCGGCGTGGACGTCCAGGTCCCGGATCCGGACGCCGCATGGCCCGCCGAAGTCAGGGTCACCGGGGCCCACGGCCAACTTTTGCTTCCCACCCTGTACGAATCCGCCCACCGGGCGGCGTGGCGGCGGCTGAAGACCCATCTCAGCGCCGGCACGCTCCCGGACGACCTGGCCGGGTTTGCCCGGCTGACCGACCTCTACGCAACCCTCGCTGACACGTAACCAGCCCACCGATACGCAACCGAACCAGCAGTCCAGTCCCACCTCCACTCTCAACGATGAGCAGGACCGCACCAACGGCGCACAGCGCAAGACGGTCCCGAAAGGACACATCATGAACGCAACTCCCGAACAGCGCCGCTCCTTTTCCCGGCGCGGCTTCCTGGGCCTGACGGCTGCCGCAGCCTCCGTACCCCTACTCGCCGCCTGCGGGGGCGGCTCGGCATCGCAGGGAGGCGGCGGGGGCGGGGCCGGCGGCACCGTGAAGTTCTGGGACATGCCCTGGGCGACACCGGCCTACAACGATGCCGCCAAGGGCATCGCGGAAGGTTTCTCCGGTGCCAATGGCGCCAAGGCGAGCTACCAGATCATCCAGTGGAACAATTTCTACCAGACCTTCTCCTCCGCGATTGCCTCCAAGACGGGCCCGGCTGTGTCCACGGGCGGCGGCTTCCAGGCGTTCCAGTTCGAGCAGCAGGGCCAGATCGCCTACGCGGACAAGGTGATCGAGAAGCTGAAGGCCAACGGCCAGTTCGATGACTTCCTGCCCGGCGTGCTGGACCCCTTCAAGTCGGACAAGGGCTACGTGGCGGTCCCGTGGCAGCTGGACATGCGCGTCTTCTGGTACCGCAAGTCCCTGTTCGAGAAAGCCAACGTTGCGCTGCCCACGGACTGGCCGTCCCTGCTGGAAGCAGGCAAGGCACTGAAGAAGGTGGGCGCGTTCGGCTTCACCACCGGCGCAGGCGCAGGGAACAACTACGCCAACCACTCCATGATCATGATGATGGTCAACAACGGCGGCGGCGTCTGGAACAAGGACGGCGAGCTGGACCTGATGAATGATCGCAACGTCGAGGCCATGGAATTCGTCCTGGAGCTCGTCTCCAACGGCATCGTCGACCCGGCCGCGGTCAGCTACACCACGGACAATATGTCCGCCCAGTGGAAGGACGGCAAGGCCGGCTACGGCCTGTTCCAGGTGAACGTCCCGCAGCGCGTGGGCGACACCTCCGGCGACCTGCTGGTGGCTGACCCCATCAAGGGCCCGCACGGGGACAAGGCCACCATCGTCTTCCCGAACAACATCATGATGTACACCAACACCCCGTCGCAGGAAGCCTCGGAGGAGTTCCTGGTGTACTACCTGGGCCAGCTCAAGCAGCTGTGGCAGAAGAAGCTGATGTCCGCCCTGCCGGTCTTCAAGTCGATCACGGAGATCCCCGAGTTCGCCAACGACCCCAATAACGTCAAGATCGTCAAGGACTGGCAGCCTATTGCCAAGACCTTCGCCGCCCAGGGCAGCCGGCTCAATGCGAACCTGGCGGCCCTTGACGGCGGCCAGGCACTGAACCAGTTCAGCCAGACCATCATCACCGGCAAGGCCGACGCCAAGACTGCCCTGCAGACCTTCCAGTCCGGCCTCGAGTCGGTCCTGAAGAAGTAGGACCGAGCGCCCATGTCCAGCACCACCACCCAGTCCGGCCTAAGCCGGGCCCGCCGCGGGCTTGCCCCCGGCGGGTCCGGTGCCGTCCCCGGAAAACGCAAGAGCAAGCTCTCCGCGCAGGCCACCAGGACGTTCTTCTGGCTCCTGCTCCCCTCCGTGGTCCTCCTTGTCCTGATCCACGGCTACCCGCTGATCTACGCCGCCATCCAGGCGACGCACGACGGAGACCTGCTCCAGACCGGCAACTTCGTGGCGGGCCAGAACTTCGCCACCGTCCTGACCTCGCCGGCGTTCTGGAAAGCTGCCCAGTTCACGCTGTGGTTCACCATCGTGGGCGTCTTCGGGTCCTGGCTGGTGGGGCTGGGCCTGGCCCTGCTCCTGCGCACCAAGATCCCCGGCGGCGGCACTTTCAAGGTCCTGCTGCTCCTGCCCTGGGTGGTGCCCATCGTGGTGTCCTCCACTGCCTGGAACTGGCTGGTGGCCACCCCGGACAGCCTGATCCCGTCGCTGTTCCGGAACCTGGGCATGGGCACGCCACTCTTCCTGGCCGATCCCACCCTGGCCTCCATCACCGTGATGGTGTTCAAGGTCTGGGTCAGCTTCCCGTTCATGATGATGATGATCTCGGCCGCCCTGGCTTCGGTGGACACCACCGTTTATGAGGCAGCCAGCATGGATGGCGCCAGCCGCTGGCAGCAGTTCACCCAGATCACCCTGCCGTTGATCGCCCGCTCCACCTACATCAGCTGGATCCTGATGACCATCTTCTGCGTCAACGACTTTCCCACCATCTACCTGCTCACCGGCGGCGGCCCGGTCAATGCCACCACCTCCCTGGTGGTCCTGGCCTACCGGACCGTGTTCCAGGACTTCGCCACCGGCCCCGGCGTGGCCATCGCCTTCCTCATGACGATGACCCTGGTGGTCATCTCGGTCATCCTGTACCGCCAGATCCGAAAGTCGAGCGTCGAATAATGAGCGCAGTCCTCCACGCCCATCCCGAATCCGGCCCCGCGCTCGGCATCGACGCCGGCAAGCGGCGCAGGGTCCTCTCCGAAGCGGGCCAGCGCGGCCGCTGGTGGCGCTTCGCCGCAATCCTCATCATCACGGGGATCGTGCTGGTGCCCATCATGGTCACCGTGCTGCTGGCCTTCACGCCCGGACCCAACAGCACTGCCACCGGCCTGACGTTTGAAAACCTCGGCAACGTCTTCTCCAAGACCCTGGCCGCCACCTGGCTGAAGAACAGCCTGGTCACCACCCTGTCCACCGTGGTGGTCTCCGTGGCTGTTGCCGCCCCTGCCGGCTACGTCCTCTCCCGCGGCCGCAGCAAGGCGGTGTCCGGGTACTCGCTGCTGCTGTTCGTCATGCAGTCGCTGCCCATCATCACCTCCGTGGTGCCGCTGTTCATCCTGTTCGCCGGCATGGGCCTGGTGGACAACCTCCTGGGCCTGACCATCATCTACGTCGGCTCCACCATGACCGTGGCCACCTGGATGATGGCCGCCTACTTCGACTCCATCCCCATCAGCCTCGAGGAAGCATCCTGGATCGACGGGTGCTCCGTGTTCGGCTCGTTCACCAAGGTGGTCCTCCGGAACTCCCTTCCCGGCGTTCTCTCCACCGCGATCTTCGCCTTCCTCCTGGCCTGGAACGACTACCTCGTAGCCATCGTGTTCCTGCGCTCGAACGAAATCTTCACCCTTCCCATGGGCGTGCAGTCCTTCTTCCAGCAGAACGCCACGGACTGGACATCCGTCATGGCCCTGGCCGTGGTCATGATGCTCCCGCCCGTCATCGTCTTCGCCACGCTGAACAAATACTTCAGCGTCGGCGGCATCGGCGGCTCGCTCGCCGGCCGCTGACCGCAGTCCACTTCGATTCACAACAGAACGCTAAGGAAACCCATGTCCTACTCACTTCAGCTCTACACCCTGCGCAACGCGATCGCGGAGGACCTCCCGGGCACTATCCGGAAAGTCGCCGAAATCGGCTACACCCAGGTTGAGCCCTACAACTTCGTGGCCACTGCCAAGGAACTCGGCGCCGCCCTGAAGGAAAACGGCCTCACCGCGCCGTCCGGCCACGCGCCCCTGATGAGCCAGGACCAGGACGAAATCTTCGCCGCCGCGAAGGAACTGGGCATCACCACGGTCATCGATCCGTTCCTGCCCGCCGAGCACTGGCAGAAGGCGGAGGACATCCAGGCGACCGCCGCCAAGCTCAACGCCGCGGCGAAGAAGGGCGCCGGGTACGGCATCCGGGTTGGCTACCACAACCACGCCTGGGAGCTGGAGTCCACCATCGAGGGCCGCACCGCCCTGGAGTACTTCGAGTCCCTGCTGGACCCGGAACTGGTCCTCGAAGTGGACACCTACTGGGTGGCCGTCGGCGGCCAGAACCCGATCGACATCCTCACCAAGCTCGGCGGCCGCGTGAAGTTCATCCACATCAAGGATGGCCCGCTGAACAAGGACAACAAGGCCCAGCGTCCGGCAGGCCAGGGCAAGGTCCCGGTCATGGACGTCATCGCCGCCGCGCAGTCCCTCGAGGTAGGCGTGGTGGAGTTTGACGACTACGACGGCGACATCTTCGAGGGCATCGCCCAGAGCCTCGCCTTCCTGGAGAGCAACACCGCAGCCGAAGGAGCCAACGCATGAGCACCCCCGCCGGCACGCCGGCCCGCAGCGGCCCGGTGGGCGTCGGCGTCATCGGCGCCGGCGTGATCAGCAAGCAATACCTGGACAACCTCACGGCGTTCCCCGACCTCAAGGTCCACGTCATCGCCGACCTCTTCGAGGACGCCGCCGAAGCCCGCGCCAAGGAGTACGGCATCCCTGAGTGGGGAGGCGTGGACAAGGCCCTGAACCACCCCGACGTCGAAATCATCGTCAACCTGACCATCCCCGCAGCCCACGTGGAGGTGGCCACCGCAGCCGTCAACGCGGGCAAGCACGTCTGGACGGAGAAGCCGTTCTCCCTGGACCGCGAATCCGGCCTGGGCCTGCTCAAGACCGCCGACGCCGCCGGCATCCGGCTGGGCTGCGCGCCGGACACCTTCCTCGGCGCCGGTATCCAAACGGCGCTGCGCCTGATCCAGCGCGGCGACATCGGCACGCCGCTGACCGCAATGACCACGTTCCAGACCCCCGGCCCGGAGTCGTGGCATCCGAACCCGGCCTTCCTCTTCCAGCACGGCGCCGGCCCGCTGTTCGACATGGGCCCCTACTATCTGACCACCCTGGTCCAGGCCTTCGGCTCCATCCGCAAGGTGGCCGCCGTCGGTTCCAAGTCCAAGGACGTGCGTGTGATCGGTTCGGGACCCAAGGCAGGCGAGGAGTTCACCGTCGAGGTGCCCACCCACGTCTCCGCCATGGCGCAGTTCGAATCCGGTGCCTCCTCGCACAGCGTCTTCTCCTTCGAATCCCCCCGGACCCGGATGGGTTTCGTGGAGATCACCGGAACGGAAGCCACCATTTCGCTGCCGGACCCCAACTACTTCACCGGAGACATCAAGCTCTGGCGTGCCGGCGACGAGGACTGGACCACGGTTCCCGCCACCGGGCCCGCCAACGGCCGCGGCATGGGTGTCCTGGACATGGCCCGCTCCCTCCGCGCCGGTGTGAAGCACCGTGCCACGGGTGAACTGGCGTACCACGTCCTGGACACGATGGTCTCGATCTCGGAGTCCGTCGATTCCGGCACGTTCGTGAACGTTGAAAGTTCAGCCCCGGCATCCCCCGCCCTCCCCGAGGACTGGGCGCCGGAAACCGCCACGCTCTGATCCAGCAAGTAATCCAGCACGTAGTCCAGCCAGCAGGAAGCACGCAGGAACGCACCATGACCGCACCCGCACACCCCTCCGAACCCCCGGCCTCCCGACCGGCTTCGCGCCCGCTGGGCGTGGCAGCCATCGGTTATGCCTTCATGGGCAAGGCCCACTCGAATGCGTGGCGGAATGTGGCCAGCTTCTTCGACGTCCCGGCCTTCGAGCAGAAAGTCCTCGTGGGCCGGGACGCCACCGCGGTCGCGGAGGCCGCGGAAAGGTATGGCTGGGCCGAATCGGCAACGGACTGGCGCACGGTGATCACCCGCGATGACATCGACATCGTGGACATCTGCGCCCCGGGCTGGATGCACGCGGAGATCGCCATCGCCGCGCTGGAGGCAGGCAAGCACGTCCTGGTGGAAAAACCCCTGGCCAACACCCTGGCCGAAGCCGAACTCATGACCGCCGCCGCAGCCAAAGCCAGGGCCCGGGGCGTGCAGTCGATGATCGGGTTCAACTACCGCCGCGTCCCGGCCCTGGCCCTCGCGAAGGAACTGATCGCCGAAGGCCGGCTGGGCACCGTCCGGCACGTCCGGGCCGCGTACCTGCAGGACTGGCTCGCGGACGCCCAGGCACCCATGACCTGGCGGCTGCGGAAGGAAACCGCCGGGTCCGGTGCCCTGGGCGACATCGCCTCCCACGCAATCGACCAGGTCCTGTTCCTCCTCGGCGACCAGGTCACCGAGGTGTCCGGGCGGCTCAACACTTTCGTGGACCAGCGCCCCGGCAAGAACGGCACCGAGGACGTCACGGTCGACGACGCCGCCTGGGCCACGCTGTCCCTCACCTCCGGGGCCATCGCCTCAGTGGAGGTCTCCCGGGTGGCCACGGGACGGAAAAACAGCCTCCAGATCGAGATTTATGGGGACAAGGGCAGCCTCCTGTTCGACCTGGAAAACCTCAACGAACTCGGCTTCCTGGACGCCACCGCCCCGGTTCGGGAACAGGGCTTCCGCCGAATCCTGGTCAACGAACCCAGCCACCCCTACCTGGAAGCCTGGTGGCCGCAGGGCCACATCATCGGCTGGGAACACACCTTCACCCACCAAATCCGCGACTTCCTCACCGCCATCAAGGACGGAACCCAGCCCTCGCCGTCGTTCGAAGAAGGACTGAACGTCCAGCACATCCTGAACGCCGTGGAGGAATCTGCCGCCAACAAAAGCACCCTCACCGTCGTCCGCCACTAACGCCTGACCCGGCAGCGCCCGCCAGTCCAGCTTTAAGCCAAGGAGCCCCGAATGCCCCGCCCGTTCACCCTGTTCACCGGCCAGTGGGCCGACCTGCCCTTCGAAGAAGTCGCGAAGCTTGCTTCCGGCTGGGGCTACGACGGCCTGGAAATCGCCGTCTCCGGCGACCACCTGGACGCCTGGCGCTGGGACGAACCCGGCTACGTCGAGTCCAAACTGGAAATCCTGGACAAGTACAACCTGAAGGTCTGGGCCATCTCCAACCACCTCAAAGGCCAGGCCGTCTGCGATGACCCCATCGACTTCCGCCACCAGGCCATCGTCGGGTCCAAGGTCTGGGGCGACGGCGACCCCGAAGGCGTCCGCCAGCGCGCCGCCGAGGAAATGAAGCACACCGCCCGGCTCGCCAAAGCCCTCGGCGTGGACACCGTCGTCGGGTTCACCGGCTCCTCCATCTGGCAGTACGTCGCCATGTTCCCGCCCGTCCCGGAAAAAGTCATCGACGCCGGCTACCAGGACTTCGCCGACCGCTGGAACCCCATCCTGGACGTCTTTGACGAATGCGGGGTCCGGTTCGCCCACGAAGTCCACCCCTCCGAAATCGCCTACGACTACTGGACCACCGTCCGCACCCTCGAAGCCATCGGCCACCGCGAAGCGTTCGGCCTGAACTGGGACCCCTCCCACATGATGTGGCAGGGCATTGACCCCGTCTCCTTCATCTGGGATTTCAAGGACCGGATCTACCACGTGGACTGCAAGGACACCAAGATCCGCCAAACCGGCCGCAACACCGTCATGGGTTCCCACCTGCCCTGGGGCGACCCCCGCCGGGGCTGGGACTTCGTCTCCGCAGGCCGCGGCGACGTCCCCTGGGAAGCCTCGTTCCGCGCCCTCGCCGCCATTGGCTACAACGGCCCCATCAGCATCGAATGGGAAGACGCCGGCATGGACCGCCTCCACGGCGCCCCCGAAGCACTGGCAGCGCTCAAGAAGTACGATTTCCCAGCCTCCCAAACCAGCTTCGACGCCGCCTTCAGCAGCAAGGACTGATCCACGCCATGCGTGCCCTGCAGCCGGGCCAGCAGTGCGAGGTCTGGATTGCCTCGGCCGGCGGCGGGCTCGAACTGGCATACGCCACCGGGAATATGCTCCTGGAGGCACCTAACTGGACGCTCGATGGCCGCGCACTGATCCTGAACGGTGACGGCCTCCTGTGGAAACTGGACCTGGCGGACGGATCCCTTGCCGGGATCCGGCTGACGGGCCTCCCGGCGCTCAATAACGACCATGTCCTGGCCCCGGACGGCGACTCCATCTTCCTGTCCGGGGAGGACGGACACATCTACCGGGCGCCCCTGGCGGGTGGACAGGCCACCAGGATCACGGACGACGACGGGTCCTTCCATTTCCTGCATGGCGTCAGTCCCGACGGCACGGAGCTCGCATATGTAGGGATTGAGGGCGGCGACTTCACACGGCCGGGGCGCCTGATGACCATAAAGTCCGACGGCGGTGCTGCCGCCAGGGTCGACGTCGGGCCCGGGCACTGCGACGGGCCCGAGTACTCGCCCGGCGGCGACTGGCTGTACCTCAATACGGAATCCTTCACCACCCTCCCCGGCCATGCCCAACTCGCCCGCGTCCGGACCGACGGAAGCCAGTTCGAGCGGCTGGTGGACAGCGCTTCCGTGGACTGGTTCCCGCATCTCTCCCCCGACGGCCGCCTGGCCGGCTACATCCGCTTCCCCGCCGGAACGCAAGGCCACCCGGCAGACCTGCCGGTCGACGTCGTCCTCGTCGCCACCACTGACTGGACCACCCCGCTCCACACCTGGCCGGTCTTCGGCGGCCAGGGCACCCTGAACGTCAACAGCTGGTCGCCGGCGTCAGACCGCTTCGCGTACGTGGCCTACCCGCTGTCCGGAGCAGCCGGGAGCGGAGCCTGAGGCCCTGACGCCTACTAGGGCGCCCCGGCGGAGTCCTGCCTGAGGACGACGTCGTGCGCCTCCACCCGCCGGTCCGTCACGGTGGTGGGCGCTTCAAGGTGGACCGCGCCGGACGGCAGGATTCCGGCCCCGCCGTACCGTTCCATCACCTGCCACTGGGCCACGACGTCCTCGCCGGCATGGTCTGCCGGAAGGCTGGTCCAGAAACGGAACCCGCCGGCGTCGCTCAACGCCTCCCTGCGGTACAGCACACAGCCGCCCAGCCACGCCACGCGGTAGGGCACCCAGTCGCCGGACTGCAGGGCCAGTTCGGCACTGAGATGGCTGAGGTTCGCGGCGTTGTGCAACGGCCAGCGCTCGAATTCCGGGCTGCCCGGGCGGATGCGCTCCGGCGCCACCGGGCTCTCCCAGGCTGAGAAGGCCGCCGTTTGTTCAGGCCGGGGATCGTCCAGGAAGGACAGCCCCTGCGGCGCCATGCCCACAAACCCGCATTGCAGCTCGGCGAGGGCCTGGCTCAGCCGCTCCAGGGCGCCGGGTTCCAGCCAAACGTCGTCGTCCAGGAACAGGCACTGCTCCGCGGTGGACTGGTCCAGCAGGAACTGCCGGTGTTCGGCCAGTCCACGCCGTGGAAGGTGGCGCAGCAGCGTCACGGTCCGGCCCTGCGCCTCGAGCACCCGCACCATCGCTGCGGGTGCCGGATGTTCCCACGCGGGCTGCCCCGCTGACTGGTCGCTGATGACGACGGCGAACGCGGGTTCCTGCTGCGCTGCCAGTCCCGCAAGGGTGACGGCCAGCTCCGCCGGCCGGTTGCACGTGGGCACCAGGACATCCACCGCCACTCTGTCCGGCCGGTCCGGCTGCCGCGCCCACTGCTCCGAAGATCTCCTGCCCACAGGTCCACCTTCCTGGCGTCGAAATTGACGCCGGCGGGCAGGAGGGGACGCCTTCTGCTGCCTGCCGGCTGATGTGGTTTCGCGTGTTCCGTACCCAGCCGGACGGGATGTATGCCACTGCAGGGGACCGCCGGAATGGGGCCGGCAGGAGGAGCCGCGGGCACGGCAAAGGCCCCCGTTTCCGCTGCCGCTGCGGGCAGGGGAAACGGAGGCCAGGGGCCAGGGTGACTTATCCGGCGTCGAAGCTTTCGTCGTCGTCGTTCGGCGACTTCTCCTGCGGAAGGTCGTTTCCGCTGCCGTCCGGAATACCCGTGGCTTCCTGCCCGGACTCCGAGGAGACCGGCGCCGACCCCTTGGAGTCATCATTCGACTCGTCGATCTCCGCCGCGCTGGAGGGGAGGTCCATGTCGTGCGGGACCGGGTTCTGGCCCGTCCCGGACTGCGGTTCGTTGGTGTCAGCGCCGGCCGACGAAGCGCCGCCGGACTGCTGGCCGCCCTGGGTGCCGGCAGCCTCCTGCTCGGCGGTGGGGGTGCCGTAGCCGCCCGGGGCCGACTCGGGTTCAGCCTGCTGGTTTTCCTGCGTCATGCTTCCTCCTGTTGTGCGTTGCCGATGTTGCTGGTCTGTTGATACTGCCCGGGCGATACAACCCCGGTACTGCCTGGAGCGCGGCGCTCCCTAGAGCCCCTTGCCGCCGGTGACGGGCAGGACTGCGCCGGAGATGTAGGAGCCGTCCCCGGACGCCAGCAGTACGTAGGCTGCGGCGAGTTCGGCGGGTTGGCCCGCGCGCTCCAGCGGCGTGTCCTGGCCGAAGGACGGGAGCTTGTCCGGCCACTCGGTGGCGGGAATCAAGGGTGTCCAGATGGGGCCGGGGGCCACCGCGTTGACCCGGATCCCCTTCGGGCCGAGCTCCTGGGCCAAGGCCTTGGTGAAGGCCACCTGCGCCGCTTTGGTCATGGCGTAGTCGATGAGCTCCGGCGACGGGTTGAAGGCCTGGATGGAGGCCGTCGTGATGATCGAAGCCCCGGCCTTCAAGTGCGGCACGGCTGCCCGCGCCGACCACAGCAGTGAATAGAGGTTGGTGCGGAAGACCCGGTCGAACTCTTCGGTGGGAAGCGTCTCCAGGCTCTCCCGGTTCTTCTGGTAGGCCGCGTTCAGCACCAGGACGTCGAGCCGCCCGAATTCGGAAACGGTTTCCTCCACGATGCGGGTGCTGAACTCCTCTTCACGGCCGTCGCCCGGAAGAAGGAGGACCCGGCGCCCGGTTTTGCGGATCCACTCCGCGGTGTCCTGCGCGTCGTCTTCCTCTTCCGGCAGGTAGGAGATGGCGACGTCGGCCCCTTCGCGGGCGAACGCGATGGCTGCGGCCTTTCCGATGCCGGAGTCGCCGCCGGTGATGAGGGCGGCCTTGCCTTCGAGCTTGCCGTGTCCTTCGTAGCTGAGCTCCCCGTGGTCCGGCTTGGGGTCCATGGGTGCCGTGAGCCCGGGCTGCTTCTGTTCCTGCTCGGGAAAGGGGCCCGAGTGGTAGCCGCCGCGCGGATCCTGCGGCTGGTCTGTCTGCTTGTCCGTGTCGCTCATGTCCGCCTGCCTGCTGTCGGTTGACCTGTGTCGATAGAGAAGGGCTCCGCCGTGCTCCGGCCCTTTGAAGCTATCCCGGGCAGCGGACCAAGTCCACCACCGCGGGTAATAATCAGTAAACTTATCAAATGTTGTAGCGGGCGCAACGGCCAGCCTTGTTTCTGGGTACGGGAGGAGTAGAAAGAAGACTTGGACCGCCGCCGGGAAGGAAGGAGCGCCGATGTCCGAAGTTGAGGACTACACGGGCCGCACGGGCCGGAACGAGACCCGCGAAGAGCAGCTGGACCGCAACTGGGCCGAACTCCTGCAGGAGTTGCGGGTGCTCCAGACCGGGGTGCAGATCCTGGCCGGCTTCCTGCTGACCCTGCCGTTCCAGCAGCGCTTTGAAAAATTGGACGACTGGGAAGTTGGCCTCTACCTCACCAATGTGGTGATTGCCGCCCTGACCACCGCCTTCATCCTCCTTCCGGTCAGCGTGCACCGGCGGCTCTTCCGGAAACGGCTGAAGGAAATGCTGGTGTCCAGCGCGGACACCATCACCAAGATTGCCCTTGGCGGCATCGCCCTGTTGAGTGCGGGAACAGCCGCCCTGGTCTTCGATGTTGCGGCAGGCCGGTCCGCCGGGGTCATGGCCGGTGGCGCGCTGCTGGGCGTCATGGTGGTGATGCTGGTCTTCGTTCCGCTTCGCCTGAACAAACGGGCCACCGGGAGGATCCTCCCGGCCAAAGATAAGGAGTGAGGATGCGTAAGTGGGCCAAAGAGCATGGGCTGCTGGTGGCTAACCTGGGCCTGTTCCTCGCGTTTTTCGTGGGGATGGTCCTCTCCGGTGCAGCGTCGTACAGCGAAGACCAGCAGGCCCATGGGGAGCCGGCGGTGTCCGTACTTCAGTTCCTGGGAACCGGCGCGTTCGTTGAGGCCACGTTCGAGAACTGGGAGTCGGAGTTCCTGCAGATGGCCATGTACGTGGTCCTCACGGTGTTCCTGTTCCAGAAGGGCTCGTCCGAGTCCAAGCCGATGGGCAGGAAGGCCCCTCAGGACCAGGACCCCCGGGAAGCGCGTATCAGCAGCGCCACCCCATGGCCGATCCGGCGTGGCGGCATGGCACTCAAGGTCTACGAGCACTCCCTGTCGATCCTGTTTTTCGTGTTGTTCCTTGCCTCGTTCCTCCTCCATGCCGCCGGCGGGGTGGACGAGTACAACCAAGACCAGCAAAGCCACGGCCAGCCCGTCATCACGTTCCTGCAGTACCTGGGCACCAGCCGCTTCTGGTTCGAGTCCTTCCAGAACTGGCAGAGCGAGTTCCTGGCCGTCGGTGTCCTGGTGGGGGCGTCGGTATACCTGCGGGAGAAGGGATCCCCGGAATCGAAGCCTGTTGCCGAGCCCCACTACGAGACCGGTGCCTGACGTTCCGCGCCGGTCAGGCCCCTTCGAGTACCTGGCTTGTTGCCCAGGCCAAGTACTTGCCGGCGTTTGCCACGGCATCTTCCGGACTCGACGCCACGTCCAGCAGCTGGGCCGCGGCCACCACGCCGTGTCCGGCGAGGTCCTCGAAAGTCACCAGGATCCTGCCGGCCACCACAATGACGGGTATGCCGCGGTCCCGGGCCGCGTTCGCGAGTGCGATCGGCGCCTTGCCGGTGAGCGACTGGGAGTCCATGGATCCTTCGCCGGTGATCACCAGGTCCGCCTGGTCCAGCTGGGTGGCCAGTCCGGTCAGCCCCGCCACCAGCGCAAAGCCGCCTTCCAGCGTGGCGTTGGTGAACGCAAGGAACGACGCCGGGAAGCCACCGGCGGCGCCGGCGCCGGGGACGTTCACGTCCCGGCCCGTTGCTTCCCGCAGCACCGACGCCCAGTTGCGGAGCCCGGCGTCGAGCATTTCCACGGCGTCCTGGTCCGCACCTTTCTGCGGGGCGAAGACGTGGGCAGCGCCGGACGGCCCGTACAGCGGGTTGCGGACGTCGACGGCGATGCGGAACGTGGTGGCGGAGAGCCTCGGGTCCAGCCCGCTTGTGTCCAGCGCCGTGACGTCGGCCAGCGAACCTCCCCCCAGGGGCACCACGTTCCCTGCTGAGTCCAGGGGTTTCAGGCCGAGGGCGCGCAGGGCGCCGCTGCCTCCGTCCGTCATGGCGGACCCGCCCAGGCCCAGGACGATCTCGGTGGCGCCGGCGTCGAGGGCCGCGGCGATCAGCTGGCCGCACCCATAGCTGTGGGCGCGCAAGGCGTTGGCCGGGATTGGCTCCATGTCGGCCAGGCCGGACGCCTGGGCCGTCTCGATCACCGCCGTGACCTTGCCGTCGCCTGCCTTGTGGATGGCCCAGGCGGCACCAAGGGGGGCGAGGATTGGCCCCACCACGGCGTTCAACCGCTCCTCATAGCCTGCCGCCACCGCCGCTTCCAGCGTGCCCTCGCCGCCGTCGGCGATGGGAAACTGGGTGGCGACGGCGTCCGGGTACACCCGGAGTGCCCCCTCAGCGATGGAGGCGGCGGCTTCAGCTGCCGTCAGGGACCCCTTGAACTTGTCCGGAGCGATAAGAATGCGCATGCGCTCCATCATGCCAGCACCACTCGGGAAAGCGCTTGCCATCTCCGCGATGCGGACTGCGCGATCCCCCAGCCGGACGGATCAGCCTAGCCCTCGCGCCATTCATTGCCGGTGAGGTGCGATCCCGCCTGCGGGCCCATCTGGAGCATGCCGCCGTCCACCACCCAGGCCGCACCCGTCACATAGCTGGAGGCCGGCGAGGCAAGGAAGGCGATGACGTCGGCGATCTCCCGCGCGTGGCCGGGCCGTCCGAGCGGCACCCCGGGCCGTGCCGTCGTCGTCGGATCCTGGTCCTCCTGCCCCGTCATGGGCGTGGCAATCTCGCCGGGGGCCACCGTGTTGGCCGTGATGCCGTACTGGCCCAGCTCCAGTGCGAGCGTTTTCATGAGGCCGCCCAGGCCATGCTTGGAGGCATCGTAGGCGGATGAACCCACGCGCGGCTGGAACTCGTGCACGCTGGACACCGCCACCAGCCGGCCGCCCTTGCCGGCCTTGACCATGCGCCGCGCCGCCGCCTGCAGGCAGACAAAGGCGCCGTTGAGGTTCGTGTCGAGGATCTTCATCCAGTCGTCGATGCCCAGATCGAGGAACTTGGTGCTGGTTCCCGTCCCCGCGTTGTTGACGAAGACGTCCAGGCCGCCCAGCTCCTCGGCGAGGTCATCGATCACGCCCGCAGCGGAGCGGAGTTCGGTGGTGTCAAGCTGGCGGACCACGGCCTTGCGCCCCAGGCTGCGGATCTCGTCGGCCGTCCCCTCCGCGCCCGCCTTGTCCGAGTGCCAGGTGACGCCCACGTCCATCCCGGCGCGGGCCAGCGCAACAGCGGTGGCCTTGCCGATTCCCGAGTCGGAGGCGGTGACGATGGCGGCAGTGGGCGCGAAGTTGCTGGTGTCGGGCATGGCGGGCCTTTCTGTAGGTCAGGCAGGGCGGCGGAGCTCGGACTCGTAGGACTCGTCACTGACGGCAGTAGAGGCCCCGTGGCCTGCCGCCTCCAGGTTTGGCCGGCCTTCGGGCACGGCCATGAGGGGCACGGCGAAGGTCACCACGGGCCTGCTGCCGGCGTCGTCAGCCGATCTGATGGTCAGGCTCCTGGTGCCCGGCGGCACGGACGGGGTGAAGACCTGCAGGTTTCGGGCCCCCACGGTGGCGGATTCCTGCAGTGTGTATTCGGTCCCGAAGTGGTCCTGGAGCACGAGCCGGGGCTCGGGGGCGTCATCCGAGGGAAGGTGGATGTTCACCACCAACCCGGAGGCCCACACCTCCACGGACAGAATGGTGAATTCGGTGGCTGGCGTGACGTGCCGTCCATAGGTGGGGGGCAGCAGCATCCGGCGGAGTTCGCCGGACGGAATGAGGTTGTTCATGGCGGTTCCTGTAGGTCTTGCGCCTGCTGCCGGTGGCGGTACCGGAGGGTAATCCGGAACCAGCCGGGCAGGGGCGCGGGTGCGGCTTGGGCGCCTTCCGGGCTGGGATTTTCCAACCGGAAGACATTCGGTGGATGCCGTCGCTGCTGTTGCTGGTAGAGGACATTCAGTGTGTCCGGGAGTCGAAGGTGCAGAACCATCCCCCCGGCTGGCGTGGCCTTCCTTTCACCTCGGGCTAACTAGTAAGTCTACTTATCATGGAGCCTCGGGATCCGGCCCGTGTCAAGGGGAAGTACGGCGGCCTGCGGACTGGCTGCGGGAATCCGGGCAAGTCTGCGGGGACGGTCAAATGGCCAGTCCCGGGGCCTAACGGCGGGGGCGGACGATCGCGTAGTACCCGGGCACCCGGTCCTGGCCGGGCACGCCGGTCACGGGGTTGGTTTCGATGGCCGTATGGCCATCTTCAAGGAGTTCCCAGGCCGGCGCCGGGAACGTCCGTTCGCGCTCTTCGGGCCCGAAGTGTCCCGGCATGGGGAGCCCGCGGATGGCCAGCTCCAACGGCGCCGGAATGCCCCGCGTGGTTGCCCCGAGGTGGGACACATACTCCACCGGATTGCCCTGGAAGTTGGTTTCCGCCATGAAGACGGTGCCGCGGTGCCCGGCCAGGAGCCGGAGGTTTTCGACCAGTGCCATCTGGTGCGCCGGGGCAAGGACGTGCAGGACGCCGCGGATGAAGACGTTGGCCCCTTCCTTGCCTGCGTTGAGGGACTCTGCCAGGGCTGCCCCGGCACCCTCCGCCGTCATGTCCCGCGCTTCGAAAGTCACGTTGCCGCTTCCCCCGCACTCCGCCCGGGCCCTGTCAACGGCGTGCGGGGAGACATCAACGCCAACCACCCGGGGGAAGACGCCTGCGAGCGCCCGGGTGAAACTGCCATGGCCGCACCCGGTATCCACCACAGGAAGCGCAGGGTCCAGGTAGCGCAGGAGGCTGTCCTTGTAGCCCAGGAACTCATGGTCGCTGCCCGAATCCCACAGGACCTCTCCCCCGGGGCCCGTGGCCGTGATTCCTGCCCAGTAGGTATCCCATGCCTGGTGCCGGTCTTTCGGCGCACCCCGCGACAACCTGACGAGCTTGGGAAGCATCAGGTACTTCTGCAGGACGGACCGCGGCGACTTCGTTGGGGAGGACACGGCTCAAATATATGTTCCATCCCTGCCAACCGGCGCAGCTTCGGCCACATTACGGCGTGCCCTGCCCGCGGGGCACGAATGTCGGGGTGGGCGCGGGCGCTCTGGACCCGTGCTGCCCCCGTCCCCCTAGAATGTACTCAACTGGGAGGAAGGGAACACTGTGACGGCTGTGCCGAGTGGCGTGCCCCTGACCCGCACCGCCGTCGTCGCCGATCCCGACGCCGGCCGCCTGGCCCGCAACGCCCAGGCACTGCGGGACGCCGGGTACGGCGTCCAGGAAGCGGCGGACGCCGCCGGCCTCGCCGCGTTGCTGGACGCAGGCCAGCCCTCCGTCGTCGTCGCCGACGCGCTTCTGTCCCCTGCCCAGTCCGCAGCCCCCGTCCTGCTGATGGTGGACCTGGACAATCCGCAGGAGGTAGCCGCAGCCAACCCGGCCGGCGTCCACGACTGCATCACCAAGCCGCCGGAGCCCAAAGAGCTGGTCCACCGCGCATCCGTCCTCATCGAGCAGGTGTCCCGGCGCCGCGCCGCCCGGCAGGAAGCCGAGGGTCTCCGTGAGCAGCTGCGCGAGGTCTCAGCCGCGGTACGCGCCACCAACGATCCCCAGGAGATCGCCAACCACGTGGTCTCCGGTTTCGGCCGGACATTCAAGGCCGACCACGTGGTGCTGGCCACCTTCGAGGACCACCGCGTCCCGGTGATCATGGCGGCCTGGCACCGGCAGGGCCTGGTGGAACTGCCCAAGGACGCCCTCCCCGGCGAGGACGAGGCCCGCGCCACGGCCGATGCGCTTTGGGCCGGGACAGAGACGCTCTCGTCGGACGGAAACGAATCCGAGCCCAGGGCCGACGAAAAGCCTGCCAGGGCCGTGGCCGGGGCGGCCTCCACGCTGGCGGTGCCCATCGGCGAAGGCAACTCCTCCCTGGGGATCATCTGGATCGCCATGATGGACCGGCCACGGACGTGGTCCAGCGCCGAACTGGGACTGATCCAGCACGTGGCCGGAAACGCCGCCTACGGACTCATCCAGAGCCACCTGATCAGCAGCCAGCAGCAGGTGGTCAAGCAGCTGCGCGAACTCGACAAGGCAAAGACGGACTTCCTGGCCACGGTGAACCACGAGCTGCGCACGCCGCTGACCTCGATCATGGCGTACCTGGACATGATCCAGGAGAGCACCGAGCACCCGGTGTCCAAGGAGGTCCACCAGATGCTGGACATCGTGGTCCGCAACACCGAACGGCTCCGGACCCTCATCGAGGACATGCTCAGCGTCTCCCGCGGCGGGCTGGACAACGCGGACATGCAGCTCGCGCCGGTGCGCCTGGGACGGACCCTGGATTTGGTTGCCGCGGCACTCCGGCCGCTGGCCACGCTGCAGAACGTCACCATCGATGTGGACCCGGTGCCGGAGGATCCGGAGATCCTGGCCGATGAGGTGCAGCTCCAGCAGGTCTTCACCAACCTCGTGTCCAATGCCATCAAGTTCACCCCCAGCGGCGGCCGGATCGAGGTGGGCAGCGAATCCCACGCCGCGGAGGACGGGTCCAAGTGGGCCATCGTGCGCATCGCCGACACCGGCATCGGCATCTCGGACGACGAAATCAACCACGTGTTCACCAGGTTCTACCGGGCCTCGAACGCGATGAACGGCGCCATCCCGGGAACAGGGCTGGGCCTTGCCATCTCCAAGGACATTGTGGACCGCCACGGCGGGCGGATCGATGTCGCTTCCACCCTGGGCACCGGGACCACCGTCACCGTCAGCCTTCCCCTCGGCACTGACCGCGTCCAGGCCAACTAGGCGCCGAAGGAGGACTGGCCATGTTTGCCAACGACGATCCCCGGCTCTCCCAGCTCCTGGAAGGCATTGTCCGGCTTGCCTCCGGCGACCTCACGTCCCGGATAGAGGTCTCCCCGGCCCGGGACGAGCTCGATGCGATCATTATGGGCACCAATCTGCTGGCCGAAGACCTGCAGGTCATCTACGAGGAACTCGAGCAGCGGGTGCAGGTCCGGACCCAGCTCCTTCACGAGGCCCACCTTGAGATGCAGAAGATGGCCATGCAGGACCCGCTGACCGGGCTGGCCAACCGGTCGGCGCTGCTCGAAGCCCTTCGCTCCGCGCTGGAAGCCCGTGCCGCGGTGGACGGCGGGGGATCCGAAGAGGGGCCGGCCATCCTGTTGATGGACCTGGACGCGTTCAAATCCATCAACGACAGCCTGGGGCACACGGCCGGGGACCAGGTCCTGGTGACCGTGGGTGAAAGGCTCCGGACCGCGGTGCGCGCCTCCGACGTCGTAGCCCGCCTGGGCGGCGATGAATTCGCCATCGTCATGCCCTCCGCATCGGCGGACCAGGCGGCGATCGTGGCGCACCGCATCCTGGCCTCCCTCAACGACCCCATCGAGCTTCCCGGCCGCAGCGTGCGCTGTGGTGCCAGCATCGGGCTCAGCGTGGGCAGCGGGGGCCAAAGCCCTGAGGACATGCTGATGGAGGCCGACGTCGCCATGTACGCCTCCAAGGCCGAAGGGCAGAACAAGCTGCACCGGTTCGAGCCCGCCCTGCTGCTGGTGCGCCGCCTCCGCAGCCAGCTGGTGGATGACCTGCGGGCCGCCATCAAGGACGATGCACTGACCCTGTACTACCAGCCGGTGGTGGAGCTTGGCACCGGTCGGATCGAAGGCGTAGAGGCACTGGTCCGGTGGAACCACCCCACCCGCGGCTTCATCATGCCTGACGAGTTCATTCCCCTTGCCGAAGAGGCGGGCCTGATCTCCGAACTTGGACTGTGGGTCCTCAGGACTGCCGTGAAGCAGCTGCGGGCCTGGATTGATGCTGCCCTGGTGGACAGCCGGTTCTCTGTGCGCATCAACATCTCCGCCACGGACCTGCAGAGCCTGCAGTTCATCGAGGACGTGCGCAACACCCTGAAGGAGACCGGCGTCAGGCCTGAACAGGTTGTGCTGGAGTTGACGGAAGTGGCGATCGTCAAAGGCAATGAGCTGGACCGGTATTCGCTGGGCGGGCTCCGCGGCCTGGGCGTGGGCATCGAAATCGACGACTTCGGGACCGGCTACTCGTCCATCAGCTACCTTCGCCGGCTGCCGGTGGACCGGGTCAAAGTGGACCGGTCACTGATCACCGGGCTGGAGAGCGACCCCAGCCAGCCCGCGCTGGTGGCGGCAGTCCTGCAGCTGGTGCGGGCGTGCGGGCTGGAAGCGGTGTGGGAGGGCGTCGAAACGGCGGAGCAGGCAGAAATCCTCCGCGGCCTGGGTTGCCGCAGCGCCCAGGGCTACTACTTCAGCCGGCCTGTTCCCCCCGACCAGATTCCGGAACTGCTGGCTGACCAGCAGGAAAGCGCTAACCAGTAACGCAAAAACTACTGCACTTTCGTGGCCGCCGTTATACGATCAGCGTGCGGTGTCTGGTTTTTCGCCGCCTCTGAAATCAGGTTGGCAGCACCGTTCTTTTATAAGGCGTTTGGAAATTTGAACATTATGGGGCCATCGGGTCATTACTTCGTCAACTGGGGGCGTTGCTAATGTCGGTTCGGGTACAGGCATGGGGAATTATCGCCGCCGTGCTGGCGGATACGGATCCTGCGGGAACCGCTGTGCGGCAGCGGCTGAGCAACAGCCTCGATGAGAATCCCGGCGTGCCGGAACGGGCCCTGCTGGAGTATCTCCTCGAGACCCGGCGCAGCGACGCCACCATGACGGACACATTGGAAGCCGCGAAGGATATGCGGCTCACGCCGCCCGCGCTCCCGCCGCAGTTTGCGGAGCAGCTGGATGCCATCCGCAGCGCGTCCCGGATCAGCACCCTGCTTGAGAACCAGATGCTGATGACCGCGTTCCAGCCCATCTACGGGCTGGAAGGAAGAACCGTGGTGGGCGCAGAGGCGCTGTCCCGGTTCGTCAGCGACGACGGCGCAGCCGCGGAGCTGTGGTTTGCCGAGGCCGCCGCGGTGGGCCTGGGCGCCAACCTCGAGTTCTCCGCGCTGGGATCGGCGGCAGCGGCCGCGAAGGACCTGCCCGAGGACCTGTACGTGTCCCTCAACATTTCCCCCACGTCCTGCCTGGACCCGCGGCTGCCGGAGCTCTTCGACCACATTGAATTGCCCATCCACCGGGTGGTGCTCGAATTGACCCAGGACATTCCCGAAGAGGAATACCTGCAATTCCTTTCCGCGATCAATCCGCTGCGGGAAAAGGGCCTGCGCATTGCCGTCGACGACACCCACACCGGCGCCGGCGCGCTGAGCCGCATGGTCCACCTGAGGCCCGACTTCCTCAAGGTGGGCCGCAACGTGATCGGCGACGTCGACAAGGACGGCCTCCAGCGTGCGCTGGCTGCATGCCTGGTGGACTTCACCGACCAGGTTGGCATCACCCTGGTGGCCGAGGGCATCGAAACGGTGGGCGAACTCAAGGTCCTCACGGAACTGGGCATCAGCGCCGGCCAGGGCTACCTGCTGGGCCGGCCGTCGGTGCGGCCCAAGGACTGGGCCAGCTGGAACACGCGCCTCGACATGGACGGCCTGGAGCGCCACCTGGCCGGGCCGGGGGAACCTCGCGCCACCACCCGGGGAACAGAGTCGTCCTGAGAACCTGACGCAGTCAGCGGGGCGGCGGGCAGCATGCGCCGCCCCGCTGCACGTCCGGGCCCTATTCGGAGTGGCCCTGGTCCCTGCTCATCTGGCCCTCCGCCGGCGGCGTCTCTCCCGGCGGGACTCCCCCGCCCGGTTCCAGGCCGGTGACATTGCCTTCCAGCGGATCCGGGTTCGGCGAGCCGGCCGCCTCCCGGCTGCGCTGCTCCGCCGGACGGGGTTGGGCGGCGCCCACCTCTTCCTTACCCGGGCGGTCGGGGTTCGCCGGGTCATTTTCCGGATGGTAAGTGCTCATAGCCTTTCCTTTCCTCTCCGGCTGCGGTTCGGTTCCCCAGCACTGGACTAATTGTAAGCATGCTGATAATTCTGGAGGAGTAGGGCCGGCACGCCGCTGGGGCGGCCGGCACGCAACGCCGGAAGGAGCAGTCACATGGGTATCGGCGACAGCATTGGCAAGGCAGCAGAAAACGCCATGGAGGACCTGGCCGGGACATCCAAGCCGACCGAGAAAACGGACGTGCCGGACCCGGCAGATCCCAACGACGACGTGGAGGTCCACTCGTCCCTGAGCGAAGGCTCAAACGCAATGGAGGCGGAGAAGCAGAAGGCGCCCGGCCTCAAAACCGGGGCTGCCCCTGGGCCGGTCTCCAACAGCCCACTGGGCGGCGACGCCGACAACGACAAGGCGCACAACAGCAGGGCGCACGGCGAGCGGGAGCAGAACGGCACAACGGACGACGCCGGCCTGGCCGGGGACGCCACGGCGCCCACCGCAACAGACCAGGGCTAGGCGCCCGGGAACAGGCCGGGGGCTAGGCAGCCGGGAGCAGGCCAGAGGCTAGGCAGCTGGGCCGGGCGCCCGGTTAGCCTGCCCGGGCTTCTCCGGCCACTGGCCTCGGGCGCGCAGCACGTCGCGGAGCAGGTCCGCCCGGTCGGTGACGATGCCGTCCACCCCCAACTGGAGGAGCCGGTGCATCTCGCCGGCATCGTTGATGGTCCACACATGAACCACCAGGTCCAGGTCATGCGCCCGCCGGATGAAACCGGTGGTGACTACAGGCACCCGCCCATAGCGGACGGGCACTTGCAGAGCATGCACGTCCCGGAGCACCCGGCGCATGAGCCACCGGAACGCCGGACGTGGAAGCGCAGGCCCCAGCAAGGTGAAGAGGGCGCTCAAGGCCACTCCGGCGGACGAAGCCACAGGCTGGCTGAGCAGTTTCAGCACCGCGCGCCGCCGGCGGTCCGAAAAGCTGGTCACCAGAACGCGGTGGTGCACCTGGTGCCGCTCGATCGCGGCAGCGGTGCTGCGGACCGAGCCCCAGTCCTTGACGTCGAGGTTCAGCCGCGCTTCGGGAAGCTGGGTGACCAGTTCGTCGAACGTGGGGATGGGCTCGCGGCCGTTGATCCGCGCCCTGGCCACGTCCGCGGCCGGAAGTTCCGCCACCCGGCCCCTGCCGTCCGTGACCCGGTCCAGGGTTTCGTCATGGAAGAGCAGCAGCACGCCGTCCGCCGTCGCGTGCACATCCGTTTCGAGGTAGCGGAAGCCGAGGTCGACGCCGGCGCGGAACGCGGCCATGGAGTTTTCCAGGCCCTCAGCCGAGAATCCTCGGTGCGCCATGGCGATGGGAAGCTGCCGCCCGGCGTCGTCAGGGTGCTCGAAGAAAGGCAGGCTCACACTGCGAGCCTACCGCCCCCACCATGAGTGGAAACCCACCGTCAGTCCAGGCAGGCGGTCTCTCCGCAGGGAAGGATGTCCACGCCGTCGCCGCAGTGCAGCAGGGTCCGCCCACGGCCGGCGTCCAGGTGGACCCATACCGCGGTGTGGTCCGCCGTGACGGTGTCCACCACGCCGCCTGCCTCGAATCCGGGCGCGAACAGGACCCGGACCCGGTCACCCTGGCGCAACTGTTTCCAGTGCGGAGCGGGCGTTGCTTTGCGCTGCGGCGCATCGGCCGCGTGCTGCCTGACGTTTCGTGCCATCGTTGCCCCCTTCGAGCCGGCGGGAGGGTGCCTGCTCTCCACGCTTCACGCTACGCAGGGAAGGTAAACGCCAGGTGAGCGCAAGCTGTGAAAATGGGGGTGCCGGGTCCAGGACAGCCCGGGCGTCAGGAAAACTGGACGCCCAGGGCAGCGAGCCGGGCCTCCAAAACCTGGGCCACGCCGTCGTCGTCAAAATGCGGCGCCTGCTGCCCGGCCGCGCGGATGGCTTCCGGATGGCCGCTGGCCATCGCGTACCCATGACCGGCCCAGCGGAGCATCTCGATGTCGTTGGGCATGTCGCCGAAGGCCACCACGTCTGCGGCGTCGATGCCCAGTGCGCGTGCGTATTCGGCAAGCGTGACGGCCTTGTTCACGCCGGGCAGCGACAGTTCCAGCATCGCAACGCCCGGGGAGGAGTGGGTGGTGGCGGCCAGGTGTTCGACGGCGGGCGCCACCTCGGCGAGGAAATCGTCCGGAGTGCCATCGCGGACGATGGCGAGGAACTTGACCACGGAGTCATCGTCCGTGAGGGTTTGCTTCAACGGCGCCGGGGTGAATTCGGCGAGAAGTTCGCTGGAGTCGTTTTCGATGAAGCCCGGTTCCAGGTGGAATCCGGTGAGCGTTTCCGCGGCGAACAGCGCAGCCGGGCGGAGCCCCTTGATGATGCGGCGGGCTTCCAGGACGGTCTCGATGGCCAGTGTGCGGGCGGAGACCAGGCGGTCCGCTTCAAGGTCCCACACGACGGCACCATTGGAGCAGATCACCCGGCCGGTGTGGCCCAGCTGTTCCTCCAGGGGGTGCAGCCAGCGGGGCGGGCGTCCGGTCACAAACACCAGTTCGACGCCGGCATCCCGGCAGGCGTGGAAGGCACGGATGGTGCGGTCACTGATTTTTCCGTCGTGTCCGAGGATCGTTCCGTCAATATCGCTTGCTACCAACCGCATCCTGCAAGTCTACGTGGGCGGTTGGCTCCCGTGCGCCGATTCCACGGACAGGAGCCGGGCGTAGTTCAGGCACATGCTTAGGCTTTCATCGGCCGGGGCGCTGGTGCCCTTGAGGACTACCGGGGCGCCGGCGGCAAGACGCTGGCCGCCGGGCATTACCAGCGTTTCAGCGTCGAAACTGGTTCCTTCGGGGAAGATCAGGGTGTAATCGTTCCCGTCGGCAGCCTGCAGGATGACGCATCCGGCCCCGTCCCTGTCCATGTGGCCCTTGAGCTCCACCTCGGGTCCCGTTGCGGACGTCTGACTGGAGCGGACCACGGCCTTCAGCCCATCCGTTCCCGGCAGCACCGTGGTGGGAGGCTTCGCGGAGGCCGGCACCAGCCGGAAGGCGTAACGGCCCTCTGCTCCGCCTTCCGGAGTCATGACGAAGTCCACTCCCCGGACGGCGAGCGCCACCTGCGTTTTGAAGATGTTCCCGTCACAGGGGACCTGCAGCGGGGGAAGGACTTCGGCGCCGGCCTGGCTGGCAAGCGAAACCTCTGCCGTCACCGGACCCTCGCAGGTGAAATGCACCTCATAGCCACCCGGTTCCGCGCCAGTGAATCCGAAGCTGACCGTGGTGTTCGAGCTGGTGGAACCGGCGAACTCGCCGGGCAACCTGGGCTGCAGTTGCTCTTGGGACCACTGGCGCATGTCTTCCACCCCGGAAGCACGCGGATCGGCGCCGGGCTGGGCGGCAGCGGTGGCCGGGGGCGGCGGCACTGGAGCCTGCCCCTCGGGTACCTCGCTGTACGCGCACCCCGCCAGTCCCGGCGTCATCGCCGCCGCAATCCACCAAAGCCGTACCAACCGCATCGTTTCCCCCAGAGCAGACAGTGGCCTGAGTCTAGTCCCCCCGAGCGGGACTGCCCGTTGTCAGCCCTCGGGGCTACACTGAAACTATCGAACATATTTTCGAATAAAGGTGTGTTGTGGGCGTTATTGTCGGTCCCCGCGTGATAGACGCGGGCGCCTCGTTGTTCTCGGTGCTGATTTCCCCGGTCGCGGTGGCGGCGGGCTTTCCGTCGCCGGCACAGGACTACTTCGACGGCCGGATCGACCTGAACGCGCACCTGATCAAGGACATCACCAGCACCTTCGTGGTCCGGGTGACGGGGGATTCCATGGAGGGTGCCGGCATCAGCGACGGGGACGAACTGATCGTCAACCGTGCCCTCGAGCCCAGGGACGGGGCCGTGGTGATCGCCGTCCTGGACGGGGAACTGACGGTCAAGCGCTTGCGCATCACCCGCACTGGCGTGGTGCTGCAGGCGGAGAACCCCAAGTACCCGGACATCCACGTGCCCGCACTGTCCGAGCTGACCATCTGGGGCGTTGCCACCAGGTGCCTGCACCATGTCTGAGCTGCCCGCGCTTGGGGACCAGCATGGCTAAGCCCGTCCACATGCGGCAGATGCCGCAGATCGCGCACGTGGACGTCAACTGCTTCTACGCCTCCGCCGAGCGCGCCTTCGACCCCTCCCTGGAAGGGCGGCCGCTGGTGGTGCTCTCCAACAATGACGGCTGCGCCGTGACCCGTTCCCCGGAAGCGAAGGCACTGGGCATCGCCACCGGCGAACCGTGGTTCAAACTCGCGCCGCGGGCCAAGGAGTGGGGCCTGGTGGCAAAATCCAGCAACTATGAGCTGTACGGCGACATCAGCTCCCGCGTAATGGAACTGCTGGGCAGGTACTCGGCCTGGCTGGAGGTCTACAGCATCGACGAGGCATTCCTGGGCGTCAAGGGCACCCCGGACGAGCTGCTGTCCCTTGGCCGGAGGATGAAAGAGGCAGTCCGGCGGCACGTGGGGGTTCCCGTGTGCGTTGGCATCGCCCCCACTAAAACCCTGGCGAAACTCTGCAATAAATGGGCCAAGAACAATCCCGCCTTTGGCGGAGTCTGCCTGTGGGAATCCGTTCCGGGTGACGTGCGGGAGGGTTTGATGTCCCGGCTTCCTGTCGATGAGATCTGGGGCATTGCCGGGCGGCTCACAAAGCGCCTCAATGTGCTGGGCATCGTCACTGTCCAGGACCTTGTCCGGGCGGATCCGGTAATGATCAGGGATAAGTTCTCGGTGGTGCTGATGCGCACGGTCCTGGAACTGCGGGGCACCCCCTGCATCCCGATGGAAGAAGAGCGCATCGGCCGCGACCAGCTGATTTTTTCCCGCTCTTTCGCCACCCCTGTGACCACCGCCGCCGGACTTCGGGAGGTGCTCAGCATCTACGGGCAGCAGGCGAGCGCCAGGCTCTCAAAGCACGGGCTGCAGGCAAAGGTCCTGACGGCGTTTGCTGCCACGTCCCCCTTCCGGGACCACGAGCAGGCGTACCCGTCTGTATGCGTCACGCTGCCCATGCCTACGGCGGATCCGCTGCTGCTCACCAGGGCGGCGCATGCGCTGCTGCCCAGTATCCGGGACGGGCTCAAATACGCCAAGGCGGGGCTGATGCTCACCGACCTGCGGCCCACGGGAAACCAGCCGCCCCTGGAGCCCTTCGAGAACCGGCATGAGGAACGCGGCATCGGGCCGCTGCTTGAGGATGTGAGCCGCCGCTTCGGGCGGGGCACCATCGGGCTGGGGCACGCGGGCATCAGGTCCGGGCTGGACTGGACCATGAAACGTGACATGCGCTCGCCCCGCTATACAACGCACTGGGACGAGCTGCCCTTGGTCAAGGCGGCGTGAGGGGTCAGGCGCCTGAAGAGCTCAAGGCGGCCTGGGGCTGCAAGGCGGCCTGGGGCCGACGGTTCCCGCCGCCGGACGCTGGGCCGGCGGCGGGGACGCGGGGTTGCTAGACGCGGGACCTGCCACGGACGAAGTGGAAGATCAGGACCACCACTGCGACAACCAACAGAATGTGGATCAGGCCGCCGCCAATGTTCGCGAGCAATCCGAGAAGCCAGAGAACGGCGATGATGATGGCAATCCAAAGCAACATGAGAGTCTCCTTGATTAGTTTTACAAAATCCCCATGCCGTGCACGTACCCACAATGCGGCACGCGAATCACGGCCCGCACCTGCTGATGGCGTCGAAGGCCGCCGTTGCGTCCCGGCGTCGAACAGGGCCTCCTCCGCCGGACCTCCGAACAGCGTCCCCGCACGACGATTTTTGACGCCGCACTACGCCGCGTTGAGCGTTCGCGTCGCCGCATGAACGCCCGCTACGGGGTTGATTGTGGGGCCGCTGGGCGCTCCGTAATCTCGTCTCAGCATCCACCCCAGCAAAGGATTTCCCCATGGCAAACCAGCAGGACAAAAGTCCGGAAGACCAGCACGGCTCCACCCGCATCGTCGCCGGGCAGCCCGCCAAGCCCACACGCCCGCTCGGCCTGAGGATCGGAATCGCGGCAGCCGTCCTGGCCCTCATCGGTGGGGGCGCCGCCGTCGCGTCCGCCGTGAACAGCGGGACACCGGCAGCCTCGCAGGAGGCTGCCCCGTCAGGCAACCCCGCGGCCGAACTGAAGCTCGGCTACTTTGGAAACGTCACGCATGCCCCGGCCCTCGTGGGCGTCAGCAAAGGCTTCATCAAGGATGAACTCGGCAGCACCAGGCTCAGCACCCAGGTGTTCAACGCCGGCCCGGCAGCCATCGAAGCCCTGAACGCAGGGGCCATCGACGCCACCTACATTGGGCCGAACCCGGCCATCAACTCCTTCGTGAAGAGCCAGGGCCAGTCGATCAACATCATCGCCGGCGCCGCAGCCGGCGGGGCGCAGCTGGTGGTCAAGCCGGACATCACCTCCGCCGCCGACCTCCGGGGCAAGACGCTCGCCTCCCCGCAGCTGGGCGGCACCCAGGACGTGGCCCTGCGCGCCTGGCTCTCCTCCCAGGGGTACAAGACCGGGGTGGACGGCAGCGGTGACGTGGCCATCAACCCCACGGAGAACGCCCAGACCCTCAAGCTGTTCCAGGACGGAAAGCTCGACGGCGCGTGGTTGCCTGAGCCGTGGGCGTCACGCCTGGTGCTGAATGCCGGCGCGAAGGTGCTGGTGGACGAAAAGGACCTGTGGGACGGTTCGCTGTCCGGCAAGCCGGGCGAGTTCCCCACCACCATCCTGATCGTGAACCAGAAGTTCGCGGCCGACCACCCGGACACCGTCAAGGCACTCCTGAAGGGCCACGCGAAGTCGGTCGAATGGCTCAACAGCGCTTCAGCCGGCGACAAGGCCACCGTCATCAATGCAGCCCTCAAGGAAGCAGCCGGCGCCGAACTGAAGGCGGATGTCATTGACCGCTCCCTGAAGAACATCGTCTTCACCGTTGACCCGCTGGCCGGAACCTACCAGAAGCTCCTGGCCGACGGCGTGACCGCAGGCACCACCAAGCAGGCCGACATCAACGGCATCTTCGACCTGCGCGCCCTCAACAGCGTCTCCAACGGAAAGACCTCCGCCGCCGGCCTCGGCAAGGAGTAAAGCCTCATCGATTGCTCCGTAAACGCCCTTTTGACCCCTCATAACGGCGTCTACGGAGCAATCGATGTGGCCTCGGGCCTCCACTTCGGCCCCGGAGCGGCCTGCATCCGGGGCCGCCTTTCTTGCTCAAATCCTGCGCCTTTCCCGCGGCAAGGCCGGGCAGCCCGCCCCTAGGCTGGGAGGGTTGGCCGGCGGGCGGCAGGAATCAGGGGGTGCCGGTGCACGGCTTCGGGAATGACGATAAGTCTCATCGGGACATGCCCGGCGGGTTCGCGCCGCCAAACGTCCGGCGCTCCCCCAGTGGACGCATCCCGCAATGGGCCATCGATGAAGCGTACGGACGGGCGGAGGCTCCTTCGCCCTGGCGCAGTGCTGAAGCCGGTCAAGGGCGGCGGAAGAAGTTCCGGAGCAGGGCGGGAAAAGAAGGGTTCCGGTCGAAGCGGACCGCCCCGTTGGGGACGATCCGGTTGCGGACAGTCCTTGGGATCGCCCTGGTGGTCTGCCTGTACTTCGCGCCGACACTGTTCGACCGCGTGGTTCTTCCCGCCGCAGCCCCCTACCTGCCCGGGGCGAAAATGCCGCCGCCGGGGCATGAGGCAGCCTCCGCACCCCTGGGCACGCCACCCGCAAGTACGGGCTCCGCTGCCTTTGTGCTGCAGGAGTCGCCGAAAGAGGGCCAGCGGCTGGTCGCGTACGATCCGTGCCGCCCGGTCCATTACGTTGTCCGGCCGGACAACGCGCTGCCGGGTGGCGATGTCCTGGTCCGGGAGGCAGTGGCAGCAGTCTCCCAGGCCTCCGGCCTGCAGTTTGTCTATGACGGACCCACCACGGAAGCGCCGTCGGATGACCGGTCCGCTTTCCAGCCGGACCGCTACGGAAAGCGGTGGGTACCGGTACTCATCGCCTGGTCAACGCCCGCGGAAACGCCGGGCCTTGCCGGGAATGTTGCCGGCCTTGGCGGGAGCGGTTACGTGGAGGCCGCCGGGCAGCCGCTGGTCCTCGAAGCCGGCCAGGTGCGCCTTGATGCCCCTGACCTTGCCGGCATCATCGCCAGCCGCCCGGACGGCGCGGCGGAGGTGCGCGCCATCATCATGCACGAACTGGCACACGTGCTGGGCCTGGACCACGTGAATGATCCGACGCAACTGATGTACGCGGAAAACATGGGCGTCAGGAACTTCGCTGCGGGTGACCTCGCCGGACTCGCCCTGCTGGGCAGCGGTCCCTGCGTCCCGCAGCTCTAGGACCTCCCAGATATAAGCGTGACGAATATCTGATATCGAAAAGCTCGTCTTCCCCAAATATATGAAGTACTTCACAGTGGTTACCAGGACCTGCACCGACCAACCCGCAGCCACTAACCAGAAGGACTTCACCGTGGAAACTCCCCTCTCCCATCTTGCCCACCTCGAGATCACCAGCCCGGACGTCGAAGCTTCGGCCCGGTTCTACGAGGACAAGTTCGGCATGCGCATCATCGACCGTGTGGACGGCAACGTCTACCTCCGCTGCTGGGGCGACTACTACCGCTACAGCCTGGTCATCACCGAAGGCCCCGAAGCCTCGCTGGGCCGGATGGCATGGCGCACCAACTCGCAGGAGGCGCTTGAATCCGCCGCACAGCGCATCGAAGCGACGGGCGTGCAGGGCACCTGGACCGCCGGCGGCCATGGCTTTGGCAAGGCCTACGAGTTCACCGGCCCCTACGGCCACCACATGCGCCTCTTCTACGACGTGGACAAGTTCGTAGCCGAGGCCGGGTTCGAGTCGACCTACCCGGACCGTCCCGAGCGCCGCAGCAACCACGCCGCTGCCCCCCGCTTCCTGGATCACGTCACCGTCGCCTGCTCCGACGTCCGCGGCTTCGCCAAGTGGTACAACGAGGCCCTGGGCTTCCGCGTCATGGCCTTCGTGGACCTGGACGAAGCCCCCATCACGGTCTTCTCCGTCCTCACCACCAATGAGAAGTCCCACGACTTGGGCGTGGTGGCCGACACCTCCGGCCGCCCGGGCCGCGTGAACCACATCGCGTTCTGGGTGGACACCACCGAGGACCTGCTCCGCACCGCGGACGTCATGATGGAACACGGCACCCCGATGGAATACGGCCCCTCCATCCACGGCGTGGGCGAGCAGAACTTCCTGTACTTCCGTGAGCCGTCAGGGCTGCGCGTCGAGCTCAACTCCGGCGGCTACCGCAACTATGTCCCGGACTGGGAGGCCAACACCTGGAAGCCGTCCGAGGGCTCCAACAACTTCTACAAGAACGGCGCCATGCCGCACTCCATGACGGAGTCCTTCCCGCCGGCAGAAGGCTTCACCGCCACCGAGGAAGGTGCCTCGCCCGAGATGAAGGAAGCCCTCCTGAACCCTTACGCCAAGCACGGCCGGGGCTAGGGCCGTGGCAGACGCACAGTACGCACTCGTCCGGTTCCAGGAAACCGGCGACAGCAAATCGCGCGCCGGCCTGCTGGCCGGCGGCCGGGTCCTGCCGCTGGACGGGGACATCAACTCCCTGATCGAGCACTGGGACACCACCGAAGCCCAGCTGGACGCCCTGGCCGCCTCCGCCGGCGAGGGCACCGGATTCGCGGCCGCCGACGTCGAAATACTTGCACCCGTGGAGCCGGCCCAGATCCTGCAGACCGGCGCGAACTACCGCAAGCACGTGATCGACCTCGCCGTGGCGCACCGCGAACCGGGCGAGGACGCGGAGGAGGTGCGTGCGGCGACGGCGGCCATGATGGATAAGCGCGCGGGCCAGGGCACGCCGTACTTCTTCATCGGGCTTCCGACGGCGGTCGCGTCCGCCACCGATGACCTCACCCTCCCGTCCTACTCGAAGTCCCACGACTGGGAGCTGGAACTGGCGGCCGTGATCGGGAAAACGGCGTTCCGGGTCAGCCCCGAAGAAGCGCTGGATTACGTCTTTGGCTACACCATGGTCAACGACATCACCACGCGCGAATACGTCTTCCGCAAGGACATGCCGGCCATCGGCTCCGACTGGTACCGCGCCAAGAACGCTCCCGGCTTCCTGCCCACCGGCCCGCTGCTGGTGCCCGCCAAATTTT
Organism: Arthrobacter sp. NQ4; assembly: GCF_029077345.1. Taxonomy (NCBI): domain Bacteria; kingdom Bacillati; phylum Actinomycetota; class Actinomycetes; order Micrococcales; family Micrococcaceae; genus Arthrobacter; species Arthrobacter sp. NQ4. The sequence continues at coordinate 122,605 of NZ_JARETC010000008.1, read as the reverse complement.
TCGGCGACCCCCAGGACGTCCAGGTGACGCTCAAGCTCAACGGCAAAGCGATGCAGGACGAATCCACGTCCGACATGATCTTCGGCGTGGCCAAACTGGTCAGCGAAGCCTCCCAGATCATGCCGCTGCGCCCGGGGGACCTGGTCCTCACCGGCAGCCCGGCCGGCAACGGCCAGCACTGGGGCCGGCTCCTCCAGGACGGCGACGTCATGGAAGGCACCATCACCGGACTGGGCACCCAGCTCATCCACTGCAAAGACGAAGCTCCCACCGAAAGCAGCAAGCCGTGACCACCCAGGACACAGCACCCGGCACCGGGGAATCCACCGATTCCCCGGTTATCCGGCGTGAAGACCCGCTCGGCAGCATCCGCGCCATGGCAGCGGCCCACAACAACTGGGGCCGCTGGGGCCAGGATGATGTCCTGGGCACCCTGAACTTCATCGACGCCGGCAAGCGGATCGAAGCAGCGGCCCTGGTCAGGACCGGCGAGGCGTTCTCACTGTCCCAGCCGTTCGACACCAACGGACCGCAGAAGGGCTGGCGCCGCCGCACCAATCCCGTCCACACCATGACGGACACCGGAGTGGACGCCGAGCGCGGCAACCAGGGCTTCCCGCATGGCTTCGGCGGCGCAGACGACGTCATCGCCATGCCGCTGCAGTGCTCCACCCAGTGGGACGGCCTGGGGCACATCTTCGACCAGGGCAAGGCCTGGAACGGCCGGGCGGCCGGCGACGTCGTCACCTCGGAAGGCGACCTGGTCACCGGCATCCAGACGGCGGCCGGAAAGATCGCCACCCGCGGTGTCCTGCTCGACGTCGGCCGCGCCTTGGGCCCGGACCTGGGACGGGACGACGGCGAACTGCCGGACGGGTTCGCCATCACCCCGGAACATCTCCAGCAGACCATCGAGCTCCAAGGCCCCAGTTCCGAAGTGCGCCGGGGCGACATCGTAGTGATCCGCACCGGGCAGTACTCCCGGGTCCGGCGCGACGGGTGGGGCGACTACGCCGGCGGGTGCGCCCCCGGCCTATCCTTCGGCACTGCGCCCTGGCTGCACCGCAGCGAAATCGCCGGGATCGCCACCGATACCTGGGGTTTCGAGGTCCGGCCCAACGAATTCGACGCCGCCTTCCAGCCCCTCCACCAGATCGCCATCCCCAACCTGGGGCTGTTCCTGGGCGAGATGTGGGATCCGGACGCGCTGGCCGAAGCGTGTGCGGCGGACGGACGGTACGACTTCCTGCTCACCGCCGCGCCCCTGCCCATCACCGGGGCCGTCGGTTCGCCGGTCAACCCGATCGCGGTCCGGTAGCTTTTCAACCAACCACCAGCAGTAACGCCGTCACACCAAAGGAGTCAGCGATGGCAGCAGTACACAACGTCGGAATCGTGGGGGCAGGTGCAGCCGGCCTGGCCGCCGCCATCCTCCTGGCTGACGCCGGAATCCAGGTGGAAATCCTGGAAAAGGCAGACGCCCCGCAGACCCTGGGATCCGGCATCACGCTGCAGGGAAACGCCCTCCGGATCCTCCGCCAGCTCGGCGTCTGGGACCAGGTGGCGGCGAAGGGCTACGGCTTCAGCACCCTGGGCCTGCGCGCCCCGGACCCCAACGGCACTGTCCTGGCGGTCCTCGAGGACATCCGCACCGGCGGCGACGACCTCCCGGCCACCATGGGGATGTACCGTCCGGACCTAACGGCCATCCTTCGGGAGCGGGCTGAGCAGGCGGGAGCCCGGATCAGCTACGGGAAGACCGTCACGGGGATAACGGACGACGGCGGGTCCGTCACCGTCAGCACGGCCGACGGCGGCACCGCGACCTACGACCTCCTGATCGGCGCCGACGGCCTGCACTCCGCGGTCCGCAAGGCCATCGGCATCGACGCCGAGCCCAAGTCAACCGGAATGGGCATCTGGCGCGCCTTCGTGCCTCGGCCGGAAGAAGTTGTCCGCACGGACCTGACCTACGGCGGCCCCTGCTTCATTGCCGGCTACTGCCCCACCGGCCCGGACACCATCTACGCCTATCTGGTGGAAAAGGCGCAGGAACGTAAACACGAGGACGGCCCCCGCATCATGGCTGAACTCGCCGCAGCCTACGGCGGCCCCTGGAACGAGATCCGCGCGAACCTGGACCACAGTGCCCGCATCAACTACACGTGGTTCACCACCCACCTGGTCGATGGTCCGTGGAACCGGGGCCGCACCGTCATCATTGGCGATGCCGCGCACAGCTGCCCGCCCACGGTGGCGCAGGGTGCGGCCATGGCGCTGGAGGACGCCGCCGTCCTGGCCGAACTGCTGATCAACGCCGACCACGTCACCGAAACCCTGTTCAAGGAGTTCACCGACCGCCGGCTGGAGCGGGCCAAGGCAGTGGTCCACGCCTCGGTCCAGCTGGGCCAGTGGATGCTGGACGGCGTCCGTGACGCCGACGTGCCGGGCCTGATGCACGGCCTCTCCGTGATGCTGAAGGAGCCGGCATGAGCACCGTAGCCGGCGAAAACCCCACGGTGGACGTCCACGCCCACATCCTGCTTCCCGCCCTCCAACAGCTGGTGGCAGAAGCCGACCCCGAGGGCTTCGGCGCGCAGCAGGCCCTGGAGGTGCGGCGCAACGGACCTGAGTCGATGGCGGCTTCGGGCAGGATGATCAAGGAACGCTGGCCGCAGCTGACCGACCTGGACCGGCGGCTGGCCGATATGGATGCCCAGGGTGTGGACGTCCAGCTGGTCTCGCCGTCACCGTCGCACTTTTACTACTTCGCGGGGGAGGAACTGGCCCTGGAGCTGGCACGGCAGGCCAACCAGGCGGTCCGTGACTTCGTGGACCGGGCCCCGGAGCGGCTCAACGGGCTGGGCCTGGTCCCGCTCCAGCACCCCGGCCTGATGGTCGAAGCCCTGGACCACGCTGTGCTGGAGTGTGGCCTGCTGGGCGTGGAGATCGGCTCCTTCGCCGCCACCCCCGCGGACCCGGAGCGCAGCACGGTTGAGCTCTCGGACCCCCGGCTGGAGGCCTTCTGGTCCCGGGCGGAGGAGCTGGGCGCGCTGGTATTCCTGCACCCGTTCGGCTGTTCCCTCGATGAGCGGCTGGACCGGTTCTACCTGGCCAACACCGTCTCCCAGCCCGCGGAAAACGCCGTGGCCCTGTCCCACCTGGTCTTCAGCGGCGTCCTGGACCGCCACCCCGGGCTCAAGGTCCTGGCGGCGCACGGCGGGGGCTACCTGCCCACCACCCTGGGCCGCTCCGACCACGCCTGGCGGGTCCGGCCCGAGGCGCACGGCTGCGCCGAGCCGCCGTCGTCCTACCTGAAGAAGCTCTACTTCGACTCGCTGGTGCACAGCGCGGCCGAGCTGCGGGCGCTTGTGGCCACGGCAGGTCCCGGGCAGGTGCTGCTCGGCTCGGACTACCCGTTCGACATGGGCTCGGACCAGCCCGTGGCGGAGGTCGTTGAGGCACAGCTTCCTGCGGACGACCGGGCCGGCGTGCTGTCCGGAAACGCCGCAGCGCTGGGCATCACGCCCGCTTCGGTCCGCACCGCCAGCCACCCAGCCTAAGGAACAGATTCATGGTCAAGATCGCCCGTTGGAACCACGACGGCGGGACGCAGTCCGGCTTTGTTGACGGCGGCACCTGCCACGCCCTCCCCCAGGGCAAGGACGTGCAGGCGCTGCTCGACGCCGGGCTCGATGAGGCGCTGGAGATTGCCCGGCGCTTTATCGGGTCCGGTCCTGGCGTTCCGCTGGCGGACGTGCAACTGCTCGCACCCCTGCAACCCGCCACCATGCGGGACTTCGTGGCGTTCGAGGAGCACGTCGAAGGCGTCCGGAAGAGCATCGACGGCGTGGCCGGCGTGGTACCGGAATGGTATGAGGCGCCCACGTTCTACTTCACCAACCCGCACACGGTGACCGGAACCGGTGACGTCATCGGAATTCCCGCTGGCTGCACGGACCTGGACTTCGAAACGGAGGTCGCCGCCGTCGTCGGGCGCGTTCCCGGCAGCGACGGCAGCAACCTGTCCGCGGCAAATGCCCACCGGCACATCTTCGGCTACACCATCCTCAACGACTGGTCAGCGAGGGACCTGCAGCGCCGGGAAATGAAGGTCAGCCTGGGCCCGTGCAAGGGCAAGGACTTCGCCAACACCCTGGGGCCCTGGATTGTCACCGCCGACGAATTCGAGGACCGGCACGATGCCGAGGGATTCCTGCCCATCTCCATGTCCGTCCACGTCAATGGCGAACAGATCGGCCAGGACCTGCTCTCCAACATGGGCTGGCCATTCGCCGAGCTGGTGGCCTACGCCTCCCAGGACTCCGTGGTGCGCCCCGGCGACGTGCTGGGCTCCGGCACCTGCGGGAGCGGCTGCCTGGCCGAACTCTGGGGGCGCAAAGGATCACAGACTCCCCCGCCGCTGAAGACCGGAGATACCGTCCGGATGACCGTGGAGGGCATCGGCACCATCGAAAACAGGGTGGGTGGCCGGCGCCAGGCCGTGACCAGGTTCCCCGCCCGGACACGGCCGCGGAACCGGACGGTGCAGCCGGCTCCGTCCGCGATCTAAGTGGTTTCCCTTCAGCTCGACGGCCACACCGTGGTGGTCACCGGCGCGGCCCAGGGCCAGGGGGCAGCCGAAGCCCGCCTGTTGGCAGAGGCCGGGGCGCGGGTGATCGCCACGGACCTGGCCACTGCCATGCCGGCCGGGCCGGCCGGGGGCACACCGTCTTCCGGCGGTGAGCTGCTCTACCGGCCGCTGGACGTCAGCAATGCTTCCGCGTGGGCCGCACTTGCTGAATGGATCCGGTCCCAGGGGTGGCAGGTGGACGGGCTGGTCAACAATGCCGGCATCACCCAGCGCAGCAGGCTGCTGGAGGCGTCAGCGGCAGACCTCCACAAGGTCTATGACGTGAACGTCGCAGGAAGCCTGCTGGGCATCCAGGCGCTCGCTCCCCTGATGGGCAGCGGTGCATCAATAGTCAACGTCGGTTCCGTGGCGGCCCTCACGGCGCATTACCCGGTGGCCTACACTGCCAGCAAATGGGCCCTCCGGGGGCTCTCCCAGGTGGCAGCCATGGAGCTGGGACCCCGAGGCATCCGGGTGAACACCATCCACCCGGGCTTCATCGAGACGCCCATGACGGCCGGCGCCAAGCCCCGTTTCCGGCAGGCCACCGTGGCCGAAACCCCGCTCGGCCGCACGGGGAGCGCGGAGGAAGTGGCCGGCGTCGTGCTCTTCCTGCTCAGCCCGCTCTCCTCCTTTGTGACCGGCGCGGAGATCCCTGTGGACGGGGGCCAGTCAGCCCACGGCGGGGCCAAGTCCATCTCCGACGCGCTGCGCTGACTCCCCCTCCAGGCCGGAGAGGTCAGCCGGGCAGCACCGCCGACCACCCGCCGTCGACCATCAGGTTGGCCCCCGTGACGTACGAGGCGTCGTCGGAGGCCAGGAACAGCGCGCACCTGGCCACTTCCTCCGGCGCGCCGATCCGCCCCAGCGGGATGCTGCCGGCGATGGTCCGCATGGGGTGGCTGGCAGCGAGGAGGTTGCCCTCGGTTGCAGCGGTGCGGATCATTCCGGGGCTGACGGCGTTCACGCGCAACCCATGCGGCGCCCCTTCGGCAGCCAGCTGCTTGGTCATGGCCACCACTGCGCCCTTGGTGGCGGTGTGCGCCAGCCGGCCATTGGTCATGGACCCGGTGACGCCCGCCGTCGAGCCCACCAGGACGATGGCGCCGTTCCCCGCCTGGACCAGCTGCGGCCAAAAGTACTTCACCGGCAGGAACACCACGTCCATTTCGTGCTCAAGGTTCCACTTCCAGTCGGCATACGTCAGCTGCTCCACGGGGGCGAACCGGGTGACGGCGGCGTTGGCGTACAGGATGTGGACCTGGCCGTGCTGCGCGACGACCTCTGAGGCCCATGCAGCCACCGCTGTCTCATCCGTCAGATCCACCCGAGCACTGCTCATCCGTCCCCCGGCCCCGGTGACCGCACGGACCGTGGCCGCGGCGCCGTCGTCGTCCATGTCGCAGCCCACCACGTACGCACCTGCCTCGGCGAAGGCCAGCGCGGCGGCCCTCCCCTGGCCGCTGGCCGTTCCGGTGATGACAGCGGTCTTGCCGGCCAGTCGCTGGGTGCAAACGGGCATAAGGGGTTCCTTCCGGGGAGGTTCTTTCCCTAAGACTTTTGCAGGGAAGGTCCGCGCCGGGAACGGCGTTCCGGATCTAGGTGGTATCCGCCCCGCGGATAGTGAGCGGATGCGTGCTGGCCGGAAACAGCTCTTCCAGCCGGGAGCAGGAACGCTGGACCACCGAGCGCAGCCAGACGCTGGCGGGGTCCTCGGCCTGCGACGGGTGCCAGTACATCGCCTCCACCAGGGATGCCTCCGCGTCACCGTCAAGCCGGAGGACGGCGATGTTGGCTCCCCGTTGGGCCCTGGCCGCCAGCATCCCGGGTACCAGGGCCACCAGGTCAGTCCCTTCCACCAGCAGCGGGAGGGACAGGAACCCCGCCACCACCGCGGCCACCCGGCGCTGGATGCCGCGGGCCTCGAACAATTTGTCTGCCGGCGTGCTGATCCCCTCGCCAAAGTAGCCGACGGCGTGCGGCACCGTGGCGAGGTCGTCGAGAGTCAGGCTGGGCTGCTGCAGCAGCGGGTTGCCGGCGTCGACGACCGCCACGAAGCTGTCGCGGAACACCTGCTTGCTCAGGCCCTGCATCCGGTACCCGGTGGGTCCTACGAGCAGGTCGATCTTGGCATAGTCAGCCAGCTGTCCCTGGAAGCCCGTGGTGGGAACGAAATCGACGGACACACCCGGGGCCTCATCCCGAAGGATCCCGCGCAGCGGACCCACAATCAGCGCTGCGGCGTAGTCGGAGGCCGCGATGACGAACTCACGCTCGCTGGTGGCAGCATCAAAGCCGGACCGGATCCGGGTGGCGCGCTGGATGTGCAGCATCGCCTCGTCCACCAGGGGCACCAGGGACTGCGCGAAGGGCGTGAGGTCGTAGGTGCGGCCGTTGCGGACCAGGAGCTCGTCGTCGAAATGGCGCCTCAGCCTGGCCATCGCGGCACTCGTGGCGGGCTGGCTTAACTGGAGCCGCTCCGCGGCCCTGGTGATGTTCCGCAGCTCCAGCAGGACCTGCAGGTGGGGCAGCAGGTTCAGGTCCAGGTTCTTCATACCCACAGGTTATCCATGCCTTGCCGGTGCGGCGGCGCCGGCTGGGGCGCCGCCGCACGTTGGGCGCCGCTGGTTTACGAGAGCTCCTTGGCGATCTTCCGTGCCCCGCGGACGGCGATGGCCACGCTCATCAGGGTGGGGTTCATGGCGGTGGCCGTCGGGATGAGCGCGTTTCCGCCCACCACCAGGTTCTCGTAGCCCCACACCCGTGACCATGGATCAGCCACCGAGGTCCCGTCGTCGGCCTCCCCCATCCGCATGGTGCCCTGGTAATGCAGGCTGGATCCGTTGGGCATGAGCCGGGGCTCGGCCACGAATACCCCCAGCGCCTTGCCGGCACGCCGGAGCCGCTCGGTGGCCTCCGCGATTTCCTTTTCCTCCCGCTCGGTGAGGGCGTATTCGATGGTCATGTTCGGGAAGCCGCGGTAGTCCTGTTCGTCCTCATCGAAGGTGACCGCGTCCTCGTAGCGGGGATGCTTGCGCATGCCGTAGCCCATGTTGACGTACCCCCACCGGTTGTCGGAGTAGGGCGTACCAGGCTCCATGGGGAAGGGCGTCGACTCGGAGTACATCACCTGGACGGAGAAAGGGTGCTCCGGCTCGGAGAACGGGATACGGTTCACGGCCGCCACCGGGTCCGCCGGGTTCTGGGCACGCCGGGCCAGTTCGGCGTCGAGGTCCTCCTCCGTGGCGAACTGCTTCATCTTGTCGGCATCCAGGGCAACAGTGGAGATCACCACCGGATGTTCAGTCAAGTAGTGGCCCAGCGCCTTGGGCCTGACGCCGGAGGCCCAAAGGAGCTGCGGGGAGCGGAAGGCGTCCGCCGCCACCACCACCACGTCGGCGGGGACGAAGGACTCATCGCCCGTGCGCAGGTCCTGGACAGTGACGCCGGTGACGCGGTGCCCGTCCAGTTCCACGCGGCGCACCAGGGTCAGGTCGCGGAGTTCGAACCTTTGGGAGAGCGGGCTGGCTTTATCCGTCAGGGGCCCAAGGACGACGTCGGCCCCCGCCCAGCGCACGGACCCGTCCGGCTGCGGGTCCCCGGCCACCGGGAGCGTGCCCACGCCGTAGCCTTCGGGCAGCTCGGCGCCGAACTCCCCGTCCAGCAGGCGGCGGATGGCTTCCCCGACCTTGGAATCCGCGAACGCGGCGCTGTGGACGTGCAGCAGCCCCTTGGCTTCCTCGATCAGGCTGTCCCACTCGTCATCCCCGATGAAGGCCACCTTTTCGCTGAAAGCAGGGGACGGCGTCGCGCAGGTCCAGTGGGCACCCTGGCCGCCCACGTTGGTGGCGGCAGCCGCGGCCGGGAAGGACGGTGCGTGGGCGGAGCCAACTCCGCCGAAGTCCAGCAGGTGGGTGCCCTGGCGTGCGGTGAACATGCCCTCGGTGACGGTTGCGGCGGGGATGCCGAGCGACTCCCGGTACGCGCCGGCCTGCGGCCCCTGGGACATCTCCCGGGCCCGCGCTTTCTCGGCCGGGTCCGGGATGTTCCGCACGCTCTCGCCGGGCACGGCGGTCAGCTGGGGTCCGGCTTCAAACATGATCACGCGGGCGTTCGGGACTTGCTCCAGCAGCACGCGGGCGTAGGTGGATCCGATGGGGCCGCTGCCGACGACGGCAATGGTGGGATTGGACATGATGTCTCCTTTGAGATCAGGCCGGAAGGGTTTCAGAAGGCGTGCGGATGGCGGGGGCAGGTTCGTCGGAGAGGCGGCCGTGCGGGAGCAGGACAGCCGCCACAATCCCCAGGGCGTAGGCGGCGGCCAGCGCGATGAAGATGGGGGTGAAGACAGTTCCGTAGATCTCCGCGACGCTGGCCTGGACTGCCGCGGACGCCCCGTGCACCTGGCGCGGGGTCAGCGTTGACGCGTCCAGCCCCGCCGGCAGGAGCGCGGCGACCCCTGAGCCGACCACACCGCCGATGACCGCCGTCGCCACTGTCGATCCCACCTGCCGCACCAGGTTGATGGTGGCCGTGATGGTGCCGGTCTGGCTGGCCGGTGCGGCGCCCTGGACGACGGCGACGATAAGGCTCATGAACGCGCCGGTGCCCATGCCCACGCCCGCCATCACCATCATGGGTGCCCAGAGCGGAAGGCCCGCGGGCAGCAGCGCCATGACCAGCAGGCCGGCCGCTCCCAGGATGGTGCCAACGATGGGAAAGATCCGGTACCGCCCGGTGCGGCTTGCCAGCCATCCGGTCAGCAGGTTGCTGGCAAGCATCCCGAAGACGGTGGCGATGGGGACGAGGCCGGACACCGTAGCGGTGGTCCGGTACGCCATTTGGAAGTACGTGGGCAGGTAGGCGGTGATGGAGAAGAGGCCGACGCCGATGATCGCCGAGAGCGCCGTGCCGGCAGCGATGGTGCGGTTGGCGAAGAAGTGCAGCGGAATGATGGGCTCAGGAGCACGCCGTTCGATCAGGAAGAAAGCGATGAAACCGGCGGCACTGACCGCCAGCGCGGTCAGTGCCGTCGCCCCGCCGCTCTGGTCAGCGGCCCAGGAGGCGGCCAGCACCAGGGCTACCAGTGCGGTGGTGAAGACGGCGGCGCCGGCGATGTCAAAGCTCCGGGGCGCCGGCCCTGGTTCCAGGCGGGGAACGGCAACCAGCGCGAAGGCAAAGGCGGCCGCGCCCACAGGGATGTTGATCCAAAAGACCCATTGCCAGCCCCAGTAATCAGTGATGGCACCGCCCAGGACGGGGCCCACCAGGATGGCGATAGGAAATGCTGCGCCGATGATGGCCATGTAGCGGGGCCGTTCCCGCTGCGTGGTGACCCGCGCAATGATGGTCTGCGACATCAGCTGCAGGCCCGCTGAGCTCATGCCCTGCAGCACGCGGGCTGCAATCAGCCACGCGATGTCCGTGGCAAAACCGCAGGCAAGGGAAGCGGCAAGGAAGATCACCAGGGAGACCAGGAAGATCCGCCGGGCGCCGAGCACGTCGCCCAGCTTGCCGAGCACGGGGAGCAGGACGGTGCTGGCCAGGGTGTAGCCGACCACCACCCAGCTCATGAGCTGCAGCGCGCCCAGTTCGCCGGAAATGGTTGCCAGGGAAGTGGAAACCACGGTGTGGTCCAGCGCACCGAGGAAGGAAACGGTCAACAGCGAAGCGACCAGGAGACGGAGTCTTACGGGAGAGAGTTGCATAGTGGTCTGCCCGAACGATCGGGCCGTCGGCGCGACGTGGTGTGCCTCCGGCGCACCATCACGACGGAGAACGGGTCCGCGGGGAACCCCGGCGCCATTGATGAGCCTACCGCCACTTAGGTTGGAAAGCAACAAAAGATTGCTTAGTTTAGACATCTTGGTTCCGCGGCGCCTGAAGGAGTTCCCGGGCCAGCGCCTGGTCCGCCAGCAACTCCTCCAGATCCGCTGCGGGTCCCCGGACCGCCAGGAATCAAGAGCGCGGCGCAGCGCAAGGCGGGCCGGAGACTCGTAGCGTTCAGCCGCCTTTGTGATTCCGTCCGCCGTGGAAGTTTCCACCCGGACTGACCCGGCAGGCTGGTCCACCACCACCTCCGTCCGCACCTCACCAAGGGCGAGCACCTGAAGGAGGCCCCCGGGGCCACCTCCCCCGCCCAGCGCAGTTCCCGCAAGGGTGGCTGGAAGGCTTGCGCCTGCGGACTGCACGTCCATCAGGCAGATCCGGCCATGCGTGGCGCTTCCGGTCGCCCGGAGTTCCAAAGGCCCCTCGCCGAGGGAGCGGATCCAACCGAAACCATCGCCGGCCACCGCTTCCAGTTCGGCCGCAGGGGCGGCGCATTCCACCGTGATGGCCCGGGCCTGATGCCCACGCCTTGCCTGCACGGCGTTCGCGACGACGTCGGGGCGCAGTCGCGGACGGTCGACCACCACCGGGATGTCAGCGCGCCAGGATCCGGCGTCGGGAATTTGGCGTGGAAGCATCCGGGGATCGGCAATGATTACCGCCGCCGCCCCCTGGTCGCGGGCGGCAAGCATGCCCTGCCACCAGTCGCCCGATCCAGGGACCACCACCACCGCGCCGTCAGGTTTCCCATCGGGGATGGCAGTGATTGAAAGTCCGGCAGCCGCGCCGAAGTAGGACGGCAGGCGGGTGAAGACGCCGAGCCTGCGGCCGGTCGCCGTCACTGCCCTGCACCTTCCAGGATCCTGGCGGCAGCAGCGTTGGCGAGGTCCACGGCATAGTGCGAATCGGCCAGCACTTCGTCGTATTCCACGGGCACGTCCCCCTCAAGGAGGGATGCCAGCAGGCGCCACTCCGCCACGTACCCGTCCACGGGCTGGCGCCGATAAGAAGTCCACCGTCCGTCCACGCTGCGCACCCGGACAGCGGCGCTTCCTGCGTGCACGAAAGCCGGCGGAAAGTCCACCTCGATGCGGTCATGGGAGGTGGTGATGGCCATCCGCCAGAGGGCATCCGGCCCGTCCGGCAGCATGGTGAGTGCCAGCTGGACCAGCACGTCGCCGGCGCGGTATCCCACCAGGTATCCGACCGGCGGCACCAGCCGCGCGTAGACAACCTCGTCGATTCCGGGCGCAATGTCCCGCACCGCGGGCAGGTCATGGATGGCCAGGCCGGTCAGCAGTTGCCGCAGGACACCGGCCGCGACGGCGGGGTCCCGGACATCGGGAGCGTCGCGGCGTGCGGCCTGGAACGGACCACCCTCCGCCACGAGTTGGTGGTACCTGTCGTTGGGCGGCAGCGCCAACGTAACGGAAACTGCCTGCACCTTTCCTTCCAGCGCCACCAGCTGGTGCCTGGCACGCCCCCATGCAGCGTCGAAGAGGTGGTTCGTCCCCACCATGAGGATGGCACCGGCGGCCCGGCAGGCCTCGATCACCGCCTCGGCCTCCTGGCGGGTGGTGGCCAGCGGCTTCTCGCAAAAGATGGCGCGCTTTCCAGCGGCCACTGACGCCAGGACCTGACGGGAGTGCTGGGCCGGCGGACTGCAGATGGCCACCACGTCCACGCGCTGGTCCTCGAGCAGGTCCCGCTCCCCTGCTGAGCAACGGGCGCCGATCCGTTCGGCCAGGGCCCGGGCGCGGCCGCTTCCGGAGTCGGCAATGTGCACCACCGTGAAGAGCTCCTGCAGCTGTCCCAGGACGGGCAGATGCAGCGCGGAAACGCCCGGGCCAGCCCCCAGGATCCCGATATTCCAGGGCATGGCAGCCTCCTCTTTTGTTCTTATTATTCATAAGTATGGTCGGTTTACACCATTCTTATGGCAATGCGTACTTTAGTCGGCCTCCATGTGTGAGAATTGGTGCCATGACGACAGACTCCACCCTCCGCTTTGGGGCACAGACGGATGAAGTGACCAGCCTGCTGCGCATCGTCAACCTTGTGCGGACGGGGGAAGCCACCACCCGGCCGGAAATCGGCAAGGTCACCGGCCTGGGAAGAGGCGTCGTCAGCCAGCGCGTGGACCAGGCCATCTCGATCGGATTCCTCGGGGATGGCGACTTCGGCGCCTCATCCGGGGGCCGCGCACCGCGGACCCTGCGCTTTCGCTCCGAGCAGGGCCGCATCATCATCTGCGCCCTTGGCGCGGCACACATCAGGGTGGGCATCGCCGCACTCGACGGCGACGTGATAGACCACGCCCACCGCACGTGGGACATCGCGCAGGGACCGGTAAAAACCATCAATGCCGTCATGTCCCTCGTTGACGACGTCCTCAGGAAACATCCGGAAGTACCTGTATGGGGAGTGGTGGTGGGCCTCCCGGGCCCCGTCGACTTCGCCACCGGGCAACCCGTGGCGCCGCCCATCATGCCCGGCTGGAACGGCTTCGACGTCCGCACGCCGTTCGAGGAGCGCTTCAACGCTCCCGTATGGGTGGATAACGACTCCAACCTGCTGGCCCTCGGCGAGCGCGCCCGCCGCCGCGACTCCCTGACGGACCTCATCTACTGCAAGATCGGCTCCGGGGTGGGCGCCGGCCTCCTGTCGAAGGGCAGGATCCACCGTGGCGCCAACGGGGCAGCCGGGGATATCGGCCATGTGCGGGTATCCGACTCCGACGTGCCCTGCCGCTGCGGGAAGGTCGGCTGCCTGGAGGCGGTCGCCGGCGGTTGGGCGTTGGTGCGGGATGCTGAACAGGCCATCAAGGACGGCGTCGCCACGTCCTTGGCAGGACGGACAAAGAAGGGGGCACTCAACCTGGAGGACATTACCCTCGCAGCGCAGGCGGGCGATTCACTGGCCATCGGGCTCATCCAGAAGTCAGCGCACGTTGCAGGTGAGACCATTTCCGCCCTGGTGAATATGTTCAATCCGGGCGTCATCGTCATCGGCGGCGCCATTGCCTCTGCGGGCGAGGTGTTCCTTGCCGAGGTCCGCCAGCGCGTCTATGAACTGTCACTGCCCCTGGCCACACGGGACCTGACCATCACGCTGTCCGTGAATGATGAGCGGGAACCGCTGCGCGGCGGAGCGGAACTGGCCCGTGAGCAACTGTTCGACATCACCTTCCCCCGCTGGTTCGCCGACGGGCACCCCTCACCGGAACGTGAGGCAGTGCCGGCCTAGCCGTACTGCCCAGGCAGGTTACCTGGCCCCGCAAGGGCCGGCAGCAGGGGGCTCCGGTCAGGCCACGTCGCGCGAGGCGCCAGGCAGTACCGCGTGGAGTGGGTCCAGCCGGGCTTCGATATGGAATGGCAGCACCAGCGGCCGGCCGGGAGCGGCCTGCAGGTAGGGCACCAAAAGCTGGAAATCAACGGCAATGAGATGGCTGCCGCCGGCGAGCCCGTGCCCGCAATGCACCACCAGCCGGTCCTGGACAAACCACCAACCGGCTTCCTCCTGCAGCGCAGCCGGCGGCACGCGCCGCGCCCCCAAAACCACCGCCAGCCCTCCTGGCGGAACAGCGCCGCCGTCGACCTCCACCGCCAGGCCAATGATGCTCGAAAGCGGCATGGAGCGGATCCAGGGCAGGCCGAGCCGCAACTCAAAGCCGCCCGGAACAGCAGTAAGGGCGTCAGGGCGAAATGCTGTTTCCATCATGGCTTCCATCCTTTATCCTGAATCTGACATAAGATTGCCAGTAAGATACATAAATGGGAAGGCTCCTTGTGGCTGCCAAGATACCGAGCAGTTGGACCCTCTGCGCCAGTTCGTTCAATTGGACCCCCGAAATCATCGCGGCCCGGCGCGCTGCCGCGGACATTGTCACGGGGATCGTTGCGAGTACGGCTGGCACGGTGGAACTTGAGCCCGGCCTGGTGTGGCGCTCCTTCCCCAATCCCCAGCACACCGAAGTGGACGCGCTGCGGGATGCCCTGGCTGGGGAGGGCGGGCGTATCAGCATCGTGGGTGCGAGCCTGGACGACTTCACGTCGCCCAGCCGGCGACGCACACTGCAGGAGCGGCTGGACTTCCTGGTGCCGCAGCTGGTGGCGGCCCGCCGGGTGGGTGCCAGCGGGGTTCGGCTTCCCCTCGGGCAGGCCGGCCCGAAGCTCCTGGCATTGGTGCAGCCGCTTCTTCACGACCTGGATCTGGTGCTGTATGAAGAGGTCCAGGGCCAGCAGACTCCGGACAGCCCAGCAGTTGCTCCGGCGCTGGATGCGATAGCGGCTCTTGGCGATAAGCGCGTCCGCGTCCTGGTGGACATCAGCATGCTGATGCCGGCACTTCCTGTCAGCTACCTCGAGGAACTGGGGAAGGGCGGCGTCAGCCCGGACCTGTTGAAGCGCCTGGCCGAAGAGTGGCGGGATCCTGCAACCGCCGGGGCAATACACGCACTGCTCCAGGCAGGCGGGGTACCGCCGCGGATCCATACCCTCTTTATGAACCTGCTCATCCGCTTTGGCCGGAGCGAAGCCGGCGACCTTCAGGGGATCCTGCCACTGGTGGGTGCCTTCCACCTGAAATTCTGGGACCTGGACGACGACGGCGGGCGGGTTTCGCAGCCGTTGCGGGATCTCGGGGGCCTCCTCAACCGGAACGGGTTCACGGGCACACTGACCAGCGAGTGGGGTGGCCACGAATGGCTGGGCGATGACCCCACTGACATGACGCGGCGGCACTTGGCGCTGGCGGAGAATGCGTTGGCGGGCGGGTAGTCCGGCCAACCAGAGCTGCCGGACTGTTAACGAGAATTGCCGGCCTGGGATGTCCCGGGCCGGCAATTCCTGCGTGTTGCTGCTACTTGGTGCTGAAGGCGGCATCGAAGGCGGCCGCCGAGGGCTCGTACCCGGAGAGCCGGCGGACAAACTCCAGCGCTTCGGGAGCGCCGTCAAGGCGGTCCATGCCGGCGTCCTCCCACTCCACGGAGAGGGGTCCGCGGTAGCCGATGGAGTTGAGCATCCGGAAGGCGTCCTCCCAGGGCACGTCGCCGTGGCCGGTGGAGATGAAGTCCCAGCCCCGGCGCGGATCCGCCCACGGCAGGTGGGACGAGAGGCGCCCGTTGCGGCCGTTGGTGAGGCGCTTCTTCGTGTCCTTACAGTGCACGTGGAAGATGCGGTCCTTGAAGTCCCACAGGAAGCCGACGGGGTCGATGTCCTGCCACACCATGTGGCTGGGGTCCCAGTTCAGCCCGAAGGCTTCCCGGTGCCCGATGGCTTCAAGCGTGCGCTGGGTTGTCCAGTAGTCGTAGGCGATCTCGGAGGGGTGGACTTCATGGGCGAACCGGACACCCACCTCGTCGAAGACGTCAAGGATCGGGTTCCAGCGGTCCGCGAAGTCCTGGTAGCCGGCGTCGACCATCTTTTCCGTTGCAGGCGGGAACATCGCGACATACTTCCAGATGGACGAGCCCGTGAAGCCCGTCACCGTCTTCACCCCAAGCCTGGCCGCAAGCCGGGCGGTGTTCTTCAGTTCCTCGGCTGCACGGCGGCGGATGCCCTCAGGGTCGCCGTCACCCCACACCTCATCCGGAAGGATGCCGCGGTGCCGTTCGTCGATCGGATCGTCACAGACTGCCTGGCCCTTGAGGTGGTTGGAGATGGTCCAGGCCTTGAGTCCGTTGCGCTCCAGGATGTCCAGCCTGCCCTGCACATAGGCGTCGTCATCCCAGCGCCACGGGTCAAGGTGGTCGCCCCAGCAGGCGATCTCGAGTCCGTCGTAGCCCCATTCTCCGGCCAGCCGGGCCACCTCTTCGAACGGCAGGTCGGCCCACTGGCCGGTGAACAGGGTGATTGGTCGTGCCACGTACATCTCCTCCTATAGCGCCGCGGCGGTGACGCCGGCGGCGACCCGCGTCCAGGCGGAATCATTGTGGGAACTGTGCTCCACTGCCTCAAGCACCCGCTGGACCTGGAGCCCGTCGGCGAACGTCGGATGCGGGTCGATGCCGTCCGCAATGCCCTCCACGAGGTCCTTCACCTGGTGGGAGAACCCGTGCTCGTACCCGAGCATGTGGCCGGCGGGCCACCAGCCCGAAAGATACGGGTGCCCGGCCTCGGTGACCAGGACCTTTCGGAAACCCTGCCGGTCAGCGGGTGCGGTGCGGTCGTAGAACTGGACGCTGTTGAGGTCTTCGAGGTCGAAGGCGAGCGCGCCCTTGTCCCCGGAGACCTCGATCTGCAGTGCGTTCTTCCGCCCGGTGGCGAACCGCGACGCTTCGAAGGACGCGAGCGCCCCGGTCTCGAACCGGCCGGTAAAGATGGCGATGTCGTCAACGGTCACTGTGCCGTACCCGGCGCCGGCCGCGCCGGAAAGGCCGGAGCCGGAATCCAGCAGCGGGCGCTCCTTGACGATGGTGTCGACGGTGCCGGAGACCTTTTCCAACGCCAGCCCGGTGACGAACTGGGCCAGGTCGATCGCATGCGCACCGATGTCGCCCAGGGCCCCTGACCCGGCATGTTCCTTCTGCAGCCGCCAGGCCAGTGGCATCTTCGGATCGACCAGCCAGTCCTGGCGGTAGGACGCACGCACCTGGTTGACCGTGCCCACGGCCCCTTCGGCGACGAGGTTCCGGAGGAGGGTCACGGCCGGAACGCGGCGGTAGGTGAAGCCCACCATCGCGCGGATCCCGCGGACCGCGGCACGCTTCGCAGCCTCTGCCATCGCTTCGGCCTCGGCCACCGTGTTGGCCAGGGGCTTCTCACACAGGACGTGCTTGCCGGCCTCCAGCGCGGCAATCGCTATTTCGGCGTGCGAGTCGCCGGGGGTGACAATGTCGACGACGTCGATGTCTTCCCGTGCGATCACGTCCCGCCAGTCGGTGGCGGACTCCGCCCACCCCCACTTCCTGGCGGCGGCAGCGACGGCGTCGGCGTTCCTGCCCACCAGCACGGCCATCTCCGGCTCCACCGGCAGGTCGAAGACGCGCGGCGCGGTACGCCAGCCCTGGGAATGCGCCGCGCCCATGAAGCCGTAGCCGATCATGGCCACGCGCAGGCGTTTCATGCCAGCACTACCTTCCGGTCCACGGCCACCCGGTTCCCCACGTAATGCATGGGGGCGATCTGCATGTAGAGCAGGCGGAGCGTCAGGATGACCTCGACGTCGATCTCCTCGCCGGCCCCGGGGACGCGGTCCAGCGGAATGATGATCTCCGGCTTGTCCGCGACGAACCACAGCGTCTCCCATTGCTCCGGAAGCTCCGCGATGGAGTAGGAGGTCCCCTGCAGCTCGAACCGGAGGGATTCCTTGGGAATGGCTGTCCCGTTGACGGTCGCCGCGACGTCATCAACAGCGGACAGCCAGAGGCTGCGGTACCAGGGCAGCTGCACCGACACGGCGATGCCATCGGGGTGCCTGCGGACGTCGGTGTCCTGGAACAGGGAATTGTGTGTTGCCATGGGCTTTCCTTACTTGGAGGTCTGGACCAGGGTCGGGTGGGAATCAGTTTCGTCAGCGCCGGCGGCATCTTCGATGGCCTGGCGCATCAGGGCGTGCTGCTTCTTGACCAGGTCGATCGGATCGGATTCGCCGAGGTCGGCGAAAGCGTGTCCCTCCCATTCGCTGGACAGGAAGCCCTGGTAGCCGCCCTTGACGAACTGGCGCACAATCCGCGGGATGTCCATGGCGGGCTCGTTGCCCTCGGCGTCGATGTCGTAGAACTTGGCGTGCACGTGGAACATCTGCGGCATGATGTCCAGCCATTCCTCCGGCGGAACCAGTCCGTGCATGTTGAACGCCAACCTGGTGAACGGGCCCAGCCGGGCGGGGTCGAAGTTGTTCTCCCGCAGATAGTCCTCGAACTCCTGGTTGCGTTCCTGCATGGGCAGGGGCTTGCGCCAGATGTCCTGCATGACGGCGAAGTGCTCCTCCGGC
This sequence comes from Arthrobacter sp. NQ4, assembly GCF_029077345.1. Lineage (NCBI taxonomy): Bacteria > Bacillati > Actinomycetota > Actinomycetes > Micrococcales > Micrococcaceae > Arthrobacter > Arthrobacter sp. NQ4. The sequence goes on along the minus strand of NZ_JARETC010000008.1, from coordinate 104,208 downwards.
AGGCCCATCTGTGTCAGCGTGCGGAACAGGGTGGGCGAGAGGCTGTGCATGGTGGAGCTGAAGTCCGCCGTGAAGCCCAGGCGGTCGCTGCCCAGCTCCTCGTACATCTCGCGGATCTGCAGGATCTTCGGATCGTTGGGCCCCTGTGGCGCATGGATCTCGTAGCCGAGCTTCTGGTCGTACTGCTCGGCCAGCGGAAGGAGCCGGCGGAGGAGTTCCTTGCCGGCGGAACGGATGACGATCTTGTGGAAGCCCAGCGTGTTCGCCGTCTTGAGCTGGCGCGCGAAGAAGGCGTATTCCTCGTCCGGGGTCATGTCCCGGTCCTTGCGGCGGCCCATATCCAGGTTGGTGCCCACGGCGCTGGGGGTGAGGCCGTAGCGGTCCATGCTGTCGCGCCACAGTTTCACGAAGTCGTTGTCCACGTCCGGGTAGGTGCGCAGCATCTGGGCGATGTTGAACTCCACGCCGGGGCCGAGGCCTTCGTCGGCCACAGCCTTGATCAAGGTCTCGGGCGTGTAGAGCCCGGCTGCGAATTCAGAGGTGAGTGAGTAGAGGGTGATGCCCAGCTCGATGCCCGAGCCGGCGATTCCTTCTGGCATGTCTTCTGTTCCTTTCCTGTCAGCCGCGGACGGGCTGGGCGAGGTGGCTGTTGAGGAAGCGGCGGGCTTCGGCGGCGTCCGTAATCATGGCGGAGCCGGCGTCTTCGGCGGCGGACCGCTGGACGGCCTGCTCGCCGCGGATGATGTCGAACGGGTCCTCCCAGTTGTTCCAGTGCCAACCTTCGTATTCGCTGGAGATCGCGCCGGAGTAGCCGTTTTCCACCAGTTGGCGGACAAGGCCACGGACCGGAACCGAGGGCTCTTCGCCGTTCTCGTCAATCCCGAAGAACTTGCCGTGGACGTGGCGGACCCACGGCATGATTTCCAGCCAGGTGTCCAGTGGCGCCGGGCCGAAGAGCCCGGTGCCGTTGATGCCGAAATCGATGCCGAGGTCCGGGCGGCCGTTCCGCGCTGCGAGGCCGATGAAAGCACCGAACCGTTCGCCGTGGACCTTTTGGGTGTTCGGCGGCCCTTCCGCGTAGAAGCCGTTCCACATCTCCACGACCTGCTGCAGCAGTTCCTCGGAGGCACCGCGGCGCCGGTAGGCCTCCAGGAGCGATGGGGCGAACCCGGTGACGGTGGCACCCCAATCGGCAGTGAACCCGAGCAGCGGCGAGTTCAGCTTCTCGTACCGGTCGCGCAGGGCCAGGATGCGTTCGTGGGCGCCGTGCTGGTCCGCGTGGACCTCAAGGGCCAGGGTGACGCCGTACTGCTCCGCGACCGGGAGCAGGCTTTCCATGGCATCCGGTGTCAGGGAAATCTGGACCCGGGCGATCGGGAAGCCCAGGCGGGCGGCCACCTCGATCTGCGTTCGCATGTATTCGACCAGTTCGTCGTGATTCATGAGCCGGTCACGGCGAAGCCCGGTGTCAACGTTGACGGCCAGCGAGGTGGGGACGAGGTCCACCTCGGCCACGAGGTCGCGGAAGTGGCCCACGAAAGCGTCGTCGATGTTGTTCGGGAAGCCGCGCAGGCTGGAGAAGCCGATGACTTCGAGTCCGGGGCCGAAGCCCTCGGCCGCCACTTTGCGGATCAGGCCGTCGAGGTCGTACTGCCGGCCGTGGAAGGCCCGCGTGAAGCTGTAGAGGGTGACGCCCTGGATGGGCGTGCCAAGGCTGCTGGTCATCGCTGTGCCACCTTCATGGTCTTGGTGTCGTGCTCTTCGATGTGCAGCACGCCGTGGTCGGTGATGATGTACGGAATGTAGAGCTTCAGGTCCACCCGTACCTCGTGGTCGGCCTGCGGATCGCTAAGCGGCAGGTCGCCGGAGAGGACGGCGGAGTCCAGCGGGAACCACCACTCGCCGGTCTGGTCCACCAGTTCGGCAAAAGTGAAGGTGCGGTTGTTCATGGTCCATCGCAATGACTCTTCGGGAGCGGCAACGCCATCCACGGTGAGGGCGGCCCCGGCGATGCACGAGCCCGGAAGGGCGCGGTACCACGGGATCCGGACTTCGACGGCGGCCCGGCCGTCCTGGCTGGTGAGCGTTCCCTGCTCGATGATGCGGTCGGCAATCATGGGGACTTCCTTGTCTGCGGCTTGCCCTGCCTGCCATGCAGCGGCGGCATCAGCCACTTATTCATTGTTTAGTCATTTTATTGTCTGAATTAGACATAAGTAAAGCGCCTGCCAGCTGCGATGCGCCACCCAGCTCCTCAGCGATTCGCCCGGCCCCGCGCACGGCGAGCGCCACCGCCGTAAGGGTTGGGTTGCATGCTGTGGCGGTGGGAATGACGCCGTTGCCGGCCACAAAAAGGCCGGGGACGTCCCAGACCTGGCTGTCCGGGGAACACACGCTCGTGCCGTCGTCGCACTCCCCCATCCGGGTGGTGCCCTGGTAATGCAGGGACGCACCCGGCGGGAGGACGAACGGCCGCTCGTCAAGCGGCTCACCCACCGCCTTTCCCAGCCGGATGATCTCCCGCTTGGCCCGGTCGAGCACGTCCCGGTCCTTGTCCGTGAGGCGGTAGTGGATGCGCAGGGCGGGCATGCCGTAGCTGTCCAGGGTGTCGTCGTCGAATGCCACCCGGTCCTCCCGTTGGAGGTCCTTGGCGCAGAACAGGCCCAGCCCCACGATCGATCCGGGAACTACGGGGTCGTCGTCAGCCAATGGGATGGGCGAGGCGTCCAGCTGCATGATCTGGCCATGAAAGGGCTTGTCGTCCGTGTAGGGCACCCAGGTGACGCCGCTCTGCTCACTGAGGGCACCGCCCGCGCCGTGCTGCGGTTCGCCGGAAGTGACACCGCGGAGCCTGCTGGCAAACACCACCTGCGCCTGGTCGTTCAGGTAACGGCCCAGGGCATCGGGACGGATCCCGGAGGCCCAGAGTAGCTGCGGGGTGCGGAGGGCATCGCCGCCGACCACCACGTACCGCGCGGCGATGCGGTGTGTTTCGCCAGTGCGGCGGTCCTCCACCTCGACGCCTGCGGCCCGGCCCCCGTCCACCAGCACGCGCCGGACCAGGGACTCGTCAAACAGCTCGAACCGCGGGTTTTCCCGCGTGGCCTCCCCCATGACGACGTCCGATCCCGACCATACGAGCCGTCCGTCGTCCCGCCGGTGCACGGCGAGCGGCATGGGCTGGACCCGGAATTCCGGCTGGCGGCCGTCATCAACGGCTGCGGAAAGGCGGTCATGGACCAGGCCGGAGAACGGGGCGCCCTCGAATGCCGTGGCGGTGACCCCCAGGAGGCGGCCGGCCTCCTGGAGCAGCTGTTCCAGGTCCGGGAGGAACCCGATGCGCTCCTTGCCGCCGGGACGGGGGCACGCGGCCGTCCAGTGCGCGGCCATTCCACCCACGTTGCTGGACATGGCAGCAACAGGCATGCCGTCCTCGCCGGGAAAGGCGTAGCCGTCCTGCAGCAGGTAGGTGCCCGGCCGGGCACGGCGTTCGCCGCTCTTGACCGCTCCCGGGGAGCTCACGGTCTCCGCGCCGGCGCCGGGACCTTCCGACGCCCGCTGGGCGAGCATGCGGCGCTCCTGGTCCTCGATGTTCTTGACGTGGGAGCCCGGCGGGCTGCTCACGGTGGGGCCTACCTCGAACATGGCGAGGGTGGCCTCCGGTGCCCGTTCGCTGAGGATGCGGGCGTAGGCGGATGCGGTGGGGCCGCTGCCGACGATTGCCACATCGACGGCGGCGGGGTAGCGGTTGCTGCTCACCACCCTGCCACCAGTTCCTGGATCCGCCGTACGGACTTTGCGGACTCGATGGTGGGGTAGTACTCGAGCCCGATTGGCCCGGTGTAGCCGCTGTTCTGCAGGTCCGTGAGCTTCGCGGCCCAGTCGATGGAGCCTGAGCCAGGCTCGCCGCGGCCCGGGGCATCGGCAATCTGGACGTACTTGACGAGGCTGCCGGCGCTGGCGAGCTCGGCGGCGACGTCCTCGCCTTCCACCGTGGAGTGGTAGAGGTCGTAGAGGACGCCGAAGTTGGGCGAGTTGACGCCCTTGGCCACGTAGACGGCTTCCGAGGTCCGGTCCAGGAGCGCCCCGGGGTGGTCCACCCGGATGTTGACCGGTTCCAGGACCAGGGTGATGCACGAGCCCTCGATGTGGGCCACGCCCTGGGTGAAGATGTCGATGAGTTCGTCCAGCTGGTCCTGGCGCTTCCGGCCGCCGAATCCGGTGCCGCTGCCCACCACGATCCGCGGGCAGCCGAGTTCCTTTGCCACTTTGATGCCGGCATCGAGGCCCTCGTAGAAGGGTCCGTGGTTCTTCGGCGGGATCATGAACTGCATGCGGGGCTCGGCCAACTGGGCGGTGAGCTGGACGCCGGTTTCCTCAAGGGCTTCCTTGAGGGCCGGGATGTCCTTGCCGGTGGGGCCCCACATCTCGACGGCGTCGAAGCCTGCCGCTGCTGCGGCCCGGACGCGGTCGGCGGCGTCGCCGGCTTCGGTGAAGAGAAGGTCGATGTTGGGTGCGAGCTGGTACATGGGGTGTCTCCTGAACTGGGTCGTTGCTAAAGGTCGCTGCTAAAACATGGGGTGGTTGTGGACCGGACGCTCCGGAACGGGCTGGAGCACGTCCCAGTGCTCCACGATGCGTCCGGCTTCGAAGCGGTAGATGTCCGCGACGGCGGCGTCAGGACGCCCGGGGCCGGAGGCGCGCACGTGCACCATGGCCAGGTCGCCGTCCACCAGGATGCGCTGGACGTCGAAGCGGGCGTCCGGGGAGCCGTCGAACTTGGGGGTCAGTGCCTCGATGGCCGCGGCGGGGCCGTCCGGGATGGTGGGGTTGTGCTGGCGGTAGGTGTCAGCAACCAGGTACTCGAACGCTTCCCGCACCCGTTTTTGGGTGTAGAAGATCTCCACGAAGCGTTCAACGCTTCGCGGTTGCCTGCCATCGGGGGTCAGCCTTTGAGGCCGCCGGAGAAGCCTTGGATAAAGCGCTTCTGGGCGAAGAGGAACAGGGCCAGGATGGGGATCATGGAGACGATCACGATGGCGAAGATCGAGTTCCACTGGGAGACCAGCGAACCGATGTAGTAATACATGGCCACCGGCAGGGTCTGGTTGGCGGAGCCGCCCAGGAAGATCAGGGACGTGAAGAAGTCGTTCCACACGATGAGCCCCGCAAAGATGGTCACGGTGCCCGTGGCGGGGGCCATCATGGGGAACACCACCTTGGAGAAGACCTGGGACCTGCTGGCGCCGTCGATCGTTGCTGCCTCCTCATAGTCCGCGCCCAGGCCGCGGAAGAAATTGGAATAGAGGAAGATCGAGAGCGGCAGGAGCATGCCCGTGTACAGCACGATCAGGCCCCAGGCCGAGCCGGTGAGGCCCAGCGCGCGGGCTCCCATGTACAGCGGCACCGCCCCGAGCTGGCCCGGAAGGATGATGGCGACCAGGAACAGGTAGTAGGCGGCTTTGCTCCACCGCCTGGTGCTGCGGGAAATCACGTAGCCGGTGACGGACCCGAGGGCCACCAGCCCCAGGATGCTGCCGGCGGTGATGATGGCACTGTTGGCCAGGCCCATCACCACGTTGGAGTTCCCCTTGGCGGACAGGACGGCAACGAAGTTGCTGAAATCCGGATGGACTGGCGGGGCCAGGGCTGACGTGGTGAACAGTTCGTTGGCGGGCTTCAAGGCCGTAGTGACCAGGAAGTAGAACGGTGCGAGGAACAGCAGGGCGAGGGCCCAGAGGCCGATCTCGCGGAGCAGGGTGAGCTTGGTGTAGCGGAACATGGCTTAGTCCTCGGGGTTCGAACGCGTCAGCCGCTGCTGGATTACGGCGAAGAACAGGATGATGGCGGCCAGCACCAGGGCAAGGGCAGCGCCGCCGCCGAAGTTACCCAGCGCGAAGGCCTGCTTGTAGACCTGGGTGGCCAGCGTTTCCGTGGCCCCTGCGGGTCCCCCGCCGGTGAGCGCCATGATGGGGTCGAAGACGCGCAGTCCCTGGACGATGCCCAGCGTGGTGGCAATGGCGACGGCGGGGCGGATCGCGGGAAGGGTGACGTTGCGGAACCGCTGCCACAGGTTGGCGCCGTCTATGGCTGCCGCTTCTTCCACTTCCACTGCAACGCCCGCCAGTCCGGCCATGAAGATGACCATGGCAAAGCCGGTGGACGACCAGACCAGGACCACCAGGACGGTCCAGATGGCCCATTGCGGATCCGCGAGCCAGGGCTTGGCCTGGTCGCCGGCGCCGATAGCCGTGAGGAATGCATTGAGCGGGCCGTCGAAGTCGAAGATGTACTTCCAGATGTAGGCCGTCGCCAGCGGGCTGAGTACTACCGGCATGAAGAACAGGGTGCGGAGGATGTAGCGCGTCTTGATCACCCGGTTCAGCCCCAGGGCAATGATCAGTCCGGCGATATTGCCCAGGAAGACCGAGCCGAAGGCCAGGAAGAGCGTGTTTGAGAGAGCCCCGACTTTCGTGGGGTCCTTGAAGATCGCTTCAAAGTTGGCCCAGCCCGTGATCTTGAACGCGCCGATGCCCGTCCAGTTGGTGAAGGCAAAAAATCCGCCGATGCCGGTTGCCACGTAGTGGCTGGCAAACACCAGGGCTATCCCGGGGAGGGCCCACCACCAGTGTCCGAACTCCAGGCCGTGGCCCCGGAAGCGGGTGCTTTGGCCCGCCCCCGGGGTACGCCTGCCTCTCCGGGGTGCTTCAGCTGCTTCGCTTTTCGGTTGCATCGTCGCAGTCATGGTATTTCCTTGCTTGTCCCTTTGAGTTGTTTGGACCGTCGGTGGTGAAGAACGCTGTGCCTAGCCCCAGGCTGCGTCCATGGCCTGCAGCACCTGGTCAGGGCTCTTCTGGCCCGTGATGATTCCCTGGACACCGGTGGCGAGCGCGTCATACACGGCGGAGTTGGGCCACTGGATGTTGGGCAGGGGGCTGTAGTTTCCGTTCTTGATCAGCTCACCCACGTTCTTGTAGGCGCCGCCTTCGAAGTCGTACTTGTCCAGTCCGCTGACGGGGAGGGCGCCGTCGATCTCGGCAAATGCCTTGGTCTGCTCCGGCTCCGCGGCCCAGTCGAGGAAGGCCTTGGCAGCTTCCTTGTTCTTCGAGGCCGCGTTGACGGAGAAGGCGTAGTTGGCGCTGGCGTAGACATAATCCTTGCCGCCCTTGTCGGCGGGAAGCGCGCGGACGGCGAAATCGGTACCGGACGCAGCTGACGCCAGCTGCTTCCAGCTGGGAGCCGGGATGAAGCCGGCCACGGCGGTGCCGCCGGCAAGGCCCTTGGTGATGGCGTCAAAGCCGGCACCGGCAGCGCCCTTTTGGAAGCAGCCGGCGTCCTTGAGGGTGTTGACCGCTTCCAGTGCCGACTTCCACCCGTCGGAACCGGCGAACGTCACTTCCTTGGCGGCGCGCTTGTCATTCCACTTGGGGTCTTCGGCGTACACCCGGGTGGCGGCCAGGGACATGGCCATCAGGCCTGTGTTGGGAGGGGCCGAGCCAGCAATGGCAAAGAGCGATTTGCCGGACGATTCAAGGGTCTTGCATTGGTCTTCCAGGGCTGCGAAGTCCGCGGGGAACTGTCCCGCGGACTTGACCGCTGCCTCGTTGGAGACAAGGGCAGCAACGGTGATTTCCGTTGCCTGGCCGTAGACCTTGCCGTCCTTGCCGAAGGTGCTGTCGCTTCCAGCCGGCAGGAGTTTCCTGGCCGCGTCATCCAGCGGCTCAAGGAAGCCGGCCTCGGCCAGCGGCAGGATGCTGCGGCCCTGGCCTGAACCCGGGGTCGTGACCACTACGTCGGAGGCGTTGCCGGCCTGCAGCTGCGTCCGGAGGGTCTGGTCGTAGGAGTCGTTGGGCTGCGGGTTGAACGTGATCTTCACGTCCGGGTGCGCCTTCATGTAGTCCTCGCCCAGCTTCTGGAACGGGCTTTCGATGGTGTTGGAGGTGGCGAAGGAGAGCGAGAATTCCTTGCTGCCGGAGGAGCTGGCGCTTTCAGCGGAGGACGAGCAGCCGGTGAGGGCCAGGGCAGCCAGGGTGGGGACGGCAAGGGCGCCGGCAACTTTGAGTGCCAGGGAGCGTCGGTGCTGTGTCATGTTCAGCCTTTCAGACTTCGTTGTCGAAGAACATCCGGGAGCGGTGATCCCGGTCACTCACCAGTATGGGTGAGATGTGTAGGAAAAGCACATAAGTCTTTGCTATGACAGACATAAGTCTGGCGGAGGTCATGCAAAAGGTCCATGGTCCATCGGGGCTGCTGATGGACGGTACGGGTGATATCGAGGGCGCTGATAAACTTCCGTGACGTGCCTCACGATCGAAAGATTGCTCCGTGACCAACTACGCCTCGCTAGCGCGGCTTGACCTGAACCTGCTGATCTCGTTGGACGCGCTCATCACAGAACGCAGCGTCACCAGGGCAGCGGAGCGCCTCCATCTGAGCCAGCCGGCATTGAGCGCTTCCCTTGCACGGCTGCGGTCCCATTTTGGCGATCCCATCCTGGCCCGCCGCGGCAACGCCTATGAGCTGACACCTTTCGCGCTGCGCCTGGCCGAGCACACCACAGCCGCCCTTGAGGCTGCCCGCCGGGTCTTCGAAAGCCAGGCATCATGGGAACCGGCCGACTCCGAACGAGAGTTTTCCATCTACGGTTCCGATTACGGCTTCAGTACAATCGGCCGCGTTGTTTCGGAGCTCGCGGCACACCGCGCCCCGGGAGTCCGGTTCCGGTTCATGCTGCACAATCCGCTGGTGGTGGAGGATGCCGCCAACCGTCTTCGTTCGGTGGACGGCATGGTCATCCCGCACGGCTTTCTTAGCGGATTGCCGTACCAGGACCTGTGGCGCGACGACTGGGTGGCCATCGTTTCCTCCTCCAACGGTGCCGTCGGCGAAAAGATCACCATGGAGAACATCGCAGAGCTGCCTTGGGTGATGACATACCAGTCCCGGTCAGCATTTACGTCCGCCCAGCGCCAGATCCAGCAGCTGGGGATTGAACCGCGGGTGGAGGTCACGGTTGAGAGCTTCCTCGCCCTCCCCCACTTCGTGCTGGGCACGCACCGGATCGGGCTGATCCAGGCAGCGCTGGCACCGGTTGCCCTGCAGCTGGACGGCGTGCGTGTCCTGCCGCTGCCCTTCGATGCCACTCCGCTGGTCAATGCCCTGTGGTGGCATCCCGCGCATGACCGGGACTCCGAACATGAGTGGATGCGTGCCCTCTTCAAGGAGGCGGCGGACATTGTCGCCGCCTCCGCTTCAGGGGAACCCCGCTAGGCAGTCGCCGGCACGGACCGCATGCTCTTGCGGATGAGGTCATGCTGCTTGCGGACCAGCAGCAGCGGGTCCACTTCGCCCAGTTCAGCGAACGCGTGGCCTTCCCACTCGCTGGACCAGTAGCCGCGGTAGCCGCCCTCCACGAAGACGCGCACCAGCTCCGGGTAGTCGACGGCGGGCTCGTCGCCATGCTCGTCGATGTCATAGAACTTTGCGTGGACGTGCAGGATTTGGGGAATGATGTCCGCCCACTCCGCAGGGCTGACGTGGCCGTGCATATTGAAGGCGAGGTGCGCAAAGGAACCCAGCCGGGCAGGGTCGAAGTCGCGGCCCTTGAGGTAGCCGATGAATTCCTCCTGCCGGGCCCGCATGGGCGCATCGGTGGCCCAGATGGCCTGGAGGGTGTCGACGGAGTCGTCGTCCAGGCCCGCCCGGCGCACGGCACGGAGGAGCGTGGGCGACATGCTGCGCATGGTGGAGGAAAAGTCCGCCACGAACCCCAGCAACGGCGAATCGAGTTCCGCGTAGACGTCCCGGACCTTCATGATTTCCGGCGAGTTGGGTCCCATCGGCGCGTGGATTTCGTAGGCCATCTTGAGTTCCAGCTTCTCGGCCAGCGGCAGGAGGCGGCGGAGAAGGCCAGGCTTGGCGCTCTGGATGCGGACCAGGGGGAATCCCAGCTTCTTCGCACCATGGAACAGTGTCTCCGTGAACTCATACTCCTCGTCGGGTGTCATGTCCCGGTCCCGGCGCCTGCCCATGTCCAGGTTTGCGCCGAACGAGCTGGCGGTGAAGCCGTGCTTGTCGAACGCCGTCTGCCAGGCCCGGGCGAAGTCATCAGTTACGTGGGGGTAGGTGGGGAGCACCTGGGAGGCAACGATCTCAATGCCCGGGCCGATGCCAAGATCGGCAACCCGGTTCAGCAGCCCGTCGAAGTCGTACCAGCCGGCGCGGAACTCGGCGCTTGCCGAATACAGCGTGAGCCCAAGGGCGAAGGGGTCTTCCCCGGTTGCCGGCGGAGGGGGTGCCGCCGCCGTCGTGAGTAGGGGTGCGGGCGCAGGCCCATCGGTGACGGACAGTTCCAGTTCCTGGTTCACGAAGTTGGGGACATACATGCCCGGGCCCCCGTCCTGCCCCGGGGCAATCTGCATGTACGGCAGCCGGAGCTCGCCGATGAGCTGGACGGAGTGGTGGTCCCCGGTAGCAGCGGGCCGGTCACGGCGGACAATGAGGAGCGGGTGTTCCTGCAGGTACCAGAGGGTTTCACTCTGCGCCGGAAGGTCGGGCAGTGCGTAGCGGGTGCCGCCGAGCTCCAGGGACAGATCCTCTTGGGGGACGTCCTGGCCGTCGATGGTGAGCCGGAGGCTGGTGACCGAGGAGAGCCAGAGGCTCCGGTACCAGGGCAGGGTGAGGGAAAGGGCAAGTCCGTCCGGGTGGGCGCGGAGGCTGGATTCGTCAAGGAGTCCGTTGGGCATGATGGTTCTCTCTACTGGGATGGGGATGGTCAGTCGAGGTCGGAGGTGATGCTGCGGATGAGGGCATGCTGGCGGCGCACCTGCTCGATGGCCCGCCAGGGAGTGCGTTCGCCTTCGTATTCGCTGGAGAGGTAGCCGGTATAGCCGGAGTCCTTCAGTGCCTGGAGCACGGGACGCCAGGGAATCTGCTGGTCTTCCAGCCGGTCGTTAATGTCGTGGAATTTCGCCTGGATGAACACCACATATTGGGCAATGTCCTTGAAGTCCGCGGGGTTTACGCCGATGCCGTCAAGGAACGCCGGACGGCTTTCCCTGGTCTCACCTTCGCGCAGCGGTATGGGCCGGTCCTGGAAAATTCCGGTGTCGATGAGCAGGCCGAAGTTCTTGGTTCCGGTCCGCTCAATGAGCCCGATGTAGTCATCCACTACCGGGTGCTTGATGGGCGTGGGCGAGTGGATCTCGGGGCAGATGACCACTCCCAGCTCGTGGGCCAGGTCAAGGGAGTGTTCCACCGATTCCGTCCAGATGGGATCCGGCACGAGGTCGCTGGAGACCACGCCGATTTTTGGCCGGACAAAGCTGAAGCCCAGCCGGTGGGCGAGTTTCAGGTCCCGCTGCAGTGCCTGCGCGCCTTCCGCGGCCGTCATCGATCGGCGCGGGTGGAGCCTGGTATCAATCCAGGAACCGTAGTTGGTGGGCTCCAGTGAGTATTTTTCCAGCAGGTTGAACCAGGTGTCGATCCAGGCCGGCGAGGGCTCCGGATAGCCGGGAACGTGCCCCTCGCCGAGGATCTCGACCCCCGTCGCGCCCACATCGGCCACGTGGGCCAGGGCACTTTCCAGGTCCAGGACTGTGCCGAAATCGCCCATGTAGCTGTAGAGGGAAACTCCGTAGCGGAACGTCCCGTCGCCGCCTTCCGGCGCCAGCGTGACCCTGCGGCTGACCCGGTGGATGGTGGGCTGGTGCTCAACAGGTATGTAGGACATCCGTAACCGCAGCTCGATGCTCAGTTCATGGACACCTTGCGGAAGGCCGCCGTCGAACGGAACCGTTATCACCGCCGCTTCCTCAAGCGGCCAGCGGACGCCTTCGCTGGCCCACAGCTCCGGCAGGGTGAACGTCCGGCCGCCGAAGGTCCACAACGGAACGTCCGGACCGACGTCCACCAGGTTGCCGACGCGCACGGCAACGCCATCGACCAGGGAAGCTGCCATGCCCCGGTAGGAGGGCATCCGGACGCGGAACTGGAAGCCGGTTACCCGCCCTCCTTCCGTGACGTTGCGGAAGCCTGCGGACTGGATGAGGTCTCTTTCGAGAAGCATCGTTGCTCACTCTCTGTAGGGGCATGCCGATCGTAGCAACCATTATGTCCTTTTCAAACTAAAGTATGTAGACTTTCGCCAAAACTGTCGATAAGCGAGGGAGCGGGGCAGCAGTGGCCGATAAGTTGAAGGCACTTATCCTGTCCGGGCACATGACCCGGGAGCATGACAATGAATTCCGCAGCTTCCGGGCGCACAACCAGTGGCTCTCCACTGTCCTGGAGGACACGGGCAGGTTCCACGTGCGCGTTGTGGAGGACCCGCGCGGGCTGGGAGCAAGCGTCATCGATAAGTACGACGTGGTCCTGGTGGTGTTCGAGGGGCGGGACGGCTACCACGAAAAGGCGGTGGGCTTCGGCGCCGAAACCGATGCCGCGCTGCTGAAGTTTGTTCACGAGGACGGGAAGGGCATCGTATGGTTTCACGGCTCGGCCGTCCAGGAGGACGACTGGGGCTACCCCGAGGAGTACAACATCATGCGGGGCGCAAAACTCAGTGTGCCCACCGGGCTTCGGCCGCGGCCCTGGGGTGAGGCGCTGCTGCAAACAGCGGAGCCCCGCCATCCCATCACGGAGGGCGTCAGCGGGACATGGACCGTCACGGGTGACGACATCCTGACCGGGGTGCAGCTGTATGACGGCGCGGAAGTGCTGCTGTCAGTATTCGATGACCTGGAGTCCTATGAGAATGCGCCCATGTGGCCCATGCCGCATTACCCCGTGGATATCCCGGAGGGAGGCCTCGCCAACCTTCCCGGGATCAATACGCGGCAGCCACTTGCCTGGATCAACAACTATGGCAGCGGCCGCAGTTTCACGATCACCATCGGCCACGACATCGACACGTTCCGGCGCATCGAGTTCATCCGGATGTTCCCGCGCGGCGTGGAGTGGGCCGCCACCGGGAAAGTCACCCTCGACGGGCCGGACCGCCGCGGTGAGCGCCGCTTCCTGCCCTGGCCCTACTACAACCACGAGGGGTAGGGGCCGCCCCAGCGGCCCCCGGCTCCGGATGCTGCCTCAGGCTTCCGCCTCTGCCCCGTGGAGTTCCTCCCGGGTCGGCGGGTTGGCACCCGGGCGCGACACGGTGACTGCTGCGGCGCGGGCGGCGTGTGCCAGGAGTTCGGAGAGTCCCTCGACGGGAAGGTCGCGCAGGTCCTGCCGGTTCTGGGCGCCGTCCAGCTCCCGGTCCACCAGGCCGGACAGCAGCGCCGCCATGAAGGAATCCCCGGCCCCCACGGTATCCGCCACTTCCACCCTGGGAGCAGGAATGGCGGCTTCGCCGGCACGGCACACACCCCACGGCCCGTCCGCACCGCGGGTGACCACCACCATGGCGGGACCTTCCTCCCCGCCGAGCGCCAGCCACTTGCGGGCCGAATCCAGCACATCCTGTCCCGGATAAAGCCAGGCAAGGTCCTCGTCGGACGCTTTGACCACGTCGGACAACGTGACGAACTTTTCGGCCTGGCGCCGGGCAAAGTCCACGTCCGTGATGATGCTGGGCCGGCAGTTGGGATCGAAGCTGATGGTGGCGGACGGGTGGGCGTATTCGACGGCGGCCAGCACTTCTGTGGCACCGGGCGCCAGCATGGTGGCAATGGAGCCGGTGTGCAGCAGGGTGGTTCCCTGCAGCATGAAGCCAAGCCGGTCTGCCAGGTGCGGCAGCTCCCAGGCGAGGTCGAAGGTGTAGGTCGCGGCGCCGTCGTCGTCAATCAGTGCGGTGGCCACGCTGGTGGGCAGCTCGTCCGGGGGCATCGGCAGCATGACGGAGCTGGCGCGCAGGTGCGCAGCCACCGAGTCGCCGTACGCGTCCCGGCCGTAACGGCCAATGAACTGCACCGGGTGGTCCAGCCGGGCCAGGCCCACGGCGACATTCAGGGGGCTTCCGCCCACGTGGGCCTCGATTCCGGAAGCGCGCTGGACAACGTCAACAAGGCCTTCGCCGATCACTGTGAGCATGGTCATACTCTGCCAGAAAGCGGCCGGCGGCAGCAGTTCGTGTCAGCTGAGCAGCTTTCCAACCAGTTCGCGGCACGTCACATAGGCCTCCGCAGCGGGATCGATGAGCGCGAAGTGGTCTCCCGGCACCGTGATCAGCCGTGCCGGGACGGCTGCGGAACGGCTGGCGTCCACGTACGTTGTGGACATGCACAGGGGAACGTCGTTGTCTTCCGTCGTGTGCACGGCGTAGACCGGAACGTCCAGCGGCAGCACGGCCATCGGGTCGGTCACGCGGTGGCGTCCGGGGAAGTCCGACGACGGTCCGCCCAGGAGGTTGCCCACGGCGCCGTTGCTGAGGCCCAGCCTTTCGGCTTCGGCCAGGTTCAGCACGCCGGACTGGCTGACCACCCCGGTGAGGCGGACGCCGTCGTTCGTGTTATTTACTTGGCAGGCCTCCGCCGTCCCAAGCCCGTCCAGCCGGTCCCTGCCCGCCGCCCACACCGCCAAGTGGCCGCCGGCCGAATGCCCCAGCGCCACCACTTGGCCCAGGTCCAGCGAGTGGGGCCCTGCGAGCGCGGCAAGCTTGTCGATGCCCGCAAGGATGTCCTGGAAGGTGCCCGGCCAGCCCCCGCCGTTGCCCGCCCGGCGGTACTCCAGGTTCCAGGCGGCCATGCCGTGCTCCGCCAGGTCCTTCGCCAGCGGCTCCCCCAGTTCGGCGCCGTAGGTGGAGCGCCAGTAGCCGCCGTGGATCACCACCACCACGCCCCGGTGCTTGCTGTCGGCCGGAAGATCCGGCAGGAAAAGCTCGCCCCACTGGCTGGGGTCCTGGCCGTACTGGTATCTATGCTGCTGCACCTTGCCGACACTACAGGCGCCCGCCGGCGGGTGAGTGTCACACTGGCCCACTTTTGCCCCGGCATCCGCGGTAACTCCGCGGGCTTCCGCGGCCCGGGCCCCGAAAACTGGGCCAGCGCGGGCATTGCGGCTGTTTCCGTTTAGCCGGCGGCCCTTGTGGGCACGGTTCCTGGCATGGAAGAGGCTGAAGTAACCACCCAGGATTCGACTGTTGAAGAGTGGACAAGCGCACTGGCGGAGTCCACGGGTTCGCCGGGCGGGGGCGCGGGGACCGGCCTGATGCTGGCGGTGGCGGCATCGCTGACGTCGATGGTCGCCGGCTACAGCGGCAATGGGGAGGACGACGGCGGGGAGCCGGCCGGGATACGGGCGCGGGCCCGAGTGCTGCGCCGGGAAGCCCTGAAGCTGGCTGATGACGACGCGTCCGCCTCCAAAGCCTTCGGCGCCGCCTTCCGGCTGGAACCGGGCCCGGAACGGGACGAGGCAATCCGCCGCGCGTCGCTGGAAGCCGCAGCATCCTCTGCTGTCCTTGGCGAGCGGGCCATCCAGGCAATCGACGACCTCGCCTGGCTGGCCACCAACGGCAACCGGGCACTGGTCGCAGATGTCGTGGTCGCGTTCGGCGCCCTCCGTGCGGCAGTGGCCGGCGCCCGCACCAATGTCAGTTTCGACCTCGGATCCCTCCGCTCCGCCGGGGCCACCCTGGAACAGGTCCGTCAGCAGCAGCCGGACCTGTGGGCCGCCGTCGAGAAACTCAGTGAAGCCATGGACCGCATCGACACCCTGGCCGCGGACATTGACCACCGGGCCGCCCCGACCGACGCGGCCTGAGCAGGGCAAACATGTGACCGCCTGGTATTGATGGCGTTCCCCAGGTGGTTGGACTCTGCTGCACGGCTGTGCTTATGGTGGGCAGCATTGTTTGCAGGTAACTCTGGGGGGAGGCGTACTAGGTGAAGTCAAGACTGGCTGCCTGGACGTTCCTGCGACCCCTCTTGCTCGCGGTGGCGGCAGCCGCATCGTGGATCACTTTGTCCGCCGCGGGTGCATCCGCTGATACCTCCGCTCCCGCCGACCCGCTTCCCGGAGCCGGCCCGTCCGCGCTGGCATCGGCTGCCGCCACCCTCACTCACCGCGCCGGGGACGTCCTGGAACCAGTGGAATCCGGACCGGCAAGCGCCCCGGCGACCCCGTCACCTTATGCATTGCCACCCCTCCGCCCGGCCGTGGAGGAGGTCTCCGCCGTGGCCGATGACGTGGTGCAGGCTGTTCCGGTGGTCAGCACCGTGGTACCGGCAGGAGCCGTGGCAGCAGTGGTGGATCCGGCCGTTGGCACTGTGGACGGCGTTGCCGGCGAAACGGTAGGAGCCGTTGTTCCCGTGGCCGGCGCGGTCCTTGAGCCGCTTGCGCCGGTCCTTGAGCCGGTCATCGGCGCCGTCCCTTTGCCGGCACCCACTGCACCCCCGCCCACGGCCATGGCACCCCTCCCTGCGGGTGCCGACATTCCGCAGGCGGGTGATGCTGCGCCTGCCCGGCCGGCCGAACTGGAAGTTGGGGCAGGCGGCACAGCGCCGGCTTCCGCCCGGCCCCTCCTCGAGATCCCGCTGTCCCATGGGAAGTTTCACAGCAACAGCCTGCCGTGCGACCCGCGGATGGAGCCGTCCGCCAGGAGGCCGCTGCTGACGGCGACGGATCCGCACAGTCCGCGGTCCCGCGGGCCGGCTGATCCGCTGCCCGGCGTCCCCGGCGCCACCGGCGGAAGCAGCCTGTCCGGCAATGGCACCGCCATGCCCGCCTGGCTGAACACCCATAACCTGCAGATCCCGGCGGCCGGCTCAGCCGCCGTCCAGGGCAGTCTGCCCACTGCCCCGGACGGTGTGTCCTTCTACCCCGGATCCTTTCCTGACTAGTTGAGGCCCCTCTGCGCCCCAACGCGCAATAAGCCAGTCCCGGGCTAAGCAGTAGGCCCGATCCAACTTTCAGGAGAACTTCCAAATGATGCACCGCACTATCCGTGGATGCCTGCTCAGCGCCGTGATCGCAGGCGGCCTTCTGGCCTCCAACGGCGTAGCCGCCCATGCCGCCGGCACCACGCCGGCAACGTCGGCCACGATTCCCGCCACCCACACCGCCGCACCCTTCCTGGGCGGCACGGTTTCTTCCGTGGCCCAGCCCTCCGGCCGCACCGCCCACACCGCCCACACGGCCGCAGCCGCCGGGGACGCCGCGCCGGCAGGGGCCAGCGCCTCCGGGTCCACGCCCCCGGCCGACACCAACGTCAATACCGGGCTGCTGGTGGTGGGTGTGCTCTTTCTGGTCTTCGGAGGCCTGCTGGCGCTGATCCTGGGCCGGAAGCGCGGCTGAGCCGAACCCACCTTTGACCTCCACTTGGCTCCGGTACGGGGCCGGCTTGGATGAGTCCGCGCAGAAGGCGGCCCGGCGTGCGCCGGGCCGCCTTCCGCTGTCGTGGTGAACCCTTTCTGTCAATTGGCGTTCGAACCGAAGGGTTGACACCCTCCGACTTATGTCTAATGCTTAAACGAAAGTTTGTGCAGTGGCGCACACTCGATCGGAGCATTCAATGAACGACCCGAAATTTCATCCCCAGCGAGGGCCCGTTTCCCGCAGGAGCCTCCTTTTGGCCGGACTGGGAACGGCCATGTCGGCCCCTTTCCTCGCATCCTGTGCAGGTTTTGATACCAGCGGCGCAGCAGCCGGCCAGGGAACCGTGGGCTTCCTCTCCACCCAGTTCACGCCCGTGGAGGAAAAGCAGCGGTACGAGGCAGTCCTCAAGAAATTCGCGAAGGTCCCCACCGCCTACAACTCCGTGGACCCCGGCGTGTTCGCCTCCACGGTGACCTCCCAGGCGAGCGCCGGCAACGTGAAGACCTCGCTCCTGGGCGGACTTCACGGCGAGCTCGCTCCGCTGGCCGACTCCCTGGAGGATGTCGACGGCCTCCTCAGGGATTTATCCGGGCGCGGCTTCACCAAGGAGATGCTCGAGCTGACCAAGGTGGGCGGTTCCACCTCGCGGTATGTCCCCTGGATGCAGGCAACCTACGTGGTGGCGGTGAACAAGAAGGCCCTGGAGTGGCTGCCCCCGGGCGTGGACGTCAACGACCTTACCTACGAGGGCTACCTCGCATGGGCCAAGGCGGCTAAACAAGGAGCGGGCCGGCCCGTTTTCGGGATGCCCGCAGGACCCAAAGGCCTGCACCACCGCTTCTACCAGGGTTTCCTGCTGCCCAGCTTCACCGGCGGGCAGATCACCACGTTCCGGAACCCGGATGCCGCAGCCGGCTGGGACTACATGCAGGAGCTGTGGTCCGCGATGGCACCGGCATCCACCAACTATGACTACATGCAGGAACCCCTGGCGCGGGGCGAGGTCCTGGTCGCTTGGGACCACGTGGCCCGCCTGGTCCATGCCCCTGCTGACAAGCCCGACGACTGGCTCATGGTCCCCGCACCACGAGGGCCCAAGGGCCGCGGCTACATGCTGATCATCGCCGGGATGGCCCTGCCAAAAAATGGCAAGGACCGCGACCTCGCCGAAAAGGCCATTCGCGCCCTGACCGAACCCGCGTCCCAGATCGAGACCCTGCGCAGCAACGCCTTCTTCCCGGTGGTCCAAACGGAGCTTCCCTCCGACTTGACCGGCGCTATTGCGCTCGAAGCTGCCGCAGTCCGCCGGCAGCAGCGGTCTGCCGGCGCCCTCCTGGCCCTTCCCCCGGTGGGCCTCGGCGCCAAAGAGGGCGAAGTGTCGCAGATTTTCAAGAACTGTTTCCAGCAGATCTGCCTGGAAACCCGGCCCATCCAGCAGGTCCTCGATACGCAGGCGACGCAGTTGAACACCATCCTGAAGGGCTTGAATGTTCCCTGCTGGGCGCCCGATCCGGTTTCCACGAAGTGCGAGGTAGCGTAATGGCCGTAGAGGCACCCCCCACCCCCGCGGCAACTGTTGCGCCGCCACGCCGGCGCAGGATACCGCCGGCCGTCCTGCTGATAGCCCCCTCGGTGATATTCATGGCGCTGCTGCTGGGATGGCCCGTCATCCAGGGCGTCCTGCAGGCCTTCAGGAATGACCAGGGTTTCACCTTTGAGTTCGTCAACCGCATGGTGCAGGACCCATACTTCTGGCCGGCGGTACGCAACACGCTGTTGCTGATCGTGGTCATGATCCCGCTGCAGTTCGCCCTCGCCATCGCCATGGCCCTGATGCTGCGGAGCAACCCCCGGCTTCACAAAGTCCACTTCTTTGTCTGGGCCATACCGCTGGCGCTCAGCGACCTGGCGGCCGGCCTGGTCTGGCTCGCAATCTTCAACGACCGCGGGTACCTGAACTCGGTCCTTTCCTGGTTCGGACTGCAGGGCACCTCCTGGCTGGCGTACGACAACCAGACCAGCATGTTCATCTGCGTCCTGATCGCCGAACTTTGGCGCGCAACCTCCCTGGTGCTCATCATCGTGGTGGCGGGGCTGCAGGGCATCCCCAAGGACTACGACGAGGCCGCGCAGGTCTTCGGCGCCACATTCTGGCAGCGCCTGCGGCACGTCACATTGCCGCTGCTGAAGCCGAGCCTCCAGGTGGCACTGATCCTGCGGACCATCCTTGCGTTCCAGACCTTCGCGGTGGCGCAGGCGCTCACGGGCCAGAACTTTCCCCTGGTGGTGGGTGAAACCTACCGCTGGTACACCGGGCTGCAGAACCCCAA
This sequence comes from Arthrobacter sp. NQ4, assembly GCF_029077345.1. NCBI lineage: Bacteria > Bacillati > Actinomycetota > Actinomycetes > Micrococcales > Micrococcaceae > Arthrobacter > Arthrobacter sp. NQ4. Next base: position 84,628 of record NZ_JARETC010000008.1, on the reverse strand, counting down.
CGTCGCTGCGGCGCTGGCACTCGTCATCCTCGTCGTGTCCATGCTGACATCGATCTTCTACCTGCGGGCCCTCCGCGACAAGAACCAGGGAGGGCTCCGATGAGCACCACTGTGGACACCACCCCCATCGCCCGGAGAAGGCGGAACCGGATCCTGCTGCAGACCGCATGCATCGCCGTCTCGCTTTTCATGCTGATTCCCATCTACCTGATCTCGCTTGCGGCGCTTTCCACCCGGGAATCGTTCAACGAGTTTCCGTTGTCGCTCCTTCCCACAAACCTTTCCGTGGACACGCTCAACGCTTTCCTCGGCTCCACGGGAATCTTCGGAGCCCTGGGCAACTCACTGATTGTTGGCGCCGGCACACTCCTGCTGTCGGCACTGATCGGAGTCCCTGCAGGGTACGCGCTGGCCAGGTTCACTTTCCCCGGCAAGGACCCCTACCAGCTGTTCCTGCTGTTCACCCGCGCCCTGCCCATCGTGGTGCTGTCCGTCCCCCTGGCCCGGCTCTTCCTCACCGTGGACATCTACGACACGACCTACGCCGTCATCCTGCTCCACACGGCGTTGGCGCTGCCCACCACCATCCTGATCTCGGCCAGCGTGTTCCTCAGCGTCCCCGTTGATGTTGAGGAAGCTGCCCGCCTGTTTGGTTGCTCACCGCTGGGGGCGTTCGGCAGGGTGGTGCTGCCCATGGCACTGCCGGGCCTCGCCGCGGCGTCGATCTTCACGTTCGTCATGTCCTGGAATGAAGTGCTGGGCGCGTCAATCCTCACCCTCGACCACCGCACCCTGCCCGCGCAGGTCCTCAGCTCGCTGTCAGACTCACCGCTGGCCTACAGGTTCGCCGGGGGCTTTGCCCTGGTCATCCCGTCCATCATCTTCATCGCCCTGATGCGCCGGTACCTCACCAACATGTGGGGCTCAACCATCCGCTAGGCCCCTCCCCCGCTCACCACCATTCTTTTGAAGGAGCCGATCGTGGCTGACATCCAAATCTCCAACCTCGTCAAGACCTATCCGGGCGGATCCGAACGCGCGACGGATGACGTGTCCCTGTCCATCCCGGACGGTGAATTCACCGTCCTCCTTGGCCCTTCCGGCTGCGGAAAGACCACCCTGCTCCGGATGATCGCCGGACTTGAACTGCCGGACTCCGGCTCCATCTCCATCGGCGGCCGCGACGTCACCTACCTGCCGCCCAACAAACGCAACCTGTCCATGGTGTTCCAGTCCTACGCCGTGTTCCCGCACCGGAAGGTCCGGTACAACATCGGATTCGGGCTGCGGATGGCGAAAGTTCCTGCCGACGAGATCGAACGCAAGGTCCAGTGGGCAGCAGATCTCCTCCAACTGGGCCCCTACCTGGACCGCCTGCCGGCCAACCTCTCGGGTGGCCAGCGGCAGCGGGTCGCCGTGGCGCGTGCAATCGTCATGGACGCCGACGTCCTGCTGATGGATGAACCGCTGTCCAACCTCGACGCCCTGCTGCGCCTGACCTTCCGGTCCGAGCTCAAGAAGATCGTCCAGGACCTCGGGACCACCACGGTCTACGTCACGCACGACCAAAGCGAGGCACTTTCCCTCGGAGACCAGGTCGCGGTGATGCGGAAGGGCCGGATCGCGCAGCTGGGTGACCCGCTGGACGTCTACGACGCACCCGCCGACCGGTTCGTGGGCGGCTTCATCGGTTCCCCGCCGATGAACTTCCTGGACGCAGCAGTCAGCCATGACGGCGGCACGCTGGTCCTGGGTGAACAGCGGCTCATGGCCCCGTCCATCCTGCGTTCCTTCGCGGGCAAGGACGTCCTCCTTGGCGTCCGCGCCGAAAACGTGACGGTAAGCAGCACCCGGTCTTCCGGCGATGTGGCCGCTACGGTCCTGGTAGTGGAGCCGATGGGATCCACCATCCTGCTCACCGTTGAGGTCGACGGACACACCCTCAAGGTGCAGGCACCCCCCACCTTCAAGACGGCACCCCACCAGACCATCTGGCTGGGCTTCGCCCCGAACACCATGCGCGTCTATGACCGCGAAACGTCAATGGCACTGGAGGCCTCATGAACCCGACCCATTCCCTGTCCATGGAAGAACTGCGCTCAGCCGCCATTGAAGTGTTGAAGGTCAATGACCTGGGCACCATGACCAGTGCCGCCCCCAACCTGTACCCCCATATGTGGAGCTGGGACGCGGCGTTCGTTGCCGTCGGCCTGGCCCGGACCAGCGTTCCCCGTGCCGTCACGGAGCTGCGCAGCCTCCTCAAAGCGCAGTGGTCCACGGGGATGATTCCCCACATCGTCTTCAGTGACAACCACACCGGCTACTTCCCAGGCTTCGACCGGTGGGGAACGGCGGACGCCGCGGCGCTGCCGGAAGGCATCAAAAGCAGCGGCATCTGCCAACCGCCGGTCCACGCCATCGCCCTGCGCCACATCGTGGACCGCGGACGGGAAAACGGCGGGGCGGACCAGGAGGTGGCCGAGGCGTTCCTGGCCGAATCTTTTGACGGCTGGCTGGCGTGGCACCGGTGGCTGGCCACCGTCCGGGACCCCGACGGCGTGGGACTTGTTGAAATCCACCACGGCTGGGAGTCGGGCTTCGACAACTCCCCCCGCTGGGACGGCCCCTACTCGCGGATCGTGCCGGGAACCGTGCCGCCCTTCACCCGCCGCGACGTCCTGCACGTCGCGGACGCCAGCGAACGACCCGACGACGCCGAATACACCAAGTACCTGTGGCTGGTGCAGCAAATGGCGGAGGTCAGGTTCGATGATGCCGCCGTGCAGGACGCCGTGGATTTCCGTGTCCGCGACGTCTTCTTCTCCGCCATCATGGCGGCCTCCAGCGACGTACTCGCAGGACTTGCTGCGGAAATCGGGCGGGACCAGGACGCCGAAGAACTCAGAAACATGGCCACCCGCTTCCGGGAGGGCGTTGCCTCAACCGTGGACCCGGCCACAGGGCTGGCACGCGATTACGATGTGCTGGCCCGGGAGTGGATCGGCACCGAAACTGTCTCGGGCTTCGCTCCCCTCGTCGCCGGCGGCGACCCCGCCCTTCTCGCAGCCCAGCGGGAGCTCCTGCTCGGACCGCGGTGGATGGGGTTCCCGGGCCTTCGGTTCGCCCTGCCGCCCTCCACCTCTCCGGCCAGTGAGGCCTTCCGGCCGCGGACGTACTGGCGCGGACCGGTGTGGCCTTTCCTCAACCTGCTGCTTGGCTGGGCCTGTGCCCGCGACGGCGAGACCGCCCTGGTCGACGTGCTCAGGTCGGCGTCCCTTGAACAGCTTTCCGACCTGCAGTTCGGCGAGTACTACGAGCCTTTCACCGGAGAACCCCTGGGAAGCCTCGCCCAGGCCTGGACAGCGGCTGCGGCGCTTGAGTGGGTGGGACCGGCCCAGGAGAACCGTCCGGGGAAGTAGGCTGGGAAACCGGGAAAGGGGGCCGGAGTGACGGTTGAAAGAGTGCCTGCGGGACTGGTTGGGGCGACGTCGCACGGACACCTGCTGGAGCTGATCCGCGCCGCGGATGGGCTGTCGCGGCAGCAGCTCCTTTCCACCACCGGGATGTCGCGTGCCACCCTGTATGAACGGCTGGATACCCTGACGCGGCGGGGCTACATTTACGAAGCCGAACCGCTGGGGTCCACCGGGGGCCGCCCGTCGCGGAAAATCCGGTTCGAAGACCGGGGCAGGGTGGTCCTCGCCATCACCTTGGGCCAGACGCACGGAACGGTGAGCATCGCCGACACCACCGGCCGGCAGCTGCGCTCCTTCACGAAGACCCTCGATGTCAGCGCTCCCGCCGAGTCCGTGCTGGGTCCGTTGATCCGGGAAGGGCAGGAGCTGCTGGCCCAGGGAAAGAATGAGACCCTGCTCGGCATCGGTGTCAGCCTTCCGGCCCCCGTGGAGGCTGACACCGGGCACGTCCGGCACCCCACCACCCTCCCCGGCTGGGCAGACGATTCCGTGGTGCAAGCGGTCACCGCATCCTGGGACCTGCCCCTCGTCGTCGAAAATGATGCCAGGGCGGCCGGCCTGGGCGAGCGCAGGAGCGATGCCGAAACCGTGGTGTACGTGAAAGTGGGCACCGGCATTGGCTGCGGCATTGTGGTGGAAGGCTCCATCCTGCGGGGCGCCCACGGTGCGGCGGGGGACATCGGGCATATCCGCATGACCCCGGACGGCCCGCTCTGCCGGTGCGGCCGCCGCGGCTGCCTCGCTGCCTACAGTTCCGGCAGGGCACTCAGCGAAAAGCTCAGCGGCCGGGGCTTCAGGAATATGGCTGACATCCGCGCCGCCGCCGGGGCCGGCGACCCGGCCGTGCTCGGCGCCGTTGAGTCGGCAGCGGAGGTGCTGGGCAGCGCCCTGGCCGCCACCGTCACAACGCTCAACCCGGACCGGCTGGTCCTGGGGGGTGACCTGGGTTCCCTGGACTTTTTCGCAGCGCAGGTGGGAGAGCGCGTTCTCGCCGATGTGGTGGACCGCATCGGCGAGGGCCTGGTGGTGGAGACAGGGCATCCGGAGGACCAGGCTGCCTGTTCGGGGCTCGCTACCCTGGTCATGCGGAAGATCTTTGCTCCGGGCGCCGTAGACCAGGTCTTCTCCGAAGAGGCGGTCCGCGTGGCATCCGGCAGCACCAGGCGGTAGCGGCAGGGCGACGACGAGCGAAAGAAGGGCCGGACATGGCACGCATCTTCATCACCGGATCCACCGACGGACTTGGCCTCGCGGCGGCGGACACGCTGTTGCGGGACGGCCATGAGGTGATCGTGCACGCGCGGTCCCTGAAGCGGATCCCCGCAGTCCAGCACCTGCTGGATCGCGGGGCGCAGAGTGTTGTCGGGGACCTGGCCATCCTGGCGGACGTCCGGAAAATCGCGGAGGACGTCAACGGAATCGGCGGCATCGACGTTGTCATCCACAATGCCGGCGTCCTGAGCGGCGCGGCGCTGCTTCCGGTGAACGTGGTGGCACCGTACGTGCTCACCGCCCTCATTCCCGGCCCCCGCCGGCTCATCTACCTGAGCAGCGGGATGCACCGCGGCGGCGACACCGGCCTGGACGGCATGGACTGGGCAGGACGCACGACGACGGCCTCCTACTCCACCACCAAGCTGCACGTCACTGCGCTGTCGGCAGCCGTGGCCAGGCTGGTGCCGGGCGTCGCCAGCAACGCGGTGGATCCCGGCTGGGTGCCCACCCGGATGGGCGGGCGGTCTGCCCCGGACAGCCTGGAACTGGGCCACCGCACCCAGGAATGGCTGGCCACCAGTGATGATCCGGCCGCCCTGGCCGGCGGGGGCTACTGGTACCACCAGCACCTGCAGGCCCCGCACCCGGCCGCCATTGATCCGCGGTTCCAGGACGCCCTGCTGGCCCGGCTCGCGGAGCACACCGGCCTCACCCTGCCGGAATCGATTGCTCCGTAAACGCCGTTTTGGGGCGCGAAAACGACAAGTACGGAGCAATGGATGGGTTTTAGAAGGTGCGTGGTTTAGGCGGTACTGAGGCGGCGTTCGACGTCGGCCGCTTCCGGATACGCCGCCTGCGTCCCCTTGCGGGTGGTGGCCAACGCCGCGGCAACGGAGGCGAATGCGGCGGCTTCCGCGAGCGCATCGCCCGCCGCCAGCCGGACCGCAACGGCACCGGTGAAAGCGTCCCCGGCCCCGGTGGTGTCCACGGCGCCCACCGTGGTGGGCTGGACACGGGTCACCCGGGCGCCGGGTGCAGCGAGCGAGTCCAGCACCACGGACCCCTGCGAACCCAGTGTCACCAGCACCTGCTGGATCCCGTGGCCTGCGAACCGTTCGCGCACCGCGTCCCAGTCCGAGCCAACAGCGTCGGCCCCTGGAATGTCAGAAGCCAGGAACAGCGCGGCCTCGTGCGCGTTGACCAGCAGGACGTCTGCCAACCCGGCCAAAGCAGCCGGGATCTCCGCATACGGCGACAGGTTCAGCAACACTGTTGCGCCGGCGTCGTGCCCTGCCTGCGCGGCGGCCAGCACCGTCTCCATGCTGACTTCCAGGCAGAGGCTCACCACGGCGGCGCCCTCCAGGACGTCCGCGGCTCCGGCCACGTCCGCCGGGGACAGGGTGCCGTTGGCGCCGGCAGAGATGATGATGTTGTTCTCGCCGCGGGCGTCCACGGCGATCACGGCAACACCCGTGGGCTCGCGGGACGTGCGCACATGGCTGACGTCCACGCCTGCCCCGGCCACGGAAGCCTCGAGCATGTTGCCGTTGGCGTCCTCCCCCACGGCGCCCACCAGGCTGACGTGCCCGCCCAGCCGGGCTGCGGCCACTGCCTGGTTGGCGCTCTTGCCGCCGGGGTTCACGGCGAAGCCGTTGCCCTGCACGGTTTCGCCGGGCTGCGGGAGCCGCTCGCAGTAGATGGTGAGGTCCGCGTTCAGGGAGCCGACGACGACGATCCGGCCTGGAGCGGCAGCGGCAGCACTCATGCGGCCACCTCGGCCTCAACCGGCTTGGGGATCAGCAGCGACGCCGCGAACGCTGCCACGGTCAGCGCCAGGCCGACCACCACGACGGTCAGGTACGACGCCGTCGCGTCGCCGAGTGCGGACGTCGCCACCAGGACGGCAGGCAGGATGAGGAAGCTCAGGCCCGCGCCCAGGTTGAAGGCGCCGGCGTTCATGCCGGGGAGGAAGCCGGGGTTGCCAGCGGGCGAGAGGACGACGCCGAGTCCGTTGAGCATGATGTTGACCGTACCGGCGTACATGATGCCCAGCAAGACCGTGCCGGCAATCATCATGGGCAGGCTGTGCAGGCCCAGGAACGCGATGACGGCGAGCGCGGCGATGCTGCCCAGCAGCCCGATCCGCAGCACCTTGGTGTACCCGAGCACCGGGGCGAGGCGTCCGCTGAGCGGGCCCACCAGCCAGCCCAGCAGGGCGTACGGGGTGAGGATGATCAGCGACATCTCGGTGGGTCCCACGCCAAAGCCCGGGTCGGCTGCCTGGACATAGGCGGGCACGATGCCGTTGATCACGGCGAAGATTCCGGTCATGGTCAGGGTGGTGGTGAGCAGCGGGGCCCAGGTGGCGCGCTGGCGCAGGTGCACGGTTTCCACCATGGGCTGGGCGGCGCGCTGTTCGGTGCGCCAGAAGGCGAAGAACGCGACGGCGGAGACCAGCACCAGCGCCAGGCTCAGCATGAGCGTGCCGGAGTCGAAACCGGCCACGAGCTTGGCTGCTTCGTTGAGCGCGGTGAGCAGGGCGCCCACGGCGACGACGATGAAGAACACGCCGCGCCAGTCCATCCGGGTGCCGGCGCCGGGCTTGCTCTCGGTGGCGAGGAAAGTGATGAGGGCAGTGGCCGCGAGGGCCAGGACCACCATCAGCCAGAAGATGCTGCGGAACCCGAAGTGCTCGGCGAAGTAGCCGCCCACGAAGGAGTCCACGCCGGCTACCCCGCCGTTGACTGCGGTGATGAGGCCCATGAGGGTGCCGTACTTGCGCGGGTTGCTGACGGCGGAGCGCAGCATGATCAGGCAGAGCGGGACGGTGGGGCCGCTGACGCCCTGGATGATGCGGCCCACGAACAGCCAGGTGATGTCCGGGGCCAGTGCGGCGATGACGGAGCCCACGGCCATGAGCAGCATCATGCCCACCAGGACCTTCTTGCGGCCGATGATGTCGCTCAGGCGCGGCAGGAACAGGGAGAACAGGGCGGCGGCGGTGAAGAACCAGGTCTGCGAGAGCCCGATCAGGGCCTGGTCCGCCTTGAGTTCCTGGCCCATGGTCACCAGGGCGGGGCTGAGCATGGAGGCGTTGAGCTGGAACGCCACGCAGGCGGCCAGCAGGGCGGTCATGAGGGCGGCGATGTTGCCGCGGCCGGTCTTGGTTTCAGTCATGGTTGCGGTGGCCATCTACTTGACGCCTCCGGCGGTGAGCTGGGCACTTTCCGGGCGTACGACGCCGGCCGGCTCGCCGATGCGGACCAGCGCGTCGGTGACCAGGTCCCAGAACCGTGCGTGGTCCAGGTCCACGGCCACGCTGGTGTGGCAGTCGGCGGGGGCCGGGGCGCGGAAGTCCGCGACGGTCATGCCCAGGGTCAGCGTGCCCTGGAGTTCGATGTTCACGGGGACCTTGCGGGTGCTGACGATGCTGGGGTCGATGACGTACGCGACGGCGCAGGGATCGTGGACCGGCGGGTAGTCGAAGCCCTGCGCGTCCTTGTAGGTGTGGGCAAAGAAGTCCATCAGTTCGGTGACGAACTTGGCGGGCCCGGTGCCGATGGCGGCGATTTTCCCCACCACCTCCGGGGTGGCCAGCGCCTGGTGGGTGAGGTCCAGGCCCACCATGACCACGGGCCATTTTTCGTTGAAGACGATGTGGGCGGCCTCGGGGTCGATGATGATGTTGAACTCGGCCACGGCACTCCAGTTGCCCACGTGGTAGCCGCCGCCCATGAGGACCACTTCCTTGACGCGTTCCACGATGCGCGGTTCCTTGCGGGCGGCCAGGGCGATGTTGGTCAGGCCGGCGGTGGGGACCAGGGTGACGGTGCCGGGCTCGTGCGCCATGACGGTGTCGATGATGAGGTCGACGGCGTGGCGCGGGTCCAGTTCGATGGTGGACTCAGGGAGGGCGGGGCCGTCCATGCCGGACTCGCCGTGGATGTCCGGTGCGGTTTCGATGCTGCGGACCAGCGGGCGGGGGCAGCCGGCGGCGAAGGGGACGCCGGTGATGCCGGCGATGGTGCCGACGGCCAGGGCGTTGCGGGTGACTTTTTCGAGGGTCTGGTTGCCCACCACCGTGGTGACGGCCAGCAGTTCGATGTTGGGGTTGCCGTGTGCCAGCAGCAGGGCCACGGCGTCATCGTGGCCGGGGTCGCAGTCCAGGATGATCTTCCGGGGTTCTGTTGAACCCGTCCGGTGCTGGCTCGCTTGGGGATTTGGTTCCACGATGGTGCTCCACGTCATTGGGGCCTGCCTTGCGGGCAGGGGTCTTGAGTATTCCGGGAGTGATCATGGCAGGGTTTTGTGGTTCACGTCAAACGCTTAACGTTGTCTACGCATTCCCGCACGTCAAACGCTTGATGCCTTGGCGGGCATGGAAGTCCTCCTCTCTCACCATGCGCGTCTTTCCAAGGCGGGACCGGTGCCCGGCCGTGCCTACTACGATCAAAGTATGGATTCCGGGGAACAGGTGCAGCAGCAACGGCCACGGCCGCGGCGGGTGACGGCGGCGATGGTCGCTGCGCGGGCCGGCGTTTCGGTGGCCACGGTGTCGCTGGTGGCCAATGGCAAGACCGCCGGGCGCGTGGCCGAGGACAACATTTCCCGGGTGCGGGAGGCCATTGCGGAGCTGGGGTACGTGGTGGACGGGATCGGCAGTTCCCTGGCCAAGGGCGTCAGCTCGATTGTGATCCTGGTGGCGCCGGACATCTCCAACCCGTTCTTCGCCAAGGTGATCGCCGGGGTGCGGGAGTCGCTGGGCCCGCAGTACCAGCTGCTGCTGTCCGTCACGGAGGCCGGCGAATTTCCGGAGGCCGACGACGTCCGGCGCCTGATGTCCCTGCGGCCGGCAGGGCTGCTGGTGGATGCACCCAACGCCGGGTTCCTCGAAGACCTCGCGTCGCCGTCGCCCCTTGTCCTGCTTGATGCGCCGGGACTGGAGTCCTACGCGCCCTCCGTGAACCTGGATGTGGCCAGCGGGGCACGCCAGCTGGCGGCGCACCTGGCCGGCGCCGGGCACAGGGAAGCTGCCTATGTGGACAGCGTGACCGGCACCGAGACCTTTGCGGTCCGGCGTGCGGCGTTCCTGGAGGAGGCCGCCTCGCGCGGCATCACCGTCAGCCCGGAACGCATTATCAGCACCACCATCGACGTCGGTGCCGCGGCGGGCGCGTTCGCCGAAGCGTGGCCGGACTGGCAGCGCGCGGGGGTAACCGCCGTCGCCTGCGCCACCGACACCCACGCGTACGGGGTGCTGCAGGAAGCACGCGTCGCAGGGATCCGGATTCCCGGGGAGCTGGCCGTGGCCGGGTTCGACGACCTGCCCTATTCGGCCACCAGCAATCCGGGCCTGACCAGCGTGCACCTGCCTGCCACGGCCCTGGGCCAGAAGGCCGGGGAGCAGCTGCGCGGGCTCATGGAGGGGAAGTCGCTGGGGTCCGGCGGCGTCACCCTGGAGACCTCGCTGGTGGTGCGCGGCTCCACGTCGGCCGCCGCAACGTAGGCCTCCTGTCGGACCCCGGCCGTAAGCTGGGACCATGCCGAGTAACTGGGAAAGTCTGGACGCACCGCTGCGTGAGTCGGTGCAGCACAACGTGGAAATCTATGAGCGCGTCCGGCCTGCCCTGAAGCTGGTTACCCGTGATGTCCTGCTGGTTTTGCGGGACATGCTGAAGGACAGTGAGGTCACCCCGCTGTTCGTTACCGGCCGCACCAAGACCGTGGAATCCTTCAAGGAAAAGATCTCACGCACCGAGGAGCCGCTGGAGCCGGGCGGGCGGAGGCTCCTGAAATTTCCGGACCCGTTCCGCACGCTCAATGACATGGTGGGCATCCGGGTGATCACCAAGCTGCCGGCGGAGAACGCCGAGGTGGCCAACATCATCAAGCGCCAGCGGCAGCTTTTCGACTGCCGCGGCGACCGGGAAAAGGACATTGGTTCAATCGAGTCCGGCACCTATGGGTATTCCAGCCGGCACCTGATCCTGCGCACCATCCAGAATGAAGCCGTCAAGGAGTACCAGCAGGTTTTCAACCCGGACCTGCAGCCCAACGGCAGCTACTTTTTCGAGTGCCAGATCCGCACCATTTTCGCGCATGCGTGGAGCGAGATTGAGCACGATATCCGGTTCAAGGCCGAGGACCCCCGTGCCTGGACGCCGCACTTCGACCGGCAGTTCACCGCCACCGCCGCCATGCTGGAAACCGTGGAAACGGCCTTCTCGGACCTTCACGAAAGCTACGAGGAAGTCCGCGGCTACTGGGACATGGACGGCGAGGGTGCAGCCCCACTGACGCCCAACCGGATCCGGGACGTCTGGCGGACCCTGCTCCCGCACGTGGACCGCAAGGTGGACGACGACTGGGGCTGGGCTGCCGAGCTCCTCGCCGCGCATGGGCTCAACCAGACCATGCAACTGGCTGCACTGCTCAGCGCCAACCAGATCACGGAGGTCCGCAAGGCCCTGGACCACCGCTACTCCCCCGGCCCGGACCGGCTCCTGGACGACCTCCTCCTCTGGCAGTACGGCACCAAGCACATCGATCTCACGGCGGAAGAGCCCGACGCCGTCCCGCACCCGCGGCGCGACAGCCTCCTGCGGCGGCTGCGGCAGATTGAGCGGTACAGGATGACGAAGAAGTAGGGGCCGTTGGTGGAACCTGTGCGGCTGGTTCTGTCCGGCTTCGGTGCCGTGGGCCGCGCCTTCGTCGATGCTGTCCTGGAGCAGGGTCCCCTGTTGCAGCTTGCTGCCATCCGCGGTCACAGGACCGAAGTCTTCCTTGCGGCGGGTTCCGCTGTGCCGGCCCGTTCGTCATGGGACCAAATCGGGCCCATTGAGGAAACACTGTCCCGGACCGCCGCCACTGTCCTGGTCCAGGCCCTGCCATCCGCACCGGACGCTCACGCCCGTGCCCTGGAGGAAGCGGTTGCTGCCCTCCGGAGTGGGGTGGATGTAGTGACAGCAACCAAAAGCCACATCCTCAGCCACTGGCGGGACCTTGAGCGTGCCGCCGTCGATGGCGGGAGCCGCATCCGTATCTCGGGGGCCACCGGCGCCGCGCTTCCCACGGCGGACATGGCCCGCGTCGCGCTTCGGGGCATGGGCTGCAGCGCCGTCCGGGCCTGCCCCAACGGCACATCCACGTTCATTCTCGATGAGCTGTCCCGCGGTGCCGGGCTGGAGTCCGCGGTCCGGGAAGCGCAGCGCCGCGGCATCGCGGAGGCAGACCCTTCCGCGGACCTGTCCGGGAAGGATGCGGCCACAAAGGTGCGGCTTATCGCCGGGCTCCTCTGGAACTGGGACGTGTCCACCATGGCGGTGGAGGCGGAGCCCATCGACTCCTCCACGGCCGCCAGGGCACTGGAGGCCTCCGGGCAAGGCTTGCGTTTACGCGCCGTGGCGTCCGCCTCCCTGGAGCGGCCCATGATGGTCACGGTCCGCTTGGAAGCCGTGGCACCGGGGGACCCGCTTTTCGCCATTGCTGGACCGGAAAAGGCCATGGTCTTCAGGTGCCCGGACGCCGGGGACATCACCGCCCAGGGCGGCCGCTCCAGCCCGAAGGGGGCGGCACTGGCGATGCTGAAGGACGTACTCAACCTGTCCGGGTCAAACACCTCCGGGTTCCGGTAAACCAGCAGGTCACAGGGGAATCACGTCCAAAGCCGCGGGAGCGACAATTTCTCCGGTGTATCCCGCTTTTTCGGCCGCAGGCAGCACCATGGCCAGCCACACCTCCGGAGGCTGAACGGTGGGGGTGTAATGGCTCAGGACGAGCTTCCCGCCCCTGCAGCTGCGGATATGGCCGGCAGTTCAAGGACGCTGGAATGCGCTTCGAACAAGTGCTTGGTCAATTCGGCGGCCTGCGGCCCGGGAAGACCGGCAGCGATTCTCTCAACCGCGGAGTTGTCCTGTGTCTCGTGGACCAGAACGTCGCAGTCCTTGGCGAGGGCAATCAGGTTTGCGTCATGGGCGGCAGTGTCGCCGGAAAAGACCACCACCTTGCCCGTGCGTTTAATGGTGAACCGGTACGCATAGGAGTCCGCCACTTCCGGGCCGTGGAACACCCTGGTTGCGGCCACCACCACGTTCTCATCCTCCATGACGGGAGTGATGGTGCCATCAGCAGGCAGTTCGACGTCCTGGCCTTCGACCGCCGGAAACGGGCCAAAACCGCCACCCGCCTGGCACAGGGAGATGTCGTCCTCGAAGCCGGCCAGGAGGTTCCTTGCCTTGGCATTGGTCCCGGGCGGTCCCCACAGGTCAAGGAACGACAGCGGCGGCCGGGCCGTCCACCCGTGCAGCAGCAGCCCCGGCAGCCCCGACGTGTGGTCGAAGTGATGGTGGGTAATAAAGACGCTCCGGACCGGGCCGAAGCCGAGCCCCGAGTGGACCAGCTGCCGTGCACTGTCCAGCCCACAATCCACCAGGTAGACAGCATTGTTGACTACCAGCGCGAGGGCGGGCTGGGCCTCGCCGGGCGCGATGACAGGTCCGCCGTTGACCCCCAGCATGACAAGCCTGTCTTCATGGTCCTTTGAATCCAAAACGTGCCCCCTAAGACGTTGTGACAGTGACGTCGGGGACCCAACTGACTGCCGGCAAACCCGATGACTTCCAAGAATCAGCCAGGAAGCGTCGGGGGGAGCAGGCTGATGTCATTCGTTGAAAAACTAATCGAAGTAAAGGAACCATGTGTTACCAGATGTTCAATATGTCGAACATCACCCAGTATGCTGTACGCATGACTTCCACCAAGACCGTGGCCATCGCTGTCCCGCTCGAAGCAGAGCTTGTGGACCAGATCCGCGCCGTTGACCCCGCCGTCACCGTCCTTTACGAGCCCGGCCTCCTGCCGCCGGAACGCTTCCCCGCCGACCACGCAGGGGATCCGGCCTTCAAACGGTCGGCTGAACAGGAAGAGCGCTACTGGGCAATGCTCAACAGCGCCGAGGTGCTGTACGGCTTCCCCAACGAGAGCCCTGATGGCCTGGCGCGCATCGCCCGGGAAAACCCGCGATTGCAGTGGGTCCACGCGATGGCGGCCGGGGCGGGCGGAGCGGTCAAGGCGTCGGGCCTGAGCCAGGACGTCCTGCAGAAGTTCAAGATCACCACCTCCGCCGGGGTCCATGCCCTGCCCCTCGCAGAGTTCGCAGCGATGGGAATCCTCAACGGCTTCAAGCGCAGCGCCGAACTTGCCCAGGACCAGGCCGTGAAGGCCTGGCCCAGCCTCCGGGTCCCCACCCGACTGGTCAATGGATCCAACCTGGTCATCAGCGGCCTCGGCGAAATCGGACTGGAAACCGCCCGGATCGCCAACGCACTGGGAATGAAGGTCAGCGGCACCAAGCGGACCGTGGAGCCCATCGACGGAATCGACCAGGTTGTGGACAACGCCGGGCTTCCCGCCCTCCTGGCCACGGCAGACGCCGTCGTCAACACCTTGCCCGGCACCGCCTACACGGAAAAGCTGTTCAACCGGGACCTGTTCGCCGCCATGAAGCCCGGGACCACCTTCGTCAACGTGGGCCGCGGAACCGTGGTGGACGAGGAGGCGCTGCTGGAGGCCCTGGACAACGGCCAGGTGGGCTACGCCTGCCTTGACGTCTTCGCCGTGGAACCACTGCCGCAGGACAGCCCCCTGTGGAACCATCCCAAGGTCATGGTCTCGCCGCACACCTCAGCCCTCAGCGCCGCCGAGAACCGCCTCATCACCGAACGGTTCTGCAGCAACCTCCGGACGTTCCTCGACGGCGGGGACCTCCCCCACCTCGTGGACACGGTCCACTTCTACTAGGACGGGCAGAGAAGTGCGCATCGCCAGAATCCAAACAGCAGCAGGCCCGCAGCACGCCGTTGAAAGCGACGGCACCTGGCACCACATCATCGACCCCTTTGAGGAAACCCTCCGTTACACCGGCGGCGCCACCACCCACAGGGAGGCAACATTCCTCGCCCCGGTGACGCCCGCCGTCGTCCTGGGCATTGGCCACAACCGGACCTTGAACGACCACCCACTGCCCATCCAGGCGTGGCACAAGTCCGTCCACACCGTCGCCGGACCCGGCGACACCATCACCGCGGTCCGCGGCAAAGGCACGGTCAATGCCGAGGGTGAACTCGCCGTCGTGATCGGCAGGACAGCCGCCAGCCTGACCGCGGAGAACGCCCTGGACCATGTCCTGGGCTACACCTGCGTCAACGACGTCACCAACGTGGACCAGAACGCGGTGGACGAGCGGAACTTCCAGGGCAAGTCCGGCGTCAACTACACTCCCCTGGGCCCCTGGATGGAAACCCAACTCCCGGATCCCGAGAAAGTGGCCATCGACGTCTACGTCAACGGGACAGCCAAGGCCACCTCCGGGACCTTCAACCTCCCCTCCACAGTGGTGGACTGCCTCGTCTACGTCACTTCCTGGCTCACCCTGGAACCCGGCGACGTGGTGATGACCGGAGCGCCCGCCACAGTGGTACCCGTCGAGCCCGGGGACCGGGTGGAGATCGCCGTGGAGGGCATCGGGACCCTGGGCAGCCCGGTGGCCTGACGGCGCCGTGAACCGCCGCGGCCCTTATGATGGATTGCGTTCAGTTGACTGAACGGAACCGCAGTCTGCCCTGGCGACCTAAGGAGAATCATGGCCGATTCCCACATCCCCGCTTCATCCGACAAAGCGGGAGCCACCTCGCCGGCGCCGGCCGTCACCCGGGCAGCAGCCGTCCTGGATGCCCTTGCCGCCTCGGCCACCGGCCGCCTCACCCTGAGTGACCTCTCGCGCGAAGTGGGAATCCCCAAGTCCTCCACCTCCAACCTCCTGCTGGCGCTGGAGGAGGCCCGCCTGATCAGCCGGCAGGGCTCGGAGTTCACGCTGGGCCGCAAGCTGGTGGAACTGGGCGCCGCGTATCTCGGCCGGATGGATGAGGTACAGGAGTTCTACCGCTACTGCGAGCAGGCCTCCGTCCTGTCCCGCGAAACGGTGCGGATCGCCATGCTGGATGGCACCAACGTCATTTACCTGGCCCGGTATGAGGGCCACCCCGCCGTGCGGCTCACATCCAACATCGGCGACAAGATGCCGGTGTCCCTGTGCGCCGTGGGCAAGGCCCTGATCGCGCGGCTGCGTGACCATGACCTGGAGGAAATGTTCCCGGATGACGCCGAACTGCCGGTGCTCACCCCCAAATCCCTGCGCACCGGCGCGGAACTGAAGGCGCAGCTGAAGGAGATCCGCGAGCAGGGCTTTGCCTTCGAGGACGAGGAATCCACCACAGGCGTGGTGTGCCTCGCCGTCTCCGTCCCCACCCGCGGCGCCCACGGTCCCAGCCTGGGCCTGTCCGTGACAGCCCTCAAGGCCACTTACACGCCGGAGCAGGGCTCCCAAATGGTCAAGGAACTGCAGGAACTGGCCCACTCCCTGGGCAACCCGATGGGCTAGGCCCGGGCCCGCCCAGCGGCTTTCCGTAACTCAAAACCAAAAACTGTTGCCAGTTGTTCAGCTTGCTGTATTGTGTTCAGCATAGTGATCGACACAACAGGTGTTGCCGCTATCCCACCAGGCCAACGGGGGCCTGGAGTGCATTAGAGGGAGTTTTCGTGACAACTCGTACTAACTCACCGCAGGCCACCACGGACGGCGCCGTCGTCGATCCGGACCAGCTGCGAAGGGCAACACTTGCCAGCTCCGTAGGGTCCGCCCTGGAGTACTACGACTTCTACATCTACGGCCTGGCCTCGGCCCTGATCTTCGGACCACTGTTCTTCGCCCCGCTGGGCGAGAGCGGAGCCGTTATCGCCTCCTTCGCCACGTACGGCGTCGGCTTCGCGGCACGGCCCTTCGGCGGCGTGGTCTTCGGCCACATCGGCGACCGCTTCGGCCGCAAGATGGTGCTCATCCTGACCATCGGCCTGATGGGCCTCTCCAGCTGCGCCATCGGCCTCCTGCCCACCTTCGACCAGGCGGGAATGCTGGGGGCGGTGCTCCTGGTGACGCTGCGCATCCTTCAGGGCCTGGGCGCCGGCGCCGAGCAGGCAGGCGCCACCACCCTCATCTCCGAGGTGGCCCCGCGCCGTCGTCGTGGTTTCTTCGCTTCCCTGCCGTTCGTGGGCATCCAGCTGGGCACCCTCCTGGGCGCCGGCACCTTTGCCCTGATGGCCCTGGCGGACAAGCAGGTCCTGCAGGGCTGGCTCTGGCGCGTTCCGTTCCTGGCCAGCATCATCCTGATCGCGATTGCCGTCTTCATCAGGCTCCGGCTCAAGGAGACCCCGGTCTTCCAGGAACTGGAGAAGCACAAGGCCGTGGTCAAGAATCCGGTGGGCCAGATCTGGAAGCACTCCAAGAAGAACGTGCTGGTGGGCATTGGCCTCCGCATGGGCGAGAACGGCAACTCGTCCATCTACTCCGCGCTGCTGGTGTCCTTCATCAGCATGCCGGCCGGCGTCTTTCCCGGCGACAAGTTCATCGGCCCCACCGGCCTGCTGATTGCCGCGGGCTTCGCAGCGGTGCTGGTTGTTGCCTTCGGCGCCTTGTCCGACCGCTTTGGCCGGGTTCCCGTGTACCGCTACGGCGCGCTCTTCCAGGCCGTCATCGCCCTGCCGGCGTTCTACCTGGTGACGCTCGGCAACGTGGCCCTGGTCTGGGTGGTCATGGTGGTGGGCATCGCCTTGGGCGTGCAGTCCATGCTTGGCCCGCAGTGCGCCCTGCTCCCGGAACTCTTCGGCTCGCAGCACCGCTTCACCGGCGTGGCCCTGAGCCGTGAACTTTCGGCCGTGCTCGCGGGCGGCTTCGCCCCGATGATCGGCGTCGCGCTGCTGGCGGCCACCAACCACTCCTGGCTGGTACCCGCGCTCTACTCGCTGGTCCTGGCGGCTATCTCGTTCGCCACCACCTTCTTCACCCCGGAAACCAACGGTCGCGACCTGGTGCTCGTGGAGGATGCCAAGTGACCATCGGCAACGCCGCCCCGACGGACCCTGCGCCCAAAAGTGCGGGGTTCGTCGGGCTGGGGCTGATGGGAGCGCCGATGGCCGCCAACCTGCTCACGGCAGGGTGGAACGTCACGGGCTGGAACCGCTCCCCCGGCGCCGTCCGCGACCTCGAGGCGCTGGGCGGGAACGCCGCCAGCCACGTTGCGGACCTTCGGGACGAGCCCGTCATCATCTTCATGCTCCCCGACCTCCCCTTCATTGAAGAGGCTGCGGCGGGGCTCCTGGAGGCGTGGCGGGCGGCGCCGCCCGCACCGGGAACACTCGTTGTGGTGATGAGCAGCGTGTCGCCGGTTGCGGTGCGGGCCTTCGGGCTCGCTGTTGCGGATGCCAGCGGCGGAAGTGCCTCGGTGCTTGATGCCCCGGTCAGCGGCGGCACGGTCGGCGCGCAGCGGGGAACCCTGGCCATCATGGCCGGCGGTTCCCCGGAAGACTTCAGCCGGGCCCTCCCGGCTTTGGAGGCAATGGGGACCTCCGTCCGCCGGCTGGGTGACCTGGGTGCCGGCTCGCTGGCCAAGGCGTGCAACCAACTGATCGTGGGAACCACGACGGCGGCACTCGCCGAGGCTGCCGAGCTTGCGGAACGCTCCGGGCTGAATGTGGAAGCCCTCTTTGAGGTCCTGTCCGGCGGCCTCGCCGCCAGCAGGGTGCTGGAGGTGGTGGGCCCCCGGCTCGCGGCAAAGGATTACACGCCGACAGGGCCGGCGAAGTTCATGCACAAGGACCTGTCCTTCGTGCTGGAAAGCGCCGCCACTGCCCGCACCGCCGCACCCATGGCTTCCGCCGGCGTCGACCTGTACGCGGAACTGGTGGCGCAGGGCCTGGGCGACCAGGACCTGGCCGTGGTGCGGGAGGCGATCGCCACCCTGGGCGCCGCCTCCCCGGAGGAGTCTCCGCACTAAGTCCGCTGTTCGCCTGGCCCTGCTGAACGGCGCTGCCTGACCCGCCCAGGCCTGCGGTCCAGACCGCGGGAGCTCTGCTATATTCTGGTGTTTTCAGGCCTGGGCGCAGGGGAGCCGGGCTACAGCACATCGAACGGCCCTTTATTGAAACCAAGCAGCAGGCACCCAGATTCCGCGCAGGGTAACGTCCAGCACACCGATTTCCTCAACTGCCCCACCGGATTCGTTGAGTACTACTTCGCGGACGGCGTCTTCCGCTGGTCGGACGGGCTGTACCGCATCTACGGGTACGAACGGGGCGAGGTGGTCCCGACCATGGAGATGGTGCTTCCCCACGTCGAGCCCGAAGACCGGCCAAGGGTGCAGGCCTACTGGGACCATGTGTCCACCCAGGGCGGACCGTCATCCATGTACCTGTCCATCCGGGACCGCAAGGACCACCAGCACAAGCTGCTCTACTCCGCCGACTACATCATGGACGGAGACACCCCGATCGGCGTCTGGGGCGTGGTGGTGGACCTCACGACGTCAATCCACACGGACCGGCACCAGCTCGCCACCGAGGCGGTGGCGGCGTCGGCGCTCAACCGGGCTGTCATTGAACAGGCCAAGGGCGTCCTGATGGGCCGCACCAGTGTCACCGCCGACCAGGCCTACGAGCTCATCAGCCAGCTGAGCCAGGACACAAACCGCAAGGTCTACGCTGTTGCCCAGGACATCGTGGACCGTGCCACCGTCCGCGCCGGCGATCCGGACGCGCAAAGCCATCCCCTGCTGTAACCGCAGGGAAGAACAGGCCTTCTACGCCGAAGTGGAGGCCAGCGACTCCCGCAGTGCCGCGTCCGCGTCACGCAGGACTTTCGCAGCTACCTGAAGGCCCTCGATCCGGCCGAGTGAAACGTCCTCGTGCTCGATGTTGACCAGCATCTCCGGGTCCACTTCGTGCAGGGCGCGCAGGAACTCCGTCCAGTAGGCGGTGTCATGGCCGCGGCCCAGGGCCACGAAGTCCCAGGCGGAGTGCCGTGGCCACTCGTTGGCCCATTCGTCACCGCCCAGGTTGGTACGGTTCTCGTCCGGGGACAGCCGGCGGAAGCTGTTGTCCAGGACCCCGTACAGTGCGGCATTTTCCTTGTTGATGCGGACGTCCTTGGCGGCAGCCTGGAATACCAGGGGGCCCAGTTCGCGGACCACGGCCACCGGGTCCATCTGCTGCCAGAAGAGGTGGCTGGCGTCCAGTTCCACACCCACGTGCGTGGCGCCCGTGAGCCCGATCAGCTTCCGGACGTCGGCGGTGTTGAACACCAGGTTCTGCGGGTGCAGTTCAAGGGCCACCTTGACCTCGAGCTCGCGCGCCAGCTGGTCGATCTCTTTCCAGAACTCCGCCGCAATCTCCCACTGGTAGTCCAGGACGTCCAGTGCGGCCGAGTTCCAGGCGTTGACGATCCAGTTGGGAACGGTCGCCCCGGGCTCGCCGCCGGGCAGGCCGGACATGGTGACCACGCGGGTCTGGCCCAGCCGGTGCGCCAGCCTGATGGAGCGGCGGATGTCCCCGGCATGCTTCTCCCCGATCTCCGGATTGGGGTGCAACGGGTTGCCGTTGCAGTTCAGCCCCGCAATGGAAACGCCGGTCCCTTCAAATAGCGCCAGGTAGTCATCACGCGCCGCGTCACTTTCCAGGATCTGGTCAAAGGTGGGAACGTGCACCGGGGGAAGGAAGCCGCCGGTATTGATCTCGATTCCCGTCAGGCCCAGGTTGGCGATGACCGTCAGCGCCTCGGGCAGTGGACGGTCATGCAGGATCGCGTTGTAGACACCAAGCCTCATGGGGTTCTCTCCTTTGAAAGGCCACTCCTGATAATGGAGCGCTCTAACAAGGTATGAGAGACAATTTGTCCTGTCAATAGGTCTTTTGGGCGGGAGCCTTAAAGCGCCTGCGGCGCGGACCGCCGTCGTTGGCCTAGACGGCCAGCCGGGGCCCGTCCGCCAGGACGGGTGCGGAACCGACCACGGGCAGGGCATCGGTGAACGCCTCAACGACGGCCAGCTGGCCAGTGGAGTCCGGGACGCCGGGGTACTGGACATGCGCAACCTCGGCCGGCTCGGCGGCAGCTTCCTCCGACCGCATGCGGACCAGCGCCACCGCAGAGATCAGGAACCAGGCAACATTGGTGACCACTGACGGCCAGGCGCCGTGCAGGGTTCCATTGATGATGAAGGCGACAGAGCCAAAGAGGTTGGCGGTCTGGAAGCCCTTGCCGGCCTTCAGCCACCCCATGGAAACAGACAGGTATGCACTGAGAATCGCAACAGCGCCTGCCCAGCCGGCAATTTCCCACAGCAGTTCCATGGCGTCCTTCCAAGGTGGTGCCTGCGCAGTATCAGGGCAGGGCTCAAGAGGTGGTTCAAGGTTGGGTTTCGCCGGATGCCGTTCCGTGGAACCTGCATCATCCAGCTCTGCGTTGACTCGAGCCCTGTTCGGGCGAGGACCTCTTACGCTGGCCGGCGGCATAATCATATCCCGCGCGCGGACGCCCAAATTACGGCCGATACGTGATACTCCCCACGTCTGGACAAGGCCCGCGCGGCGTAGCACGATCGAAGCTGTGACCAGCAGTCCCGCACCCGATCCCTACCTCCGTGAACTCACCCAGCTGAGGCGCGTCAAAGACCGGATGGACCGCGAATATGCCCAGCCGCTGGACGTCGAATCCCTTGCCAGGGATGTCCATATGTCGGCCGGCCATTTCAGCCGCCGCTTCAAGCTTGCCTACGGCGAATCCCCGTACAGCTACCTCATGACCCGCAGGATCGAACGGGCCATGGCGCTGCTCCGCAAAGGCGGCCTCAGCGTCACCGAGGTGTGCTTCGCCGTCGGCTGTTCCTCGCTGGGCACCTTCAGCACCCGCTTCAGTGAACTGGTGGGCATGCCGCCGAGTGTCTACAAACAGGAGGCAGCGGAGTCGACGGCGGGGATCCCGGCCTGCGTAGCGAAACAGGTCACCAGACCGGTCAGGAATCGAGAAGCGCCGGCCCGTGAGCCGTCACTAGCATGACTGCCATGGACATCAACATTTCTTCCACCTTCCTTCCCGCCACCGATCCGGACGCGTCCCTTGCCTTTTACCGGGACGCGCTCGGCTTCGAAATCCGCAACGACGTGGGCCGAGGCACCATGCGGTGGATCACCGTGGGCCCCGCCGGCCAAAAGGACGTCTCCATCGTCCTGCACCCGCCGGCAGTGGACCCCGGCATCACCGAGGACGAGCGCCGCACCATCACCGAGATGATGGCCAAAGGCACCTACGCCACCATCGTCCTCTCCTCCCCCGACGTGGACGCCGCGTTCGCCAAGGTGGAGGCAACCGGGGCCGACGTGGTCCAGGAACCCATCGACCAGCCGTACGGCATCCGCGACTGCGCCTTCCGCGACCCGGCCGGCAACACGGTCCGCATCAACCAGCAACCCTAGGCATATAAACAAGCACGTATATAACGGACGACGCCGGAACGGGGCTGCCAGCGCAGCTCCGTTCCGGCGCCGCTCCAGGAAGAGGGGGACACCTTGAGCACGGAAGCAGACATGGAAACCAGGCAGGCGGCGCACGTAGCCGACAGCCACGACCTGATCCGGGTCCAAGGCGCCCGGGAGAACAACCTGAAGGACGTGAGCCTGGAGCTGCCCAAGCGCCGGCTGACCGCGTTTACGGGTGTTTCCGGCTCCGGCAAGAGCTCGCTGGTGTTCGCCACCATCGCCGCCGAGTCGCAGCGGATGATCAACGAAACCTACAGCGCCTTTGTCCAGGGGTTCATGCCCAGCCTGGCCCGACCGGACGTGGACCGGCTGGAGGGCCTGACCACGGCGATCATCGTGGACCAGGAGCGGATGGGTGCCAACCCGCGCTCCACTGTGGGCACGGCCACCGACGCCAACGCCATGCTGCGGATCCTGTTCAGCCGCCTGGGCAAGCCCTATGTCGGCCCGCCCACGGCCTTCTCCTTCAACGTGCCCACCCGCAAGGCCAGCGGCATCATGAGCACGGAGAAGGGCGGCCGGGTGGAGAAGAACGTGGTCCGCCAGGTCACCTACCTGGGCGGCATGTGCCCGCGCTGCGAGGGCATGGGGAACATCAGCGACATCGACCGGACGGCCCTCTACGACGAGTCAAAGTCCCTTTCCGAAGGCGCGCTCACTGTTCCCGGCTACTCCATGGATGGCTGGTACGGCCGCCTGTTCGAGGGCATGGGCCTGCCCATGGACAAACCGATCGGCAAGTTCACGGCGAAGCAACTGGACACGATGCTGTACGCCGAGCCCACCAAGATCAAGGTGGAAGGCGTCAACCTCACGTTCGAAGGGGTCATCCCCAAGATCCAGAAGTCCATGCTCTCCAAGGACGTGGAGGCCATGCAGCCGCATGTGAAGCGGTTTGTGGAGCGCGCAGTCACGTTCGCCACCTGCCCGGACTGCGGCGGAACGCGGCTCACGCCGGAGGTGCTCAACTCGCGGATCAACGGCAAGAACATCGCGGACTTGTGCACCATGCAGATCAGCGACCTGGCGCAGTGGATCCGCATGCTGGACGAGCCCTCGGTCCGGCCGTTGCTCGCCGGGCTCCGGGACCTGCTGGACTCGTTTGCCGAGATCGGCCTGGGCTACCTCTCACTGGACCGCCCGGCCGGCACCCTCTCCGGCGGCGAGGCACAGCGGACCAAGATGATCCGCCATTTGGGCTCCTCCCTCACGGATGTCACCTACGTTTTCGACGAACCCAGCATCGGCCTGCACCCGCACGACATCGAGCGGATGAACACGCTCCTGCTGCAGCTGCGGGACAAAGGCAACACCGTCCTGGTGGTGGAGCACAAACCGGAGATGATCGCCATCGCCGACCACGTCGTCGACCTCGGTCCCAAGGCCGGCACCGGCGGCGGCGAGATCGTCTACGAGGGCAACGTGGACGGGCTGCGTTCCAGCGGCACCATCACCGGGCGCCACCTGGACGACCGCGCCCGCCTCAAGGAGTCCTTCCGGAACGCTACGGGCGCCCTGGAGGTCCGGGGCGCGTCGACGAACAACCTGCAGGACGTCGACGTCGATGTGCCGCTGGGCGTGCTCTGCGTGGTGACGGGCGTGGCCGGGTCCGGCAAGAGCTCCCTGATCCACGGCTCGCTGGCAAAGCGCGAAGGCGTGGTCGTCATCGACCAGGGTGCCATCAAGGGCTCACGGCGGAGCAATCCGGCCACCTACACGGGGCTCCTCGAGCCCATCCGGAAGGCATTCGCCAAGGCCAACGGTGTGAAGCCGGCGCTGTTCAGCTCGAACTCCGAGGGCGCGTGCCCCACCTGCAACGGCGCCGGGGTGATCTTCACCGAACTGGGCGTCATGGCCACGGTGGAGTCCACCTGCGAGGACTGCGAGGGCCGCCGCTTCCAGCCCGCCGTCCTCGAATACACCCTGGGCGGCCAGAACATCGCGGACGTCCTGGACATGTCCGTGGATGCGGCACTGGCGTACTTTGCCGGGGGCGAGGCCAAAACGCCCGCCGCGCACAAGGTCCTGGAACGCCTGGCGGACGTGGGCCTGGGCTACATTTCACTGGGCCAGCCGCTGACCACGCTGTCCGGCGGCGAGCGCCAGCGGCTCAAGCTGGCCACCCAGATGGCGGAGTCCGGGGACGTCTACATCCTGGATGAGCCCACGGTGGGGCTGCACCTGGCGGACGTGGAACAGCTGTTAGGGCTGCTGGACCGGCTGGTGGATTCCGGGAAGTCCGTGATCGTCATTGAGCACCACCAGGCGGTGATGGCGCACGGTGACTGGATCATCGACATCGGTCCGGGAGCAGGGCACGACGGCGGCAGGATCGTCTTCGAGGGCACCCCGGCTGACCTGGTGGCCGGCCGGGCCACGCTTACCGGCCAGCATCTGGCCGCGTACGTCGGTGCGTAAAGCGGGCGGCTGGGCCTACTTAGGACGCTGCGTCAGCGGCTTCCCGGCAGCTGGCCCAGGAAGCTGACGGTGGCGGCGCCAATCTGCTGCTGCGCGGCGCTGCGGCTGATGCCGGGCTCGCCGTCGCCGGGTTGATCACCGTAGTCGCCGAAGAACGCGTGCACTCCGCCCTGGACGGCGGCGAACTCAGTATCCGGAGGCAGGAGTTCCCGGGAGGCCTGGATCTTGTCCGGCGTGCTGAGACCGTCCTTGGTCCCGGAGACGGACAGGACGGAAAGGCCGGTCCGTCCCCGCAGCGATTCCACCGGGTAGGAGGCGTACAGCACCAGGCCGGTGATGTCGGTGTTCGCCAGGGCGAATGACGATGCGGACACCCCGCCCAGGGAGTGGCCGCCCACCGCCCACGTAGCGATGTCCGGGTTGTCCTCGATGGCGCTGCGGGCCTGGTTGCCGTCCAGCAGGCTGAGCCCGAGCGGTTCCTTCAGGATGACCACCCGGTACCCGGCACCGACCGCGGGAGCCAGGACGTCCTGGTAGGCCCGGGCATCAACGCGTGCTCCCGGGTAGAAGACGAGCCCCTTGGTGGTTCTGGCTGCGTCGGGCGCCATGGTGATGGCGGTGTCCGTTTCGGTGACGGTGAGGTCCGACGCAGGCCCGGCCTCCGCCGTCGGGCCCGGCTGATAGGCGAAGGGGTTGAGCCAGGCGAGCCCGGCGGCGAGGGCCAGGACGGCCAGCCTGCCGGCCCACGCGCCGATGGCCCGGACGCGGGAGCGGGGCCGGGGCACATCGCGGCGGAGCCAGAGCAGGGCTGCCCAGGCTGCACCGGCGGCTGCCGCGGCCAGCAGGATGCACGGCAGCAGCGGGTGGCCGCCCAGGACGGCGGGGTTGCCTGCCAGCATCCACAGCGCAACTCCGGTCAGGGCGGCGGCGCACCCTGCCGATGCCCAGAACAGGGCCGTCCGTTTCCTGGGCGGCGCACTGGCTTGGCCGGCCGGTGAAGTCTTCATGGTTCCTGATCCTTCCATCCGGCGGCAGGATTTCAATGCCGGGCTGGCCTACGCTGGCCGTATGCCCGAAATGTTCCGGTACGACGTCGAGATCCTGCACCTGCTGGTATCCCCCGCGCATGCTTACTTTGGCCGAGCCCGGGACGGCGCCGCCGACGTTCCCACCACTGATGCTCCGCAGGCTGAGGTGGTGGCCGGCAAGGGCATCGTGGGCGACCGGTTCTTCGGCAAGGCCGCGCACATGGATGCTGCGGTGACCCTGTTCGCCGTCGAGTCCCTCGAGGCCATCGCCGCAGAGTTGGGCTCGGCGCCGTTCGATCCGCTGCTGACCCGCCGGAACGTGGTGCTGCGCGGGGCCCAGCTGGCCCCACTGTTGGGGCAGGACTTCGTGCTGGAATCCGGCGGCTCCTCGGTGGCCCTGCACGGCGGGCGGCACGCCCAGCCGTGCGCATGGATGAACGAAATGCTCGCCCCCGGCGCCCATCCGGCCATGCGTGGCCGCGGGGGCATCCGCTGCCGGGCCGTCTCCAGCGGCTTCCTGCACCGGGGTCCTGCCGTGCTGGTCAGCCCTGTGCCGCTGGACCCTGCCCGGGCAGGCGAGGCCAGCGTCCTGCGGCCGTCCCGGCTGCCCTAGCAGGCCCTGCCCTAGGACGCCCCGGCAGGACGTAAGACGGACGACGGCGTCACGCACGGCACGCTTTCGGCCCACCCGGGGCGGGGAAGCCCCGGAAACCCGGGATCCCGCCGTCGTGCGCTGCCTGAAAGCCTGCCCGGCGTGACGCTATCCCGCCTTCAGCTCACATGATGGCGGTGGCGTTGGCCGGGGATCCGGTGCCGCCGGTAATGTTCAGCGGCTTGATGCTGATGAACGCGTCCCACCTGCCCGAGCTGCGCATGTGCCGAGCCAGCGGGCCGAGCCGCCACAGCTCGCCCAGGGGCATGCCGAGCTTGGCCAGGAGCTGCTGGTGCATCATGCCGTGGTCGTTGACCGCGGACTCCCGGTAGGGGCTTCCCGGGACCGCGGGGAGGCACTCGAAGGCAAAGTTGTCGGCGGCGATCACGGCAAACCGGCTGTCCCACGCCCAGGCCACGAACTCCTGCGACTGCGCCACGCCTGTTGCCTTCCGGCTTTCACGGAGCCGCTGTTTCGCCTCCGGGTCCAGGGCGAGGAACCATTCGCACCACCCGGTGTGGAGCATCAGAATGTCGCCGGGACAGGTGGCCAGGGACTGGGACTCCATGGCCGCGTGGATCAGGTCGAAGCCCAGCGGTTCCCCGGCTGCGTGGTCGATGGGCTGGCCCATGCCGTTCCGGAAGCCCTCGAGGTCCACCAGCACGCCCCGGCCGGCGATGGGGTGCTCGGCCCATTCCTGGACCCCCAGGTCCGGGGTGCCTTCAGTGACCCGGTGGTCCGGGACGCCGTTGTAGAACCCCACGTCATCGGCCCGGCGGTGCCGGAGCCCGTCAATCTGCGTCGACCCCTGGAGGTAATAGCCGTCAAGGTAGTCATCGCGGTGGGCGGGATGGGAGGAGTAGATGGTGTGCCGGGGTGCTCCGCGCTTGAGCGACATCCCCGGATCAAAGGCGTCGGCGGGATAGTCCAGGCCGAACACGGTACCGGTGCGGATGCTGTTCCTGGCTTCCAGGACGGCCGCGGGGGTGATGAAGGACGGTGTACCCCTGTCGGGCTCCGGAAAGAGGCCCCAGGATGTTCCCGCCAGGTCGCCCTCCCTCGCCAGGAGTTCCGCGTAAGTGGGAAACGTTCCGTGGGCAGTCATCGGGTGGTGGCTTCCTGTTTCTGCCCGGCCTCTTTCCCGGGCCGCCCGTAGCTGAGCAGGAAGCCGGCCACCGCGCACACCGATGCGGCTATGCAGAGGGGCGGTTTGATGACGTTGTTGAAGAACTGGAGCCAGCCGTTTTGCCCGGCCACGAGGCCCGCGGCCTGCCCGGCAACGAACAGGACGCCGCCGATGAGGAGGACTGCGAGGGTGAGGGTGAAGACGGTTCCGGTGATCCTGCGCGGTGTGTTCATGGTGGTTCCTTAGATCGGCAGGACGCCGAGGATGATCAGCACGCCGATGACCAGCAGGGGCAGCGCATAGTGGGTGAGCAGGCGGGCGAAGGTCTTGAGGGGGTTGACGTCCGCGATGCCGCAGGCAACATAGAGCGGCGCGCCCCCGGGCGGGACCGCCGCCTCGCAGGAGGAGAACACCAGGACAGCCACGGCAGCGGTGGTGGCCGGAACACCGGCCGCAACGAGGGCTGCGACACCGACCGTTCCGACGGCGGCCATGGTGGCTGTAGCGGACAGCGGGGCCGCGACCGCGATGACAATCAGCCCGATCAGGATGGCGAGCAGCCAGAGGGGAAGGTTCATCCCGTTCAGCAGGGCGGTCATTTGCTTGGGAAGGCCCGTGGCGGCGAGGGCATTGGCTCCGGCGAAGGCGAAGAGCACCGTAACGCCCACGATGCCGAACCGCGGGGCCGAACCGTGCAGCAGGTTTCCCCAGTCGCGGCCGGTGCGGGGCAGTTTCTTCCGGCCCAGCAGGGCACCCGTAATGAGGAGGACCACCGGGATCCACACGATCACGCTGACGGACTTGCTGACATCCCCACCGGTCCAGTCGGAGAGCGCCGAGGTGAGGAACCCTGAGGTGATCACCAACGGGACGGCGACGACGACGAACAGCAGGAGCGTGGCCCACCCCTGGCCGAACGCAGCCCGTACAGGCAGGCGGTGGGCGGCATCGAGCGGTGCCATTCCGCTTTTCCTGATGAGCATCCAGGTGACGATGAGCCGGTGCAGGAAGCACCACAGGCCGCCGAACAGCAGGGGAAGGACCAGGGCGTTGATATCCAGCAGGGGCCCCACCGTAGCGGAGCCTACGAGGACGAACATGGAGGCGCTGAACGGGAAGGTGATGCCCATCCCGGCGTTCCCGGCCACGAGGGTTGCGGCAGCAGGCTTGTCCAGCTTGGATTTTTCCATCCAGGGAATGGTCACCGAGCCCACCGTTGCGGCGATGGCTGCCTGGTTGTGGACCACTCCGCCCAGGCCTGCCGAGGCCACGGTGGAGACCCACGCCGGACCGCCCTTCACCCCGCCGATCAGCGAGTTCAGCAGGTCGATCAACCGGTCCAGGACGCCGCCCTTATCCAGCAGGTAGCCCATGAAGACGAACGCCATGGTGGCGTAGACAATCTCGTCGGTCGCTGCCGAGTAGAACGCTGACCAACCCACCTGTGCCGCGGCGGCCCCGGTAAACGGCAGGACCACCAGGAAGCCCAGGATCATGGCCTCCCCCACGCTGCGCTTGATTGCAGTCGTCCAAAGCAGGATCACGGCAAGGTAGGCGCCCAGTGCCCAGATGCCGATCATGCTGCTGCTCCTAATAACGGAATGCTTGTTGCTGTTGAAATCACGTATTTCCCGTTCCTGATTGTGCCCTGCTGCGCGGTCAGCGCAAGGCCGGTTCCGCGTTCTGGGCCATCCGGGCGAGGGCTGCGGCGGAGGCGGTGGTCATCTCGGCCGGGACACCGAGGTCCGAGAGGTAGCTGGCGGTGTCCTGCATTTCCTTGGAGCGGCGGACGGCGTGCTTGGCGCTTCCGGTGAGGAACCTGTCGATGACAGCCTGGCCGTCCCCTGCCAGTTGGTTCGCGATCTGGCCGCGGATCCAGTCCTCCAGGCCGGCTGCCTTGCCGGCCGTGACCGCTTCCACCACCACGGACGCCAGGCCCTTCATGAGAACGCTGCGCAGCAGTTTGTGGGCCATCGCAGCCCCAGGCTCGCCGTCGGCGATTTCCACCTGCACGCCGAGGGGACGCAGCAGGCCGGCAACAGCCTGGGCGCCGGGGCCGCTCACCATCAGCGGCGTCTTTTCCCCCAGCGCGGAGACGGGGCCAAGGATGGCGACGTCGGCAAAGCCGGCCTTGCTGGGCAGCTGTCCGAGTTCCTGCATGACGCCCGGGGAGGAGGATGTGAAGTCGGCGTAGACGCTGCCGTCACCCAGGACCGGCAGGCATTCCTGCGCCACCTTACGGGCAGCTGCCGCACCGGTCATCACCAGGACGATGTCTGCCCCGGCACACGCTTCGGCCGCCGTGGCCATCCGAGTGACGCCTTCCGGGGTGGTGGGGGCCACGGGGTCGAACCCGGTGACCTGGTGGCCCGCAGCTGCGAGCGCTGCGGCATAGGTGGCTCCGGCTTCGCCGAGGCCAATGACGGTGCAAGCTGTCATGGTTTTGCTCTGTTCCTTCTGGTGACGTTCTGGTGGGGGTGCGGTTCAGTTGCGGGCGGCGACGATGGCCTGGCGGCGGCCGGTTTCGTCCGCGAACACCGCTTCGGCGGCTTCGGCGACGGCGGCGGCCTGCTCCCGGGGGACAACCACCACGCCGTCGGAGTCACCGACAATGACATCGCCGGGCAGGACGGGGACGCCGCCGAAGGCTACGGCGGTTCCCAGCCTGAACGGGCCGTCCTTGTAGGGGCCGGCGGGCGAAGTAGCCCGGGCGAAGACGGGCATGCCGATCTCACCCAGCGCCTCGGCGTCGCGCGCTGCTCCGTCCAGCGCGAAGCCCGCGACGCCGAGGTTGATGGCGCGCTCCCCGATCAGTTCACCCAGGAGGGCGCGGGATTCATCGGCGCCGCCGGCGACCACAATGACGTCTCCCGGACGGGCCAGCTGCAGGGCGGCATGGATTCCCTTGTTGTCGCCGGGACGGGTCCACACGGTGAACGCCGGTCCGGCGAGCTTCGCACCGGGCCACACGGCCTGGATGGCGGAGTCCGCGACGCCGAGCCGGTCCATGGCGTCACCGATATTGGCGGCGGGCAGCTTGGCGAGCCGGTCCACGGTTCCCTGGTCGGGGCGGGCAAAGTCGGCGCTGGTGTCAATGGCTGGAGTTGTCATGGTCGGTTCCTTAGGGGATTGAGACGTCAGTCTTTTTTCTGGACCATCGGAAGGACCTTCTTGAAGTCGTCTTCCTGGCCTGCCCAGAACTTCTGGTAGTCGGTGCCGTTGAGGTAGCTGGTCTGCAGGCCCAGGTCCTTCATCTTCTGCACCACGGCGGGGTCCTCGATGGCCTTCTCGATGGCGGCTTCGAGCTTCTTGGCAACGTCAGCAGGGAGCCCTGCGGGCGCGGAGTAGCCGCGGGCGGTGCCGGCGGTCAGGTCGTAGCCGGATTCCTTGAACGTGGGGATGTCCGGCAGCGAGGGTGCGCGGTCCCCGGACATGACGCCCAGGACCCGTGCCTTGCCCTGCTTGCTGAGGTCGTTTACGTCGCTGACGTTGGCCACCAGGACGTCCACGTGCTTGCCCAGGAATGCGGTGGTGGCCTGCGAGGCCCCCTCGGAGAAGTGGACCGGCGCGAACTCCGAGCCGGTGCTTTCCTGGATCTGGGCCAGGGCGAAGTGTTCGCCGGTCTGGATCCCGGTGGTGCTGGCGGTGAGTGACTTCGGCTTGGCCTTGACCGCTTCCAGCAGCTCTTTCAGGGTCTGGTACGGGCTGTCCGGCTGGACGGCGATAACGGTGGGGTCGATGACCTGCCGGCCCAGCGGCTGGAAGCTGTCCCTGGTGTACTTCGCTCCGCGCGCCGGGTCCAGGGGTGAGACCACCACCGAGGGGGATCCGGTGGCGCCGATGGTGTAGCCGTCCGGCTTGGCACTGGTCAGGGCGGTGTAGCCGATCTGGCCGCCGGCACCGGGCTTGTTGATGACCTCAACGTTGGTGCCGAGTTCCTTTTCGAGGACCGGCTGGATGAGCCTGGCGGCGGTGTCCACGGCGCCGCCCGACGAGAAGGCGACAATCAGGTCGATTGACTTGCCCTTTTTGGGGAAGTCGCCTGCGGCTGCGGCGGAGTTGCTGGCTCCGGCGTTGGCGCCGCAGCCGGTGAGGGCGAGCAGGGACGCCGCTGCGACTGCTGCAATGATCTTGTTGCGTGACATGGTTCTTCTCCTTTGAAGCGGTGCGGGAAATGCGGGTTGTGGCGGGGAGTCAGGCTTCCGGGTCCTCCATGAGGGCCCTGGGTTTGCGGAGTTTGAGCAGGGGGCTGCAGATGATGAGCAGGCCAAGGCCGATCAGCACGGCGGAGATGGGACGGCTGGTGAAGACGGTGAAGTCGCCCTGGGAGATTTCCAGCGATTCGCGCAGGGAGCGTTCCATCAGCGGGCCCAGCACCAGGGTGAGCACCATCGGGGCCAGCGGGATGTCGAGGTTCCGCAGTGCCAGGCCCAGGAGGCCGAAGCCGATCATGACGTAGACATCGAAGACGCTGAAGTTGATGGTGTAGGCCCCGATGACCATGAACACGAGGATCACTGCGGTCAGGATCGGGGTGGGCACGCGGAGGATGGAGGTCCACAGCCCCACCAGCGGGACGTTCAGCAGCAGCAGGAGGACGTTTCCGATGAAGAGGCTGGCGATGATGGCCCAGGCGATCTCCGAGTGTTCGGTGAACAGGCTGGGTCCCGGGGTGAGGCCCTGCTGCAGGAACGCGCCCATCAGCACGGCGATGGTGGGTGATGCGGGGATTCCCAGGGTGAACAGCGGGATGAGGGCAGCGTTGGCGTGGGCATTGTTGGCGGTCTCCGGACCGGCCACGCCTTCAACGGCGCCCTTGCCGAGTTGGTGGCGGAACCGCGAGAACCTCTTTTCCGTGGCGTAGGAAAGGAGCGAGGACACGGAGCCGGTCATGCCGGGAATGAGGCCCAGCCCGAAACCGACGCCAGTCCCGCGGGCCATGGCGGGTGCACTGCGGCGCCATTCCGTCCTGGATGGGAACAGCTGCCGGAAACCTGGCGCATGCACCACCGGGGTGGGCTCGTTCCGGCGGAAGGAGAGGATTTCGGAGAGCCCGAAGACGCCGACGATGACGGCAACGAAGCTGACCCCGTCCATCAGGTTGTCGATGCCAAAGGTAAAGCGCGGCGCTCCGGCCACGGGATCGATGCCCACCATGGAGATCAGCAGGCCCAGGGCGCCGGAGATCAGGGCCTTGACCATGGACTTTCCCGCCAGGGCGACCAGCAGCGAGATGCCCACCACCATGAGCGCGAAGAACTCGGGCGGCCCCACCAGCAGGCCCATCTCGCCGAGCGGTTTCGCGGCGGCGACCAGGCCAACGGTGGCGATCGTACCGCCGATGAAGGAGCCGACGGCGGCCAGCGTCAGCGCCGCACCAGCCCTCCCCATTTTTGTCATGGCATAGCCGTCGATGGTGGTGATGGCCGAGGAGGCTTCGCCGGGAGTGTTCAGCAGGACGCTGGTGATGGTTCCGCCGTACTGGGTGCCGTAGAAGATGGCACACAGCATGATGATGGACCCGGCTGGGTCGAGGTTGAGCGTCAGCGGGATCAGCAGGGCCACGCCCGCGACGGGTCCGACGCCGGGCAGGACGCCGATGATGGTGCCGAGCAGGCAGCCGAGGAAGGCAAACAGCAGGTTTTGCCAGGTCATGGCGGTGGCAAAGCCGCCGAGCAGTTCGTTGAGGGTTTCCATGCCTAGAGTCCGATCAGGTTCAGCGGAGTAAATGCCGATACGGGAAGGGCCACGTTCAGGCCGTAGTTGAAGGCGTAGAAAGCGCCGACGCTTCCCGCCAGGGCGATGATCAGTGAGGGCACCCAGGCCCGGCGTCCCCGGATTTTCAGGTGGTAGAGCAGGAACGCGAACATGCTCAGCTGGAAGCCCAGCAGGTCCATCACGGACGCCAGGATGACCAGGCTGGCCACGACGGAGATGACCACACCCTTGTCCACACCCTCGCCCCTGGCGCTGGGCCGGCGGAGTTCCTGCAGGAGCCAGACGGCCGACATGGCCACCAGGAGGGCGCCCATCGCGAAGGGGAACATTCCGGCGCCGGGGCCCAGGGATGTCCAGAGCCCCAGGCTGAGCGAGCTGACCAGGACAAAGCCGCCGACGGCGGCGAAGGCACTGATCCCCGCCAGCACACCGGGCGCGATCCGGACGGTGCTCCCTGCTTTTGTCGTGACTGACTCCGTTGTCATGGGTTTCCTTTTCACAGCGCGTCATTGCGTTTCATAGAATGAAACTATATTGCGTACTGAGAAATAGTGACAGGAGACACAGATACTGTCAAGCGCAAGAAACTTACATAGAATGAAAGAATGGCAACGACGACTTCCACCACGGCCGGCACGGCAGAAGAGGGCCCCAAGTCCTCGAACATGCGCTCCCTCTCGAGGGCCATGGAGGTCTTCGCCGAACTGCAGCGGGCCGAACGGCCGCAGCGGCTCAGTGACCTGGCGCGGAACTGCGGCATGAGCCTGCCTACCACGCTGAGGATCCTCCGGGTGCTGCAGGATTTCGGGATGGTGAGCCAGACGGACAAGTCCTACCGGATCGGCCCGGCCGTCCTGCCCGCCGCACGGAGCTTCCTGGAGAACGATCCCCTGGTGGTCGCCGCGCGCCCCGTCCTGCAGCAAGTGGCATCTCAGACCGGGCTGACGGCGTCGCTGTATTCGCGGCTTGGGTTCGAGCGAATCCTGGTGGCGCGCGTGGACGGCGAGGCACCGCTGCGCTACGACCTGCCGCTGGGCAAACGACTGCCCCTGACGCTCGGCGCCGCAGGAAAGATCCTGCTCGCATCGGCGTCCGATGACGAACTTCAGCAGGCGGTGGCGACGGCCGTTGCGGCCGGCCAGGAAGACGCGGAGCTGACAGCGATGGAACTGCGTGCGCGGCTCCCGGAACCCGGAACCGACTATGCGTTCTCCGCCGATGAGCGTGCCACCGGCGTCCTGTCGGTGGCCATGGCCGTGCCCAACCGGACGGGCCGGCCCACCGAATCGATCTCGCTCACCAGCCCGGTGGAAGCGGCCAGCGAGGCTACCCTAAAAGCCGGGGTTCCGGAACTGCGCCGTGCGGCCGGCCGGCTCTCCGAGCTGCTGGAGGGCTCCGTCTACTGACCCTCGCCGCAACCGCAACCGCCGCAAAAAGGCGGGCGACGGCGTCACGCACGGCACGCTTTCGGCCCACCTGGGGCGGGGAAGCCCCGGGAACCCGGGGACCCGCCGTCGTGCGCTGCCTGAAAGCCTGCCCGGCGTGACGCTGGGCAGCAGCTGTCAGTCCAGCTGCACCCCGCGAAGCAGCAGGAGCGTCCCTCCCACCACGACGGCTGACGCCAGGAACACGCCGCCCGCACCCAGCCCGGCGGCTACGACGCCGATGGCGCTGGGCAGGACCACCTGTCCCACCCGGTTGCCGGCGAGCCGCAGGGCCAGTGCACGCCCCCGCTGCCCAGCCGGCGCCTGCGCCGAAAGCCAGGACATGGTCAGCGGCTGGCCGATGCCCAGGCCCAGCCCCAGCACGGCCATAACACCAAAGAGCAACCACGCCGGCATGGGAATGGCCGCAGCCGCCAAAGCCGCGGTGGACAGGGCCAGGCTCACCACCAGCAGCCGCATCCGGCCGATCCTCCGGGACACCCGGCCCAGCAGCAGCCGCGACACCATGGAGAAGACGGCGCGGACGGTCAGCATGGCGCCCACGGTTGCCGCGGTGAGTCCACGGTCGGCGCCGAGGGCCGGCAGGTAGACCATGGTCAGGTCCACCACGGCCAGGACGGTGGCGCTGGTGGCGAGGGCCCGGGCCACGCCGGGTGACTTCAGCAGCGATACCGCACTGCCCGTCCCGGCGGAAACGGCCTGCCTTTTCCCGGCGCTGACGTGGGCCGGTACAACAAAGGTGGTGGCGAACAGCACCAGGCTCATGACGACCGAAAGAAGGAAGATCGCCTGGGTGTCGGGACGGATGGATGCGCCGCCCACCAGGGAAATCGCCAACGGCCCCAGGGCCTGCCCCAGGGACGCGGCAAAGGTCAGGTATCCGAACGCGGAGTCCATCCGGGACGAAGCGGCATTGTTGGCCACCACCGCCTGCTGCCCCACGACGCACGCCAGTTGCCCGGCCCCCAGCAGCGCGGTTCCGATGACCAGGGCCACGATCGAGGAGCCCCACAGCAGCAGGAAGGCAGAGCAGGAGAGGACGACGGCGGACCCGATCGCCATGAGCCGGCGCTCACCCAGGCGGTCCACCAGGCCACCCGTGGGCACGGCAAGCAGCAGCGGAAAGACGGCGTAGCTGGCGGCGAGCAGGCCCAGGGCGAAGCCGGGGACATCGAGCTCGAGCGCACGGTAGGTGGCGGCGGGGCGGACCAGGAAGGTGACGGCCTGGATGAGTGCGGAATGGACCAGCAGGGCCGTGGACGTGCGCCGCCCGAGTTCACCGATCATGCGCTGGTTGTGGCGCCGGAGATGGCCCGCACCGCGGCGTCCCGGGCGCCCATCACGTGCTCGAAAGCGATGGCGGCAGCCTTGTCCGGATCGCCGCCGGCCACTGCATCCACCAGGGTCCGGTGCTGGGCCAGGGCCTGGTCCCGGCGCTCCTGGGTGCTGTTGGTGAAGTGCCGGTACCGCTCCATATGGCTCGAGATCTGGCCGTGGAAGCGGCGGGCCCAGGAGTTTCCGGCGATCGCGGCGATTTTTGAGTGCAGCGCCATGCCCTGCTGCATGGCGTCATCGGCGAACGTCGCCATGGCGGCGTTGCGTTCAAGGATGCCGTGCAGGGCTTCGATGTCAGCAGGCGTCGCTTTCAGGCAGGCGCTGCGGGCCATCAGGGATTCCATTGCCGCGCGGACCTCGTAGAGCTCCGAAATGGCAGCTTCGTCAAGGGCCGGCACCAGCACCCCGCCTGTGGGCTGCTGTTCCAGCAGGCTTTCCGAGATGAGGCGCCGGATGGCCTCACGCAGCGGCGTGCGGCTCACCTGCAGCGCCGATGCCATCGCCGGTTCGTAGATGCGCTCCCCCGGTTTCAGCTCAAGGCCCAGGATCCGGCGCTTGAGTTCCTGGTAGACAAAGTGTGCGCCGGTGTTCCGGGCGGGTGTTTCGGACATGTGCCACCTCCACTCGGCATCATACTTGTATACATCTATACAAAAGAACCGCGCGGAGCCCGCCCGCCCTGGCGCCGCGGGCCGGCACACGAAGAAGGGAGGGGCAGCAGGCGCCGCCCCTCCCTCTGCCTCCTTGAACGGCGGACCTAAGCGCGGTCTGCGGCTCGTCCGGTCTTTTGCGTTTCCAGGTCCTCCAGGGACGTATCCCTGGTGTCGGAGGACATCAGGGTGGCCACGGCCGAGACCAGGCAGATGCCGAGCGTAGTCAGTCCGATGGTCAGCGGGATGTTCGCGGAACCGGGAGGGGCGATCGCGGTGAAAATGCTCGGGAAGAACGACGCGATCATGAGCCCGATGTTCTGCGAAACAGCGAAGCCGGTCACCCGGATCCGCATGGGGAACTGCTCCTGGAAGAACGTGGCGAATGTGGCGTTCCACATCTGGAAGAAGATGCCCTGCACGATCACCACGCAGACGAAGACCAGTGGCAGGCTCCCCTGCTCGATCGCCCAGAGGTATCCGGTCACCAGGACGCCGCCGGTGACGCCGCCGGCCGCCATCAGCATCCGCCGGCCGATCCTGTCCGAGAGCGCGCCGAACACCGGAATGGTGGCCACGGCCGCGATATTGGCCACCAGCGTCACCCACAGGAACTCGCTGCTGGAGAACCCGTTGCCGTAGCCCTTCTGGGTGGCAAAGGAGACGCCGAAGATCAGGGTGGCCATGCCGATGACGTTGGTGAAGGTCATGAGGATGCAGCGGAGCAGTGCGCCCGGCCGGGTGCGCAGGAGCTCGGCGAGTGGAAAGCGGTGCGCGGTCCCGGCGGGCCCGGGCTGCGCGGCGTAGGCAGGAGGCTCGGTCACGCGGCGGCGGATGAGGTAGCCGGCAAAGATGACGACGGCGCTGAGCAGGAAGGGGATGCGCCAGCCCCAGGACCCGAACTGGTCAGCCGGGAGGAGGGCGGCGAGCGGCAGCAGGACGGCGGTGGCCAGGATTGACCCCACCTGGGTGCCCTGGAGGCTGAAGCTGGCGAAAAAGCCGCGCCGGGCATCCGGCGAGTGTTCGACGATCATGGCGCTGGCGCCGCCAAGTTCGCCGGCCACCGCGAAGCCCTGGATCAGGCGGAGGATAACCAGGAGGGCGGGGGCGAGGAGGCCCACCGGCCCGTACGTGGGCAGGAGCCCGACGGCGAAGGTCGCAAAGCCCATGAGCAGCATGGCGAAGACGAGCACCTTCTTGCGTCCGTGCCGGTCCCCGTAAGCACCGAGGACGACGGCGCCTACCGGGCGGGAGACGTATCCCACCGCATAGGTTGCAAGGGAGGCAATGATCCCTACGGTCGGGTTTTCCGCGGGAAAGAAGATGGTGGGGAAGATCAGCGTGGCAGCCAGCGAGTACAGCGCGAAGTCGTAGTACTCAAGGGCACTTCCGATCCAGCCGCTCATTGCCGCCTTCTTGGGATCCCGCAGACCCGCCCCAGCAGCTGGACTGGAAGGGGCCACGCGGGTTGGGGTGGTGCTCATGTGCTTGTCCTTCGTCTTCATTGGCAAGGAACCGAAACCCCTGGAAACAGTTGGGGCGGTGTCTGCGCAGAAACCCACGGGGGACGGGCTTGGGCGGCAGCTCTTGAATCGATTCATCCAATATAGAAGGTGACGTGCATTACGTCAACGGGCAAGCGCTATCCAGCCTGCTCGGGGAGCCCCGGCTGCTACCTGCTGGCGTAGTACGCCGCAGCCATGTCCTGCTTGGCGCGGCCCTGTTCTGCCACCCGGTCCAGCCGGGCGGCGAACGCTTCGGCGCCGTCGAGCTTGAGGCCCTGCTCAGCGGCGGCATCGACGATCAGGTGTGCATCCTTGCAGGCAGTGTCCACGGCGAAGGACGCAGGCTCGAGTCCCTCATCCAGGATGAGCCCCATCTTGGTCCGTAGGTAGGGAAGGTCCAGTCCGCCGCCGTCGATTACGTTGAGGAACTGCTGCGGATCGACCCCGAGCGCCTGGGCAAGGGCAACCACCTCGCCGGCGGCGTTGGAGGCGGCAATGACCCAGCTGTTCACCACAAGTTTGAGCCGCGCGGCGGACCCTTCAGCGGGGTCCTGCCCCGTCCAGATGGTTCGGGCGCCAATGGCATCCAGCACCGGTGCCACCCGCCGGCGCACAGCGTCAGGCCCGGCGGCCAGCACCAGGAGCTGGCCGGCTTCAGCGGGCGCGCGGGTGCCTGACACGGGCGCTTCGACCAGGTCCAGTCCGAGCTCGGCGGCCAGTTTGGCCACAGCGGGCGCGTCCTGCACACCCACGGTGGTGGACTGGATCCAGGCCGTGCCTGGCCGGAAGCCCGGGGCTGCAGCCCGGACCACTTCTTCCACCGCGGCGGCGTCATAGAGCATGGTCAGGACCACGTCGGCCGCTTCCACGGCGTCGGCGGGACTGGCGGCACGCCGGGCGCCGTCAGCAGCCAGGGGTTCCGTTTTGGTCGCATCCCGGTTCCACACGGAAACCTCGTGACCGGCCCGCAGGAGGTTCCGGGCCATGGCCGCTCCCATGATTCCCGTCCCGAGCACTGCGACTTTGAGCTTGGTATCCATCGAGTCATTCTCCTGGCTGCGTTGATGTCCGGCGTCTACCTACTCAACGTCTCCATGATTCCCCGACTTATTCAAGCGGAGGCATTCCAGAGCGCACGCTCCAGTGGAATGTCTGCGCCCCGGCCTAGACTCGTACCCATGAGCGACAGCAACCAGGAAACGATCGGCAGCCCGGAACCCGAACCTAACGCAGGGCTCAACAGGGACCCGGAAGACTGGGTGACCGGGGACGAGCCCATGACGGCAGCCCAGCGCAGCTACCTCGATACCCTTGCACGCGAGGCGGGGGAGGAACTTCCCGCTGATCTGAGCAAGGCGGAGGCGTCAAAGCACATCGACCGGCTGCAGCAGCGCAGCAACCGCGTGGGCGGCGGCGGGGACAGCAGCGCCGGCAGCTAGACGCGGCAAGCGGGCGACGCCGGCACTGACGGCGGCGCCAAAGGCGCCGCCGTCAGGGGCAGGGTAAGTTCGACGACCGGCTTTGTGCCAGGGGGCCGGCTGTGTCAGCCGCCGGCTGAAGGGGCCTACCAGGCCTGGTGTTCGCGGGTGAGGCCGAAGGGGACGGCGTCGCTGAGGTCCACCGTGAACTTGTCGGCGCCATGGCGGGTCACCAGGATGCCGTGGCGGCGGCCGATCAGTGCATGGGCCTTGGCAGCTGCGACCGCGGCGTCCAGCTCGGTGTCCATGCTGTGGCGGTCGGAGACGGTGAGGGTCAGGGGGAAGTTCATGGATGTTGCCTGTGTCTTTCAGGGGATGGGTGGGCATACCCCGCCCAGCGCTCCCCCTGGCTGCATAGGCGGTTGGCGCTTTGGCGCCTCGACCCATGGTGCCTGAGCAAAAATGTGCCAGCAACTTTAGATAAATGACGCAGGTCAGCGCCTTGGGCGCCACCCTTTGTCCTGACAATTACTGGCCGCAGGGCGCTGTCAATTAGAGTTGAAAGGGAGTGGGAGCCGTTTTCCGGGGCTTCCATCTGCCTCCGAAACCCGCCCCGCGGCCCACCCGAGCCATTATTGCGCGACCGCTGACTGTGCAACGACCTGACAAGGATTCCGCCATTTCCACCGACGCTCTCTTCGGCAATCTGACCAGGATCCGCAATGTCATCCTCCCCGCGCCCGTGCGGAGCGGCCTGAACTCCGGGCGCGGACTGCTGGGCGGCTTCATCGTGGTCCATTTGGTCTTCCTGGTCTTCGCAGCTTCGCTCTCCCTGCGCGGCGAGGCGTTCAGCGACACCTTCATCTACCGCGACTGGGCCATGGCCGGCTTCAACGACGCCAACCTCCGGGGCGGCCCCAGCCCCTGGGTTTATCCCATCCTGGCCCTGATCCCCATGGCTATTGCGGGCCTCGCAGGCCCTGGACCGTTCTTCTTCCTCTGGGTCCTCATGACAACCGTCCTCAATGGCTGGGCGCTGCTGAAACTCACCGGACGCGGCCGCAACGCCAACGCCATCCCCGCGGGCTGGTGGTGGCTGGCCTTCACCTTCCTCATGGGCTGGCTCGGCTTCGCCCGCGTTGACGGCCTCACCGCCCCGCTGGTCCTCGTGGCCCTGGCATACGGCGTCCAGCGCCCGTTCATCGCCTCGGTCCTGCTGGCCATCGGCACCTGGGTGAAGGTCTGGCCGGCGGCCATCATGCTGGCCCTGTTCGCCGTCGTGAAGAACCGCCTGCTGGTAGTGCTGGCAGGAATCGCGACGACGGCGGGCGTCGTTGCGCTGGCAGCAGCCCTGGGCAGCGTCCCCAAGCTCCTGAACTTCCTCACCCAACAGGGCGACCGCGGCATGCAGCTCGAGGCCACCTTCACCACCCCGTGGCTTTGGCTTTCCGTCCTGAACGTGGGCGGCTCCCGGATGTACATGAACACGGACATCAACTCCATGCAGGTGGACGGCCCCGGCACCGCCACCATGTCCGTGCTGATGCAGCCGCTCCTGGTCCTGTCCGCCCTGCTGGTGGCAGGCCTGGCCTTCTGGGCGCTCCACAACGGCAAGCAGCACAAGGTGGCCGGCGGCGTGGACCGGACCGAGCTGCTTCTGGCCGGCGCCCTCGCCCTGGCCGCCGCCTTCGTGGTGTTCAACAAGGTGGGCTCGCCCCAGTTCATGGTGTGGCTGGGCCCCGCCGTCGCCGTCGGCCTGGCGCACAGCTGGCGCGAATGGCGCGTCCCGGCACTGATGCTGATCGCCATCGCCGTGGCCACCTACTTCATCTACCCCCTCTTCTACGACGCCCTCAGCCACAACAACCCGTGGATGGCACTGGTGCTGACCATCCGCAACATCCTGCTGGTGGTCCTGTTCCTGTGGAGCGTCCGGCGCCTGTACTCACTGGGCAAGAAGACCGCCGCACCCGCCCCCGCGCTCAAGGAGACCTGAGATTTCCACAAGGTTCTTTGACCGTTTGGTGACGGTCCGCAGCAAAGTCCTGCCAGCCAAGGTGGTGGACTGGTTCGCCCGTCCGTCCAGCGTGTGGTGGGGCTTCGCCGTCGTCCACTTGTACTTCCTGGGCTGGATGGCGTCCTTCTTCCTGAACGGCGATACGTTCAGCGACACCGAGCAGTACCGGCAGTGGGCCATGGCCGGGTACAACCCGGCGGACCTGACCGGGAAGATCAGCCCCTGGGTCTACCCCGTGCTGGCGCAGATCCCCATCTTCCTGGCGAACATCGCCGGGCCAAGCCTCTACCTGCTGGTGTGGTTCCTGATCATCACGGCGCTCAACGCCGTCGGCCTGCTCTACCTCACCCGCGGCCCGCGGAAGGTGACGGGCGTTGCGCCGGCCTGGTGGTGGCTGTTTTTCACCGTCTTCATGGGCTACCTGAGCTTCGCCCGGGTGGAAGGCATCACCGCACCGATCGTGCTGATCGCGCTGCTCTACGCGGCTGACCGGCCCGTGGTGGCGGGCGTCCTGCTCAGCGTGGCCACCTGGATCAAGGTGTGGCCTGCAGCCGTGCTGGTACCCATCGTCATCGCCAGCCACAAGCGGGTCCAGGTGGTGCTCGCCGGTGCCGCCGTGACCGCCGTCGTTGGACTGGGGACCTGGCTGACCGGCGGGCTGCCGCACATCATGGACTTCCTGCTCAACCAGGGCGAGCGCGGCATGCAGCTCGAGGCCACCTTCTCCACACCGTGGGTCTGGCTGAGCGTCTTCCACATCGCCGGCTCCAAAATGGCGGACAACACGGCCATCAACTCCACCGAGGTCTACGGCCCCGGAGCCAGTACCGCAGCTTTCCTGATGCAGCCGCTGCTGGTCCTCGCCGCCGTGACCGCCGCCATCCTGCTGGTGCGTGCCATGCGGCGGGGCGCCGAGCGCGAGGAACTGTTCCTTGAGGGCTCCCTCATGATGGTCACCGCGTTCATCGTCTTCAACAAGGTGGGCTCGCCGCAGTTCATCATCTGGCTGGCCCCGGTGATCATCGCCGGCCTGGCCCACGACTGGGAGCGCTGGAAGGTGCCCGCGGCCCTGCTGATGGGCATTGCCATGACAACGTTCGTGATCTATCCGCTGTTCTACACGCCCCTGATCCACGCCCACCCGGTCATGGCGGCCATCCTCACCACCCGTAACGTGCTCCTGGTGGTGCTGCTGTGGTGGTCGGTGAAGCGCACGGCGGAACTGGGCCGCAAGACCTCCACGCGGGTGCCGGCGGAAGCCTAGCTTTTTATGTGGCCGGCCGCCCGGCTAGCGGCTTTCGGACCGGTCGACGGCGGTTGGGGCCTGGGGTGCGCGGGTGCGGCGTGCCGCCCGCCGTTCCACGGCCCACTGCCACCCGCGCCGGGCCAGGTCCAGGGGCTTTCCCTCGATGAGCAGTTTCCGGGTGTGGACGTCCAGCACCAGCAGGTAGAACGTGAAGGCCAGGGCAGTGAAGAACGCCAGGGACGACGCGTCGATGGGCAGTGCCACGAAGGACCAGACCGAGAGCTGGTCCTGCGCGCCGAACACCACGAAGAACGTCACGCCCACGTACAGCGAGCGGATCTGCCAGTCGTCCCGGATGCCGGTGACGGCCAGGAACGGCAGGAACCACAGGATGTACCAGGGCTGGATGATGGGTGAGAGCATCACCACGGCGGTGAACGCCAAGGCCATCCGGCGCACCGCCCGGGAGTAGTCGCCACGGAACATGAGCAGCAGGACCAGGGCGATGGCGGCCCACTTCATGGCCGTCCTCAGCCAGGTGGCCAGCGTTCCCCCGGGCAGGCCCAGGGCGTTGGCGAGCATCTCCACCTGCTGGCCCAGGAAGCCCGACGGCGAGTACCCCGTGTAGCCGGGGGTTGGGTCCATGATGGCCCAGGTCCAGCCGATGCCCAGGTTGTAGGGGATGCCGCTGAGGGCCAGCACGCCGAAGCTGATGCCCGCCGTCGCTCCCCACATCAGGAACTTGCGCGGCCACGAAGCAGAGGGGCCCGCCCACATGACCCCGATGAACGGCAGCAGCAGCACGGTGATGGGCTTGATGCCGATGGAGGCGGTGACCAGGAGGATGCCCAGCAGGTAGCGGCGGGTGGCGGCCAGGTAGACACCGGCGACGGCGAGCCCCACCATGAGTGCGTCGTTGTGGGCACTGGCGATGAAGCTGATGAGGAACAACGGGTTGGCCACGGAGATCCAGAGGGCCCGTGCACCGTTGATGCCGTGCAGTTCGGCCAGCTTGGGGACGTAGATGACGCAGAGCAGGACGCCGACGCCGGCCAGGAGCCTGAAGAGCAGGACTGACGCGTCGGGCTGGGCACCGGTCAGCCCCACGACGGCGCGCGCCAGCCACAGGAAGTACGGCCCGTAGGGGGTCCGGTTCTCGGCCCAGGCGGGGTCGGCGCCCAGCGAAAACCAGTTGTTGAGGGTGGAAATGCCCACCTCATACGGGTTCTGGCCCTCCTGGACCAGGCGTCCCTGGCCGGTATAGGCGTAGACGTCGCGGGAAAAGACCGGGACGCAGAACAGCAGCGGCAGGGACCAGGCGGAGATGGCCACCACCACGGACCGCAGCGACGACTGCCCCCAGTCCCCCAGCCGCTGGCCCAGCCTCAGCCAGGAGCGCATCAGGAGCATGGCGCCGGCCGTCAGCAGCACGGTGGATACGGCAACACCCCACCCCTCGGTGCGGAGCGCGATGACCACCGGCTGGCGGATCATGGGCGAGCCGTTGGCGATCCAGCCCGTGCCGATGGAGCCGACAAACATCATGAGGGCGCCGATGAAACCTTCGATGGTGGCGAGGTAGGCGCGGCCCCTGGCGGGCGCGGAGGCGTCGACCGGTTTGCCCGGCCGGCTCTCCGACGTCTCAAGGTGTGACCCGCCTGCCGTCATGATTGTGTGGTCCCCTACTTTGTTACGGCACTGGTTGCACCGGCTCCCTGGGCCGCCCTGCAACCCGGTCATTTTATCAGCCGTGCTTACTGCTGCCCCGGGGCCATGGCCGCGCGGCAAGGCACAGTTTGGCAACAGCGGCGGGTCCCCTACCGAGCGCGCAGCAGCGCCAGGAACTCGTCGGCCATGCCGAGTTGTTCCTCCAACTTCGCACGGCGCCGCGCTGCTTCTTCAATGAAACCGTTCAACTCAGTCCTGATGGCCGTAACATCCTCGCCCGGCGCGGCCGCTTCCAAGGCGTCAATGACCTTCAGGAGC
Organism: Arthrobacter sp. NQ4; assembly: GCF_029077345.1. Lineage (NCBI taxonomy): Bacteria > Bacillati > Actinomycetota > Actinomycetes > Micrococcales > Micrococcaceae > Arthrobacter > Arthrobacter sp. NQ4. The sequence continues at coordinate 39,975 of NZ_JARETC010000008.1, read as the reverse complement.
CCGGCCATGGCTTCGAGCGTGAACCCCAGCGGTTTCATCCTGCGGATCAGCAGCAGGCGCGCGAAATCGCGCTCGGTGTAGAGGCGGAATCCGCCGTCGGTGCGGCCGGACGGTTTGAGCAGGCCCACCTCGTCGTAGTGGCGGATGGTGCGCAGGGACATCTGCGAACGGTCCGCGAGTTCGCCGATATGCATTGTGGCCACCACTTCTTCGGCGGTCATCTCTTTCACCATCACGTCACCCATCCGGCTCAACCCTCACGTTAGGGTAGTGTTGCATGCGCAGCCGGCAGTCACCGGCGCTTTTCTCTCCACCCCAATTGTCTTCCATGGCAGGGCTGGACCCTTGCGCACCGTGGCGCGCACAACGTTGCCCACCCGCTCTTTCCTGAGAGCCAAGTCCCTGGAGCCGCTCCTTGGCCGTCGCCGACCGCCCCCGCCCCACCCGGCAGCCGAACACCGTCATGGCCGCGCTGCGCTCTCCGCGGCAGCTGACCCGCGAAGTCCTCGCCGGCATGGTCACCACCCTCGCGCTCGTCCCGGAGGTCATTTCGTTCTCGATCGTGGCCGGGGTGGATCCGATGGTCAGCCTTGTCGCCTCCATCGTGCTTGCCCTGGCGATGTCCATCCTTGGCGGACGGCCCGGCGTCGTGACGGCGGCTGCGGGCTCCGTGGCCCTGGTCATCGCACCGCTGGTGCACGAGCACGGTGTCCAGTACGTCCTGCCCACGGTGCTGCTTGCAGGGGTGATCCAGGTGGTCTTTGGCCTGGCCGGGCTTGCCCGCCTGATGCGGTTCATCCCGCGATCAGTGATGATCGGGTTCGTCAACGCCCTGGGTGTGCTGATTTTCATGGCGCAGGTGCCCCATGTCCTCAGTGTCCCCTGGCTCGCCTACGTCCTGTTTGCCCTGACGCTGGCCATTATTTTCGTCCTCCCCCGCTTCACCAAGGTGGTCCCGTCACCGCTGGTGGCCATCGTCGTCGTCACGGCGATCGCCATCCTTGCGGGCCTTGCTGTTCCCAACGTCGCCGACGAGGGGCCCCTGACCGGCCAGATGCCGGGATTCACCCCGTTCCTGGTTCCGCTTGATGTTGAGACCTTCAAGCTGGTCCTGCCCACGGCGCTGAGCGTGGCGTTCGTCGGCCTCATGGAAACCCTCCTCACGGCGAAACTGGTCGATGACATCACTGAGACGCCCTCGCACAAGGGCCGCGAGTCCTGGGGCCTGGGCGTCTCGAACATCCTCGCCGGGTTCTACGGCGGCATCGCCGGCTGCGCCATGATCGGCCAGACCGTCCTCAATGTGAAGACCGGCCAGGCGCGGACCCGCATATCAACGGTTGTGGCCGGGGTGTTCCTGCTGGCCTTGGTGACGGGGCTGAGCCCGATCATGGGGCAGATCCCCATGGTGGCCCTGGCCGCGGTGATGATGGTCGTGGCCGTCACCACGGTGGACTGGCACAGCGTCAGGCCGTCCACCCTCAAGCGGATGCCGCTGCCGGAGACGATCGTCATGGGCGTCACGGTGGCCGTCGTGGTCTTCACGGGCAACCTGGCCTACGGAGTGCTGGTGGGCGTCATCCTGGCGATGGTGCTGTTCGCCCGCCGGGTGGCCCACGTCATCACCGTCGAGCGGAACCTGGCGGACGACGGCGGAAGCGTGCGTTACGAGGTGGTGGGGCCGCTGTTCTTCGGCAGCAGCAATGACCTCGTGGAGCATTTCGCGTACGCCGACGATCCCGCCTCGGTGACCATCGACCTTAGCCGCGCCCAGATCTGGGACGCGTCAACAGTGGCGGCCCTGGACTCCATCGAAACCAAGTACGGGCACCACGGCGCCGCGGTGGCCATTGAAGGCCTCGATGAGCGCAGCACCGGCTTCCACCGCCGCCTTACGGGGCATTTGGGCGCCTGACTTTCGGCGCGTCCAGGAGCGGGGCCGCACGTCTGCGGTCCCGCTCCTTCGCGCATGACCTAGGAGAACCGCCCCGGCCGGAACGTCGCCAGCATGGGGTGCTTCCGGCCCGTCAGGATTTCACCGGCAAGAAGTTCGCCGGCGATAAGGCCCAGGGTGGCACCGGAGTGCGTGAAGGCAACGAAGCAGCCCGGCACCTGGCCGAGTTCGCCCAGGACGGGTTCGCCGTCACCGGGGATCGGCTTGTAGCCCATCTTCCAGGAGGCCGGCTTGAGTTCCGGATTGCCGGCAACCAGCCTGGAGGCTTCATCAGCCAGTTCCTGCACCACTTCTTCCGGGACGGTGAAGGAACCGTCCGCGTGCTCGGTGATGTGTTCCTCGTACCAGTCGTGGTCCAGCGCGAACGTGCCGCCGGGGTTGGGCCGGAGCGCGGCGCGCGGGGTGTTCATCACGGCGGTGACGTCGTGCTGCACCTGTTTGGTCACCACCAGCATGGACACCGGCGAACCATTGGGGATGTGCACGCCCAGGGGCTGGACGACGGCGGGCGTCGCTGCCCCGCACGCCACCAGGACGGCGTCGGCCGGGTAGGTCCCGCCGGACGAGGTCTCCACGCCGGTGGTGCGGCCGCCCTCCACCATGACGGAGGCCTTGCCGGCATTGAGGACCAGTTCGCCGCCACGGGAGTGGAACTCCTCCATCAGGAAGTCGATCAGGTCCGGAAGGCTGACCCAGCCTTCGCCGGGGTTGAAGATGGCGTTGTCCGGCACGGCACTGGAATCGATACCGGGAGTGGCTGTTGCAATCTCTTCCGGAGCCAGCAGTTTGGAGTCGTAACCGATGGACTTCTCGTAAGCGTGCCGCGCCTCGGTCGCTTCAGCCTGCCCGTCCGCGTTCCACATGAGGCCGCCGCCGAACTGGAGCCACTCCCGGCGGGGGTTGGAGGCGAAGAGCGTGCGGTAGCGGTCAACGCCGGCCACCCGGAGCTGGTGGTACGGGGTGGACCGTTCGCCAGCGGAGTTGAGCCAGGACAGGGAACGGCCGCTGGCTTCGCTGGCCAGGCCGCGCTCGGTCAGGAGGATCACGGAGGCGCCTTCGCGGAGCAGGTGCACGGCGGTGGAGACGCCCAGGATGCCGCCGCCGATGATGGCGACGCGCTTGGTAGCTGTAACAGAGGACATTGGTGTCCCTTTCTGTGGAATTCGTGGTTCTGGGTTGGACGCGAACGGTGCGTCATGGGGAAGAGTTGGGGGGAACCTCAGGCCAGGGCGTGGATCCCCTCGATGACTTTCAGTACTTCGAGGGGGCCGGCGGGGTCGACGGGCAGCGGCCCCTCCCCGTGCAGGGCTGCGGCCAGTTGCACGTAAAACTGCGGGTAGGCGCCGCGTTCGGCAGGAACGGGGGACGTTGCACCATCGATGCCCAGGAGCCCCCAAGACTCCTGGGGATCGAGGCCATATGCCGGATCCGACGGCGGCATACCCGTTGCGAGGGCAGGTTCCTGGCCGTCAAGACCCCACTTGGTGTACCCGGCCTCGGAGCCGAGGACGTGGAAGCGGGCACCCGCCTGTGCGGCCATGCCGTTCATCCAGAGCCGTGAACGGACTCCCGAGGTGTGCAGCAGTGACACGAAGGCCTCAGTGTCGGCAGCGTCCGGATGCGGCCCGCGGTTGGCCGTCTCGCCGTAGCTCCGTTCCACCGGTCCGAACAGCTGGATGGCCTGGTCGATCAGGTGGGCGCCGAGATCGTGCAGGATGCCGCCGCCCTCGGCAAGGGACACGGTGTCCCGCCAGTTCCCAAACCCTTCCGGCCGCCACCACTCGAACCGTGATTCGAAGCTGCTGACCTGCCCCAGCGCTCCCGAGGCCAGGATCTTCCGGAGGGTAAGGAAGTCTGCATCCCACCGGCGGTTCTGGAACACCGTAAGCCGCACCCCGCCGTCGTCCGCCCTGCTGAGCAGTTCCCCACCCAGGGCGGACGTGGGCACGAACGGCTTGTCCACCACCACGTGCAGGCCGTGGGCGATGGCCGTCGCGGCCAGTCCGAAGTGGGTGTGCGGCGGGGTGCCCAGGATGACCAGGTCCAGGTCCGCGGACAGGGCGAAAAGCTCTTCCGGAGTTCCAACGATCCGTGCCCGTGGGTAGAGGCGTGCCGCCTCGGCCGCGCGCCCGGGCCGGGCCGTCACGATCACGTCGAGCGAAAAATCCGGGTTGGCCGCGATCAGCGGCGCGTGGAAGACCTTTCCGGAGATCCCAAAGCCGACGACGGCGGTCCGGATGGGTGCAGCGGGAACCGTACCCATCAGAGCACCTCGGAAAGGAAGCGCTGGAGGCGTTCGCTGCGGGGGTTGTCGAAGAGTTGGGTGGGAGTGCCTGCTTCGACCACTTCACCTTCGTCCATGAAGACCACCTGGTCGGCAACTTTGCGGGCGAAGCCCATTTCGTGGGTGACCACCAGCATGGTCATGCCGCGGCGGCCCAGGCCCGCCATGAGGTTCAGGACGCCCTTGACCAACTCGGGGTCCAGGGCGCTGGTTGCTTCGTCGAAGAGCATGACTTCGGGTTCCATGGCCAGGGCGCGGGCAATGGCGACGCGCTGCTGCTGGCCGCCGGAGAGATCGCGGGGGCGGTGGTCGGCGCGTTCGGCGAGGCCTACTTCGGCCAGGCGTTGGCGGGCGCGATCCATGGCCTGGGCCCTGGGCATGCCCTTGACGGCCCAGAGGGCCAGGGCAACGTTTTCTTCCGCGGTGTGGTCGGGGAAGAGGTTGAAGTGCTGGAAGACCATGCCGATGCGGGTGCGCAGGGTGTCCGGGTTGGTGCCCAGGGTGCTGTCGCCGGCGAGCAGCACGTCGCCGCTTTTGGGTTCGTGGAGGCGGTTGATGCCCCGCAGCAGGGTGGATTTGCCGGAGCCGGAGGGGCCGATGATGCAGGTGGTGGTTCCGGGGGCGACCGTGAGGCTGACGTTGCGCAGGACGTCGATGTCGCCGTAGGCCATGGTGACGTTGTGCAGTTCCAGGCTGGAACCGTGGAAGGTCGGGGCCCCGATGCGGCCTGCTGTGGTGGTGTTTTGCGTGGGGGTGTTCATGTGTTGCTCCCGGTGGTGAGCGGCGAGGCCGCGTCGAGTTCCTTGACTTCCTTCAGCCCGCTGGTGGGTGGCGCGGCCCGGCGGCGTCCGGTGCGGAACTTGTTGTCGAAGTGGTTTACCAGGTGCGTCAGCGGGACGGTGATGACCAGGTAGAACAGGCCTGCCGCGACCAGAGGTGAGAGGTTGCCGGAGAGCACGGCGGCGTCCTGGCCCACGCGGAAGAGTTCGCGTTCGGTGACCAGCAGGCCCAGGAAGTACACCAGGGAGGAGTCCTTGACGATCGCGATGAACTGGTTCACCAGGGCCGGAAGCACCCGGCGTACGCCTTGGGGCACCACCACCAGGGCCATGGACTTGGCGTAGCTCATCCCCAGGGCGCGGCAGGCCTCGCCCTGGCCCTTGTCCACGCTGAGGATGCCGGCGCGGAAGATCTCGCCGATGTAGGCGCTGGCGATCAGGCTCAGTGCGATGATGCCCAGCGGGTAAGGGGACGGCCCGAAGATCGATTGGCTGAGCCGGGCGAAGCCCTGGCCGATCAGCAGGATGGTCAGGATGGCCGGCAGGCCCCGGAAAAGGTCGGTGTAGATCCGGGCCGGAACCCGCAGCCATTTCGAGGGTGAGATGCCCATGACGGCCACCACCATCCCCAGCACCGTGCCAAGGACGGTGGCGGCGATGGAGATGATCAGCGTGTTCAGCAGGCCGACCGCCAACAGTTGGGGCAGGACCTCGGCCATAGCGCCGAAGTCGAAGAAAGTACGGATGATGGTGTTGAACCAGTCCATGGTTGCTCTCAGACGTAGATTGGGTGGAGGTGCCGGGGCGGGCCGCGGCCAGCGGGGCCCGCCCCGGCAGTGCAGCCGGAGGGCTGGTGCGCGCGGGCTACTTACTGGGCGCGGGTGAGGCGGAGGCGGCCTGTTCGGCCTTGGGCAGGTACTGCTTGGGCATCGGGGAGCCCGGGAACCATTTCTGGTAGAGCTTCTTCCAGGTGCCGTCCTCCATGGCTGCGGCCAAGCCCTTGTTCAGGGCTTCCTTGAAGGCGGTCTTGCCCTTGGCGACGGCGAACCCGGCCGGAGCGTCGAAGGACGGGATGTCCGCGGCGCTGACCAGGCCGTGCTGGTCCTCGTAGGCCTTCGCTGCCTCGTAATCCAGGAAGTGGGCGTCCACGCTGCCGCTGTTCACGGCCGCGATGGCGGTGTTGTTGTCCGGGAAGCGGACCAGGCTGGCCGAGGTGAAGTTCTTGACGGCGTACGCTTCCTGCAGGGTTCCCTGGACCACGCCCAGGCGCTTGCCGGCCAGGCCCTCAGCGCTTGTGATGCCCGACGTCTTGGTGGTGATCACCGTCAGGTAACCGGCCAGGTAGCCGTCCGAGAAGTCCACGGTTTCCTTCCGCTTGTCCGTGATGCCGATCGCGGCCACCCCGGCGTCGAACTGCCCGTTGGCCACTGCGGCCAGGAGGCCGGAAAAGTCCTGTCCGGTGAAGACCACGTTGTCCACACCGGCCCGATGGGCCACATCCTTGAACAGTTCGACGTCGAAGCCGGTGAAATTACCGGACGCGTCGGCGAAGGTGTACGGCTTGGAGTCGCCCAGGCTGGCCACGCGGATGGTGCCCGGCTGGATCAGGCCGTAAGGGTTGTTCTCAGTGGTGGAAGCGGCGGAGGTGGAGCTGCAGCCGGAGAGCGCCAGGACCGCAGCCAGTGCTGCGGCGGCGATTCCGGCCGGGCGGAGGTTCTTTTTCTTCACAGCGTTGTCCAATCGTTGGGAGGGAGGCGGTGCTGTCAGGGCCGCCGAAGAAAGTCGCCGATGCTCTTGTTGAGTCCGGTCTCACACCCTAAGATTGAGACCGGACTCACATCGATGGATAGAAATGTAGCGGAAGTCACAGGGGGCGTCAACAGCCTCTTCGAAAGGTGAAGATGAGCGCTGAAGGAGCACGGCGGCGGGACGTCACCGTTGCAGACGTCGCAAAGGCAGCCCAGGTCTCCAAGGCCCAGGCAGCCCGCGCGTTGGGCAATTACGGCGCCGTCAGCGACGACGTCCGCGAGCGCGTCCAGGCCGCGGCGGAGGCCCTTTCCTACCGGCCCAATGAGCTTGCGCGCAGCATGAACACGGGCAAATCGCACACCATCGGCGTGGTGGTGGGTGACATCGAAAACCCCCACTTCGGACTGGCAACCCGGGGCATCACGGACACGGCAAAGAAGGCCGGCTACAACGTCATCCTGGTCAATACCGACGAAGACCGCGAGGCGGAAGTGGACGCAGTGCGGGTGCTGCTGGACAAGCGCGTGGACGGGCTGATCGTCGCTCCTGCGTCCTCGGTGGACACCGGACACCTCCAGGAGGTGCACCGGTCAGGCCGGCCCATGGTCTTCATCGACCGCACTGCCGGGGACATGCCGGTTGAGACCATGGCCGTGGACATGGCGCGGATTTCGCGCGAGGCTACGCGGTACCTGCTGGATGCGGGCCACCGCCGGATCGCCTTCATTTCCACGTTGAGGACTAATGCCCCGTACACCCCCGGAATGACGCTGGAGTCCTCACAGATTGCCGACCGTATCGAAGGCATGCGGGAGGCCTTCCTGGAATCCGGGCTGGCTTTTCCGGAGGACCTGGTCCGGTTGAACGCGGGCGATGAAGACTCCATCCGCAGCATTACCCGGGAAGTGCTCAGGGGTCCGGACCGGGCCACGGCCGCGGTGGCGTCCGACGGCCTCATCGCCCTCAGCGTTGTGGAAGCGATCCAGGAACTGGGCCTGTCCATTCCAGCGGATGTTTCATTCCTGATGTACGACGACTTTGCGTGGACCAGGCTGACAACCCCGCCCCTCACGGTCATCGCCCAGCCCGTCTACAACATGGGAGTCGCGGCAGCGAAGGCGTTGATCCGGCAAATGGAGGGGCTCCCGCCCACCGCTCCCGCACAGTTCACGGCAACCCTGGTGCGGCGCGGGTCAGTGGGGCCGTGCCCGGCCACCACCGGGAAACCTGGCCGCGAACAGCTGGCGGGAAAGCCCGCCTGACGCCCCGGCCTACTGGGCGGCGTCGAATCCCGCCAGCAGGCGCCGGGTAGCTGTCTCCATGTGGGAGCTCATGGTTGCCGTCACGGCACCGGCATCCCGGGCAGCCAGCGCTTCGTAGATTTTGGTGTGCTCCTTCAGCGCGGCAGCAGCATGCCCTTCGTCCGTGAGGGCCCGGTCCACCCAGATCCGCAGCAACGAGCGGATGCTTTGCAGGAGTTCCTGGAGCACCTGGTTCCCGGAAGCCGCGGCGATTTCGCGGTGGAACGAGGCGTCGGCCTCAACGAAGGCCGTAAGGTCGTCAAGCGTGCGTTCCATCGTGTCCAGGTTTGAGCGCATCCGCTCCAGCGCCTCGTCGGTGATGCGCCCTGCGGCCAGTTGAGCGGCCTGCACCTCGAGTCCGCTGCGCAGTTCCACGAGTTCGCGCGTGCGTGGGGCGCCCAGCATCATGCCCCAGCTCAGGGTGCGGGGCAGAAGCTCCGAGACGCCGTCCCGAAGATAAGTGCCGGATCCCGGCCGGACCACCACGATGCCAAGGATTTCCAGCGCAGCGAGGGCCTCCCGCACCGCTGACCGGCCAACGCCAAGGGAGGCGGCCAGCGTGCGCTCGGCAGGGAGCCTGGTTCCCGGGGCAATATCACCGCTGGTGAAAAAGGCCAGCAGGCGCTCGGCCACTTCCGACACCACTGAACCCTGCCCCAGAGAGCCCAGGGCGGCACTGATCTTGGCCGTCGCGGCGGCGGATTCTACGGACACCACCCAAGCGTAACAACTGGTTGACCACGCCGGACGGCCCCAGAGGACCACCTACGGGATTGTCATCGGACGGGAACCAGTCAACCGGTTGACCAATTCTTGTTTCAGTCCTATGGTGGAACTCACAGCTTCAGCCGCCGCGGAACCCCAAGCCCGCGTGCACATGAGACAGCCCCACGCCTCCAGTGACGGATGCGGCCGGGACACCAACATCTAGGAGTCAACGTGGACACCACACAATCGGTGGTCGAAAAATCCGCAATCAGGAAAGTGGCGATCAGGCTTGTCCCGTTCGTCGCGCTGATGTTCTTCATCAACTATCTCGACCGCACCGCCATCTCTTTCGCCGGCCCCAACGGCATGAACAAGGACCTGGCCCTGAACGCCGCCCAGTTCGGCTTCGCCTCCGGCGTCTTCTTCATCGGCTACATCCTGCTGGAGGTCCCCTCCAACCTGGCGCTCCACAAGTTCGGAGCCCGCCGCTGGCTGGCCCGCATCATGGTCAGCTGGGGCATCGTCTCCCTGCTGTTCACCTGGGTGGCCAACGTTGAGCAGCTCTACATCCTGCGCTTCATCCTGGGCGTGGCCGAAGCCGGATTCTTCCCCGGCGCCATCCTCTTCCTGAGCCTCTGGGTTCCCGCCAGGCACCGCAGCAAGATCCTGGCCCTGTTCTACCTGGCCCAGCCGCTGACCACCGTCATCGGCGCCCCGCTGGCCGGCATCCTCATCCAGCAGCACGGCCTCTTCGGGCTCGAAGGCTGGCGCGTGATGTTCCTCGGCGTTGCCATCCCCGCCATCCTCATCGGCATCGTTTCCTGGTTCTACCTGGCCGACTCCCCCGCCAAGGCCAAGTGGCTCAGCGCCGAGGAAAAGACCTGGCTGACCGGCGCGCTGGAGAAGGAAAAGAACGAAACCGCCGCGGGCAACAAGCACGTCAGCGTACGCACCGTCTTCGGCAACGGCCGCGTCTGGATGCTCTCCCTGATCTACTTCGGCTTCATCTACGGCCTTTACGCCCTCGGCTTCTTCCTGCCGACCATCATCTCCGGCTTCGAAGGCGTCTACGGCACCAAGTTCGACGTCTTCCAAAAGGGCCTGATCACCGCCATCCCGTACCTGCCGGCAGCCATCGCCCTGTACTTCTGGTCCAAGGACGCCACCAAGCGCGGCGTCAAGACCTGGCACATCGCAGTACCGGCCCTGGTGGGTGGACTGAGCATCCCGCTGGCACTCTTTGCGGGAAGCCCGGCAGCCACCATCGCCGTCATCACCATCACGGCCATGGCCATTTTCGCCGCGCTGCCCAACTTCTGGACGGTCCCCACGCAGTTCCTGACCGGTGCGGCAGCGGCAGCCGGCATCGCCCTGATCAACACCGTGGGCAACCTGGCAGGCTTCAGCGCCGGCTACATCACCGGCTGGCTCAAGGACTGGACAGGCGACTACACCGTGCCGATGTTCGTGGTGGGCGGCTTCATGCTCCTGTCCGCCGTCCTGATGGTGGCGTTGAGCCGTTCCGGCCGCGTCACGGAGGGCATCCGGTCCGAGGCCCTGGATCCGGCCGGCGCCGGCCAGCACGCCGAGCCCTGAGCGGCAACGCACCGTAAAACCCGGGGGCGCCTTCCTTGCCCGAAGGCGCCCCCACACCAACCACTGCCCACAGACCCTTCCCCAGCTAGGCCCAGGAGCTTTTCCCATGACCCGCCTGTTCAACGAACCGTCAGCCTTCGCTGACGAAATGATCGAAGGCTTCGTCGCCTCACACGGACGCTGGGTGAGGCGTGTTTCCGGAGGCGTTGTCCGCAACACCAAGAGCACCCCGGACACGGTGGCACTGGTTATTGGCGGCGGCTCCGGCCACTACCCGGCCTTCGCCGGACTCGTGGGCCAGGGCCTGGCTCACGGCGCCGCCATGGGCAACCTTTTCGCATCGCCGTCGGCCCAGCAGGTTTACAACGTGGCCAGGGCCGCCCACAACGGCACCGGCGTGCTGCTTGGTTACGGAAACTACGCCGGTGACGTCCTCCACTTCACCCAGGCCAAGGAAAAGCTCCGCAGGGAAGGCATCGACTGCCGCAGCATCGCCGTCACGGACGACGTTTCCTCTGCCCCGATCGAAGAGCACACCAAGCGCCGCGGCATCGCCGGAGACCTCACCGTCTTCAAGGTAGCGGCCGCTGCCGCGGAGGCCGGCTACGGCATGGATGCGGTGATGGAGATCGCCGAACGCGCCAACCACCGCACCCGCTCCTTCGGCGTCGCCTTCACCGGCTGCACCCTCCCAGGCGCCGAAACACCGCTGTTCTCCGTTCCCGAGGGCCGGATGGCGGTGGGCATGGGCATCCACGGTGAGCCGGGCATTGGAGAAACAGACATTCCGACGGCGGATGAGCTCGCCGAACTGCTCGTTGGCAAGCTCCTCACCGAAGTGCCCGACGGCATTGAGGCCACCAGCGCCCGCCTAGTCCCCATCCTCAACGGCCTGGGCAGCGTCAAATACGAAGAGCTCTTCGTGGTGTACCGGCGCGTGGCCCAGCTGCTGGCTGAGGCAGGCCTGGAGGCGGTGGACCCGCAGGTGGGCGAGCTGGTCACCAGCTTCGACATGGCCGGCACCTCCCTGACCCTCTTCTGGCTCGACGACGAGTTGGAGGCCCTCTGGAACGCCCCCGCCGACGCCCCGGCTTTCCGCCGCGGCGCCGTCACCGCCGGAGCGCTGGAGGAGACGGCAGGCGAGACGGCCGACGTCGAACTTTCGGTCCCGGAGGCAACCGCTGAATCCCAGGCCGGTGCGTGCCGTGTCCTCGCGGCGCTTGGCGCCGCCAAGGATGTGGTGGACGCCAACGCCGCCGAACTGGGCCGGATCGATGCGATCGCCGGAGACGGCGACCACGGCATCGGCATGGAGCGCGGCGTCCGCGCGGCCGTGCAAGCCGCGGCAGACGCCGTCGGCCGCGGTGCCGGCGCTGCCACCACCCTGTACTTCGCCGCCGATGCCTGGGCCGACAAGGCCGGCGGCACATCCGGCGCCTTGTGGGGCATGGCCCTGCGTGCGGTAGGCGATGCCGTGGGTGACAGCAAAGCGCCCGACGCCGGTGCTGTCGCCGCCGGCGTGGCAGGCGCCGCCGCCGCGATCATGGACTTTGGCAAGGCCAAGGTGGGCGACAAGACCTTGGTGGACGTGCTGGTTCCGTTCCGGGATGCCCTGACCGCCGGTGTGGAGGGCGGAAAGTCCCTGGCCGATGCCTGGGACGTTGCAGCCACCACTGCCCAGCAGGCTGCCGAGGACACCGCCAACCTGCTGCCCCTGATGGGCCGGGCCCGGCCCCACGCCGAGAAAAGCCTGGGCACCCCTGACGCCGGCGCCGTGTCCATGGCCCTGATCGTCCGTGCCATCCACAACACCCTCAGCCAGAACACCACCATCAAGGAGAACGCATGAGCGCCAAACTGCGCCTGGTCATTGGAGCCGACGACGCCGGTTTCGACTACAAGGAAGCCCTGAAGGCCGACCTGGAAGCCTCCGAACTGGTCGAATCCGTGACCGACGTCGGGGTGGACGCCAGTAGCCACACCCCCTACCCGTCAGTTGCCATCGCCGCCGCCGAACTCATCGCCGCGGGCAAGGCCGACCGGGCCCTGCTGGTCTGCGGCACCGGCCTCGGCGTCGCGATCGCCGCCAACAAGGTTCCGGGCGTCCGCGCCGTTACCGCGCACGATTCCTTCTCCGTTGAGCGCGCCATCCTGAGCAACAACGCCCAGGTCCTCACCTTCGGCCAGCGTGTCGTCGGCCTGGAGCTCGCCCGCCGGCTGGCGAAGGAATGGCTCACCTACACGTTCGACGAAAGCTCCGCCTCGGCGGAGAAGGTCGCCCTGATTAAGGACTACGAGGGTGTCACTTCCTGCTAAGAACCCCCAAGCCATCATCGGCGTCAGCCTGAAGATGTACTTCGGCTACGCCCGCTCGGTGGACTACTGCCGCGACGTCGCATCCATCGCCTTCGCCCATCCGGCAGTGCAAAGCGGCGACATCGAGCTCTTCGTCCTGCCCGTCCTGCCGGCACTGCCGGAGGCCGCAAGGATCCTGGGCCCCGCCGGTGCCGCCGCCGGCGCCCAGGACATCTTCTGGGAAGACGAAGGCGCCTACACCGGCGAGGTGGGCGGCAGGACCATCGCCGAACTCGGCGGCCGGTACGCCGAGGTGGGCCATGCAGAACGCCGCCGGATCTTCGGCGAGGACCACCGGACCATCGGGCTGAAGACCGCAGCCGCCTACCGCAACGGGCTGACCCCCGTCCTGTGCGTCGGTGAACTGCAGCAGGGGTCCGTGGAGGAGGCCGTCGCCCAGTGCACGGCGGAGATCGACGCCGCACTGAACCGCGCGTCGTCCCTGGCGCCCGCCGGCCGGACCATCGTCGCCTACGAGCCTCAATGGGCCATCGGCGCCCCGGAACCGGCCACACCGGAGTACATCAGCGCCGTCACCACCGGACTGGACGCGCACCTGCGCAGCCTCCCGGGCCAGGACACCAGCCGCGTGATCTACGGCGGCAGTGCCGGACCGGGCCTGATCACCCAGCTGGATCCCGCCGTCGCCGGTTTGTTCCTGGGCCGCTTCGCCCACGACCCGAAGGCGCTGAAGACCATCCTGGACGAAACCGCGGCGCGGCTGGAAACAGCGGAGGTGGCGGCATGACCTCACGAATCGGCCTCAGCAGCTACGCCTTCTTCTGGCAGCTCTCGGACCAGGTCTCCACGCCACTGAGCATCCATGACGCCCTGGAACGGACGGCGGAACTGGGCGTTGACCTCTTCCAGGTCTGCGACTACGCACCGCTGGAAGCCATGACCGACGCCCAACTCCAGGCCGTGCGGGATACCGCGGACCGGCTGGGCATCGGCCTTGAGCTGGGCACCAAGGGGATCCGGCCGGAGCACCTTCGGAAGTTCCTGCACATCGCGGAAATCCTAGGATCCCCGCTGCTGCGGACCATGTTCAACACCCCAGGCCACACCCCCACCACGGAGGAAGCGGTGGCCATCTTCAAGGAGGTCCTGCCCGAGTTCGAGGCGGCAGGGGTGAAGATCGCCGTGGAAACCTACGAACAGGTCCCCACCTCCCGGGTCCTGGACGTGATCCACGGCGTGAACAGCCCGCACCTGGGGATCTGCAGCGACCCCGCCAACACCGTCGCGGCGCTGGAGATGCCGCGTGAGGTGATTGACGCCGTCGCACCCCATGTCCTGAACATGCACGTCAAGGACTTTGCCTTCAGCCGCAAGGACGGCTGGGTGGGATTCACCTACTCCGGCGCCCCACTCGGCGAAGGCCTGCTCGACTACGGGTACATGGCCGGGAAGATCCGGCCGCACGAACGAAACATCAACCAAATCGTCGAACACTGGCTGCCCTGGCAGGACACCGAGGCGGAAACCATCCGGCTCGAAAACCAGTGGACCCGGCAAAGCATCGAATACCTAAGGAGCAAGTGAAATGTCAGCAGAAACTTTGACCGTCGCCGTCATCGGAGCCGGGGGCAAGATGGGGCTGCGGGTTTCCCGGAACCTCCAGAAGTCCGGCCACACCGTCTTCTACAGCGAGAACTCCCCCGCCGGCCAGGAGCGCGTCCGCGCCGAGCGCCGCGAGATCACCGCCACGGACGACGCCGTCAAGGGCGCCGACGTGGTGATCCTCGCCGTCCCGGACACCGTCCTGGGCATCGTGTCAGAAGGCGTGGTCCCGCAGATGAAAGCCGGATCCATCCTCCTCACCCTGGACCCCGCCGCCGCCTACGCCGGCCTGCTGGCCAAGCGCGACGACGTCGTGCAGGCGGTAGCGCACCCGTGCCACCCGTCCGTGTTCCTGGAGCGCACCACCAAGGAAGAATGGGCCGACACCTTCGGCGGCCAGGGCGCCCCGCAGAACGTGGTGGCCGCCATCGACGAAGACGCCCCGGAGGCCACCAAGGCAGCTGCGGAGGCGACCATCCGCACCATCTACGCCCCCGTCATCGACGTCCACTGGGTCACCGTCAAGCAGCTCGCCATCCTCGAACCCACCCTCGTGGAAACGGTGGCCTGCATGATCGGCGCCCTGCTCAACGAGGCACTGCACGAGACCGTGCACACCGCCGGCGTCCCCGAGGAAGCCGCCAAGGCCATGCTGTTCGGCCACGTCCAGATCGCGCTGACCAACGCCCTGCGCGGGTCCAACCCGTTCTCCGAGGCCTGCGAAATCGCCATCCAGTACGGCAAGGACACCATCATCAAGGACGACTGGAAGAAGATCTTCGACGACTCCGAACTCGACGGCGTCATTGCCAAGATGCTGAAGCTGGAAGCGGTCAAGCGCTAGGCTTCACACCCCAGCGGCGGCTGCCACCCGGTCCTCTTCGGACGGGGTGGCAGCCGCCGCTTTGTGTTCCACGCGTTGCCCCGCCCCGCACTCAGGCCGGGGGAGGGGCGGTGGACTCGCGGACAATCACGTGGGTGGCCAGCTCCACCCGGCGGGAATCGAGGACTTCACCGCGCGCCTGGCGCAGCAGCGACCTCAGGGCAGCCCGTCCCATCTCCTCAAGGGGCTGCGCCACCGACGTGAGCGCCGGCACGGATTCCTCGCCCTGGATGGTGCCATCGAAACCGACGAGGCTGATGTCCCCGGGAACCTTCAAGCCGCAATGCGCCGCCTCGCTGAGCACGCCCAGGGCGATGCTGTCGCTTCCGGCAAAGATGGCCGTGGGGCGCTTCTCGAGGCCAAGCAGCGCCTTCATCCCGGACACCCCGCTGTCCCGGCGGAACCTGCCGCCCGAAATGATGTACTGCGGATCCACGGAGAGGCCATGGGCTGCAAGGGCCGCCATGTAGCCGTGGAGCCGCGCCTGGTTGCATTCGGCCCGCTCAATACCGCCGATGTAGGCAATGCGCCGGTGGCCCAGTTCCAGCAGGTGTTCGGTGGCGGCCTTGCCGCCCGCCCAGTTGGTGGCCCCTACGCTGACCACGTCCGCGGGTGGCGGGTTGAGCGGATCGATCACCACCACCGGGATCCGGCGCCGCCGGAAAGCGTGCATCTGCGCCTCGCTGAATGCCGAGGTCACCACGATCATTCCCGCCCTGCCTTCGTCGACCATCCGCTGCGCGCGGCGCTCCGCGGTCTGCACCGTCGGAGTCGAGGGTGGGGTGACGCTCACCAGGACCTCGACATCCTCGGAAGCGGCGAACTGCAGAATCCCGTCCAGGACCTCGGTGGTGTAGGCGGAGGTCAGGACGTCCACCACCACCTCGATCACCGTGCTGGTCCTCGTCACGGAACGGCGCTGCACGGGTGATTGATACCCCGCCTGCTCCAAGGCGGCCAGGATGCGGGCCCGGGTCTCCGGCGCAACATCTTCGCGGCCGTTGACCACCTTGGACACTGTGGGGGTGGAAACCCCCGCCTGCAAGGCAACAGCTGCCAGGGTTGTCTTTGCCGGCCGTGCAGTCTTCGCCACTGGCTCATCCACTCTTTCGAAACATTTCGCTTACGGCCATCTTGCCCGCGTTTCCTCAGGGCGTCAACTGATCACCAGTAGGGACAGGTTGAGCCCGGCACGGTCAACTCTTGACTGTGACCCGGCTCACGGCTAGATTGGCACCACCGCTCGTAAAGTTTCGAAATCTTTCGAAAGCCGCGCGGTACGACCACTGACCGAATTGACGCGGGCCATCCGCCTCGGAGCCGAGGCAAACGCCTGCTTCACACGTTACCGGGACCCAGCGTTGAGCCCGGAGGATGAACGGAAGCGAAATGAAGATTCGAAAGTTGCGCTCGGCAGCGTTGGCAATTTCCGCAGCAGGACTGGCAGTCAGCCTCGCTGCCTGCGGTTCGTCAGGTCCTGCCAGCTCAAACGTCAGCAGCGATTCGGCCACCATGTGGGGACTCACCGGCGGCAACCAGCCGGTGCTCCAGAAGTCGGTGGATGACTGGAACCAGGCCAACCCGGACAAGTCCATCAAGCTGGATTTCTTCGCCAACGACGCCTACAAGACCAAAGTCCGCACCGCCGTCGGCGCCGGCGAAGGCCCCACCTTCATCTATGGCTGGGGCGGCGGAGTCCTGAAGTCGTACGTCGACGCCAGCCAGGTTGACGACCTGTCCACCTTCATCAAGGACAACCCGCAGGTCAAGGACCGTTACCTTCCCTCAGTGCTGAAGAACGGTGAAGTAAACGGCAAGACCTACGCACTGCCGAACAACAACGTCCAGCCGGTTGTCCTCTACTTCAACAAGGACGTCTTCGACAAGGTGGGAGCCCAGCCGCCGAAGACCTGGGATGAGCTGATGGCCCTGGTGCCGAAGTTCAAGGCAGCCGGTGTTGCCCCGTTCTCGCTGGGCGGCCAGTCCAAGTGGCCGGACCTGATGTGGCTTGAGTACCTGGTGGAGCGCATTGGCGGCCCCGAAGTCTTCGCCAACATCGCAGCCAACAAGCCCGGAGCCTGGTCCGACCCCGCCGTCAAAGAGGCGCTGACCAAGATCCAGGACCTGGCCGACGCCGGCGGGTTCATCAACGGCTTCTCATCCGTTGCGGCGGACAGCAACGCAGACCAGGCCCTGATGTACACCGGCAAGGCCGCCATGATCCTGCAGGGCGGCTGGATCTACCAGGGCATGAAGAAGGACGCCGCCGACTTCGTCAAGAGTGGAAAGCTGGGATACACCACCTTCCCCACCGTTTCGGGCGGCAAGGGTGACCCGACGAACGTCGTGGGCAACCCCTCCAACTTCTGGTCCATCTCCGCCAAGGCGACCGATGCCCAGAAGAAGGCCGCCCTGGACTATGTCAAGGACGGCATGTTCACCGATGCCAACACAGATGCCTTGATTAGCTCCGGCGCCGTCCCGGTAGTCAAGGGAATCGAAGACAAACTCGCCGCCTCACCCGACAAGGACTTCCTGACCTTCGTCTACGGCCTGGCCAAGAACGCCCCCAGCTTCACCCTCTCCTGGGACCAGGCCCTCAGCCCCGCGCAGGGTGACGCCATGCTGTCCAACCTGGACCAGATCTTCCTCAAGAAGATCAGCCCTGACCAGTTCATCAGCACCATGAACGCCACGATCGGAAAGTAAGGTTCCATGACGGCTCTTGGTTCCGCCAACCGGGGGGTCCGCGACGCGGGCCCCTCGGGATGGCTCGCAGTCCCGGCCCTGGTCTTCTTCCTGGCGTTCGCTGTCGTCCCGCTGATCGGCGTCGTCCTCCTCAGCTTCACCAGCTGGAACGGTTTGGGCGAGATCAAGCTGGACGGCCTGTCCAGCTGGACCACGGTCCTCACGGATCCGGTCACCGGCAACGCCCTGGTGGTCACCGGGAAGATCATGTTCTTCTCATTCATCGTCCAGGCGCCCATCAGCCTGCTGCTTGGCGTGTTCACGGCCGGCGGCCAGAAGTACCGCGCCGCCCTCGCCGTGCTCTATTTCCTGCCGTTGCTGCTTTCGTCCGCCGCCGTTGCCATCGCCTTCAAGGCCCTGCTCGATCCCAACTTCGGCCTGGGCCCCGGATTCAACCTGCACATCCTTGCCCAGGACTGGCTTGGCAACTCGGATTTGGTCCTGTTCGTGGTGGTCTTCGTGATTGCGTGGCAGTTCGTTCCCTTCCACACGCTGATTTACCAGGGCGGCGTCCGCCAGATCCCCACGTCGCTGTACGAGGCCGCCGAAATCGACGGCGCGGGACGCTTCCGCCAGTTCTGGAACATCACCCTGCCCCAGCTCAAGTACACGATCATCACGTCCTCCACCCTGATGGTGGTGGGCAGCCTCGCCTACTTCGACCTCATCTTCGTGCTCACCGGGGGCGGCCCCGGCTACAGCACGCGGCTGCTGCCGCTGCACATGTACCTGACGGGTTTCAAGGCCAACGACATGGGCGCCGCGAGCGCCCTGGGAGTCATTCTCGTCGTCATCGGACTGGGCCTGGCGCTCATCCTCCAGCGGTTGGGCGGCAAAAACCGCAACGCAAGCCAATTGGAAGGTGCCTGATGGCCTCCACAACACAACTTCCCGTCCCACCGGCCCCGGCGGGCAGCATCACCGCAGCACCGGTTACCCGCACCAAGGGACCCGGGCGGCTGCGGCCAAACCTCCTTGGCGGGCTGGGCGGCTGGCTTTGGCTGGCCATCATCATCGTCCCCATCTATTACGTGGTGATCACCAGCTTCAAGAACCAGGCTGGTTTCTTCACCTCCAACCCCATGCTCCCGGCAACGGAACCCACCCTGGACAACTACAAGCTGGTCCTGGAGAACAACTTCGTCAGGTACTTCACCAACAGCCTGATCGTCACCCTGGGCACGGTCCTGCCTGCCCTGCTGGTGTCCTTCATGGCCGCGTATGCGATCGTCCGCGGCAAGGGCCGGTTCCTGAGCCTGACGAACAACCTGTTCCTCCTTGGCCTGGCCATCCCCCTGCACGCCACCATCATCCCCATCTACTGGATGATCACCCGGGCGCACATGTATGACACCTTGCTGGCCCTGATCCTTCCGTCCGTGGCATTTGCCATCCCGGTCAGCGTCCTCATCCTGTCCAACTTCATGCGCGATGTCCCCAATGAGCTTTTCGAATCGATGCGCCTGGACGGCTGTTCCGACTGGGCCATGATGTGGCGCCTCGCTCTCCCCATGACCAAGCCGGCGGTCATCACCGTCGGCATCTACAACGCCCTGCATGTCTGGAACGGTTTCCTCTTCCCGCTGATCCTGACGCAGAGCCCGGCAACCAGGGTCCTGCCGCTGTCCCTGTGGACCTTCCAGGGTGAGTTCAGCGTGAACATCCCCGCCATTCTCGCCTCCGTCGTCCTGGCGACCCTTCCCCTGCTGGTGGTATACGTCGTCGCCCGCCGTCAACTGTTGAGCGGCCTCACCGCCGGCTTCAGCAAGTAAGAAAGGACATCTCCATGACCACCGCACAACCCCTGCGGGTCGGCATGGTGGGCTACGCCTTCATGGGTGCAGCCCACTCCCACGCCTGGCGGACCGCACCCCGGTTTTTCGACCTGCCCCTGCAGCCCCGGCTGACCGCGGTCGCGGGCAGGAATGCCGAGGGAGTCCGTTCCGCGGCAGACAAGCTCGGCTGGGAATCGGTTGAAACGGACTGGCGCCGCCTGATCGAGCGCGACGACATCGACCTCATCGATATCTGCACGCCCGGCAACACCCACGCCGAAATTGCCATCGCCGCCCTTGAAGCCGGAAAGCACGTGCTGTGCGAGAAGCCGCTGGCCAACTCCGTCGAGGAAGCCGAACGGATGACGCTCGCCGCGGAGACCGCGGCGAAGAACGGCGTCTTCTCCATGTGCGGCTTCAGCTACCGCCGCACTCCGGCGCTGGCGCTGGCCAAGCGGTTCGTGGAACAGGGCAGGCTGGGCGGCATCCGCCATGTCAGGGCCCAATACCTGCAGGACTGGCTCAGCGATGCCAACGCCCCCATGACCTGGCGGCTGGACAAGAGCAAGTCCGGATCCGGCTCCTTGGGTGACATCGGAGCACACAGCATCGACGCCGCGCAGTGGGTTACGGGCCTGAACATCAGCGGGGTCTCGGCCCTGCTGGAGACCTTTGTGCAGGAACGCCCGCTGGCCGGCGACCTGGTGGGACTCGGCGGGCACGGCGACCTCAGCAGCGATGCTCCGCGGGGAAAAGTCACGGTTGATGACGCGGCAATCTTCAGCGCAAAGTTCGACGGCGGCACGGCTTCGGGTGCGATCGGCGTCTTTGAAGCCACGCGTTACGCCCTGGGCAGGAAGAACGCCATGCGGCTGGAGGTCAACGGCACCAAGGGTTCCGTTGCCTTCGACTTCGAGGACATGAACGTCCTGTCCTTCTACGACGCCGCCGAATCCCCCGACGCCGGGTTCCGGAAGATCTTCGTCACCGAGCCCGAGCACCCCTACGTCGGAAACTGGTGGCCCACCGGCCACGGCCTGGGGTACGAACACGGCTTCACCCACCAGGTGGTGGACCTCGTCACGGCCATCGGCGAAGCCCGCCAACCGGAACCGTCCTTCGCCGACGCCCTGCAGGTGCAGCGGGTCCTGGCCGCTGTGGAGTCCAGTGCCGCAAATTCCAGCCAGTGGCAAAAAGTCTGAGCAGCGGTTCGGCACGGCAACGACCAGCTTCAAGCGATCCAAGGAATAGACATGACACGACCAATCACGCTGTTTACCGGCCAGTGGGCCGACCTGCCCTTCGAGGAAGTGGCGCGGCTCGCGGGCGAGTGGGGCTTCGACGGGCTGGAGATCGCCTGCTGGGGCGACCATCTGGACCCGCGCCGCGCGGCCGAGGATGACAACTACCTCCAGGGCCGGCTGGACATCCTCGAAAAGAACAACCTGAAGGTGTTCGCCATCGCCAACCACCTGACCGGACAGGCGGTGTGCGACGACCCCATCGATGAGCGCCACCAGGGCATCCTGTCCGCTGAGGTCTGGGGTGACGGGGCGCCCGAAGGCGTACGCCGCCGGGCAGCGGACGCCATGAAGGACACCGCCAGGGCTGCTGCCCGCCTGGGGGTGAAGACTGTCACCGGCTTCACGGGCTCCTCCATCTGGAAGGCGGTGGCCATGTTCCCGCCCGCCTCCCAGGAAATGATCGACGCCGGCTACCAGGACTTCGCGGACCGCTGGAACCCCATCCTCGACGTCTTCGACGAGGTGGGTGTCCGGTTCGCCCTGGAAGTCCACCCGTCCGAAATCGCCTACGATTACTGGACCGCCAAGCGCACCCTTGAGGCGATCGGACACCGGGAGAACTTCGGCCTGAACTTCGACCCCTCCCACTTCATCTGGCAGGACCTGGACCCCGTCATGTTCCTGCAGGACTTCGCGGACAGGATTTTCCACGTCCACGTCAAGGAGTCCATCCGCCAGCTCGACGGCCGCAACGGCCGCCTGGGCTCGCACCTGGCCTGGGCCGATCCCCGGCGCGGCTGGGATTTCGTCACGGCAGGGCACGGGGACGTGCAGTGGAACCGGATCTTCCGGACCCTGAACGCCATCGGCTACGAGGGCCCCACCAGCATCGAGTGGGAGGACGCCGGCATGGACCGGCTTATCGGGGCCCCGCAGGCGCTGGCCATGGTCCAGGACCTGGCCCGGATCGCCCCGCCGGCAGCGGCCTTCGACGCCGCTTTCGCCAGCCGCTGACCCCACGCCTTGCCGGCAAAAGCCGGCAGCCAACCAAAGGAAACCCCAATGACAGAACGCAAGAACGCCCTGGTGGTCCGCGGCGGCTGGGACGGCCACCAGCCCTACGAGGCCACAGAGCTCTTCATCCCCTACCTCAAGGACAACGGCTACGACGTCCGGGTGGAGGAATCCCCGAAGGTCTACGCCGATGCCGCCTACATGGCAGGGGTGGACCTCATCATGCAGTGCATGACCATGACCACCATCGAAAAGGACGAATTCGCCGGACTGCGGGCAGCCGTGGAGAACGGCACCGGCCTGGCCGGCTGGCACGGCGGGATCGCCGATTCCTACCGGAACACCTCCGACTACCTGCACCTGATCGGCGGCCAGTTCGCCTGCCACCCCGGCAAGCACCCGGATGAGTGCATCGGTGAGCAGTCGGACAACTACGTGCCCTACACCGTCAACATGCTGCCGGCCGCCGCCGACCACCCCATCACCAAGGGCATCAAGGACTTCGACCTGATCACCGAACAGTACTGGGTGCTGTCGGACGACTACATCGACGTCCTGGCCACCACCACCCAAAAAGTCCGCGAGTGGGACCCCTGGAACCGCGAAGTGACATCCCCCGCCATCTGGACCCGCCAGTGGGGCAAAGGCCGGATCTTCGTGTCCACCCCCGGGCACCGCGTGGAAATCCTCCAGGACCGGAACGTACGCACCATCATCGAAAGGGGCCTGCTGTGGGCAAGCCGTTGAAAGTCGGAATCGTTGGCTGCGGAGCCATCATCGCGCAGTACCTCGCCAACTTCCGCCGGCTGGACCAGATCCAGCTGGTGGCCGTGGCGGACCTGGATCCGGCACGTGCGCAGGCCGTGGCGGATGACTACGACGGCGTCCGCGCCGTCTCCGTGGACGAACTGCTCTCCGCAGAGGACGTGGACCTGGTCCTGAACCTGACCATCCCCGCCGCCCACGCAGAGGTGGCACTGAAGGCGATCGCCGCAGGAAAAAGCGTTTACGGCGAAAAACCCCTGGCTGCCACCACCGAAGAAGCACGCCGGGTGCTGGACGCGGCGCGGGAGGCAGGTGTCGTCGTCGGCTGTGCACCGGACACCGTGCTGGGCACCGGGATCCAGACCGCCCGGAAAGCCATTGATGACGGACTGATCGGCGCACCCATCGCGGCGTCCGCCACCATGGTGACGCCGGGCCACGAGCGCTGGCACCCCAACCCTGACTTCTACTACCAGCCCGGCGGCGGCCCCCTCCTGGACATGGGCCCCTACTACGTCACGGCACTCGTGACGCTGCTGGGCCCTGTGGTGTCGGTGATCGGTGCGGCCAGCCACACGCGGAATGAGCGGACCATCGGCTCGGGGCCGCGCCAGGGCGGGAAGGTCCCCGTGAACATCGATTCCCACGTCACCGGCGTCCTGGTCCACGCATCCGGCGCGCTCTCGACGCTCTTCATGAGCTTTGATGCCGTGAAGTCCAAATCCCCCAACATCGAGATCCACGGCGAGCGCGGCTCCCTGGTGGTACCGGACCCCAACCACTTCGACGGCGACGTCCAGCTGTTTTCCCTGGGCGCCGAGGACTGGGAAACCCTTCCCGTGTCCGCCGGCTACGTGGATTCCGGCCGCGGGTTCGGCATCGCGGACCTGGCCGCCACCCCGCAGGGAATGGAGCCCAGGGCCGGCGGAGCCTTGGCCTACCACGCCCTGGAGGTCATGGAATCCGTCCTGGAGTCCGCACACAAGGGCACGGCGGTGGCCATCGAGAGCACCGTTGAGCGGCCTGGCAGCGTGGAGCTGACGGTCCTGGCTGAGCAGGCAGACGCGCTCCAGTCCAAGTAGGCAGGTGTCCGGAACCGCGCCGCAGAAGCAGGGGGGCTAGTGCAGCCGATCGCTGCGGGCGGCGCGGTTCCTGCCCAGGGACTTGGCCCTGTACAAAGCCGCGTCCGCCGAGGCGACCAGGTCATCGGCATCGAAAGTTCCGGCGTCGTACGTGGAAATCCCGTAACTCGCGGTGGGCATCTCCATGCCATCCGGTGCTTTGGCGCCGGCCAGGCGCCTGCTGATTTCCTCCGCGATCGTCTCTGCCCGTTCCGCGCTTGCCCCCGGAACCAGGATGACGAACTCTTCCCCGCCATACCGCCCGATCAGGTCGGTGGATCGGACAGTTGCCACGCAGGCGTCGGCGAAGGCCTGAAGCGCCAGGTCCCCGGCGGCATGGCCGTAGGTGTCGTTGACCGCTTTGAAGTGGTCCAGGTCGGCAAGGATCAAGGCTCCCGAGCCGCCCGTGATGCTGCGGTCGGCAAGCTGTTCCGCAGCAAGGTCCATGAAGGCCTTGCGGTTCAATAGCCCCGTGAGGTCATCCCGGGTGGCGACCACGCGCAGGGCACGCGTCTGCTGTTCACTGCTCAACGCCGCCATGCTGAAGGAAACCACCACCAGCAACACCATGGTGACCAGCGTGGTGATGGCCGAGCCAAAGACATTAACGAACACCGGGCCATCCGGGCCCTCCACGAGGAACGCCAGCCAACGGAAGAAGTAAAAAACGGAAAGTCCGCCCGCAGCCACCGCCATGGGGATGCGGACCCGCGAATAACCCGGCTCAAGGCGCCACAGTTCACGGGACGCAAGCCCAACAGTCAAGCTCATCGCGGCGAGGAACACGGGACCGCCGGACCAGGTGTTGGTGGCGGGATGGTCGAGCAGGGAGGCAACGAGCGTGGCCAGCGGAATGCCCGTGAAGGCCCACTTGGGCGGCCGCACTGTCCGCAGCGAACGCGCCCCTGCCCACACCGCGACGCCGCCGTGGACCAGCAGGGTGTTCCCGGCCGGGTTGGCCCACCACTGGTGGGGCGTGCCATCGAGGAGGAAACAGGCCGATCCCGACAGGAAGAACAGCAGGGCACCGCACCACCAGGCGCTGTACGGCGATCGCGTCACCCGGTAGGCGGAAAAGTAGAACAGAACCACCAGCACCAGGGCCATCAGGCCAAAAGCGATGCGCAGGGTTGCCGTATCCAGAACCATGTGCCAGACGTCCCCCCAAATGCGGCGATTGCTGCTCACGCAAGTATTGCATTTAACACAGACACTGCAGAAGCTCCCGTACCCCTGACGGACACCTTCGAAACCCGCCTAGGGTGGTGGTTAGCAACCGGACCACGAAAGGCCGCCATGCTTCTTCTCTTTGGGTTCAAGACCGTGCACAAGGCCCTGCCGGGACGGACCGCTACCTGCCCGCACTGCGGCGCCTTCATCCACCACCTCCTTGAGGAGCAGGCCACCAGGTTCACGCTGTTCTTCATCCCGGTGCTTACCTTGTCCCGGAAATACCGGATCACCTGCACCAACTGCGGCCATGAATCCTCCATCAGCGCCCGCCAGAAGCGTGCGCTGGAACTGCGGCCGTAGGGCGCCGGGAACCTTCGCGTCCCCGGCTGAGTTGAAAGGGTTATGGACGACCCTCCTTCACACATGCCCTGGCCCCTCTGCCACCTGACCGGATCACCGGCCACACCAGGAGAGGGGCGCCCCAATGTTTGAATGGATCATGCTGGGCATCGGCCTGGTCCTGACCGTCGGCACCGGCTTCTTCGTCGCCTCGGAGTTCGCGCTGGTGAACCTGGACCGGCATGACCTGGAAGCCCGCCAGGCCCGCGGCGAAAAGCGGCTTGGGCCCACCATCAAGGCCCTTCGCATCACCTCCACGCACCTTTCCGGCGCGCAGCTGGGCATCACGCTGACCACCCTGCTGACGGGCTACACCTTTGAGCCCGCCATCAGCCGGATGCTCAGCGGCCCGCTGCAGTCTGCGGGGCTGGCCGAAGCCTTGGTGCCGGCCGTCGGGTCTGTTGCCGGTATCTTCCTGGCCACGGTCTTCTCGATGGTGGTGGGCGAGCTTGTCCCCAAGAACTTCGCCCTGGCCCTGCCGCTGGCCACCGCCAAGGTGGTGGTGCCGTTCCAGGCCCTCTTCACCGCCGTGTTCAAGCCGGTAATCCTGCTGTTCAACAACACGGCCAACAGCATCATCCGCGGCTTCGGCATCGAGCCCAAGGAGGAACTCTCGGGTGCCCGGAGCGCGGAGGAGCTGAGCTCCCTGGTGCGCCGGTCCGCCGTCGAGGGCGTCCTGGACCTGGACCACGCCACCCTTCTGCACCGCACCCTCCGCTTCTCCGAGTACAGCGCGGCGGACGTGATGACCCCGCGCGTCCGGATGGCGGCGGTGGGCGCTGCGGATACCGCGGAGGACATCGTGGCCCTTGCCACCTCCACCGGCTACTCCCGTTTCCCGGTCACCGGACGTGACAAGGACGATGTCCTGGGCCTCCTGCACGTCAAGCAGGCCTTCGCCGTGCCCCTTGGCCGGCGTGCGGACACCACCGCGGCGGAGCTCATGATCGAGCCGCTGCGGGTTCCGGAATCCATGGGCGTTGACACACTCCTGGGCCTGCTTCGGCGCCAGGGACTCCAGGTGGCCATCGTCTCCGACGAGCACGGCGGCACGGCCGGAATCGTCACGCTGGAGGACCTGGTGGAGGAGATCGTGGGCGAGTTGGAGGACGAGCACGACCGGGCGCGGGCCGGGGTGGTCCGCGTGGGCCGTTCCGTCACGTTCGACGCCGCACTGCGGCCGGACGAGCTGCTGGACCGCACCGGCATCGAGGTCCCCGGCGGGGACGAGTACGACACCGTGGCCGGGTACGTCACGGACCGGCTGGACCGGCTTCCCGAGCTGGGCGACGAGGTGGCGGTCGACGGCGGCACCCTCCGCGTGGAGCGCGTGGCGGGCATGCACGTGGAACGGCTGCGCTTCACCCCTGCGGCGTCCGGCGAACCGCCGCGCAGCCCGCACGACCGGATCATCGACAACCTGACCCAGGAGCTGACCCATGAGTGAGTATCTTCCCGGCATCATCTGGCTGGTGGTTCTCCTTTTGGTCAACGGCTTCTTCGTGGGTGCCGAGTTCGCCGTGATTTCGGCCCGCCGCTCCCAGATCGAACCCCGCGCCGAAGCCGGGAGCAAGGCTGCGAAAACCACCCTCTGGGCCATGGAACACGCCACCCTCATGCTGGCCACCAGCCAACTGGGCATCACCGTCTGCTCCCTGGTCATCCTGAACGTGTCCGAACCCGCCATCCACCACCTGCTGGAAATCCCGCTGGGCCTGACCGCATTGTCCTACGAGGCAATTAGCATCATCGCGTTCGTGGTGGCGCTGCTGCTGGTGACGTTCCTGCACGTGGTGGTGGGCGAGATGGTGCCCAAGAACATCTCCTTCTCGGTGCCTACCCGGGCAGCCCTCCTGCTCGCCCCGCCGCTGGTGTTCGTGGCCAAGGTGTTCAAGCCGGTGATCTGGACGCTGAACGGGATTGCCAATTCCGTCCTCCGGCTCTTCCGGGTTGAGCCCAAGGACGAGGCCACCAGCGCGTACACCCTGGATGAGGTGGCCACAATCGTGGAGCAGTCCACCCGGGACGGCATACTGAAGGACACCACCGGCGCCCTGACCAACGCCTTCGAGTTCACGGCCAAGACGGTGGCCGACGTGCAGGTGCCCATGGCGGAGATGGTGCTGCTGCACGACTCCGCCACGCCGGCGGACATCCAGCAGGCCGTGGCAGGACACGGCTACTCGCGGTACATCCTGGTTAACGCGGCCGGCGAGCCGGATGGCTACCTGCACCTCAAGGACGTCATGGACCTCACCTCGGCCGAGAAATTCCACCGTCCGGTTCCGGCCAAGAGGGTGCGCCGCCTTGCCTCGGCGTTTGCCGGGGCGGACCTCGAGGACGCTTTGGCAGCGATGCGCCGGACGGGCGCCCACGTGGCAAGGGTGTTCGACGCCGACGGCAGGACCACCGGGATGCTCTTCCTGGAGGACATCATCGAGGAATTGGTGGGCGAGGTGCAGGACGCCACCAGCGCATAACCGGTGGTGATGGGGGCGGATCCAGGGATCGGTTTCCCTCGCTCAGCGGCCCGGTTCCGGAAGCCGGAGCAGGGCTACCGCCGCCGCGGCCACCAGGACAGCGGCGGCGGCGCTGATTCCCGAATACCCGGTCATGCCCATGACCGGCCCTGCGGCCGCGCTGCCCAGCGCTGCCGCGAGGGACATGGCGGCATCCGAAAAACCCTGGGCGGGGATCCGCTGGGAGGGCGCCAAGGCAGCGACGAGCAGCGTGGATCCTGCCACGGTGGTGGCGGACCAGCCCAAACCCAGCAGGACCAGCCCGGTGGTCACGGCCGCTGGATACTCCGGCGCCAATCCCGTCACCGCCACCGCAGCCATAAGGGTTGCCAGGCCCGCCAACACCATCCGCGCGGGGCCCATCCTGTCCGTGAGCCACCCCACCAGCGGTGACAGGGCGTACATTCCGGCAATGTGCAGGGAGATGGTCAGCCCGATCAGCGCGATGGTGTCCGGGTGGCCCGCGGCCGCGCCTGCCTGGTGCTGCATGTGCAGCGGGGTCATCGACATCACCCCCACCATCACCGCATGGGCAGCCACCACCGCCACCACTGCCCCGCGGGTGGTGCGGTTCTCCCGCACAATCTGCCATCCGGCCTGCAGGGCGCCCCGGCGCCGGACACCGTCACCGGAATCAGGACCATCCATGGTGCGGCGGGTCAGCAGCGGGTCGGGCCGGAGGAAGACCCACACAATCGAAGCACCGATGACCATGCCGGCTGCCGAGATGAGGAACGGCCCTGCCGCGGCAGGAATCCCCAGCCAGCCGGCCACCAGCGCGCCCGGACCCACCATGTTGGGGCCGGCTACTGCCCCGATGGTGATGGCCCACACCACCAGCGAAAGGTCCCGCCCGCGGTGCGCGGGTTCGGCCAGGTCCGTCACCGCAAAGCGGGCCTGGAGGTTCACTGCCGAAGCCACGCCCACCAGGAAGGCACCCCCGAGCAGCAGGACGAAGAGCCCCGTGATCACGGCACCCACCATCAGGGCGGTACCGGCAATCGCAGCGGCAAGCCCGGAAGCAAGGGCAAAACGGCGGCCGCGGGAGAGCGCCAGTTGCGCCAGCGGAATGGCGGTCACTGCCGTCCCCAGCGTCAGGGACGTGTTGACTGAGCCTGCCCAGGCCTCGGAGCCTGACAAATCCACGGCCAGGATCGAACCCAAGGCGAGCGTGGAGCCATTGCCCAGCCCGGAAAAGATCTGGGCGGACACCAGCGTCCTGCGCATCCGGGACTGCAGGGAGCGGGCGGTTTCGGCGGTGGCGGTCAAAGGTGTGGCTCCTGGTCAGGAAAACGTGGGGTGTGGCAGGACCCCCTGGGGCAGCCCGCCGTCATGCCCAGTGTGGTGTCATGGGTTTATGCAGTTCAACCATGACAACATGTCCGGCGTCCGGGTCGCGGAGGAACTCGTCAACATGCTGGGCGGCGGAGCCTGGGACGAAGGTGCGCTGGCAGACCTTTTGGCGGCCCACCTTTTCCACAATCCGCAGGTGGGCGCGCCCGAGGAAGCGCTCCTGCGGGACTGGACAACACGCCTGCGCGCTGTCTTTGAGTCGGACAGCGAGGAGGACCGCTGCGCCACGGTGAACGCACTGCTTGAACAGGGGGTCAAGCGGGTCTTCCTGACGGTCCACGACGGACTGGGCCCGCACCTTCACTTTGCTGAAACCAGCGACAGCCTGGTGGAACGCGTGCGTGCCCTCACGGCCGGCGGCCTGGCCATCTTCATCACGGAGGCTGCGGGTGGACGGCTGGGTACCTGTGCCAGGGACGGCTGCCCGAAGGTTTTTGCCGACACCAGCCGCGGCGGACGGCGCGCCTATTGCTCGGCGCGGTGCGGCAACGCCGAGGCGGTGATGCGCTACCGGGAGCGAGGGCACTACGCTGGCCGCCCTTAGCAGGCAGCATTCAACCATGGCCCCCGACGGCGGCGGGCGCTAAAGTGGGACCGTTCGCACCCTGCCGTCCCCGGCAGGAAGACGGTGAACCCGCGAGGGAATGGAGGTGGTTTTGATGACTGCAGTTGCCGCGCGCCCAGCGCGCTCCGCACCCACCCCATCATCCATCCTCCCGGCTGCACCCGCCTGACCTGTCGGCAGCTGTCCGCAGCAGCGCTGTTGCACCGGGGACCCCGCAAGGAAACCACAGTGCACAATTCTTCAGGCAACCCCCTGGACAACACCCCAAGTACCAACCAACCAACCGGCGGCCCCGGCGCTTACGGCTACACCCCCGCCGTCGGCCGCCACTTCGACCAGAACCCCTGCCCCGGCGCCACGGAACGCGGACGGGTGGTCCGCGTGGACCGCACCCTGCTGCTGGTCGCCGCCGGGGACGGCCTGCTCCACCTGCCGTATCCGCTGTCCGGGGAGCCCGCCGTCACCGGCGACTGGGTCTGGATCGGCCCCAACCGGGCCGGTAACCGCCAGATCCTGGCAGTCCTTCCGCGCCGCTCGGAGCTCAGCCGCAAACGCGCGTTCGAGGATTCCTCCGAGGAACAGGTCCTGGCCGCGAACATGGACACCGTGGGGGTGGTGGTGCCCGTTGACCGGCCGCTCACGCACAACCGGCTGGAACGCACCCTCGTTGCCGCGTGGGACTCCGGCGCCACCCCGCTGGTGATCATCACCAAGGCGGACCTGGCTGATGTGGCTCACGACGTCGTCGGGAAAGTCATCCTGCAGGCAGCGGGCGTGGAGGTGGTCACCACATCCGCCGAAAACGGCGACGGGGTTGACGAACTGATGTCCCGCATCCAGCCCGGCGGCACCATCGTGCTCCTGGGTCCGTCCGGCGCGGGAAAATCCACCTTGATCAATGCGCTGGTGGGCCGCGAGGTCCAGCAGACCGGGGAGGTGCGGTCCGGGGATTTCAAGGGCAAGCACACCACCACCGCCCGCGAGCTGGTACCGCTGTCCAACGGCACGGTGCTGATGGACACGCCCGGTGTACGGGGTTTCGGGTTGTTCGACGCCGGCGAAGGCCTGGGCGGGATGTTCGGCGATGTGGAGGAAATGGCCGCCGGCTGCCGCTTCGCGGACTGCGGCCACGGCGGTGAGCCCGGCTGCGCGGTTCGGGAAGCGATTGACGGCGGCGTCCTGGAGGAACGGCGCTGGAACTCGTACCTGAAGATGCAGCGCGAACTGGCCGCGCTGGCCCGCCGCTCCGACGTCGCCGCCCAGCGCGCCTACCACCGGGAGTGGCACCAGAAGGTGGTGTCCGCCGGAAAATCGCAGCGCTGGGCGGAACGCGAGGCCACGGAACGCCAAGGCCGGACCGCGGGGAAGGACCGAAAGCGGAAGCGGTAGGAGAGACCGTATTCCGGCGTGGGGGCGGGGAGTAGGGTTCGGTCATGGACATCATCCTGGTTCCCGGTTTCTGGTTGGACGCCTCATCCTGGGAGGAGGTGACCCCTGCCCTGGAGGCAGCAGGGCACCGGACCCACCCCCTCACCCTCCCGGGGAAGGAATCCGTGGACGCCGCCAGGTCGGGCATCAATCTGCAGGACCACATCGACACGGTGGTGGAGGTCCTGGACGGCCTCCCCGGCAAGGTGGTCCTGGTGGGCCATTCCGGTGGCGGTGCCATCATCCACGGCGCGGTGGATGCGCGGCCGGACAAGGTGGCGCGTGCCGTGTACGTGGACAGCGGACCGCTCGGTGAAGGCGGTGTCATCAATGACGAACTGCCGGCCGTTGGGGATGACGTCCCCCTGCCTCCCTGGGAGGACTTTGACGATGCCGACCTGGTGGATCTCGATGAGGGGCTTCGCCAGGCCTTCCGTGACCGTGCCGTTCCGGAGCCCCGGGGCGTGGCGTACGGCAAGCAGCAGCTGCATGACGAGCGCCGCTACGAAGTCCCCGCCACCGTGATCGCCTGCGAGTTCCCGTCCGCCATGATCCGGGAATGGATCGCAGCGGGGCATCCGTTCGTCGCGGAACTGGCAAAGGTCCGGGATGTCGAGTACATCGACCTGCCCACCGGGCACTGGCCGCAGTTCACCAAACCGGAGCAACTGGCACGCGCCATCCTGGCGGCCGTCGACCGGACCACTACGCGCCAGGTTTGAAAAACCCTTGCGTGCGCACGGCGCCGTCCCCATAATAAATGAATGGCATTCATTTATTCGACAGCAGTCGGTGGCAGCGCCGCCCCTGGCCACGCGGCCGTCAGTACCGCGTCCCGCATGCCCGCCGAGTGGGACGCCCACCAGCGGACCTGGATGGCCTTTCCGCCGCCAAACGAGACCTTCGGGCCGGTGGGAAGCTCCACCCTGGACCGCGCGCGGGCCGCCTGGACCACAGTGGCCCGGACCATCGCAAGGTACGAGCCCGTTACGGTCGTCGCCGATCCGCGCGATGCCACCGCCGCGCGGGAATGGCTCGGCCCGGGCATCGACGTCCTGGCCGTTCCGCTGGACGACGCCTGGCTGCGGGACAGCGGCCCCACGTTCGTTCATGCGGCAGACGGTTCACTCGCCGCGGTTGACTGGATCTTCAATGGCTGGGGCGCACAGGACTGGGCTGCCTGGGCCAAGGACCAGGACGTAGCCCGGAGCGTGGCAGCCGGCACCAATGTGCCAGTCAGGCGAAGCTCCCTGGTGAACGAAGGCGGCGGATTCCATGTGGACGGTGAAGGCACGGTGCTGCTGACCGAAACGGTGCAGCTCGATCCCGGCCGAAACCCCGGCGCCACCAAAGAGTCCGTCGAGGCGGAAATCCATGCAGCCCTGGGCACCACCAAGGCCATCTGGCTTCCCCGCGGGCTCACCCGGGACTATGACGAGTTCGGCACCCGCGGCCATGTGGACATCGTGGCCGCCTTTGCCGGCCCGGGAACCATCCTGCTCCACCGCCAGGATGATCCCGCCCACCCGGACCACGCCGTCTATCTGCAGCTGAAGGCAGTCCTTGCCGGGCAGCTGGACGCCCAGGGCCGGCCGCTGCGCATCATCGACGTTCCAGCCCCCACCACACTCAGGGATGAAGAGGGCTGGGTGGACTGGTCCTACATCAACCACTACGTAGCCAACAAGGTGGTGGTGCTCTGCGGCTTCGACGATCCCAACGACACCATCGCCGCCGGCATCCTGGAGCGCGCCTACCCCGGACGCACGGTGGAACTGGTGGATGCCCGGGACATCTTCGCCTTCGGCGGCGGCATCCACTGCATCACCCAGCAGCAGCCGGCCCGGCGCGAAGGCGATGCAGCATGAAGCAGGCACAGGCCAATCAACAGTTGGCCGCTGCGGGGACTTTCGACGTGGTGGAGGCCGGCATCGGCCAGCTCCGGGCAGCCCTTGATGCGGGGGTGGTCACTTCCGAAGACCTGGTCCGCCTCTATCTGGCGCGCGTCGAGAAGTATGACTCATCAGGAATATGTTTGAACTCGCTCGTCGTGATGAACGCGAAGGCCATCGCCGAGGCGCAGGAGTCGGACCGCCGCCGTGCCGCCGGGTTCACGCTCGGCCCCCTGGACGGCATCCCCTACACCGCAAAGGACAGCTATCAGGTCAAAGGCCTTACCGTGGCTGCCGGTTCACCCGCGTTCAAGGACCTGGTGGCACAGCGCGACGCCTTTACCATCGAACGGCTGCGGGCCGGGGGCGCCGTCCTGATCGGGCTGACCAACATGCCGCCCATGGCCAACGGAGGTATGCAACGCGGAGTATATGGGCGGGCGGAGAGCCCTTACAACGCCGATTTCCTCCCGGCCGCCTTTGCCTCCGGGTCATCCAACGGGTCCGGCACGGCCACTGCGGCGAGCTTCGCAGCCTTCGGACTGGCGGAGGAAACGTGGTCCTCAGGCCGGGCCCCGGCATCGAACAACGCCCTGTGCGCCTATACACCCTCCCGCGGCGTCATCTCCGTGCGTGGGAACTGGCCCCTGGTGCCCACCATGGATGTCGTGGTTCCGCACACCCGCACTATGACGGACCTGCTGGAGGTCCTGGACGTGGTGGTGGCGGACGACGCCGAGCCACGCGGCGACTTCTGGCGTGTCCAGCCGTGGATCCCGGTGCCCAAGGCATCCACCGTCCGGCCGGTGTCGTACCTTGACCTCGCCGTTCCGGACGCTACCGCGGCGGCAGGGGTACTCACCGGGAAGCGGCTGGGCGTGCCCCGGATGTACATCAACGCGGACCCGGAAGCCGGCACTGCCGAAGCGCCAGGCATCGGCGGGCCCACAGGGCAGCGCATCGAAACCCGCGCATCCATCATGGAGCTGTGGAACGCGGCCCGCCGCGACCTCGAAGCCGCAGGCGCCGACGTGGTGGAGGTGGACTTCCCCGTGGTCTCCAACTACGAAGGCGACCGGCCCGGCGCGCCCACCATCGCCACCCGGGGGCTGGTGTCCCCGGAATACCTGCGGCGGGAAATCGTGGACCTGTCGGCCTGGGCGTGGAATGACTTCCTGGAGGCCAACGGGGACCCGCAGCTGAACCGCCTTGCCGACGTCGACGGTTCCGCCATCTTCCCGGCCCCGGACGGGGCGCTTCCGGACCGCTACGACGGCTTCGATGACGACATCAGCGACTATCCCGGCTGGATCCGCGGGCACGGCGTGCCCGTCCTGGCCGACATTCCGCACCTGCCCGCGGGCCTGGCAGGGCTGGAGGAAACCCGCCGGGTGGACCTGGAGGAATGGATGGACCGGCTGGGCCTGGACGCCGTGGTGTTCCCGGCGGCGGCCGATGTTGCCCCGGCGGACGCGGACACCAACCCGGCCTCGGCGGACGCCGCCTGGCGCAACGGCGTATGGGTGGCCAACGGGAACCTGGTCCCCCGGCACCTTGGCATCCCCACGGTCACAGTTCCCATGGGCACCGCGGCGGACATCGCCATGCCGGTGGGCCTCACCATCGCCGGCAAAGCCTACAGCGATACCGGGCTGCTCCGGCTGGCCGCAGCCATCGAAGCAACCGGGAGGCGCCGCATGGCCCCGCCCCGCACCACCACACCCCGCACCACCACACCCCGCAACGAAAGAAGCTCCTGACTGGACGGCGTTGGTGTCCGCCTGCCTGCGGGACTGCCCCGGACTGCCCGCGGGCAGGCGGATCACGGCCACGGGACATCCCCGCCCACACAGCGGAAGCGCCTTGACAGGCTCGATTGTTAGCGCTGACAGTGGGAGGAAACCGATGCCAAGCGAAAGCCACTCGATGAAGAACTGGGCAGGAAACCTCGAATACTCCTCCGCGGATGTCAGTCGGCCGGAATCAGTAGCGGAACTGGCATCCATCGTGGCCGCTTCGCCGCGGATCAAGGCCCTGGGGTCCCGGCACTCGTTCAACCGGGTGGGAGACACCGACGGCGTGCACGTGCTGCTCGATGCGCTGCCGCAGCAGGTGGAGCTGGATTCCGGCCGCGGAACAGTGCGCGTCAGCGGCGGCGTGAGTTACGGGGCGCTCTGCCGGACGCTTGAGGATGCCGGCGTCGCCATCCACAACCTTGCCTCGCTGCCGCACATCTCGGTGGCAGGCGCGGTGCAGACCGGCACGCACGGGTCCGGTGTGAACAACCCGGCCCTCGCCGGTGCCGTGGAATCCATCGACCTGGTCCGGGCCTCCGGAGAGCAGGTCACGCTGACCCGGGAGGACGGCGACGAGTTCCTGGCAAGCGTGGTGGGCATCGGGGCCCTGGGCATTGTCACCGGGCTGGAACTGGCGGTGCGGCCCAGCTTCAGGATGCGCCAGCGGGTTCTGGAGGACCTGCCGTGGGACAACGCCCTGGGAGATTTCGCCGGAATCGTGTCCAGTGCCTACAGCGTGAGCCTCTTTACGGACTACGCGGGCAGCAGCATCAACCAGGTATGGCTCAAAGCGCTCGACGGGGAGGAGCCGCTTCCAAACCTCTTCGGGGCAACCGCCGCGCTGCATCCCCGGCACCCCCTGCCGGACATGTCAGCGGAGAACTGCACGGCGCAGTTGGACGAACCCGGGCTGTGGCTGGACCGGCTCCCGCACTTCCGGCACGAGTTCACCCCAAGCAACGGAGACGAACTCCAGAGCGAGTTCATCCTTCCCCTGGAGCACGCCCCCGCTGCCCTCCAGGCAGTCCGCGCGCTGGCCGAAGACCTTGCCCCGCTGCTGTTCGTCTCGGAAATCCGCACCGGCGCCGCCGACGAATTCTGGCTCAGCCCGTTCTACCGGCAGCAAAGCGCTGCGCTGCACTTCACGTGGAAACCGCTGCAGCCTGAGGTGGAAGGCTTCCTCCCGGTCCTTGAGGAAGCCCTGCGGCCCTTCGGTGCCCGCCCGCACTGGGGCAAGCTGTTCACGCCGGAGGGCTATGACTGGGAGGCGCTGTACCCGCGCTTCGCCGATTTCCGGGCCTTTGCGGCCGGCCATGACCCCGAGGGCAAGTTCCGCAACGCCCTGCTGGACAGCATCCTCGGGGTACCGGCACGCCGGTAGAGGCCGCCGGTACGCTGGAGGCATGACTCTTCGCCCCGTCGCCGCCACTGCCCTTGCCGCCGCCCTGCTGCTGACGGGGTGCGGCGCCGTGGGGGAAGCCGCAGGCACCGCGGCAAGCGACGCCGCTTCCAGGGCGGCCTCGGCCGCCGCGCAGGAAGTCAACCGGCAAATCTGCGCAGTGGTCCAGGACGGCCTGGTCAGCGCCGAAGACCGCCAGGCTTTGGCGGGCTTGGTGTCGGCCGCGCGGACGGCAGGGGTTCCTGCAGAGATCACGACGCCTCTGGGCCGGATTGCGGAGGCCGGGGACCAGGTGCCGGCAGACTCAGTCCGGGCCCTGCAGGACGCCTGCCGCGGCTGACCGGCAAGGGGCCGGAAGGCCCTTCAGCGCCCGGATCACCGCTGCTACGGTGAAATGACGAACCAGTAAGCCTGTGGCAGTACGCCACGCGCGAAGGAGATCGTCATGGCGGAACGCGGCAAAACCACCTCGGGCCCCCGCATCGGGGAGGAGGAAAAATGACCACGAACCTGCAGAAATATGCCGATCTCTACCGCACTCCCGGCCCGTGGTGCACGGCCTACGTGGACGCGGGAACCGGAACAGTGGACACCCTTGAAGCCGGGGATGTCAGGGCCGGAAATACCCGCGCCCGGCTTGAAGCGCAGGGGGCAACCTCCGCCGATGTCGAGGCAATGGAGCAGGCCCTCCAGCCGGCCGCCGGGATCCCCTCCCCCGTGGCACGCTTCGTCCTGGTCCACGCAGGGAAGGCCGTAGTCAATGAGGTGCTTCCCGGCGATCCCGTCATGCCGGAGCGGCTCGCAGTGGAGCCCGTCCCGGACCTGCTGCCGCTGGTCAAGCACCGGCCCGAAGACCTTGCCTACGTTGTGGCGGAAGTAAGCCGGGAGCACGGTGAAATCCGGCTGTACCGGGCCGGAGCCAGGATTCCCGCCTTCGTACAGGACGTGGAGGGAGAATCCGAACACGTGCACAAGTTCCATGGCGGGGGTTGGTCTGAACTGCGGTTCCAGCACCACACCGAAGACGTCTGGCGCCGTAACGCGGACGAAGTGGCAGGCGAAATCGACAGGGTGGCCAGCGCCAGCGGCGCCCGGCTCATCGTGCTGGCCGGCGACATCCGTGCCAGGGGCCTGGTCAAGGACAACCTCTCCGAAGCCGGCAGGGCTTTGGTGTCGGAGGTGGAGTCCCACACCCACACCGCCGGGGCTGGCAGCGCCAACCTGGAGGACCACGTCAACCAGCACGTTGCTGAGCTGTGGGCGGAGGAGCAGCAGGCTGTCATGGACAGGCTGGCCGTCCAGGAGGGCCAGGCCAATCCCGAGGCAGCCCATGGCATCGGAGCGGTGGTGCATGCACTCCAGCAGGCACAGGCGGACGTCCTGATCTTTGATGATGCCGCCCTGTCCGGACGGACCCTGCTGGCCCTGGACGCCGAACCGTGGGTTGCCACAGCCCGGGAAGAAGCCCTGGCTGCCCGCATCCTGGGAGAAGTGCCGGCCCCGGCGGCGCTGCTTCGCGCAGCCGCCCTCACCGACGCCCGCGTTCTCCTGGTTCCGGGACCGGTCCTGCCCAAGGGCGTGCATATCGCGGCACTGCTGCGCTGGTCCTCGGGACCGGACGTCCCGTCGTCGTAAGCCCTGCTGCCTGTCCGGTGCTGCCCAACCCCACGCACGGGGCATGGCAAGACGCCCGCAGCCCTGTCAGTTCTGGTGTGGCTGTTCCCAGCCACGGATTCCGGCTGCCCGCCCGGTCTGGGGACGGTGTCCGCCCCGGTGTTCCGGCGGAGCAAACGGAACCACGCCGCTTTCGCGGTTGAGTGGGACGGCACGGACAAACTTGGTGAGTTCCTCCCGGAGTTCCTTCCACCCGATGTCCGGATCGTCCGGATAGGCGTTGATCTCCGCTTGGCGCGCCGCTTCGACGGCGGCAACGCCGGCGTCCGTCAGCTCCACTTTCAGCTGGCGGCGGTCCGAGGCGTGCCGGGTCCTGGTGATGAGTCCTGTGCCCTCAAGCCGGGTCAGGACCCGGCCCAGTGTTTGGCTCTGGACCCTGATCGCATCGGCAAGCTGTTCCTGGTTCAGTGGGCCCCCCGTCAGGCCTTCCAGTGCAATAACTGCGGCACGGGTGAGGCCAAGGGGGGCCAGTGCATCGTCCTGGCGCCGCTGGATGAGCCGGGCCGCCAAAGTGATCAGGCGGTAGCTGCTCCGGGCGTCGGGATCGAGATTGCTGGTCATCGGCCGCGGCCTTCCTGTAGGTGGCGAAGTGCTGGTCACCCTGCGTCGCTACACCACTACAATAAGCATGCTTAGCAACATATTCGCAAGTAGGCTTACTATCCAGCGGCAACTTAACCGCATCGCCGGGCGGCCCCGGGACTTCGAAACTGCAGCACTGCCCCTTGCAATCCAAATGGGAAGTGTGCTTAGTATCTAATTAGTAACCTTGCTTACTAACTCGCCAGCATTGCTGGTTCTTGATCGCCAGCTAACCCTTTCTGAAAGAGAGCGAAGATGACAGAGAACCAATGGCCCCAGACCCCGCACACCGCTGACGATCCGGCCATCGCCGATCCGTACGGCGCAACGGAGGCAGCTCCCCGGCAGGCCTCCTACCCCACCACTTTGGGTGACACCTCCAAGACCCAGGCAGCCAGGGAGCAGGCATCCAACGTTGCCGGCGAGGCCGCATCCGCCGCACAGAATGTGGCTCAGACGGCGAAGGAAGAAGCCGCGAACGTGGCGCATGATGCGAAGGCCAATGCGCAGGACCTGCTGCACCAGGCAAAGTCCGGCCTCACCAGCCAGGCGGGCACCCAGCAGCAGAAGGCCGCGGAAGGCATCCGCAACATCTCCACCCAGCTGCACAGCATGGCCAACGCCCCGGACCAGCAGGGCATGGCCGGCGACCTGGTCCGCCAGGCCGCAGAACGCACCTCCTCCATGGCCACCTGGCTGGAAAACCGGGAGCCGGGCGACCTCCTGAACGAGGTCCAGCGGTTCGCCCGCAACCGCCCCGGAACCTTCCTGCTCCTCGCCGCCGGCGCCGGCGTCCTCGCCGGACGCCTCACCCGCGGACTCACCGCAGGTGCACCCGAAACATCGGGACAGGCTGCAGGTTCCAATACGGCCCAGGGTTCAGGCCAGCACCGCGCCGCGCAGCCAGCCCCGGCAGCGCCGCTTCGCCAGGAGACCGTTTATGCCGCAGGCACCGACGACCTCTTTGCTGAGCCGGTAGTGGGCAGTGCCACCCCGGTGTCCACCAGCACCCTGCCTTCGGGAACACCCGAAGAGACTCCGCTTCGCTTCGAGGACGACCCCTACCGCGCCGAAAACGGCGTGTACTCCGGCGACGGGACGTTCGGCACTGAAGGTACCCCGGGCACCGGCCGGCACGGCACGGGTGGTCTGTGATGAGTAGCCAGATTCCGGAGCCGCCGCCCAGCGCGGCGCACGTGAAAGCGGACAACGCCTCACTCGGTGACCTGCTCGGGGACGTGACCCGTGACCTGTCCACCCTGATGCGCCAGGAAGTGGAACTGGCCAAAGCCGAACTCAAACAATCCACCTCCCGCGCAGGCAAAGGCGCCGGCATGCTCGCCGGCGCCGGGATCG
>NZ_JARETC010000007.1:0-227096 GCF_029077345.1 Arthrobacter sp. NQ4 | reverse complement strand
AATTCCCCACCGTGTCCATGGGCATCGGGCCGATGAACGCGATCTACCAGGCCCAGAACAACCGCTACCTGCACAACCGGGGCCTGAAAGACACCTCGGACCAGCAGGTCTGGGCGTTCCTGGGCGATGGTGAAATGGACGAGCCCGAGTCCCGGGGCCTGCTGCAGCTGGCAGCGAACGAGAACCTGGACAACCTGAACTTCGTGATCAACTGCAACCTCCAGCGCCTGGACGGCCCGGTGCGCGGCAACGGCAAGATCATGCAGGAACTCGAAGCGTTCTTCCGCGGCGCGGGCTGGAACGTGATCAAGGTCGTCTGGGGACGGGAGTGGGATGACCTGCTCACCCGCGACACCGACGGGTCCCTGGTAAAGATCATGAACGAAACCGTCGACGGCGACTACCAGACCTACAAGGCAGAGTCCGGCGGGTTCGTCCGCGAACACTTCTTCGGCAAGACCCCGCAGACCAAGGACCTCGTCGCGGACCTCACCGATGACCAGATCTGGAACCTCAAACGCGGCGGCCACGACTACCGCAAGGTCTACGCCGCATACAAGGCCGCCACCGAATTCAAGGGCAAACCCACCGTCATCCTCGCCCACACCGTCAAGGGCTACGGCCTGGGCCCGCACTTCGAGGGCCGCAACGCGACCCACCAGATGAAGAAGCTCACCCTCGATGACCTGAAGAAGTTCCGCGACCACCTGCGGATCCCGGTCACCGACGAGCAGCTGGAGAAGGACTCCTACCGGCCGCCGTACTACCACCCCGGTAACGACGCCCCGGAAATCAAGTACATGATGGAGCGCCGGGCGGCCCTGGGCGGATCCGTCCCGGAGCGCCGCGACACCCACGCCGAGATCGTGCTGCCGGAGGCCAAGTCCTACGAGGTGGCCAAGCGCGGTTCGGGCAAGCAGCAGGCCGCGACCACCATGGCGTTCGTCAGGCTCCTGAAGGACCTGATGCGGGATAAGAACTTCGGCAAGCACATCGCCCCGATCATCCCGGACGAAGCCCGCACGTTCGGCATGGACGCGTTCTTCCCGACGGCGAAGATCTACAACCCCAAGGGGCAGAACTACCTGTCGGTGGACCGGGACCTCGTCCTGGCCTACAAGGAATCCCCCGCAGGGCAGCTGATCCACCCCGGCATCAACGAAGCCGGCGCCGTGGCAGCCTTCACCGCCGCCGGAACCTCTTACGCCACCCACGGCGTACCCCTGGTCCCGGTCTACGTGTTCTACTCCATGTTCGGCTTCCAGCGCACCGGCGACGCCTTCTGGGCCGCCGGAGACCAGATGACCCGCGGCTTCATCATCGGCGCCACCGCAGGACGGACCACCCTCACCGGCGAAGGCCTCCAGCACGCCGACGGACACTCCCCCCTGCTGGCCTCAACCAACCCCGCCGTCCTCACCTACGACCCCGCCTACGGCTACGAAATCGGACACATCATGCGCTCCGGCCTGGAACGGATGTACGGTGCGGATTCGACGGACAAGAACGTCATGTACTACCTCACGGTGTACAACGAACCCATCATCCAGCCCGCAGAACCGGAGAACCTCGACGTCGAAGGCGTCATCAAGGGCATCTACCTGCTCGCCCCGGCCAAGATCGACGGTCCCCGCACCCAGATCCTTGCCTCCGGCGTCTCCGTGCCCTGGGCCATCGAAGCCCAGCGCGTGCTGGCCGATGACTGGAACGTCTCCGCCGACGTCTGGTCCGTGACCTCCTGGAACGAACTGCGCCGCGACGGCCTCGCCGCCGAAGAGGAAGCCTTCCTCAACCCCGGCCAACCCGCCCGCGTCCCGTTCGTCACCCAGCAACTCGAAGGAGCCACCGGCCCCATCGTCGCCGTCTCGGACTACATGAAAGCCGTCCCCGACCAGATCCGGCAATTCGTCCCCAACGAATACGCCACCCTCGGCGCCGACGGCTTCGGCTTCTCCGACACCCGCGCAGCAGCCCGCCGCTTCTTCAAGAACGACACCCACTCCATCGTGGTCCGTGCCCTTGAAATGCTGGCGCGCCGCGGCGAGGTGGATGTCGACGCCCCGGTGAAGGCGATCGAGAAGTACAAGCTGCTCAACGTCAACGCCGGCACCACCGGCAACGCCGGAGGCGAAGCCTAGCCTTCCGGCTGGACATCGGAACCAGCAGCGCTACACGACGGCGGCCCTCACCCCACAAGGTGAGGGCCGCCGTCGTTCTGTCCCGGGGTAAGCCGCCGGCAGGTACGGAGGCTGTGACGCAGCGCAAGGCGGGTTGTAGCCTTCGCACAAATGGAGCTTGCCCCGCGGTGGCCGTATGCTCAAAGAATGCCAGCATCAGCCAGCCAGTCCCCGAAGCGGAAACCGTCCCCGCCGAAGGTCACGCCGGAGAAGTCCGAGACCCTCAAGCAGCTCCGCGCCAACGTGGGCCAGCTCTCCACGACCACCATGCGCAAGCTTGAGCAGTCGCTGCCGTGGTACAGCCGGCTCAGCGCTGATGAGCGTTCCGCACTCGGCATGGTGGCACAGAACGGCATCGCGGCGTTCGTCACCTGGTACGAGCGGCCAAGCTCTCCCTCCTGGATCCTCACCGACGTTTTTGGGACGGCCCCCACGGAACTGACGCGTTCCATCAGCCTGCAGAAGGCGCTCCAGCTGATCAGGATCGTGGTGGAAGTGGTGGAGGACCAGGTTCCCGTCATTGCGCCCGAGGCCGACCAGCCCTCCCTGCGGGAGGCCGTGCTGCGCTATTCGCGGGAAGTCGCATTCGCTGCCGCGGACGTCTACGCCCGCGCCGCCGAGTCCCGCGGCTCCTGGGACACCCGGCTGGAAGCTTTGATTGTGGATGCGATCCTGCGCGGCGAAAACACGGACGCCCTGCGCTCCCGTATCGCCGCGCTGGGCTGGAAGGCGCAGGAGCGCTTCACCGTCATGGTGG
Source organism: Arthrobacter sp. NQ4 (assembly GCF_029077345.1). Lineage (NCBI taxonomy): Bacteria > Bacillati > Actinomycetota > Actinomycetes > Micrococcales > Micrococcaceae > Arthrobacter > Arthrobacter sp. NQ4. The sequence continues at coordinate 224,162 of NZ_JARETC010000007.1, read as the reverse complement.
GCAATTCCCCGTCTGAGCCCAGCGCCAGCTATGTCAGTGAACTGCGTCGGATGGCTGGCCGTTATGCCGAGGACGCGCTGGTGGGCATCCAGGGCGACCGGCTGATCCTCATCCTCGGCGGGGTGCAGGACCGCGAAACCGCCTATGTGAAGCTGAGCGACATGTTCGCCCCCGGGCCGGTGGTCTATGGACCCGAGGCCAGTTCGCTGCTGGAGGCCAGCGGATCCGCCCAATCCGCCTTCGCCGGATTGACGGCAGCCAGGGCGTGGCCGTCTGCGCCACGTCCGGTGGCCGCGGACGACCTGTTGCCGGAGCGGGTGATTTCCGGGGATGACGCTGCCCGGCGCTCACTCGTTAAGAACATCTACCGGCCGCTCCTGGCCGCCTCCAACGGGCTGGTGGAGACACTGGGAACCTACCTGGAACTGGGCCACTCACTGGAGGCCACGGCCCGGGAACTCTTCGTCCATGCCAACACGGTGCGCTACCGGCTGAAGCGGGTCTGCGATGTTACAGGCTGGGACCCGCTGCTCCCGCGGGAGGCGTTCGTGCTGCAGGCAGCACTGGTGGTGGGCCGTCTTTCGGCGCCACCGAAGGCCGCCACGGAGCGCCAGGCGTCCCGGAACCAGGCCTGAGGCATTGTAGACTTCCTACAACCTGACCCCGTGAGCTTGGTGCGGAGAAACACCGCTGGATCACACAGTAATTTGGAAAGCTGGTTACGTGCTTGCAATAGTCTGCCCTGGACAGGGCTCACAGACCCCGGGTTTTCTTGCCCCCTGGCTGGAACTTCCCTCGGTGGCAGGCCAGCTGGCCTCCCTGAGTGACATCGCAGGCATCGACCTGATAGCCCACGGAACCACCTCCGATGAGGAAACCATCAAGGACACTGCCGTGGCGCAGCCCCTGATCGTTGCTGCCGGGCTTGTCGCCGCGGCTTCCCTCTTCGACGTGGAACTCAACTCCCTCCCGGTGATCCTCGCCGGCCATTCCGTGGGTGAGATCACCGCAGCAGCCCTGGCCGGTGTGCTGACCGAACAGGAAGCCATGACGTTCGTCCGTGAACGGGCCAACAGCATGGCCGCCGCGGCAGCCGTCACCCCCACCGGCATGAGCGCCGTCGTCGGCGGCGACCCCGCCGAGGTGCTGGCCGCCATTGAAGCCGCCGGCGCTGCCCCCGCCAACGTCAACGGTGCCGGCCAGACGGTGGCGGCAGGAACCTTCGAACAGCTGAAGGCCCTTGCCGACAACCCGCCGGCAAAAGCCCGCGTCATCCCGCTCAAGGTGGCCGGCGCGTTCCACACCAGCCACATGTCGCCCGCCGTTGATGCGCTCAAGGCGCTGGAACCCACCTTGAACCCGGTTGCCCCCAAGGTGCCCCTCCTGTCGAATTACGACGGCGGCGAAGTCACCGACGGTGATGCCGCCGTCGCAAGCCTGATCGCCCAGGTTTCCCGCCCGGTCCGCTGGGACCTGTGCATGGAAACCATGGTGAAGCGCGGTGTTACCGGCGTGATCGAACTCGCGCCTGCCGGCACGCTGGCGGGCCTGGCCAAGCGCGGCATGCCCGGCGTCAAGACCGTTGCCGTCAAAACCCCCGATGACCTGTCCGCCGCACTGGCGCTCTTCGCAGAACTGGAGGGCAACGCATGAGCGTTCCCACGCTGAAACAGGCTCCCATCCAGGAGCACACCCGCATTCTCGGCCTCGGCGCCTACCGGCCGGACGTCATCGTCACCAACGAAGATGTTTGCCAGTGGATTGACTCCTCCGACGAATGGATCCGCCAGCGCACCGGCATCGTCACCCGCCACCGTGCCGCTGCCGACGTCAGCGTGATCGACATGGCCGAAGGCGCAGCCCGTGAAGCCATGGCGAAGGCAGGCATTGAAGCCTCTGAACTCGGTGCAGTCATTGTGTCCACCGTGACCCACCCCTACGCCACTCCCTCCGCCGCGGCCAGCCTGGCCGACCGCATCGGTGCCACTCCGGCCCCTGCCTTCGATATCTCCGCTGCGTGCGCCGGTTACTGCTACGGCATTGCCCAGGCCGACGCACTGGTCCGGTCCGGCACCGCGAAGTACGTCCTCGTGGTCGGTGCGGAGAAGCTCTCCGACGTCATCGACAACCGGGAACGCACCATCTCCTTCCTCCTCGGCGACGGCGCGGGCGCCGTCGTCATAGGCCCTTCCGACACGCCGGGCATTGCCCCGTCCGTGTGGGGCTCGGACGGCAGCAGGTGGGACGCCATCGGCATGACGCGCTCCATGCTTGACGTCCGCGACCTCGGCCTGGCTGCCCGCCAGTCGGACTCCACGGGCGATCTCGCACTGCTGGAAGAAGCCCAGGAGCTGTACCCCACCCTTCGCCAGGACGGACAGACCGTGTTCCGCTGGGCCGTGTGGGAGATGGCCAAGGTGGCCCAGCAGGCACTCGATGCCGCCGGGATCCAGGCGGAAGACCTGGTGGCCTTCATCCCCCACCAGGCCAACATGCGCATCATCGACGAGATGGTGAAGAAGCTGAAGCTGCCCGAGACGGTTACAGTGGCACGGGACATTGCCGAGGCCGGCAACACGTCCGCTGCCTCCATCCCGCTCGCAACCCACCGGCTCCTGCAGGAGAACCCCGGACTGAGCGGCGGGCTGGCCCTGCAGATCGGTTTCGGTGCCGGACTGGTCTTCGGCGCACAGGTAGTTGTCCTTCCCTAGATACGCCCAAGGGTCGCAACCGCGGCCCGGACCGTTTCCGGCAGCCCCTGCCGGCAATACAAGAAAAGGAGCCACAAATGGCTAGCAACGAAGAGATCCTGGCCGGCTTGGCTGAAATCGTCAACGAAGAAACCGGCCTGGCCCCGGAGGCCGTCGAGCTGGACAAGTCCTTCACCGAGGACCTGGACATCGACTCCATCTCCATGATGACCATCGTGGTCAACGCTGAAGAGAAGTTCGGCGTGCGCATCCCCGACGAAGAGGTCAAGAACCTCAAGACCGTTGGCGACGCCGTCAGCTTCATCGCCGGAGCACAGGCCTAATAACAGGCTTTCCGCCGTCTCACGGCTTGGCAGGGCTGCCGGTCCGGACTGACCGGACCGGCAGCCCGCCGCATTTATCCGGGCAGAACCCCGACCGGGACTGGCCGATCATCAACATGTGCGGGACCCTGCGACAGGCGCAGACGGACTCCCCACCGACGAAAGAGTGATCCCATGACGCGCAAAGTAGTCATTACCGGTCTGGGTGCCACCACGCCCATCGGCGGCGATGTACCCACGATGTGGAACAACGCCCTTAAAGGGGTCTCCGGTGCCCGCACCCTCGAGGACGACTGGGTAGCCAAGTACGAGCTCCCCGTCCACTTCGCCGCCCGCTGCAGCACCCCGGCACTGGACGTGCTCAGCCGTGTTGAAGCAAAGCGGATGGACCCCTCCACCCAGTTCGGCGTCATCGCTGCCCGGGAAGCCTGGGCCGATTCCGGCATCACGGAAATCGACCAGGACCGGCTGGCAGTCGCCTTCGCCACCGGCATTGGTGGCGTCTGGACCCTCCTGGACGCCTGGGACACCCTGAAGGAAAAGGGCCCCCGCCGGGTCCTGCCCATGACCGTCCCCATGCTGATGCCCAACGGCGTTGCCGCAGCCGTCAGCCTGGACCTCGGCGCCCGCGCCGGCGCCCACACCCCCGTCTCCGCTTGCGCTTCCGGGACGGAGGCCATGCACCTGGGCCTGGAACTCATCCGCTCGGGCAAGGCAGACGTGGTGATGTGCGGTGGAGCAGAAGCCGCCATCCACCCCATGCCGCTGGCGGCCTTCGCCTCCATGCAGGCACTCTCCCGCCGGAACGACGATCCCCAGCGCGCCTCCCGCCCGTACGACACCGCACGTGACGGCTTTGTCATGGGCGAAGGTGCCGGCGCCCTTGTCCTCGAAGCCGAGGAGCACGCCCTGGCGCGCGGCGCCCGCATTTACGCCGAACTTGCCGGCACGTCCGTCACCGCCGACGCCTACCACATCACCGCACCGGACCCCGAAGGTCTGGGTGCCACCCGTGCACTCAAGGCTGCCATGTTTGATGGCCGCATCCAGGCTGAAGACGTGGTTCACGTCAACGCCCACGCAACCTCCACTCCTGTTGGTGACAAGCCGGAGTACACGGCCCTGCGTGCCGCCTTGGGCAACCACGTGGACAACGTGGCCGTTTCCGCCACCAAGTCGCAGATGGGCCACCTCCTGGGCGCGTCCGGCGCGGTGGAGGCTGTCCTCACCGTGCTGGCCGTCCATGAGCGCAAGGCACCGGTCACCATCAACCTTGAGAACCAGGATCCGGAGATCCCGCTCGACGTTGTCACCTCCGCCCGCGACCTGCCTGCCGGCAATATCGTGGCGCTGAGCAACTCGTTCGGGTTCGGCGGCCACAACGCCGTCGTGGCAATCCGCAGCGTCTAGGCATTGCCGGGGAAGCGCCCCGGAAACGCAAGGGAGGCCCCGCCAACTGGCGGGGCCTCCCTTTTTTGCTATGGAAGTGTTGCAGTACCCAAGGTCACCGGGGGACGGACGACGGCGGTCAGCCCACCTGGTGGAGCCAGCGCACCGGGGCGCCTTCGGCAGCGTGGCGGAACGGTTCGAGTTCCTCGTCCCAGGCTTCCCCGAGGGCCAGCGAGAGTTCGTGGTACACCGCAGCCGGGTCACCGGCGCCGGACTCATAGGCGTAACGGATCCGGTCCTCGGACACCATGATGTTGCCGTGGACGTCCGTCACGGCATGGAAAATCCCCAGTTCGGGAGTGTGCGACCAGCGGCCGCCGTCCACGCCCTGGCTCGGCTCCTCCGTCACTTCATACCGAAGATGCGCCCAGCCGCGGAGGCAGGACGCCAGTTTGGCTCCCGTGCCGGGGGTACCGGTCCAGGACAACTCGGCCCGGAACATGCCGGGCGCGGCAGGCTGCGGGGTCCACTCAAGGTCCGTCCGCTTGTCCACCACAGCGCCAACCGCCCACTCAACGTGGGGGCACAGCGCCGTCGGGGCCGAGTGAACGAACAGCACACCGCGGGTCATTGCAACAGACATTCCATCCTCCATAGCTATAGGTACGTCTTCCCCAACGACCTCTGCCTGGATGGAACTGCCGTGCCCTGCTCTGCGGCGGTGGTTCCCTGCGCGTATTCAGATGTATCACATAAAGCTGAGTCCGGACTTGCCGCGCCGCACAAAGCTCAGGGAGCTTCAAGCGACACTTGAAAGTTGCCGGACGTGACTCTTATTGTGCCGTACCCCGCAGAATTACGCCAGTGCGATTAGCCACACCGGGTCAGGCCCTTGGATGCGCCTGCTGATAGCTCTTCCGAAGGCGGTCAACCGAGACGTGGGTGTAAATCTGGGTGGTCGCCAGGCTGCTGTGGCCCAGGATCTCCTGCACCGCGCGCAGGTCCGCGCCCCCATCAAGCAGATGCGTGGCGGCCGAGTGCCGCAGCGCGTGGGGCCCGGACGCCGAGGTGTCGCCCAATGCCGCGAACAGCGTGTTGACCAGGGCACGGACCTGCCGTTGATCGATGCGGCCGCCGCGGGCTCCAAGAAAAAGGGCAGGCCCGCTGTTGCCTTTCGCCAGCGCCGGACGCCCCCGCCGAAGCCAGTCGTCGACCGCCACGGCAGCGGGAACGCCGAAGGGAACTGTGCGTTCCTTGTTGCCCTTGCCGATCACGCGGAGCGTGCGCCGGTCAGGGTCAAGATCGTCGACATCGAGCCCGGCCAGTTCGCCCACCCGGATGCCCGTGGCGTACAGGAGTTCCACCAGGGCGCGGTTTCTGACAGCCAGTGGCTCACCGTCCGTGGCGGAGGCCTCCAGACCATCCAGCAGGCGCGTGAGCTGCGGCGCCTGAAGCACCCCCGGCAGGGATCCTTCCCGTTTGGGTGCCTTCAGGCGAAGGGCGGGATCTGTGTCGATGAGCTCTTCCCGGAGTGCCCAGGCTGTAAAGACCCGCGCCGTGGCGGACCGGCGGGCAAGGGTCGCCCGCGAGGCGCCCGCAGAGCTTTGGCTTCCGAGCCACCGGCGGAACGTTCCCAGTTCAAGGTCCTTCAGTTCTGCCACGCCTTCCGATGCCGCATGGACCAGGAGGCTGTGCAGGTCGCCCAGGTAGGCGCGCCTGGTGTGGTCTGACACCGCACGCTCCCCCGACAGGTAGCCGGCGAACGCGTCCAGTGCCTTGCCGAGTGCCCCGGGCAGTTCTTCATGTTCCACTCCTCTACTTTCCCAGTTGCGGGCCCTGCACCGTGCGCGGACACGGCTATCCTTTGCCGTGTTTCCAGCCTCCCCGCTCCGACACGGCCAGGCCCAGCAGCCCCAGCCTGCCAAGTCCGGCCCGCACCGAGTCCTGTCCCAGGCCGGCCACGGCGGAGAGCTTTTCCACGGATGTGGTGGAGCGAAGCGGCAGTGCGTCCAGCAGGATCAAGTCCTCCAGGGTCAGGCCGTCCTGGACTGCCGCTTCCGTAGTCCGTTGCCCTGGCAGGGCAGTTCCGCTGGGCGAGGCAAGTTCAGCCACCTCCGCCGCATCGGTGACGCAGACCGCCCCTCCGTCCCGCAGAAGACGGTGGCAGCCGGCGGAGTTGGCGCTGTGGACTGATCCGGGAACGGCACCAACCGCACGGCCCAGGGTCTCGGCGTGGTGGGCCGTATTAAGAGCTCCCGAACGCCAGCGGGCCTCGACCACCACCGTCACCGCGGAGAGGGCGGCAATCAGCCTGTTCCGCTGCAGGAACCGGTAGCGGGTGGGGGCCGATCCCGGTGGCACCTCGGCCAGGACGGCTCCCTGGTTGGCCACGGCGCGCAGCAGGTCCTCATTGCCGGACGGATAGAACCTGTCCACTCCCCCGGCCATGACGGCGACCGTTGGTACCGCCGTGGAGCTGCCGGCGAGGGCTGCCCGGTGCGCATGGGCGTCGATGCCGTAGGCTCCTCCCGAAACGACCGTGAAGCCCCGCTGCGCCAGCGAGTAGGCCAGGTCGCCTGTGACCGCCGCTCCGTAGCTCGTGCTGTCCCGGGACCCCACCAGGGCGATGGATTTATCCAGTGCGGGCAATGGCTGTTCCTCTCCCCGCCACCAGAGGCAGATGGGCTCCTGGATGCCCAGGTCTGCGACCTGGGCCGGCCATAGTTCGTCGCCCGGGATGATGATGCGGCCGCCCAGCCGGGCCATGGTGGCAAGGTCACGTTCGGGTGCGAGGTCAGGGATCCGTGGCTGCCACCGCTTCAACGCTGCGGCAAGGCCGGCCCAACTGCCGGCCGCCGCGGTGTCCGCCAGCAATGCGGTGATTTCCCGCTCAAGGCCAGGGCCGGCCGACACCTGTCCGGTAGCGATGAGCAGGGCGTCTGTTGCCCCCGCAGTCCGAACGAGGGCAAGGCCCGCCGCGTCCTGGGGTTCCATCAGCCGTGAGAGGGCGGCCCGGGCCAGCCGTTCCTTATCAATGCTTCGCGTCTTTTCCACGACCCGTTCCTTGTCCACCCGCAGTTCCTTTGGTTCGTTCCGTTCCTGGAGGCTTGTCATGCCGCGGCCGCCGTAGCCTGCCGCAGGCCCAGTGCCTGTCCGATGTCGTTGGTGTCCGGCGTATCCCGGCGACCCAGGTCCGCCAGGGTCCAGGCGAGCCGAAGGACGCGGTCGTACCCGCGGGCGGTCAGGATGCCGCGCTCAAGGGACTGGTCCAGGATCCGGGTTGCTGCCGGCGCGAGCCGCAGGTCACCGCGGAGGATTCGCCCCGGTACCTGGGAGTTCGTCTCAAGCCCGAAGCATCGCAGGCGATCCGCCTGCCGCGCACGGGCACCCCGCACCCGGTCCGCCACGGAAGCGGTGTCCTCCTCGGCCCCTGCCTGGCCGAAGTCAGCCAGGGAAACCCGCTCCACCTGGAGCTGGATGTCCACTCGGTCCAGCAGGGGCCCGGACATTCTGGCAAGGTAGCGGCGGCGCATCACGGGAGTGCAGGTGCAGTCCAGCCCTTTGCCGGAGGCCTTGCCGCACGGGCAGGGATTAGCTGCAAGCACCAGCTGGAACCGGGCCGGGTACGCCGCAGTCCCGGCGGATCGGTGAATCACCAGTTCCCCGCTCTCCAGGGGCTGCCGCAGCGCGTCCAGGACGCGCCGCTCGTATTCCGGCGCCTCGTCCAGGAAGAGCACGCCCCGGTGCGCACGGGATGCCGCTCCAGGCCTGGGCAGGCCCGACCCGCCGCCGATGATGGCTGCAGCGGTGGCGGAGTGGTGCGGGTTCTCGAAGGGCGGCCGGCGCAGGAGCTGCACGGTGGACGACGGGAGGCCGCACAGCGAATGGATGGCCGTGACCTCCATGGACTCATGGTCGCCAAGGTCGGGTAAAAGACCGGGCAGCCGCTCCGCCAGCATCGTCTTGCCGGCGCCCGGCGGCCCGGTGAGCAGCAGATGGTGGGCACCCGCGGCGGCCACCTCCAGGGCTTTGCGGGCGTCGCCCTGGCCGGAGACATCTGCCATGTCGGGAGACGGGCCGGGAAGGGCGGGCCCGTCGCCGCCCCCATCCGCGTCATCGGGTTCGAAGTCCAGGGCAAGTTCCTGCGGATCTGCCCCGAAGTCGAGGGCGAGCCGGGCAAGCGTGCGGTATCCACGCACCACGGCACCCGGGACAAGGGAGGCCTCGGCGAGATTGGCCTGCGCCACCACGACTTCGGGATAGCCGGCCTGCACCGACGCCATGACGGCCGGCAGGATTCCGCGCACGGGGCGGAGCCTGCCATCGAGCCCCAGTTCCGCGATGAAGACACTGCGCCCCGTGGGCTTGATGTCGTTCGCGGCCCGGAGTACGGCCATGGTGACGGCAAGGTCGAAGCCGGAACCGCGCTTGGGAAGTGAGGCGGGAATGAGGTTGGCGGTGATCTTCCGGCGGCTGAGCGGGATCCCGGAGTTCTTGGCGGCTGAGCGGATGCGCTCCTTGGCCTCGTTGAGGGAGGCATCCGGCAATCCCAGGAGGACGAAAGCGGGCAGCGTCTGGCCGATGTCCGCTTCCACCTCAACCATGTAGCCATTGAGCCCTACGAGGGCGACGGAATAGGTCCGGCCCAGCGCCATCACCCCACCCCCTTGAGGTGTTCCACCAGGGGTTCCCCGCCGCCGTCGTCCAGCACCGCCACAACGTCCACACGCCGCAGCGGCATCCGCAGCTCGCGGTCGCGGCACCACGCGGCGCCAAGCCGGTGCAGCCGCGCCAGTTTTTCCGGACCCACCGCCTCAAACGGGTGGCCGTAATCCAGGGAGCGGCGGGTTTTGACTTCAGCGATGACCAGCGCGTCACCGTCCAGGGCAACGATGTCGATCTCGCCCCCGGCGCACCTCCAGTTGCGCTCCACCACCAGCATGCCCAGCGATTCAAGGTACCCCACGGCGAGGTCTTCGCCGTGCCTGCCCAACAGGTCTTTCGATTTCATTTCTACCTCCGCAACCAGCCTGGCGGCGGAGGCAAGCGGAGAACAGAAGGCCCCTGTCCTATGTGGACAGGGGCCGGTGTGGAGGGAAAGTCGGGAATTCCGGGGTGTCTAGTTCCCCAGGTCCACGTCCTTGGGCAACGCCAGGTCCTCGTTGCGGGGCAGTTCCTCGACGTTGACGTCCTTGAACGTCAGGACCCTGACGCTCTTGACGAAGCGGGCTGAACGGTAGACGTCCCAGACCCAGGCGTCCTGCAGGGTCAGGTCGAAGTAGACCTCGCCGTCAGCGCTGCGGGCCTGGAGGTCAACGTGGTTGGCCAGGTAGAAGCGCCGCTCGGTCTCGACAACGTAGCTGAACAGACCGACCACGTCGCGGTATTCACGATAGAGCTGAAGCTCCATGTCGGTTTCATAGTTCTCAAGATCCTCAGCACTCATGCATCCATCTTGCACCATGTCCGGCACGGCTGGCGCCGGGCGGCGGGAGTCAGTCTTCGTACGGCCCGTCCCCGTCGGGGACCTCCGCGGCCTGCAGTTCCCCGCCGAGGAGCCGCCAGCTGACCCGGTGGTAGGGGGTGGGTCCCGCTGCGCGAAGCACGTTCCGATGGGCTGCCGTGGCATAACCCTTGTTGATGTCCCAGCCATAGTCCGGGTACTCGGTGTGCAGTTCGCGCATCATCCGGTCCCGCTCCACCTTGGCGATGACGCTTGCGGCGGCCACACTGAGGCACTGCATGTCGGCCTTGACCTTGGTGTGGACCGGGGCCTCGCACGCGGCCTCCAGGACGGGCTGGTCGAACAGGGACAGCTGCTCCGCCGGGGAAAGCCAGTTGTGGCTTCCATCCAGCAGGACCGCGTCCGGGACAATGCCTGAACCGAGGATGCTCCCCCAGGCCCGGGTTCCGGCCAGCCGCAGGGCCGCGATGATGCCGAGCGAATCGATCTCGCCGGCGGTGGCGTGCCCCACCGCGGATGCGACGCTCCAGCGCCGCACCAGCGGATCCAGCCGTTCCCGTTCAGCCGGGCTCAGGAGTTTGCTGTCCCGCACGCCGGCAAGCGGTTTTTGGCGCTCCAGGTCCACCACGGCGATTCCCACGCTGACAGGGCCCGCGAGGGCACCGCGGCCAACCTCGTCAACGCCTGCCAGGAACCGTATCCCCTGTGCCTTGAAGGTTCGCTCGTGCCGCAGCGTCGGCGCCTTGGCTCCGCGGGGCGCGGGCTTGGTGGCGGGACGGGACGTGGCGGCCGGGGAGGCCTGTACTGCGGAAGACATGGTCAGCGGGCCGCCGGCACGTTCTTGAACACGTCCGGGTAGTTGTCCAGCGTCTTGATCCTGTTCAGCGGCCACGCGATGATTGCGGCCTTGCCCTCGAGGTCCTTGAGGTCGACGAATCCGCCGTCGGTCTCCATGTGCGCGCGGGAGTCCGCAGAGTGGTTCCGGTTATCACCCATCACCCACACCTTGCCCTCCGGGACGGTGACGTCAAAGTTGCGGACCTGCGGGACTTCGGCGGGATTGATGTAGGTCTCGTCGACGGAGGTCCCGTTAATGGTCAGTTTACCGCCCGCGTCACAGCAGACCACGTGGTCGCCCGGCAGTCCGATGACCCGCTTGACCAGGTGCTGCTCTGAATTGTCCGGCAGGAGGCCTACGAAGGTCAGGCCGTCCTGGACCCAGGTGAACGGGCCCTGTGCCTTGGCCGGGGCGGGACCGAGCCAGCCCTTGGTGTCACGGAACACCACAACGTCCCCGCGGCTGAGGGCAAAGGGCTCGGGGACCAGGAGGTTGACGAAGATCCGGTCATCCACGTCCAGGGTGTTCACCATGGACTCGGAGGGGATGAAGAAGGCCCGGAACAGGAAGGTCTTGATGAGGAAGGACAACACCACCGCGATGACCACCACGGTGGCAATTTCCTTCAACCATCCCAGCAAGGGATTGCCGGCTGACTTCCCGGCAGCTTTGGACCCCTGCCGGTCCCGCCGGTGGACGGGTTCTGACGCCTCCGGACCCTCAGCGGGCGTGGAAGAAACTGGAACGGCCGGTACTTCTGAAGCGCCGTCGTGGCGGGGCTCAGGTTTCCGCGCGTGGTTCTCGGGCATTTACCGTCCGTTCTGTGTTGTCGGCCCCGGTGCGGGCGGCCGTGCTACTGGGGCAAATCTATCAAGCGGCCAGAGGATCTGGACCGGCCTGCCGATGACCCGGTCCAGCGGGACGAGTCCGCCGCCGGGGGCGCCGAGCAGGCTCCGTGAATCGGCGGACACCGAACGGTGGTCCCCCATCAGCCATAGCCTGCCTTCGGGAACCACGGTGTTGAACTTCTGCGTACTTGGCGCATCCCCCGGGAAGATGTAGGGCTCATCCAGGGCAGCCCCGTTCACGGTGACCTTTCCGCCGGCGTCGCAGCAGACCACCGTGTCACCGGGGAGGCCGATCACCCGCTTGACGTAGGTGGTGTCGCTGCCGGTCAGCCCGAGCCATTGCATGGCGGAGGCTGCGGCATCCACCAGCGGGCCCTTTCCGCTGTTCAGGGGCGCAAAGCTGCCACGCCCGTCGAAGACCACAACGTCCCCGTGCCGGATGGGGTCGGACTGGAAATCAGTGCGCGAAACCAGGATCCGGTCCCCGCCTTCCAGGAGCGGCTCCATGGACTCGGACGGAATGAAGTAGACATCCAGCCACAAAGACCTCACCAACCCGCTGATGGCGACCGCAAGGAGCAGCGCCAGAAAAACAAAACGCCAGCCCATTTTGCGGGGCTGGCGTTTTGTCTGGTGCATGGTCCGTATCCTGGCGCTGGTGCATTGCTCCGGCGCTTGCCGGGTACGGCCGCGCTCCTGCCTGGCGGTAAGTCCGGTAAGGACTTACTTGGCGGAGCTGAAGTCGCGCTTTTCCTTGATCTTGGCGGCCTTGCCACGCAGCGCACGCATGTAGTAAAGCTTGGCGCGGCGGACGTCACCCTTGGTGACAACCTCGATCTTTTCGATGATCGGGGAGTGCACCGGGAAGGTACGCTCCACGCCGACACCGAAGGAAACCTTGCGGACGGTGAAGGTTTCGCGCACGCCATCGCCCTGGCGGCCCAGGACGAAGCCCTGGAAGACCTGGACACGGGTGTTCTTGCCTTCGATGATGTTCACGTGCACCTTGAGGGTGTCACCCGCGCGGAATTCGGGAACATCGTTGCGCAGCGAGGCTGCATCGACGGAATCGAGAATATGCATAATTGCACTCCTGGTGAACGCCACAGGTCATTCACTTTGGGTCACGGCAGGCAAGTCGGGCTGCTGGAATGCAGGCCGGGTCTCGCCGCCGAAGTAAAGTCTCCGGCCGCTTCAAGGGTTGATGGGGCCGGTTGTCCGGCTGTTGGCCGCGCAACCCCCTGTGGCAGGTGCGGACCCAGCAGACACAAGGGTTAATTTTGCCACAACGGCAGGGTTACGCCAATTCCGGCGGCGCTAGTCCTGGTGTTCAGCTGCCATCCCGGGCCGGCGGGCAAGCCTGCCGTCCACGACGTCGTAACCAAGGTTGTGCAGTTCGGTGCGGTCGGCGCGCGGGAGGCTGCCGGCGTCGAACCCTTCCAGCAGGTCCGGACGGCGCTCCGCGGTGCGGCGGTACTGTTCGTGGCGGCGCCACTGGGCGATCCGGCCGTGGTTGCCGCTGAGGAGCACCGGGGGCACTTCGCGGTCCCGCCAGACGGAGGGCTTGGTGTAGACCGGGTACTCCAGGAGCCCGTCAGAGTGGGATTCCTCCACCAGCGACTCGGGATTTCCCACCACCCCGGGCAGCAGGCGGCCAATGGCCTCCACCATGGCCAGGACGGCCACTTCCCCGCCGTTGAGGACGTAGTCGCCCAGGCTCACCGGGCGGACAGTGAAGTGCTCCTGCGCCCATTCCATGACCCGCTCATCGATGCCCTCGTACCGTCCGCACGCAAACGCGAGGTGCTGTTCCTCAGCCAGTTCGTAGGCAAGGGCCTGGGTGAACCGCTCCCCGGCGGGCGAGGGGACGATCAGCACGGGCTTGCGGTCCGGGTCCGGGCGCCCGTCGGCCACTGCCGCGAGTGCCTGAGCCCAGGGCTCGGGCTTCATGACCATGCCGGCGCCGCCGCCGTACGGGGTGTCGTCGACGGAACGGTGCTTGTCCGTGGTGAAGCTGCGCAGGTCGTGGACGTGCAGGTCCAGGATGCCGTCCTGGCGGGCCTTGCCGATCAGTGAGAGTTCGAGCGGGGCAAGGTATTCGGGGAAGATACTGACGACGTCGATCCGCATCTAGGCGTTGCCTTCGGCTTCCGGGGCGGCGGCTTCGTCCGAGTTGACGTCGAAGAGGCCGTCCGGCGGGGTGAGGAGGATGAAGCCTTCCTCGATGTTCACCTCAGGGACGATCTGCTCCACGAACGGGATGAGGATTTCGTCGCCGCCCGGGGTGGTGACCACCAGCAGGTCCTGGACCGGCATGGTGTTCAGGGCTGTCACCTTGCCCACCACCTGGGACCCGACCCGTGCTTCCAGGCCGACCAGTTCGTGCTCGTACCAGCCCTCATCGTCGTCCTCGTCCAGCTCTTCGGTTTCGATGAAGAGCTTGGCTCCGCGGAGGGTTTCGGCACGGTTCCGGTCCGCCACTTCCTCAAAACCGAGCAGCAGGATGTCCTTGTTCCAGCGCGCACTGCTCACGGTCAGGGGACCGGCCGCGGCAGGCTCGACCACGAACTCCGTTCCGGGGACAAACCTGTCCTCCGGGGCGTCGGTCAACACCTGGACGGTGACTTCCCCGCGAATGCCGTGCGGCTTGCCAATCCGTGCCACCTGAAGCTGCATCTGTTCCTCTGTTCCGCGTTGTGGTGTTTCTACTGAAAGCACTTTGTTGTGAAAGAACTCCGGCCCCTCCACCTGGTGGTGGAGGGGCCGGAGCAAAAACTGGTATTGCCGAGCGCTCAGCGGCGACGGTCGGTGTCGACGACGTCGACCCGTACCGGTTCGCCGCCGGCCAGTGCAGCCACCACGGTGCGCAAAGCGCGCGCGGTGCGGCCCTGGCGGCCAATCACCCGTCCGAGGTCGTCCTGGTGAACGCGCACCTCGAGGGTGTCCCCGCGGCGGTTGCTCTTGGAACTGACCTTGACGTCGTCCGGGGAATCAACGATTCCGCGGACCAGGTGCTCGAGCGCTTCTGCCAGCAATCTACTCAGCCTCGGTGGTCTCAGCTTCGGCGTCGGCCGGGGCCTCGGCAGCGTCAGACTTGGAAGCCTTCTTGGTGATGGCTTCCGGGATGATGACCGAGCCCTTTTCCGGGGCAACGAAAGCTTCCTTCTCGACCTTGGTCTTGAGGGTGCCTTCCTGGCCCGGCAGGCCCTTGAACTTCTGCCAGTCACCGGTGATCTTCAGGATCGCGGCAACCTGCTCGGACGGCTGGGCGCCGACGGACAGCCAGTACTGTGCACGCTCGGAGTTGACCTCGATGAACGAGGGCTCTTCGGTGGGGTGGTACTTGCCGATTTCCTCGATGGCGCGGCCGTCACGCTTGGTGCGTGAGTCCGCGACGACGATGCGGTAGTACGGGGCGCGCATCTTGCCGAAGCGCTTAAGGCGAATCTTTACGGCCACTTTTGTGGTCACTCCTGTTTCAGAAAAGGGGTGAACCCGGCGTTCTGCACCCGTGGGGCGGGCCATACTTGCGGGCTCGAAGGACAAGATCCGGACGCGGAGAGAGGGGCCACGCAGATCGAGTACCTGTTTATTGTGCCAGATGAGCGCTGTTATTTCGACTTGGCGCTGCCGCCCGTGGCGCCGCAGGCAGCCCGAAGACTGCCTGCGGCCCGCAGGGCAGTTCCGAAAACGGGCCGGGAAGGGTCAGGCGGACCAGACGTACAGCCCGGTCCGTTCGGAATCGTCGATTCCGGCAGCAAGTTCCGCCAGCTGCTGCACGTACGTCCGCGCCTGGGCGGCATCAAACGGCATGTCCTCCTGGGCGGCCCATTGCTCCGCCACGTCGTCAAGGACGTTGCCTTCACCCTCGGTTTCATAGGTGAGCAGGTCGGCCAGGGCCCGGACCATTGCCGGCGGAACGGCAAGGAGCGAGTCGCTGGCGACATCGACCATGGTCAGCTCATAATCGGCCCCGCCCGCGTGGACGGCCGTCCCGGCAAGATCGCCGAGCTGCTCCACCTCGAAGTCGCTGATGCCCTGGATCCGCACGGCCTGGCCGGCAGCAGCGCCGTCCGCGGAGCCGCGTCCTTCATCAAGGAGGCCGGCGCGTTTCAGCGCGGCGTCATGGGTGGCGACAAAGATCTCGGTGAAGCCCATGGCTGGTGCCCTTCTTCCGTTGGCGGAGCTGCGCGCCGGGCGCTGCCTGCCGCCCGGCCGTACGGGATCAGCCTAGTAGCTGCGGGGCGGCCGGCGCACACCCGCGGTCCGCCCGCGCAGCGTGGCCCGGGGCGGGATTAATCAGCGGACGGCCACGCGGATCCGGTTCCGCCACGGGTCCTCGAACCTGAGTTCCGAACCGGTGTGGTGGGCGGGCACCCCGGCAACCTTCAGGCGGTCGGTCAGCGCCCCGACGTCGTCCCCTGACGGAACCTCGATGAGCACCTCACCCAGCCCAAGGGTGTCCTTGCGCGGACCTGCGCCGCGGCTGTTCCAGACGTTCATGGCCATGTGGTGGTGGTAGCGGCCTGCGGAGACGAACAGTGCCTGCCCGTGCCAACCCGCGGTCTTTTCGAAACCGAGCGTTCCCACATAGAAGTCGCGGGCGGTCTGCACATCGCCAACCTGGAGGTGGACGTGGCCTACGCCGGCCGCCGTCTGCCGCTGGCCTTCCAGGGACTCCTCGGTGAGGTACTGCTCAAGGTAGCGCTGCGGCGGGAGCGCCAGGCTGTCCATGACCACGTCGGTCCCGTTCCAGGACCAGTTGCTGCGGGGGCGGTCCCAGTACAGCTCGATGCCGTTGCCCTCGGGGTCGGTGAAGTAGAAGGCTTCGCTGACCAGGTGGTCGGCACTGCCCGTGAAGGCCCGCGGCTCGTACTGGGCAGCAGTGGCGACGGTCGCGGCCAGGGAGGCCTGGTCCTCGAAGAGCAGCGCGGTGTGGAACAGGCCCGCCTCTCCCCTGCCGGGAAGGTGCAGTCCGGGAGCCGGCGCAAGGTGGACCAACGGCCGGCCCAGGCGGCCAAGGTAGAGCCCGCCGTCCTGCTCCGCCACCACCTCAAGGCCCAGCGCACGCTGGTAGTAGTCGGTCATGACCTTCATGTCGCCCACTTTGAGCATCACGGTGCCCATGGCGAGGTCGGCAGGAAGAAGATCCTGGCTGCTGGCTGATGCGGTCATTGAAGGCTCCTTGCATTGGCGGCCGTCCCATTGGCGGCCTGTCACCTATTAAAATTACTTGAAGCTTCAATTTATTCCAAGCCCCCGTGAACCGTTTGTCAGCGAATGATCCGCCCGCCCAGCACCACGTGCTCCAGCGCCGTAATGGCCTTCGGTACAGCCCGCGGATCTTCCCGGCATACGACGACGTCGGCGCGGGCCCCCTCTTCCACTCCATCCGCTCCCAGCCAGCTGCGTGCTGCCCAGCAGGCGGAGTCGAGGGCCGCGTCCATGGGGAGGCCGGCGGCGTGCAGGGCGAGGATTTCGTCGGTGATCCTGCCGTGCCGGATCACGCTGCCGGCATCGGTGCCGGCAAAGATGCGCACACCCGCTGCGTGGGCTTCCGCCACCCGCTCGAGCCTGCGTTCCCATAAGGCGCGCATGTGGGCTGCATAGCGCGGGAATTTCGCGTCCGCCTGGGCCGCAATGTCGGGGAAGGTGGCGATATTGATGAGCGTGGGCACGATCGGTACGCCCTGCTCCACGAACCGGGGCAGGTGGCGGGACAGGAGCCCGGTGGCGTGCTCGACGCAGTCGATACCGGCGTCCAGCACCTGGTCCAGGGTGTCTTCGGCGAAGCAGTGCGCCGTCACCCTGGCGCCTTCGTCGTGCGCCGCCTGGACGGCATCGCGGACGACGGCGGCGGGAAACGACGGCGCCAGGTCACCGGCGCTGCGGTCAATCCAGTCACCCACCAGCTTGACCCAGCCGTCGCCGTCGCGCGCCTGCTTGCGGACGGCCTCCACGAGGCCGTCCGGTTCAACTTCCTCAGCGAAGCCGCGCAGGTAACGGCGCGTCCGGGCGATATGGCGCCCGGCACGGATCAACACCGGGAAGTCCCTGCCACCCTGCATCCAGCGGGTATCCGCCGGCGAGCCGGCATCCCGGACCAGGAGGGTTCCGGCGTTGAGGTCCGCCTGCGCCTGGTCCCTGGCGGCTGCGGGCTCCACGGGGCCCGCAGGGCCCAGGCCGATGTGGCAGTGGGCGTCCACGAAGCCCGGCAGGACCCAGCCGTCGAGTACCCGGCCGGGAGGAGTGTCCGGCTTGTTGAACGTGAGCCTTCCGTCCACCGACCAAAGTCCATGCCGCACCCGGTCCGGCGCGGTCAGGACGGGTCCACGGAAGTGGATGATGTCTGCCATGGGGCTCCTTTCGATGCCCGGTCAGGCTAGCACCGCAATTATGACAAGCCTGGTTCAGGGGCCTGTGGTAGCTTCGTTCCTGACCACACGGGTGCCCTTGCAGGGGCTGAGATCGGGCTGACGCAGCCTGCGACCGTTGAACCTGTCCGGGTAATGCCGGCGAAGGAAGTGAGTATTCCCTTGAGTACGCAAAACACGCAGTTGAACCCTGCCCTGCTGCCGTCCGCCGGGGAGCCCGGCGACACATCAGTTCCGCAGGTAACCCAGTCCCTGAAGTCCCATTCCCTCGCCTACCTTGCGGATGAGGCGTCCGGGATCCGGGTACCGGTGACGGAAATTTCCCTTGAACCATCACCCAACGGCCAGCCGAACGCACCCTTCCGGACCTACCGGACTGCCGGACCCGGCAGCGACCCCGTCCGCGGGCTGCAGCCCTTCCGCGCAGAGTGGATCGCCGCGCGCGGGGACACCGAACCCTACGGCGGCCGGGAGCGCAACCTGCTCGACGACGGCCGCTCGGCCGTGCGCCGCGGTGCTGCCTCCGCGGAGTGGAAGGGCGCACAGCCGGTGCCACGCCGCGCCGTCGACGGCCGGACGGTGACGCAGATGCACTATGCCCGGCAGGGAATCGTGACGCAGGAAATGCGCTTCGTGGCGCTGCGCGAAAACTGCGACGTTGAGCTGGTCCGCAGCGAGGTTGCTGCCGGCAGGGCCATCATCCCGAACAACATCAACCATCCGGAATCCGAGCCGATGATCATTGGCAAGGCTTTCCTGGTGAAGATCAACGCGAACATTGGCAACTCCGCGGTGACGAGTTCCATCGCGGAGGAGGTGGACAAGCTGCAGTGGGCCACCCAGTGGGGTGCCGACACCGTCATGGACCTCTCCACCGGCGACGACATCCACACCACGCGGGAGTGGATCATCCGCAACTCCCCCGTGCCGATCGGGACGGTGCCGATCTACCAGGCGCTGGAAAAGGTCAACGGCGAGGCCAACGCCCTCACGTGGGAGATCTTCCGCGACACCGTGATCGAACAGTGCGAGCAGGGTGTGGACTACATGACCATCCACGCCGGCGTGCTGCTCCGCTATGTCCCGCTGACGGCCAACCGGGTGACCGGCATCGTCTCGCGCGGCGGCTCCATCATGGCCGGCTGGTGCCTGGCCCACCACCAGGAGAACTTCCTGTACACGCACTTCGACGAGCTGTGTGAAATCTTCGCCAAATACGACGTCGCCTTCTCCCTGGGTGACGGCCTCCGCCCTGGTTCCACGGCGGACGCCAACGACGCCGCGCAGTTCGCGGAGCTGGACACGCTCGCCGAGCTGACGCAGCGGGCCTGGGGGTACGATGTCCAGGTGATGGTGGAGGGGCCCGGCCACGTTCCCTTCCACCTGGTCCGTGAGAATGTGGAACGGCAGCAGGAGCTGTGCAAGGGTGCGCCCTTCTATACCCTGGGCCCGCTGGTCACCGACATCGCTCCCGGCTACGACCACATCACGTCGGCAATCGGCGCCACCGAGATTGCCAGGTACGGGACCGCCATGCTCTGCTACGTCACGCCAAAGGAACACCTGGGCCTGCCCAACAAGGACGACGTCAAGACGGGTGTCATCACCTACAAGATCGCGGCGCACGCGGCGGATCTGGCCAAGGGCCACCCGGGGGCGCACGAACGGGACGACGCCCTGTCCAAGGCACGGTTCGAATTCCGCTGGCGCGACCAGTTCGCCCTGTCCCTGGATCCTGTGACCGCGGAGGCGTTCCACGACGAGACGCTTCCCGCTGAACCGGCCAAGACGGCGCACTTCTGTTCCATGTGCGGCCCCAAGTTCTGCTCCATGCGGATCAGCCAGGACATCCGTGACGAATACGGGTCGGCAGACTCGCAGGCGGCACTGGCGGACATGGCATCCGGCATGCGGGAGAAGAGCCAGGAGTTCCTGGCCAAGGGCGGCAAGGTGTACCTGCCGGAACCGACGGTCGCTGCCGGCAGCTAGGACGCCCGGGCGGGCTGGCTTCGGCTGACCCCGCTGATGAACTGGCGGATGGCCCGGTCCCCGTCCAGGGAGTCCTGGGGCCGGTGCCCTCCCGCGGCAACGCGGTGCAGGGCACCGGTCTCCCTGAGGTACCCGGCAATTTCCTCATAAAGCGGCTCCCAGCCACCGGTCAGGACCAGCGTGGGGACACCGGGAACAATATGCAGCGGCGCATCCCAGGACGGCGCCTGAAGGCGCAGCCTGCGGGCGGAGCGTTTTTCCTCGATGGTGGCCGGCTGCTGGAGGTCGGTGGCGTAGACGCGGCGGACGAATTCGCGCTGGAAGTCGTCGTCACTGAGCTGGTGGCGGACGTCGAAAAGCGGCTGCATCAGGCTGATATGCGCGGCCGTGGCCGGCAGTTCCGCCGTCAGCGACAGGCAGGCCGGTTCCACCAGGGTCAGGGAAAAGACCAGGTCGGGACGTTCCACCGCGGCCATCATGGCGGGGATCGCCCCCTGGGAGTGCGCCACCACATGTCCGCCGGCGGCCCCGCGGCCATCGTCGGCAAGCGACCTTAGGATGATCGCGGTGTCTTCCGTGAAGGAGGATTCCAGCGGCTCCGCGGCGGAATCGTAGCCGTGCCTGCGGAGGAACAAGGCATCATAGGCAAGTCCCATGCCGTGCTGGCGGGGCCATGCGGCGGCGCCAAAGGTACCGGCGCCGTGCACGAACACTACCCTCTGCTTGAACATATCCCAACCCTATTCCACGGTGCCGGCATCCCAACGAAAAAGCGCCAGGTGTCGTCTTGAGCGGTCAAAACGGCACCTGGCGCTTCCCGATGTTGGGGAACTGCTACTTGCCCATGAACTTGTCGAAGCCCTTGGGAAGGTTCAGCTGGGACGGGTCAAAGTCGCCGCCCTGCTGGCCGAAGGCCGCGCCGGTGGGCAGTGCCTTGGCAGCGTTGGCCCGGCGGGCCTCGGCCTCCTTGCGCTCCTGCGCAGCCTTGGCCGGGTTTCCCGACTTCGGCTTCTTTTTCGGCGCGTTCTTGGCGTTCTTGCGCGCACCGCCGCCGGCTCCGGGCAGGCCGGGCATCCCGGGCATTCCCGGCATGCCGCCCTGCGCCATCTTCTTCATCATCTTCTGGGCCTGGGCGAAGCGCTCCAGCAGGCCATTGACCTCGGAGACGTGGACACCGGAACCACGGGCGATGCGGGCGCGCCGTGAGCCGTTGATGATCTTGGGGGCCAGCCGCTCGTGGGGGGTCATGGACCGGACGATCGCCTCGACGCGGTCAATCTCCCGCTCGTCGAACTGTTCGAGCTGCTGCCGGATGTTCTGCGCGCCCGGCATCATCATGAGCATCTTCTTCATGGAGCCCATGTTGCGGATCTGCTGCATCTGGGCCAGGAAGTCTTCGAGGGTGAAGTCTTCCTGGTCGGCGAACTTCTTCGCCATGCGGGCAGCTTCGTCTTTGTCCCAGGCCTTTTCGGCCTGCTCGATGAGCGTGAGGATGTCGCCCATGTCGAGGATGCGCGAGGCCATCCGGTCTGGGTGGAACAGCTCGAAGTCGTCCAGGCCTTCACCGGTGGAAGCGAACATGACCGGCTTGCCGGTGACCGACGCAACGGACAGTGCGGCACCACCGCGGGCATCGCCGTCGAGCTTGGACAGCACGATGCCGGTGAAGTTCACGCCTTCGTCGAACGCCAGGGCGGTGTTGACGGCGTCCTGGCCGATCATGGAGTCGATCACGAACAGGACTTCGTTGGGGACGATGGCCCGGCGGATCTGGCGGGCCTGCTCCATCATGCCGGCGTCCACGCCAAGGCGGCCGGCGGTGTCCACGATGACGACGTCGTGCAGCTTCTGGCGTGCTTCCTCCACACCGGCGCGCGCGACGGCGACCGGGTCACCGGCGGGCTGGTCCAGCTCCGTGGAGGTGGCTCCCGGGTGCGGGGCGAAGACCGGCACGTTGGCGCGCTGGCCCACCACCTGGAGCTGGGTGACGGCGTTGGGGCGCTGGAGGTCGCACGCCACCAGCAGGGGGCTGTGGCCCTGGGCCTTCAGCCACTTTGACAGCTTGCCGGCCAGGGTGGTCTTGCCCGCACCCTGGAGGCCGGCCAGCATGATGACGGTGGGGCCGTTCTTTGCCAGCCGGATCCGCCGGGTCTCGCCGCCGAGGATCTCCACGAGTTCCTCGTTGACGATCTTGACGATCTGCTGGCTGGGGTTCAGGGCAGCCGAAACCTCGGCGCCGAGTGCGCGTTCGCGGACGCGGCCCGTGAATTCACGGACCACCGGAACGGCGACGTCGGCGTCCAAAAGGGCACGGCGGATCTCGCGGACAGTGGCATCAACATCGGCCTCCGTCAGGCGGCCCTTGCCGCGGAGATTCTTGAAGGTTGCTGTCAACCGGTCAGAGAGTGAATTGAACACGCGCCGTGAACTTCTTTCAGGAGATGATCGGGACTCGACTATCTAGGGTATCAAGTCAGGCACGGTAGATGGCATGCTGGCAAAATGACGAGCCAAACAACTGTCAAGACCCTGCTCATCCTCGGCGCCTCGGGCGACCTCACGGGCCGGCTCCTCCTGCCGGGCCTCGCCCGCCTTGTTGCGGCAGGCCGGGCGGAGGGCCTCAGCCTGGTGGGCGCGGGTTCGGATCCCTGGACACCGGAACAATGGCGGGAGCGGGTGGAGTCGTCCTTTGCCGCGGCGGCCGGCATAGCCGACCAGCCGGGGAAGGACGCCCTGGAGGCCATGCAGAAGGAGACGGCCTACCACCAGGTGGACGTCACGGCCAAGGGTGCCCTTGCTGCCCTGCTCGCCGGGCTGCACGGCCCGGTGGCCGTCTACTTCGCCCTTCCGCCCAGGATCAGCCAGCTGGCCTGCGAGACGCTCCAGCCGGCGGAGGTTCCGGAAGGCACCCGCCTGGTGATGGAGAAGCCGTTCGGCTCCAGTGAGGAGTCGGCCCGTTCCCTGAACCGGACCCTGGGCCGCCTTGTCCCGGAGGACCACATCCACCGGGTGGACCACTTTTTGGGCAAGGCCACGGTCCTGAACATCCTGGGCCTGCGGTTTGCCAACAACTTCCTTGAACCCGTGTGGAACCGGCAGCACGTGGAAAAGGTGGAGATCTTCTTCGACGAGGACCTGGCGCTGGAAGGCCGTGCCCGCTACTACGACGGCGCCGGCGCGCTCCGCGACATGATCCAGAGCCACCTCCTGCAGGTCATGGCCATCATGGCGATTGAACCGCCTGCCACCATCGGCGAGCGCGACCTCCGGGACGCGGTCTCCGCCGTCCTCCGCGCCAGCAGCGTCAGGACCCCCTTCACCGACTCAACGCGGCGGGCCCGCTACACGGCGGGTTCCGTGGCAGGCAAGGAGGTGCCGGACTATGCCAAGGAGGACGGGGTGGACCCCGCCCGGGGCACGGAAACCCTCGCCGAAATCCAGGTGGACATCGACAACTGGCGCTGGCGGGGAGTCCCCTTCATCCTCCGCTCGGGCAAGGCCCTGGGCGACAAGCGGAAGGAAGCGGTGGTCACCTTCCTTCCGGTGCCCCACCTCCCGCAGGGCTTTACCGGGGTGGACTCCCCCAACCAGCTGCGGATCGGTTTCGGTCCGGACACGCTGGAGTTCGACGTCGACGTCAACGGTCCCGGGAACATCTTCAGCCTGGGCCGGGTCACCCTGGAAGCGGAACTGAGCGCCTCCGACCTCCTGCCCTACGGTGAAGTGCTCGAAGGTGTCCTGACCGGCGACCCGCTGCTGTCCGTCCGGAGCGACACTGCCGAGGACTGCTGGCGGATTGTCGAGCCGGTGCTCAAGGCCTGGGAACAGGGCAAAGTTCCCTTGGAGGAGTACGACGCCGGATCGGCCGGCCCGGCGTCGTGGCCCACCAACCGGCACAAGGACTGAGCCTTCACGGCAGACAGGACGGGCGGGAACCTTTCGGTTCCCGCCCGTCCTGTATCACTCTTCAGTTGTTGCCCTGCAGGGGACCGTGCCGCCCCGCCTAGATGGCGGCCACTCCGCGTTCCCCGGTCCGGACGCGCACTGCCTCATGGACGTCCATGGTCCAGACCTTGCCGTCCCCGGCCCGGCCGGTGTTGGAACTGGCAATGATCACGTCCAGGATGTCGTCGGCCTGTTCGTCCGTGGCCAGGACTTCCACCCGGATCTTGGGCAGGAGGTCCACGTTGTATTCCGCTCCGCGGTAGACCTCGGTGTACCCGCGCTGCCGGCCGTACCCGCTTGCCGCGCTGACGGTCAGGCCCTGCACGCCGTAGGCTTCCAGGCCCTCCCTGATGGCTTCGAGCTTTTCCGGCCTGACGATTGCAGTGATCAGTTTCATGCCCCCACGCTTTCCTTACCTGTTGCCGGCTGTGCCTTTTGCGCACCCGGTGCTGCCTGGACCGTCTCGCCCTGGCCCTTGCCGGTGATCATGTCGTGCAGCGGCTGGAAGCTTCCACCGTGGCCGCTGAGACCGAACTCGTAGGCAGTCTCGGCGTGCAGGCTGAGGTCCACACCCACCGTTTCCTGTTCCTGCGAGACCCGGAAGCCCATGGTCTTGTGGATGGCCAGCGCAATGATGGACGTCAGGACCGCTGAGTAGGCAATCGCGATGCCGGCTGCCGCGAGCTGCGCCCACAGCTGGGTGAGTCCGCCGCCGTAGAAGAGGCCGCCGCCAACACCGTCGGTGGGCAGTGCGATGAAGCCCAGGGCCACGGTGCCGATGATGCCGGAGACGAGGTGGACGCCGACGACGTCCAGGGAGTCATCGAAGCCCCAGCGGAACTTGAGTCCAACGGCGAGGGCTGAGGCGACACCGGCGACCACGCCGAGGCCAAGGGCACCGACCGGGCTGACGTTGGCGCAGGCGGGGGTGATGGCCACGAGGCCGGCCACGACGCCGGACGCGGCACCGAGAGAGGTGGGGTGTCCGTCGCGGATGCGCTCGGTGACGAGCCAGCCGAGCATGGCCGCGGCCGGGGCTGCGAGGGTGTTGATCCAGATGAGGCCGCCCTGTTCGGCAGTGGTGGCCGCGCCACCGTTGAAGCCGAACCAGCCGAACCACAGGATGGCTGCGCCGAGCATGACGAACGGGATGTTGTGCGGGCGGTGGTTGGGGTCCTTGCCGAAGCCCTTGCGGTTGCCGATGATCAGGACCAGGATCAGTGCTGCCACACCTGCGTTGATGTGGACCACGGTGCCGCCGGCGAAGTCGATGGCCGGGCCGAGGGCCTTGCCGATGGCGCCTTCGGGGCCGAAGAGGCCGCCGCCCCACACCATGTAGGCCAACGGGCAGTACACCAGCGTGACCCAGATGGGAACGAACACGGACCAGGCGCCGAACTTGGCGCGGTCGGCGATGGCGCCGCTGATCAGGGCCACGGTGATAATGGCGAAGGTGGCTGCGTAGCCCACCTTGATCAGCCCGTCAGGGGTGGTGATCCCTTCAAGGCCGAATGTGGCGAACGGGTTGCCCACAATTTCCATGAACCCTTCCCCGGAGCTCATGGAGGCGCCCCACAGGACCCAGACAACGCCCACCATGCCGATGGAGATGAAGCTCATCATCATCATGTTCAGGGCTGCCTTGGCGCGGGTCATGCCGCCGTAGAAAAATGCCAGACCGGGTGTCATGAACAGCACGAGAGCTGCCGCTACCATGACCCAAACGTGACCTGCGGTAAGTTCCATGGTGCACGTCCTCTCTCATCGAATCTTGCGGAATACTCCGCCTGCCAACGCCTTTTTGCGTCCTGTAATGAGTGTGTGGGCGGCGTGTTTCGCCCGCGGAGGATTTAGATTGCGGGCCTGTTACAACAACCTCTAGGAAGTAAATGGTGCATATCCGCCTTGTTACGGTTATGTTTCCGCACCCGCGCAGCCACCCGGCTCCCTTTCCAGCAAGGACTCCTGCACCATGACGGCACCACCCCGCTCAAGCGGCGCCACTTCGAGGTTTTTGGCCCGGCTGAGGCCCCAGCGGGAGAAACTCCCCCGGGACATTAAGGTGATGCTGGCCGCGGCGTTCCTGATCGCGCTTGGCTTCGGGCTTGTTGCGCCGGTATTGCCGCAATTCGCAACAACCTTCGGTGTGGGGAACACTGAGGCCGCTGTCATCGTGGCCATCTTCGCTTTCATGCGCCTTGCATTCGCCCCTGCCGGCGGCGCCCTGATCGGCAGGCGCGGGGAACGCCCCATCTACGTTGCCGGGCTGCTGATCGTGGCGCTGTCCACTGCGGCGTGCGCCTTTGCCCAGGACTACTGGCAGCTGCTGCTCTTCCGCGGGCTGGGCGGGGCCGGGTCTGTGATGTTCACGGTGGCATCGATGGCCCTGGTGGTCCGGCTGGCGCCGCCCCAAAGCAGGGGCAGGGTCTCAGGGGCCTACGCGTCGGCCTTCCTGATCGGAAATGTGTGCGGGCCGATCGTGGGCGGCCTGCTGGCGGGACTGGGCCTGCGGGTCCCATTCCTTGCCTACGCCGCCGCACTGCTTGTGGCCGCGTTCGTTGTCCAGACCCAGCTGAGCCACCAGCGCCGGGGAGGCGCCGAGGTACAGGACCGCGCCCCGGACATGCGCTTTGGCGAAGCGCTGGCTGCCGGAACCTACAGGTCCGCCCTGGTCTCCAGCTTTGCCAATGGGTGGGCGACCTTTGGTGTCCGGATGGCAACGGTGCCGCTGTTCGCCGCGGCCGCCTTCGGGGCAGGTCCTCAGGCCGCTGGCCTGGCACTGGCAGTATTTGCTGCCGGCAACGCCGCTGCCCTGACCTTCTCGGGACGGCTGGCGGACTCCGTGGGGCGCAAGCCCATGATGATCTCCGGCCTCCTGGTGGCGGCCCTGTCCACTGCAGCCATCGGCATCACCTCAGACCTGCCCTGGTTCCTGGCGGCGTCGACGCTCGCCGGCGTCGGGTCCGGTCTCTTCGGTCCCGCCCAGCAGGCCGCCGTCGCCGATGTCATTGGCAACGGGCGGTCCGGGGGCAAGGTGCTGGCGGTGTACCAGATGACGTCCGACGTCGGAGCGATCGTTGGGCCGCTCGTGGCGGGGATGCTGGCCGACAGGCTGGGGTTCGGCTGGGCTTTCGGCGTGACCGGCGGGGTCATGCTCCTTGCAGCCGCCGGCTGGCTGCCCACCCGCGAGACACTGCGCGCGGCCGGCTCCTAAGCGCCCCTGTCAGTTCAGCAGGGCGTCAACAAAGCCTTCGGTGTCAAAGGGGGCAAGGTCGTCGGCGCCTTCGCCCAGCCCGATGAGCTTGACGGGCACGCCGAGGGTCTTCTGAATGGCGACGACGATGCCGCCCTTCGCAGTTCCGTCCAGCTTGGTCAGGACGATGCCGGTGATGTTGACCACCTCCGAGAAGACCCGCGCCTGGTTGAGCCCGTTCTGGCCGGTGGTGGCATCCAGCACCAGCAGGACCTCGTCCACCTCGGCCAGCTTCTCCACGACGCGCTTGACCTTGCCCAGTTCGTCCATCAGGCCCACCTTGTTCTGCAGGCGCCCGGCGGTGTCGATCATGACCACGTCGACTTCCTGCTCGATGCCGGCCTTCACTGCCTCGTAGGCAACCGAGGCGGGGTCGGCCCCGTCGATGTCCGACTTCACGGTGGGAACGCCCACGCGCTGGCCCCACGTGGCCAACTGCTCAGCGGCAGCGGCGCGGAACGTGTCCGCGGCGCCCAGCAGGACGTCCTTGTCCTCGGCCACCAGCACACGGGCAAGTTTGCCCACGGTGGTGGTCTTGCCCACGCCGTTCACGCCCACCACCATCATCACGGCGGGCTTGTCGGCATGCCGCTGTACGTTGAGGCTGCGGTCCATGGTGGGGTCCACAAGCTTGATGAGTTCTTCCCGGAGCATGGTCTTGACGTGTTCGGGGGTGCGGGTGCCCAGTACCTTGACGCGCTCCCGGAGGGCGTCAACCAGCTGCATGGTGGGTTCGGTGCCCAGGTCCGCGAGCAGGAGGGTTTCCTCCACTTCATCCCAGACGCTCTCGTCGATCCGGTCGCTGGACAGCAGCGCCAGCAGGCCCTTGCCCATGACATTGTTGGAGCGGGCCAGCCGTTCCCGAAGCCGGGCCAGGCGGCCGGCGACGGGCAGCGGGGTTTCGACGGGAATGGTTTCCAGCCCGGCCGCATTGTCCGGAACGGCGGTGGTGTCCAGCCCTTCGAGGTCCACACCCTCCGGAGCCCTGCCTTCGATGGTTCCTTCGCGGTCCGCCACCGCCGTGCTTCCGCCGGAGCGGATTTCGGGGTCGTTGGCATCCCTGGTGCCCGGGTAGCGGGTGATGTTCCTCCGCGTCTTCAGCAGGACCGGAATCAGCCCGCCGATGACCACCAGCGCAGCAAGAATGGACAGAACAATGGGAAGGATGTCATTCACTCCCCTAGCTTCTCACAAACGGGCCGCCCGCTTCCGGCAGCCATCAGGCAGCTGACCAGCCGCTATACCTCGGCCCCCAACCGCTGGCTGATGACAGTGGAGACGCCGTCGCCCCTCATGGTGACCCCATACAGCGCGTCCGCCACTTCCATGGTCCGCTTCTGGTGCGTGATGACGATGAGCTGGCTGGATTCCCGGAGTTCTTCGAAAATGGTGATGAGCCGGCCGAGGTTAGTGTCATCCAGGGCCGCCTCCACCTCGTCCATGACGTAGAAGGGCGAGGGCCGCGCCTTGAAGATGGCCACCAGGAGCGCCACTGCGGTCAGGGAGCGTTCGCCGCCTGAGAGCAGGGACAGCCGCTTGATCTTCTTGCCGGCAGGGCGGGCCTCCACTTCGATGCCGGTGGTGAGCATGTCTGCCGGGTCGGTCAGGACCAGGCGTCCCTCGCCGCCGGGAAAGAGCCGCCCGAAAACCCGGACGAACTGGGCCCGGGTGTCCTCGAACGCTTCGGCAAAGACCCGCTGGACCCTGTCATCCACTTCCTTGATGATGTCCAGCAGATCCCGCCGGCTCGCCTTCAGGTCCTCAAGCTGGGTGCTGAGGAACTGGTGCCGCTCCTCCAGCGCCGCGAATTCCTCCAGCGCCAGGGGGTTGACCTTGCCCAGGCTTGCGAGGTCCCGCTCAGCCTTCCGCAGCCGTTTCTCCTGCTGCTGCCGGACATAGGGCTTGCCTTCCCGGATCTCTTCCCCGTCCGCGTCAACCGGGGCCCGCAGGGCCGCCCATTTGTCACCGGATTCCTCCGCCGGAACGGGCACCGGCACGTGCGGCCCGAATTCGTTGACCAGCGCTTCGGGGGTGATGCCCAGCTCATCCACGGAGCGGGTTTCCACCGCCTCGATCCGGGCGCGCTGCTGGGCCCGGGCGAGTTCGTCGCGGTGCACGTTGTCGGTGAGTTCGGCCAGCTCCCTGGCCAGGGCATCGTTCGCCTCCCGGATCTCCCGCAGCCCGCGGTCGCGGAGCTCGCGGTTCTCCTCGGCCAGATCCCGTTCGTGCCGCGCACGGTCCACGGAGACGTCCACATAGCCAAGAGCCAGTTCCACCCCCGAGGAAACGGCGGCCGCCCGCCGGGCCTGGATGCGACGGCGGCGGGCGCGCTCTGCCGCCTCCTCACGGGCGCGGCGTTCGGTGGCGGCGGCGCGTTCCAGGGACGCCACCCTGTTGCGGGTGGCCACCAATTGCTCTTCGGCACTGCGCAGCGACAACCGTGCCTCGACCTCGGCTGCGCGGGCGGCGGAGGCTGCACGCGCCAGGGCGTCGCGCTGCTCCGTGGACGGCTCCTCTTCCACCGGCGCTTCCTGCGCCGCGGCCAACCGGACAGCGACGGCGGCGAGCGCTTCCTCTTCCGCCGCGACGTTGCCTTCGGCCCGTGCCAGGGACGCTGCCAGCCGTTCGCTCTCGCCAACGGCGCTGCGCAGGACAGAGTTCAGGTGGCCCAGACGTTCGGCTACGGCGGCGAGGCGGGCGTCGGACTCGTGCAGTTTGTCGAGCGCTGCGTCCGCCTCCTCCTGCGCCCCTGTGCGCCGCGCCTCCGCGGCGGCCAGGGCAAACCTGTTCCGCTCCAGGTCCGCCGTGACCGCCGAAAGTCCGCGCTCGGCGTCGTCCACGGCCGCCTGCACCTCGAGGAGGGACGGCGCCTTGGCAGAGCCGCCCGTGGCGGAGACGGCAGTGAAGACGTCCCCTTCGCGGGTGACGGCGGTCATGTCCGGCAGTGCGGCAACCAGGGCAGCCGCGGCCTCGATGCCGGGTACGACGGCGGTCCGGGACAGCAGGTGCCGGACCAGGGCGACGTGCCCCGAAGGCCCATCGACCAGGCCGGCGGCCCACTGCGCTCCCTCAGGCAGCGTCACCTGCCCGCCATCCCCCAGACGGGGTTCCGCGGCCGATGCGAGGAGCAGCGACGCCCGCCCGGCGTCGTCGTCCTTGAGCCGCCTTAGTACAGCGGCCGCCGCCTCCCCGTCCTGGACGAGCACTGCCTCTGACGCTTCCCCCAGGGCGGCGGCGACGGCCGGCTCGTACCCGCCCTGCACGGTGATCCCGGCAGCGAGGCTTTCCTGCACGCCGGGGAGCCCGGACTCCAGCACGTGCCTGGCACCGTCCTTGCGGTCAAGGCCGAGCTTCAGGGCATCGAGGCGCGCGGCGAGGGCGTCCCGCTTGCGGACCCCCTCGTTGACGGCGGCTTTGAGGTCCGCGATCTCCCCCAGCACGGCGTCCAGGACATCGCTGGCGGCCTCATAGTCGGCGTCAAGGGATTCCTCTCCCTCCTCCACGCCGGCCACCTGGTTTTCCAGCGCCGTGAACTCGGCCTGGGCACGGGCCCGGCGTTCAGTTCCGGCGGCAAGGGATTCACGCAGCCTTCCAAGTTCCGCCTGGGCGGACTCCACCCGGGACCTGGCCGCCGCGACCTGGCCGGCCAGCCGCGCCAGGCCCTCGCGCCGGTCCGCTGCGGCACGGAGCTGCGCGGTGAGCCGCTGGTCCTCGGCCTGTGCGGCCCGCTCCGCTTCCACCTTCGCTGCGCTGGCCGCGTCCAGGGCGCTCCGCCTGGACTGGATGTCCTGTTCGAGTTCGGCCAGTTCCTGCCGCACCCGGGCTGCCTGGCGCTCCAGCTGTTCGGGGTCCCGGCCGGAAGACGGCGCGGCATCCTCGGAACCCAGCAGCCGGCTCCGTTCCGTGGCGAGCGAGCCGAGCGACCGAAGCCGTTCACGGGCCGTGGACAACCGGTACCAGGTGTCCCTGGCGGCATTGAGCCGCGGTGTGGCCTCGGCTGCGAGCTGTTCCAACGCTGCCTGCTGCCTGCGCCCGGCCTCGAGTTCCTGCTCGACGGCGGTCCGGCGCGCCTTGAGCGCCGCTTCGTCCGCCACATCCTGCTCCAGCGCCTGCTGCAGCTGCACCAGGTCGTCGGCGAGCAGGCGCGCCCGGGCGTCCCGGACGTCGAACTGGACCCGCTGCGCGCGGCGGGCCACCTCGGCTTGCTTCCCAAGGGGCGTGAGCTGCCGCCGGATCTCCCCGGTGAGGTCGGTCAGGCGCTGGAGGTTGGCCTGCATGGCCTCGAGCTTCCGTACCGTCCGTTCCTTGCGGCGCCGGTGCTTGAGGATCCCGGCAGCCTCCTCAATGAAGCCGCGGCGGTCCTCGGGAGTGGCGTGCAGGACGCGGTCCAGCTGGCCCTGGCCCACGATGACGTGCATTTCCCGGCCCAGGCCGGAATCGGAGAGCAGTTCCTGGATGTCCAGCAGGCGGCAGCCTGCGCCGTTGATGGCATATTCGGACCCGCCCGTCCGGAACAGCGTCCGGGAGATCGTGACTTCGCTGTACTCGATGGGGAGTGCGCCATCGGTGTTGTCGATGGTGAGCGAAACGTGGGCGCGGCCCAGCGGCGGACGCCCGGACGTGCCGGCAAAAATGACGTCCTCCATCTTGCCGCCGCGCAGGGTTTTGGCCCCTTGCTCGCCCATGACCCACGCCAGGGCGTCCACCACGTTGGACTTGCCGGATCCGTTGGGACCCACGACGGCGGTGACGCCGGGTTCGAAGTCGAAGGTGGTGGCGGACGCAAAGGACTTGAACCCCCGGACGGTGAGGCTTTTGAGGTGCAAGGCTTTTCTGGTCTCCTGGAGCGGGTGGGGCATTTTGCTGGAACCGGGTTACTACAATCTACTGCGCAGGACCGACATTTCCCGGCAGCAGCACCCGGGAACCGGCACGGGCACCGGGGGTGGATATGCGTGTTCCGGCACTGCAAAGGCATAGTTAAGCTCTTGAGCCTGCGCAGATGTGGGTACGGTCACCGCAGGAACGCGGGACGAAAACGAAGAGGGGCTTGAATTGGCAGGTAATGCAACCTTCCGCCACAGCAACACCGCGCTGCTCTCAGTGAGCAGCGTCGAGGCTCCAAGGATTGTGAGCTCCACGGACTTTGACCGGCGGCTGGCATCGACCCTGCAGCGGCTCAAGTTTCCGCCGCGGCTGCTTGAGCGCGTGGCGGGCATCACGCACCGCCGGTGGTGGGCTGCCGGAACGTCGTTCGACGACGCCGCGGTGGAAGCCGGCGCCAAGGCCCTCGCCGAGGCCGGCATCGAAGCCTCCGACGTCGGGCTGCTGATCAACACCTCGGTGACCCGGCGCAACCTTGAACCCTCAGTGGCGGTGAAGATCCACCACAGCCTGGGCTTGCCGTCGTCGGCCATGAACTTCGACCTTGCCAACGCCTGCCTGGGCTTCGTGAATGCCCTGACCCTGGCAGCCAACATGATCGACTCGGGCCAGATACGGTACGCCGTCATTGTCAACGGCGAGGACGCCCAGCTGACGCAGGAGGCCACCCTGGCCCGGCTGCAGCGTCCCGAGACAACGCGCGATGACTTCAACCGGGAGTTCGCCACCCTGACCCTGGGATCCGGGGCGGCCGCGGCCGTCCTGGGGCCCGCCGACGAGCACCCGGGAGCACACCGGGTGGTGGGCGGCGTAATGCGCGCCGGCACCGAGCACCACGAGTTGTGCGTGGGCGGCATCGACGGCATGAACACCGACACGAAGGGGCTGCTCGACGGCGGCCTCCAGCTCGTGGTCGATGCATGGCAGGAAGCCCAGCCCGAATGGGACTGGGCCGCGATGGACCGCTACGTCACGCACCAGGTCAGCAACGCCTACACCCAGGCCATCATCGATGCGATCGACCTGGACCCGGACAAGGTGCCCATCACGTTCCCGCACTGGGGCAATGTGGGTCCGGCATCGCTCCCTATGACGCTCGCAGCCGAGGCGCAGTCGTTGGGCAGCGGTGACAGGGTGTTGTGCATGGGCGTCGGATCCGGCCTGAACACCGCAATGCTGGAAATCGTTTGGTGATCGCGGACTGGCCGGGCGTCAACCCCGAGTGGTCGCGCCACATCGATGTCCCCTCCACATCGGGGGCTGACTTCCCCGGCACGGTGCGCCGCTGGCACCTGCTGGACAACGGCGGGGAACTGGCACGCCGCGGCCTGGCTCCCCAGGGAACCCTGTTGTGCGTTCACGGCAACCCCACGTGGTCCTACCTGTGGCGGAGCCTGCTGGCCGCCGGTTCGGATCCCGCGCACCCGTGGCGCGTGGTGGCCGTGGACCAGCTGGACATGGGTTTCTCCGAGCGGACCGGGACCTTCCGGCGGCTGGCGGACAGGATCAACGACCTTGGCGACGTGACCGCCGCCCTGGACCTGGCAGGGCCCGTGGTCTCGGTGGGCCACGACTGGGGCGGGGTCATCAGCCTCGGCTGGGCGCTGGCCCACACCGACCAACTGGCCGGCGTGGTCCTGACCAACACCGCCGTCCACCAGCCCGCCGGCTCCCCCATCCCGCCGGCGCT
Organism: Arthrobacter sp. NQ4; assembly: GCF_029077345.1. Lineage (NCBI taxonomy): Bacteria > Bacillati > Actinomycetota > Actinomycetes > Micrococcales > Micrococcaceae > Arthrobacter > Arthrobacter sp. NQ4. The sequence continues at coordinate 190,454 of NZ_JARETC010000007.1, read as the reverse complement.
GCGCCTTGCCCTCCACCCTGCCGTGCACCGGTGGGGCACCACCACTACCGATGCTTTCCTGCGGGTGACGCATTCGCTGGCACACCCGCCGCTGCCCGCGGACGTGCGGAACGCCTTCATGGCCCCGTACCGCAGCGCCCCACGCCGTGCGGGGGTGGGCAACTTCGTGGCGGACATTCCCGTTGACGCCTCACACCCCAGCTTTGCTGCCCTCAACGGCGTCGCGGACGGCGTGCGCGGCCTTGAGGTGCCGGTCCTGATGCTGTGGGGCCCACGGGACCCCATCTTCTCCGACCGCTACCTGAAGGATCTGCTCACCCGCCTCCCTCACGCGGACGTGCACCGCTACGAGGATGCGGGGCACCTGGTGGCAGAGGACCGGAACATCGCGCCGGCGGTCTTCGACTGGCTTGCCGGCCGCGTCACGCACGGCGGCGACAGTGTAGCGGACCCTGGCCCAGCTGCTGAAGGCGACGCGGTCACTGGACCCGCCGCCCCGGCTGACGGCCGTGGCTTCACGCCCTTGTGGACGCTTCTTGGGGAGCTGGCCGGCGGACCGTCCGCGGGCGGAAGGGCCGTCGTCGAAATGGCACCGGATGGCACGGTGGCCCGCTCCCTCACCTGGCGGCAGCTGGAAGAAAGCGTCGGGCACCTCTCCGCAGGCCTGCAGGGGGCCGGCGTAGGACCGGGCAGCCGGGTGAGCCTGATGGTCCCGCCCGGGGTGGACCTGACCGTGGCCCTGTATGCCTGCCTGCGGCTGGGAGCCGTGGTGGTGGTTGCCGACGCCGGCCTGGGCACCAGGGGGCTGAGCCGGGCGGTCAAGGGAGCGACGCCCGATGTCCTGATCGGGATTGACAAAGCCCTTGCCGCTGCCCGGGCACTGGGCTGGGCGTCCAGGCGCATCAGTGTGCAGGACCTGCCGGCAGGTCCGCGCCGGCTCCTCGGGGTGGAGACCTCACTCGCCGCCCTGGCGAGGGCAGGCGCGGGGCGTGCCGCTGCCGGCACCGCTCCCGCCTCCAGCCCGGACGCGGACTCCCCCGCCGCCGTCCTTTTCACGTCCGGCTCCACCGGTCCCGCCAAGGGCGTGCTGTACACCCACCGGCAGCTTGCGGCCATGCGGGACACCGTGGCGGGAACCTTCGGCATCAAGCCGGGCCAGAAGCTGGTGGCAGGCTTTGCGCCGTTCGCCTTGCTGGGGCCGGCGCTGGGAACCGTGTCCGTAACGCCGGCCATGGATGTCACAGCGCCCCGAACCTTGACCGCGCGCGCTCTGGCCGATGCTGCAGCGGCCATCGACGCCACGGTGGTCTTCGCGTCCCCTGCCGCCCTGCGCAACGTCGTCGCCACCCGGGACGGCCTCAGCCCGGAGGGCACCGCTGCCCTCCGCCGCGTCCAGCTGCTGCTCTCTGCCGGCGCACCGGTTCCGGAACCTCTCCTTGCGGAGGTGCAGCGGCTGCTGCCCGCCGCCTCGTTGCATACCCCCTACGGCATGACCGAGGCCCTGCCTGTCACCGATATCAGCCTCGAACAGATCCAGGCCGCGGCGGCCGACGCCGAAGCCGGAAGAACGCCAGGGGCCGGCAACGGCGTCTGCGTAGGGCATCCCGTCCAGGGCGCCCGCATAGCCGTGATCCCGTTGGCGGCCGACGGTACCGCCCCGGGGGCCGAGCCGGTGACGGAACCGGGGGTAACGGGGGAAATCCTGGTCAGCGCGCCGCACGTCAAGGACGGCTACGACAGGCTTTGGCTGACCGGGCAGGCGAGCGCCGGGCCGGCCGGCTGGCACCGCACCGGAGATGTGGGCCATTTCGACGCCGATGGCCGCCTGTGGGTGGAAGGGCGCCTGGCGCACATCATCACGGCGCCCCCTGGAGTGGTCACTCCGGTCGGCGCCGAACAGGCCATCGAACGGCTGGACGGTGTTCGGATGGCAGCCGTCGTGGGCGTGGGGCCCGCGGGCACCCAGGCCGTCGCCGCCGTCGTCGAAACCGTACCGCCGGCCCGTAAGGCCGGCCCTGCGGGCACGGAACTGGCCAGGAAGGTACGGAGCGCCGCCCAGGGTGCAGGCGTGTCCGTGGCGGCAGTCCTGGTTGTCCCCGCGCAACCCACCGACATCCGCCACAACGCAAAGATCGACAGGTCGCGGCTGGCCCAATGGGCCTCGTCAGTGCTGGCCGGCGGCAGGCGGGTTGCGCCGTGAAAATCCTGGTCACCGGGGCAAGCGGCCTGCTGGGGCGGGAAGTGGCAGGGCTGCTGGTGCGCAGGGGCCACGCCGTCACCACCTTCCAGCGGCGTCCCTCAGGGGTCGACGGCGCGGCGGACCATTGCGGTTCGCTCACCGACGACGCCGCCGTCAGGACTGCCGTGGGGGACACCGAGGCAGTCATCCACCTCGCGGCCAAAGTATCCTTCACCGGCCGGGCCGACGAGTTTGACCGCGTGAACGTGGAGGGAACGCGGCGCCTGGTCCTGGCGGCGCGCGAAGCCGGAGTCAGCGACTTTGTATTTGTCTCCTCACCGTCGGTGGCCAATTCAGGCGCCGCCATCGCCGGACTCGGCGCAGAACCGGCCGATCCGGCACGCGCCCACGGCGACTACGCCCGCACCAAAGCGCAGGCGGAGCTTTTGGCCCTCGACGCGGACGCCCCGGGCTTCCGCGTCGCCGCCGTGCGGCCGCACGTGGTCTGGGGACCCGGTGACACCCAGCTGGTGGAACGCGTGCTGGCGCGGGCGGCCCGGAACCGCCTGCCGCTGCTGGATGCGGGCGCTGCGCTTATCGACACCACGTATGTGGACAATGCGGCGGCGGCGATCGTTGCGGCCCTGGACCGTATCAGTGAAATCCACGGGAGGGCGCTGGTTGTCACCAATGGCGAACCGCGGCCGGTAGGCGAACTGATTGCCGGCATCTGCGCCGCCGGGGGCGTTCCCGCGCCGTCGTGGTCCGTACCGGGAAAGCTTGCCCGGATTGCGGGATCAGTGGTGGAAAAAGCGTGGCCCAGGCTCGGCAAAGAGGACGAACCGCCCATGACCAGGTTTCTTGCTGAACAGCTGTCCACGGCACACTGGTTCGATCAGCGTGAGACCCAAAAACTCCTTGCCTGGACTCCCGCCGTCTCCATCGATGAAGGCCTTGAGCGGCTGGCGGACTACTACCGCTCCCGCTGAGCCGCTTCACCGGCGCTGGGGCGCCAGGCTCCCGTGACGTTGCCGGGACAGCTCATGGGCGCAGGGCTCATATCCCGGTGACGACGGGGCCCCAGGGGCCTGTGTGGATTTCCACACACCTGCCCGAAATGGTTTTCCATTTCCTGCAGGCGCGTCCCGGCCGCCCCTAGACTCTCGCTTACAGGGCTGCCTGCTGGCTGGCGTTGGTGGTCTCGAAGGTCTTTCGGACCGGTTCCCGCCAACGCCTTCCAACTGCCAGTGCAGACAGCTCCGGTTATTGGGTCCTGACGCAGGGACAACTGAATATCTTGGTTTGGCTGCCCCGGGGGGAGCGGCTTTCGGCAGGGACGCCAATGTCCCGCCGATACCTTCGCTTCAACCCAGGAGTTCACAATGCCCGCATCGAAGGCGCATCACCGGCTGGTCCTGAAAAGGACAGCTGCCACGTTGGTACTCGCTCTTCTTGCAGCATTGCTTCCCGCATTTGCACCCCTGGGAGTCCTCCAGTCCGCCTACGCCGCGGACCCTTGCGCGCCGCTGCTCAATCCCATTGCGTGCGAGAATTCGAAGCCGGGCAGCCCGTCCTCGGAATGGGACATCGACGGAGCCGGTGACAGCACCCTGCAGGGCTTTTCGACGGACATCAGCGTCAACGCGGGCCAACCGCTGCAGTTCAAAATCGATACAACCGCCAGCAACTACACCATCGCGATCTACCGGACCGGGTGGTACCAGGGACTTGGTGCCCGGAAGGTCGCCGATGTGGTTCCCTCCGCGCTCCGGCAGGCCCAGCCGCAATGTACGTCGGACGTGGCCACCGGACTTTACGACTGCGGCACGTGGGCCGTCTCCGCCACGTGGCAGGTCCCGTCCACAGCCGTCTCCGGCATCTACCTTGCAGTCCTCAACCGTCCCGACACCGGCGGCCGGAGCCACATCACCTTCATCGTCCGCAACGACAGCAGCCAGGCCCCTGTGGTCTTCCAGACCTCCGACCCGACCTGGCAGGCCTATAACACCTACGGCGGTTCCGATTTCTATGAAGGCGGCAGCAACGGGCGCGCCTACAAGATCAGCTACAACCGGCCCGTCGCCACCCGCAGCGGTCCCGATGGACGTGACTTCTACTTCAGCAATGAGTACCCCCTGGTCAGGTTCCTCGAAAAGAACGGCTATGACGTCTCCTACATCAGCGGCGTGGACACTGACCGGAACGGTTCGCTGCTGCTCAACCACAAAGTGTTCCTGTCCGTGGGCCACGACGAGTACTGGTCCGGCGCCCAGCGCGCCAATGTCGAGAAAGCGCGCGATGCCGGAGTGAATATGCAGTTCCTGTCCGGCAATGAAGCCTACTGGCGCACCAGATATGAACCATCGAAAACGGACGGGGCGGCGTACCGCACCCTGGTCTCCTACAAGGAAACCTGGTCGAACGCCAAAATCGACCCGAGCACTGAATGGACGGGAACGTGGCGCGATCCCCGCTATGCCGCACCCGCCAATGGCGGCGGACGGCCGGAGAACGGCCTGACAGGCACGATGTACATGTCCAACTTCACGGACCTGCCGGTCACGGTGAGCGCAGCGGAGGGGAAGTCCCGTCTATGGCGCAACACGTCCCTTGCCTCGCTCCCCGTGGGAGGCTCCGCCCAACTTGCGCCCCACACAGTGGGCTACGAATCGGACGAAGATCTGGACAACGGTTTCAGGCCTGCAGGACTGGTCAGGCTCTCCACCACTACCGGGGCCGTGGACCAGTACCTGCAGGACTTCGGCAATACCGTGAAGCCCGGCACAACAACCCATAACGTCACGCTGTACAAGGCCGCCAGCGGGGCCTTGGTGTTCTCTGCAGGCAGCGTGCAGTGGACCTGGGGGCTCGACCAGCAACATGACGGCCCCGGCGCGGCTCCTGATCCCCGGATGCAGCAGGCGCAGGTCAACCTTCTGGCGGACATGGGAGCCCAACCCGCCACTCTTGACGCGGCATTGACGGCTGCGAGCGCCAGCACCGACACAGCAGGACCGACGGTGTCCATCACCTCCCCCGCAGACGGCACCACCATCGCGCACGGATCGTCCGTGACGGTATCCGGAACCGCCACCGACACCGGGGGCATCGTGGCCGGCGTCGAGGTGTCAACGGACGGCGGCAACACCTGGCACCCTGCCCAGGGAAAGCAGAACTGGACGTACACCTACATCCAGAAGGGCCTGTCCACCGCCAGCATCCGGGTCCGGGCAATCGACGACAGCGCGAACGCCGGCACCGCGGCTACCCGGAGTATTTCGCTTAGCGGCCCGTACACCGTCTTCGGGCAGCAAGTCCCCGCGGTGGACGACGGCCAGGACGGCGGAGCCTACGAACTCGGCATGAAGTTCACCCCCACCACCGACGGTTTCATTACCGGCGTGCGCTTCTACAAGAGCACGTCCAACACCGGAACCCATGTCGGTTCGCTGTGGAGCCCTGACGGACAGCGGCTTGCCAGCGCTACTTTCGCTTCCGAAACCGCAACCGGCTGGCAAAAGGTTCTCTTCACCCAGCCTGTGGCTGTCACCGCAGGGACGACCTACACCGTCTCCTACACCGATCCGAAAGGACATTACGCGGTCAAGGACTACCAGTGGGCGTACTTCGGCTTCAGCGATCCGCCCATGACGGTGGCGGGAGGATTCGGAAGCCCGGCGGCAGGCGTCTACGGCAGCCCTGATACGTATCCGTCCGCCTCGTACGGCAACGGAAACTACTTCGTGGACGCAGTCTTCGACACCACGGACAACACTCCCCTGACGGCCTCGGGACAGTGGCCGTTGCCGGGATCCTCAAGCGTTCCCCAGTCGACCACCGTGGGCGCTGTATTCTCCAAGCCCGTGACGGCCTCCAGCGTACAGCTCAACCTCACGGCCGCGAACGGTACCCAGGTGGCCGGAACAACGGTGTACGACTCCGTGAGCCGCAAGACGACCTTTACGCCGTCCTCCCCGTTGGCGCTGGCGACGACGTACACCGCCGTACTCTCGGCGACTGCTTCCACGGGCGGCACCCTGACGGCGGGAGGGACGTGGTCGTTTACGACAGTCGTCTCTCCACCGACCCCCGGCACCTGCCCATGCAGCTTCTACGACGACTCGGTCCAGCCCGGCATCCCGGAGGTCAAGGACGGGACGCCGCTGACCCTGGGCATACGCTTCTCCAGCACCGCTGACGGCACTGTGACCGGCGTGCGGTTCTACAAGTCGGCAGGCAACACCGGAACCCACACCGGAACGCTCTTCTCGGGGTCGGGCACCGCCCTGGCGACTGTCACGTTTGCGAATGAGTCAACCTCGGGATGGCAGACGGCCTACTTCAACCAGCCAGTGGCAATGACCGCAAACACCGAATACATCATGGCGTACAAGAGCACCACCGGCACGTATTCGGCCACTGTCAACGGCTTTGGTTCCGGCCTCTCGTCGGGCAACCTCCGGGCGGTGTCCGACGCCGGAGCCTACTCCTACACCAGCGATTTCCCGGCCAACCGCTCGACAACGAGTTACCTGGTGGACGTCGTGGTCCAGTATCCGGATCCGCCGTTCACCGCGACCGGCCAAACGCCGCTTCCCGGCTCGTCGAGTGTTCCCCTTAACACCCTGGTATCGGCGACGTTCTCCAAGCCGGCCACAGCCTCAACGGTTGCCCTGGTCCTTACCGGGCCTGATGGTGCGGGAGTGCCAGGGGCCACGGCTTTCGACTCCACGGCCGGAAAGGTGACCTTCACACCGTCCGTTCCCCTGAACCCGTCCTCAACCTACACGGCAACCGTCACTGCCACGTCCAGCACAGGGCAGCAGCTCAGCGCCGGCGGCAGCTGGACCTTCACCACGGTTCCTCCGCCACGGGTCGAAGGCACGTGCCCCTGCACGCTCTACCAGGACACGGTGACGCCCACCACCCTCGAGGTCAAAGACGGTGTCCCGCTGTCACTGGGAGTGCGGTTCGCCAGCTCCGCCAGTGGCAACATCACCGGAATCAGGTTCTACAAAGCCGCTGGAAACACCGGAACGCACACGGGAACGCTGTTCACCGCGGCAGGGCAGCAACTGGCCAGCGTCACGTTCTCCGGGGAATCCACCGCCGGGTGGCAAACGGCAACCTTCAGCCAACCAGTGGCCATAGCCGCCGACACTGAATACATAGCCGCCTACAAGTCCCCCACCGGCACCTACTCCTACACCCAGGGCGGGTTCTCCACCGGCTTCACCAGTGGCCCGTTGCGCACCACGCAGGGCTCGGGCGGATACTCGTACAGCAGTGATTTCCCCGGCAACTCGTCCAGCAACAGCTACCTTGTGGACGTGGTCTTCACAAGCACAGCCACAGCGTCGCTGACGGTCAGCTCCCTCTCACCCGCAGCTAACGCAACGGGGGTGGCGGTGGACACCAAACCCGCACTGACGTTGTCAGCGGCGGTACAGCCGGGCTCGGCGTTGCTGCTTTCCACCGGAGGAACCAGCATTACGGGCAGTTCCGCCCTGTCGGCCGACGGGCGGACCATCACTTTCAGCCCCGCGCAACTCCTGCCGGCGGGCGCTGCCATCACGGCAAGCGCCAGTAACGTGGTTTCCACGAGCGGCGCCGTCCTCGCGCCCACCTCCTGGCAGTTCACCACCGCGAGCCCCCCGCCACCCAGCCAGACGCTCTTCTCCAGCATTCAGCCGCAGGTTGCGACGTCTACGGAGACCCGGGCCATCGATCTGGGTACTGCGTTCCGGACCACGGCGCCCGGGACGGTTACTGCCCTGCGCTTTTACAAGGGGCCAAACAATACCGGAGTCCATACGGGCGCCCTGTGGGATCCGTCCGGCGTCAAGGTGGCGGGGGTGACCTACGCGAACGAGACAGCGAGCGGATGGCAGACAGCCGTCCTCTCAACGCCCGTCAGGCTCACGGTGGGGTCCACGTATGTGGTGTCCTACAACGCCCCAGCGGGCAAGTACTCGTACACCAGCAACTTCTTTACCAAAGACTGGACCAGCGGGGTGCTCGTGGCTCCAGCCGCAAAAAACGGTCTCTTCAGGTATGGGACGGGAACGGCTGTGCCCAACCGGACATCGTCCGGCACCAACTACTTTGTCGACGTTGTCTTCGCGCCGGATCCGGCCTGAACGACCGCCGCGAATCAGCGGACAACGGAGGGTGACCAGGCATGTTCGATGAACAGCACAGGATTGGCGGCCGGGTCCACGCCGATCTGCCAGATATCGCTGTCGCCCGCCTCATCGGACCGCGGAAGTCCATAAAGCAGGGTGGCGTTGTCGAGCCACTCCACCTGGTCATCAACACTCGCTGTCTCCCGAAGAACGGTCTCACTGCCGCTGGCCAGGTCAAGGACAGCGATATTCCAATGGGGATCGAGCGGGCCGGCGGCATTCTTTTTGTAGGCCACGCGTGTTCCGTCCGGAGAGATGGAGGGGCACTCCGCTCCGTCGTAGACAGCAGTAAGGGTGCGTTCCGAAACGCTGCCCTCGACCAACCAGATACGGCCGCTGGATGCAGCCGTGGCATAAAAGGCATCCGGTTGGCCGGGGACGAACGTCACCCCCCAGATGTTGCGGTCGTTGGCCATGACCCTTTCTCCGTTCACCACCAGGGCAAACTCCTCCAGGCTGCCCGATTCACTGCCGGCCCCGAGCGGGGTGATCGAAGTTTCGGTTGAAAAACCTGCGCCGGCGTAGGAATGGCCTGTGACGAAGACTGTGGTGGCGACCGAGTTTCCCGTGCTGTCAATCCTGGCCCGGCTGGGTATGCCGCGCAGCGCCCAACTGCGTTGTTGCTGCCAATTCCTGTCGTACAGGGAAGCCTCAAAACGGGTAACGAGGCCCCGCTGGGTGCGCAGGCAGATGACTGCGCTCCTGGTTCCATAGGTCCGGTCGCAGTCCACGCCGCTGACCGCACGGGCGCCGGCCGGATCGGACAAGGAAACCGTGGCGGCCTGACCGTAGGCCTGGCCCGAGGCCGTGTTGCGGAAGAGGACGAACGGTTCCGCGGGCAACGGAGACCCTCCCGCGGAGACGTCGGATTCGGAGGCCGCCGCCTGGCTTTCCTGGAAACGCTGGACGGCTTGGAAGGCGAAGAAACCGGCTCCCGCAAGGGCCATGGCAGCGACAAGCAGCAGTACGGCCCACCGGCCTTTGTCACCGGTGGGCCTGGCACGAAGGATCATGCATGCACCTTAGCTGCTTTGGCGCGGCCAAGGAGCAGCGGCGAGGCCAGCACCGCGAGGGCCAGCAGGCAACCCACGAGGATCAGAGCTGCGGTGGGCCCCACCGCGAACCACAGGACACCGAATCCGGCCGAAGCAACCATCCTGCTCACCGCCACAACCGTCTGGGCTGCACCTATTCCTGTGGCCAGACGCTCCGGAGAAACCAGTTGGCTTGCCAATGCGGTCAGGACCCCGTCAGTCGCCGCGTAAAAGATGCCGAGGAGGACCAGGCACCCTGCAACTGCTCCTGCGCCCGTGAAAGGGAGGGCAGCCAGCAGGTAGCAGGCCAACAGGGCAAGGTGGCCGGCGACGAACACCTTGGTCCGTCCCCAGCGGTCGGCGAGCCTCCCCAGCGGGATGGCCAGCGCCAGGAAGACGGCGTTGGTGCCCACGTACAGCATCGGAAACCATTGCAGTTCGAAGGCATTGCGGTCCTGGAGTGCCAGGTAGATGAATCCGTCACCGACCGTTAGCAGGCCAAAAAGTCCCGCGGTAATCAGGAGGCGGCCGAGTCCGCTGCGGTGCAGCGTCCTCCACCGGATGATGGGTGCAGGACCCGCCTTTCTGCTTCCGGACGCGGTGCGCAGTTTTAGGGCCGGCAAGTCCGGGACAAATAGCGCCAGTGCCGCCACACCAATCACGGCAAAGGCCAGGGAAACCACAAAGACGGTGGAATATCCGGATGGTATGAGAAGCAGGATGGCGGCGGCCAGCAGGGGACCGAGCGCCGCGCCGACGGTGTCGAGCATGCGGTGGACGCCGAAATGCCGTGCAAGGTGCTCAGGCTGCGCGTTGACTGTGATCAGGGCGTCCCGCGGCGCGGTCCGGATTCCCTTGCCGATCCTGTCCGCGGTGATAGTGCCGGTGAGGCTCCAGAATCCCCCGGCAAAAAGCAATGCCAACCTCGCCGTGGCGGACAGGCCGTAACCGGCCAGTGCAACATATTTGGGCCGGCCGGCGCGGTCCGAATACCATCCGGCCGCGATCCGGACCAGCGAACCCGCGCCCTGGTTGATACCGTCCAGGACACCGAACGCGATCACCGAGAGGCCCAGGTAGCCTGTGAGGTACAGGGGAAGAACCGCCGCCACTGACTCCGAGGAGACATCGGTAAACAGGCTGACGATACCGAGCCAAACGATGGTCGGGGCGAACCTGAAGGGAACAGCAGTGCGTGCCTGTTCTGTCCCGCCTTGGCCGACGTTACGGTCAGAGACGGAAATATACATGCTTACTTACCCGCACTGGTGTGGAATCTTCCGAGCAGGCTGAAGTGGGTGGCGCCGGTTCCCGTGCTTGTGGCGGAAACAGTTATCTGGTCCTTGCCCCGGACAAGATTTATAGCAGCCCCGCCCTGGCCGGCCTGGGCAGCTTCGCTTCGGAATCCAGTCTTGAACAGGCTCTGTTGGAAGTGGGCAAGGGCCTGGTCGATAGTCAGCGGAGTGATGCCCTCCGCTGTGAACTCCATGGCCCCCTCCCCCGGACTTACGGCGGTGAAGACCGGCACGGTCTTGTCCGGAAAAGAAACAATGTTGGACGGAAAGCCCCGGACTACCGAATTCCTCGCCGAGGCCGCCGCCGGAAGCGGGGCCCGCACCAGCGGGGCCGGAGCGGCGGGCAGTGGAAGGGCGCGCGGCGGTGCCTGGACGGGTGGCAGAACTTCCAGTGGCCGTTGCCCCTGCCCGGAACGGGATGCAGCAGGCAGGGACGCCTGCGGCTGGCTGAGCGCGGCAACTCCTCCGGTTTCCGTGGACGCCAGCATTACTGCCGACGTCTTCAGGGGTTCAGCCGTGGCCTGGTTCAGCACCAGGGCAACGCCGGCCAGCGCGACGGCTGCACCCGCCCCTGTAAGACACAAACGTTTCAGGACCGTCATGAGGGCCACCTCGTGCTGGTGAATGGAACCGCGGGCTTCATCACCCCAGTGTTCCAGCGGATTCCACATTCAGGAACCGCAGAATCCGCAGAGTCCCTCCGTTTCGTCAGGCCAAGTTACCAGCGGCCGTTGCGCGGCCGTGGCTGGCAGACCGGGCAGGTGTGGGACGACCGGTTCATGAACTGGTCCCGCCGAATGATCGCGTTGATCCCGGCTGCGGCACACCGCTTGCACGGCTCGCCCTGGCGGCCATAGGCGCTGAGGGACCGGTCAAAGTAGCCTGAGGCGCCGTTGACGTTGACGTACAGCGAGTCGAAGCTGGTTCCTCCTGCGGCGAGGGCATCGAGCATGACCTCCCGGGCGCTGTCCAGGACGCGCCGCGCCTCGCTGCGGCGAAGGGTGTCGGTGGGCCGGGCGAAATGCAGGCGGGCCCGCCACAGGGCTTCGTCGGCGTAGATGTTGCCAATGCCGGACACCAGCCCCTGGTCCAAGAGTGCCCGCTTCAAGCCCGTCTTCCGTTTGCGGAGGCGTTGGTAGAAGAGGTCGAAGGAAAAGGACGGGTCCAGGGGGTCGCGCGCGATGTGGGCAGCTTCCGCGGCGATCAGCGGAAGGGGGGACTCTGCCAGGCCGCCGGGGCCGTCGTCGTCCGTGGGTACTAAAGCGGTAACGAACAGGCCGCCGAAGATCCGCTGGTCCACGAACCGCAGCTGGTCCGGCATGCCCTCCCGTGGACTCAGGCGGAGGCGGACCTTGAGGTGCTTTTCATCGGGGACGTCCGGATCCTGCATCAGGAGTTGCCCGCTCATCCCCAGATGTGCCATGAGCGCGACTTCCGGTACCGGTGCGGTCCCAGGATTTTCCGGTGCAGCGGAGCCGTCCGTCAGCGGCATCCAGAGGAACTTGCCGCGGCGCACGACGTCGGACACCGTTGCACCCTCAAGGTTGCCGGCAAAGTCCCCGGGCCCAAGGGCATGGCGCCGGACAGAGCGCGGATCCAGGACGTCGACAGCACTGATGGTCCGGCCGCGGACCCAGCTCACCAGGCCGCGGCGCACCACTTCGACCTCGGGCAGTTCAGGCATGGAACACTACGTGGCGGTCACGGAGCCCGCGGACGTGCCGGCTGCACTCCGTGTCTCGGCGCCCGAAAGTACACGCCAGGCGTCGGCCGCGGCTTCCTGCTCCGCTTCCTTCTTGGAATGCCCGGAGCCCTTGCCGTAGGCCGTTCCACCGATGTTCAGCACAGCGGTGAAGGTGCGGGCATGGTCCGGGCCGGAGCCATCCACTGCGTAATGGATGCTGCCCAGCTGCCGGCTGGCCGCGAGTTCCTGGATGCTGGTCTTCCAGTCGGTGCCGGCGCCCAGGACGGCGGCATCCTTCAGCAGCGGTCCGATCAGCCGCATGACCAGCTGCCGCGCGGTCTCGATGTCGTTGGAGACGTAGGTTGCCCCGATCAGGGCCTCCATGGTGTCCGCGAGGATGGATGCCTTGTTTTTGCCGTGGGTAAGTTTCTCGCCCTGGCCCAGGTAAATGTACTCACCAATGCCCAGGCTGCGTCCGATGCCCGCAAGGGCACGGGTGCTGACGACGGCGGACCGGCGCTTGGCGAGTTCGCCTTCGGGCAGGTCCGGGTTGTCCCGGTACAGGGCATCAGTGACGGAAAAGCCCAGGATGGAGTCGCCCAGGAACTCGAGGCGCTCGTTGGTGGGGATACCGCCGTTCTCGTACGCGTACGAGCGGTGGGTAAGCGCAAGACGAAGCGTCCCGGCGTCAATAGAGACACCGAGACGCTTCAGAAGCTCTTCAGTTGAAGACATCAGTCAGCCTGTTGGGGCCGATTAGACGTCAGCGACCTTGCGGCCCTTGTACTCAAGGAACAGCGCGGTGCCAGCAGAGTCGGTAACGACCTTTGCCTGGTGCGGCAGGCTGTAGGTGACCTGGCCGTTCTCAACGGTCTTCACCAGGTGGGGGGCGGTCGCCTTCCACTGCGAGCGGCGGGCGCGGGTATTCGAGCGAGACATTTTCCGCTTGGGAACAGCCACGGCTAACTCATTTCTCTCTAGACAAACACGTACAAATCAATTTTGCCGGTCAGGCTTAGCCATATCAGCTAGGGCAGCCCAGCGAGGATCCAGGACCTCGTGGTGGTGCCCCGGCTCGTCTTCCAGGCGAACTCCACATTCGGAGCAAAGGCCCTGGCAGTCTTCCCGGCACACCGGCTGGAACGGCAGATTGGTGACAACCGCGTCCCGCAACACCGGTTCAAGATCGATTACATCGTGCTCGACTCGACGTTGCTCTTCATCTTCTTCTCCATCCGAGAGCTCAGTGCCCTCGTAGAAGAAAAGTTCTTGCACATTGACCTCAAGGTCATACGCAAGGGGATCCAGGCATCGGCCGCACTCGCCGGTTACTTCGGCGATAACGGTTCCTGATACCAGAATTCCTTCGTGTACGGCCTCCAGCCTCAGGTCGAGCTCGACATCCGAGCCTTCCTGAACACCAATGAGCGCCACACCAAGATCACCCGGTGCGGGTACATGTTCCTTCAGTGTCCGCATGCTTCCCGGGCTGCGCCCGAGGTCCTTGACGTCGAACGCCAAGGGCGAACCAGCATCTCTGTTAATGAGAACTCCTGTTGAACATATGACCGACGTACCATCTTAGCCTGAAGAGCCATGGTGACTCAAACCGGCAGCGGGCAGCGCCGAAGTACCGATCCAGCCTACCGCTTTGGCTGCTGATCCGGCGAAGGCTCGCCGGAAACCATGCGCCGGTGCACCGACCGGGGCACATAGTCCGAGACGCTGCCGCCCAGGACAGCCACCTCCTTGATCAGGGTGGAGGACAGATGGACGTAGCTGGCCTCTGCCGGGAGGAAGACCGTCTCCACCCCGCTCAACTGCCGGTTCATGGTGGCCATGGGAAGCTCGTAGTCAAAGTCCGACGACGACCGCAGTCCTTTGACAATGGCGGAGACACCACGCTGGCGGCAGTACTCCGCCAGGAGCCCCTCACCCACCGGTTCCACCACGATTCCTTTAAGCGACGCCAGGGTCTCGCGCGCCATCTCCAGCCGCTCTTCCAGGCTGAACATGTACTTTTTCGCATAGTTGGTGGAGATGGCCACAATGACCTCGTCGAAAAGACCGGCAGCCCGTGCAATGACTTCGAGATGGCCGTTGTGGATGGGGTCGAAGGATCCGGGGCACACAGCGCGTCTCATGCTCCGAACCTACCTCATGGAAAGGCCGGGATACCATGACTGGATGCATCGAGCACGGGAACTTTCCACACCCCTGGCACCTGCTCCGTGGCAGCGCACCGCGCTCGGAGCAAACCTCCTGGCCCCGGACGGCGGACTCGGAGTCACCATCTTCGAAGAGATGACCACCCTGGCCGTCCAGACGGGGGCCATCAACCTGGGACAGGGCTTCCCCGATGAGGACGGGCCGGCGGAAATCAGGGAGGCGGCGCGGGCCGCCATTGCGGCCGGTGCCAACCAGTACGCACCGGGCAAGGGCCTTCCGGAACTCCGGGAGGCGGTGGCCGCGCACCAGGAGCGCTTTTACGGGCTGGCGCCGGACCCGGCAACGGAAGTCATCATCACTACCGGGGCTACCGAGGGCATCGCCGCCTCCTTGCTGGCGTTCGCCGGGCCGGGCGATGAAGTCCTCACGTTTGAACCGTTCTACGACTCCTACGGCGCGGTGATTGGACTCTCCGGAGCCACCCACACCACTGTCCCCCTGGCGGCCCCGGACTTCATGCCGGACCTGGCGGCGCTGGAGGCAGCCTTCAACGAACGGACGCGGGTGGTGCTGCTGAACAACCCGCACAATCCCACGGGAGCCGTTTTTCCGCCGGCAATCCTGCAGCGGGTGGTGGATCTTGCGGCCAGGCACGGCAGCATGATCATCACCGACGAGGTGTACGAGCACCTCACCTTCGGCGTGAGCCATACCCCCGTGGCCACTCTTCCGGGCGCCGCTGACCGGACCATCACCATTTCCTCCGCCGGCAAGACGTTTTCCCTCACCGGCTGGAAGATCGGCTGGCTGAGCGGCCCCGGGGAACTGGTCGCGGCGGTCCGGACGGTAAAGCAGTTCCTCACCTACAGTTCCGGCACCCCCCTCCAGGCAGCGATCGCCCGGGGACTGGCCCTGCCGGATGGCTTCTACACCGGCATCGCCTCTGCTTTGGAGCAGAAGCGGGACATTCTCAGCGCGGGGCTCCGGGCTGCCGGCTTTGACGTCTTTTCTCCGCAGGGAACCTACTTCGTCAATGTGGATACAGCCCCGCTGGGCATCACGGACGCGCTGGACCTGGCCCGGCGCCTGCCGGCACTGGTGGGGGTCGCCGCCATCCCTGTTCCGGTCTTTTGCCACCCGGAAGGCGCGGAACGGACACGAAGCCTGCTCCGCTTTGCCTTCTGTAAGAGGACCGAAGTCCTGGAGGAGGCCGCCGAGCGGCTGGCAACCCTGCGCGGCAGGCTCTGATGTCCGGCCGCGGCGGCAGTGGCGCCAGCCGCTTCCTGCGGACCACCGGCCAGCACGCCACGATCGAACCCGACGCCTTTACCGATGGCGGCTACGTCCTGCGCATCGGCGGCGCCGAACAGTCACACGTCAACCTTGACCGGCCGGAAGACATCTTCTACGAGTACCTGCGCCGGATCGGGCACCTGGTGGATCTGGCGGCACCGGCCGGGGAACCGATCAGGGCGCTCCACCTGGGGGCAGGGGCTCTGACGCTGGCGCGGTACATCCAGGCGACCCGTCCGGGCTCGACCCAGTACGCGGTGGAGCTGGAACGTGAACTGCTGGACTTTGTCCTGCGGCACCTTCCGATGCCCGAGGGGACAAACCTGACCACCGTCATCGGCGATGCCCGCGAAGCACTCGGTGCGCTTGACCCGGGCCTCACGTTCGACGTCGTGATCCTGGACATCTTCTCCGGCCCGGAGGCACCGGCGCACATCGCCAACAGCAGTTTTTACCGCGAGGCCGGGGAGCGCCTGGGCCCGGAAGGGCTCCTGATCGTGAATGTGGGTGACGAGCCGGCGCTCACGCTCGTCAGGAGCCAGGTGGCGGCGATGCGCGGGGCCATGGCCGATGTGGGCGCCGTTGCCGAGGCCGGCATGTTCCAGGGCAGGTATCCGGGAAACATCATCCTTGCGGGGACCCAGGGCCCCTGGCCGGAATCGTGGACAGCTGAGCTGACATCGCGCGGCCCCCACCCCGCAAAGGTCCTGGCCGGAGTGGACCTGGACCCTTTCTCGGCCTAGGCGCCCGGGGACTCAGCCCCGTCAGCGTCCGCCAGGTCACCGTCAGCCAAGTCACCGGGGGCGATGGCGTCAGGAACAAACGGCTCCGCAAACCACAGCCTGGTCTCCCCGTATTTCTTTTCGGCGAACCTGGTCATCCCCTCCGGCCAGCCCGGTTCCGGCGACCGCGAGGAGCGTTCCACCACCACCACGGCTCCGGGGCCCAGGTGGACCGCGAGCTTCTGCAGCACCGCCGACAGCGTGCCGTCCTCCAGCGGATACGGCGGGTCCAGGAACACCAGGTCCCAGGCGGCCGTTGCCGCCGCGCGGTCAAGGAACGGCTCCACCTTGGAGCGGTGGACGGTTACGGTTTTCTGGCCCAGCACTCCATTGATGAGGTCAGCGTTGCGCTGGCACACGGCGCTGGCCTTGGCGTCCGACTCGACCAGGTCCACCGCCCGCGCTCCCCTGCTGCCGCTTTCCACGCCCAGGGCACCGGAACCGGCATAAAGATCCAGCACCCGGGCGCCGGCGATCACGTCGAAGGCATCGAGGCGGGAGAAGAGCGCTTCCTTGACCCGGTCCGTCGTAGGCCGGGTCAACGATCCTGGAACAGCTGCCAGCGGTGTGCCGCCGGCGGCCCCGGAGATGATCCGCGTCACGGCGCCCACCGCGATCCGGCGGCGCCCGGTGCGCCCTCGTTGCTAACCGCGTTCAAGGAACGCCTCCTTCTCGGGGTTGAGGTACTGCTCAATGGCATCGGCGAGGCCGGGGTGGCCGGCCAGCAGCGGGTCACCGCCGACGATTGCCTGGGCGTCGTCCCTGGCCCGGGCTATTACGTCTTCGTGTTCGAGGACCCGCAGCAGCTTCAGGGTGGACCGGCCGCCGGACTGGGAAGCACCAAGGATATCGCCCTCGCGCCGCAGCTTGAGGTCTTCCTGCGACAGGACGAAACCGTCAGTGGTTGCAGCCACGGCCTCCAGCCGCCTCCGACTGGGGTGGCCGGGTTCAAGGGCGGTGACCAACAGGCAGGTTCCGGGCAGCCCGCCGCGGCCCACCCGCCCGCGAAGCTGGTGCAGCTGGGAGATCCCGAACCTGTCGGCGTCCAGGATCACCATCAGGGTGGCGTTGTGCACATCCACCCCCACCTCGATCACGGTGGTGGAGACGAGCAGTTTGATGCGGTTGGCGGTGAACCCGGCCATGGTGTCCGTTTTCACCTCGGGGTCCTGGCGCCCGTGAAGGGGCGCCAGCGGAACCCCCGCCAGTGAGGGCTCAGCCAGCAGGTGGTCCACGACGGCGGTGACGGACGCCAGTTCCCTGGCCTCCTCCGCCTCCACCCCCGGTGGTGCGGCCTCCCCGGGGCTGAAGTCGCCGTCGTCGTCCGTTCCGATCTTGGGACAGACCACGTACACCTGGTGGCCGGCGTCGATCTCCTCCCGGGCGCGCGCCCAGATCCGTCCCGCCCAGGCGGGGTTCTCGGCGAGGCCCACGAGATGGGTGGTGATGGGGGCCCTGCCCTTGGGCAGTTCATCGAGGGTGGAGGTTTCGAGGTCACCGAACACGGTCATTGCCACGGTGCGCGGAATAGGGGTGGCGGTCATGACCAGCAGATGCGGCGGCTTCCGGGCCTTGGCCCGCAGTGCATCGCGCTGTTCCACTCCGAAGCGGTGCTGCTCGTCCACCACGATCAGGCCCAGGTCGTAGAACGAGACGTTGTCGCTGAGGAGCGCGTGGGTGCCGATGATGATCCCGGCCGTCCCTGAGGCCGCATCCAGCATGGCTTGCTTCCGTGCCGCCGTGGGCATGGACCCGGTCAACAGGGTGACCTGGACGGACGGCCCGTTGCCTCCGGCCAGGCCGCCCAGGAGTCCGTCGCTGGACAGCGGACCCAGTGTGCGGCGGATGGAGTCGTAATGCTGGGCTGCGAGCACTTCGGTGGGGGCCAGGAGCGCGGCCTGGCCGCCGGCGTCCACCACCTGGAGCATGGCCCGCAACGCCACGACGGTCTTTCCGGAGCCCACTTCGCCCTGGAGCAGCCGGTTCATCGGCGTGTCCTGCGCCAGCTCCCCGGCGAGGGTCCTGCCGACGGCGGCCTGGCCGGCCGTGAGGGTAAAGGGCAGCGCCTGGTCGAAGGCAGCCAGGATGCCTTCGCCGACAGGGCGCCGGGCGGTGGCTTCCTCCGCGGCGAGCTGGGCCCGGCGCCGGGCAAGCGCTGACTGCAGCACCAGGGCTTCCTGGTAACGGAACCGGTCGCGGGCACGCTTCCAGTCGGCGGCGGTTTCAGGCACGTGGATGAGTCGGTAGGCGTCGGCCACGGGCAGGAAGTTTTCCCTGGCCGCGACCAGCGGGGGCACCGGGTCCGGCACCGCGCCCAGGTCCGAGGTCTCAAGCAGCGTGGCGATCACCTTCTGGATCTTCCAGCTGGGCAGCTTGGCCGTGGCCGGATAGACCGGGATGGGCATGGCCGCAAGCTTTTCAGGGTCCTGGCCCCCATCGCTGAACGGATCCTCGTCCAGGAGCTGGAAGTCCGGGTTGGTGAGCCCAAGCTTCCCTTTGAAGCTGGTAACCCTGCCCGAAAACAGGGCGCGGCGTCCCTGCAGGAGTTCGTTTTTCGCCTTGAACCCGTTGAAGAAGCTGATTTTGAGGGTCCCCGGAACTTTTCCCTTGTAATCGCGGCCACCCACCAGACGAAGCCCCTGCTGCCCGTCGTCATCGGAAACGATGACGTCGGTGATGGTCCCGCGCCGTGCCTGCATATGCCGGGTGCTGCTGGACAGAACCCTGGCAATGAGGGTGACGTCCTCATCCAGCGGCAGCTCCGTGATGGGCGTCAGCTCACCGCGGCTCATGTAGCGGCGCGGGAAGTAGTTGAGGAGGCCCTGCACGGTGGTTATGCCGAGATGTTTCTCAATGACTGCCGCCGAACGCTTCCCGATCCGCCGCTCCAGGGCCAGTTCCAGCTCAGCGTTCATGCCCGCCGGTGTTCACCGCATCCGCATCAGGATCCCTGGGCAGCGCCAGTTCGCTGATGGTGATCTGGGAGGGCTCGCCCAGGGACCGGATGATTGCTGCAGCCGGGGCAGCGTCCGGCACGTGCACGTGGACCCGCCATCTATAGTTCCCTTCGGCGTCCGGCCCGTTGCCAACCTGGCTCATGATCACGGACTCGCCAATCTCGTCCAGCCGCTGCCGGAGGGTTGCGGCGTTCAAGGGCGAAAGGCTGATGGTGCACATGACTTCCACGCCGTCGTCGTCCGGCATGGAGGTGTGGATGTGGGGATCGGAGACATCGTAGCCGTGCAGGCCGTCCAGGAGCTCGCCCTGCAGTTCCTGTCCCATGACGGCTGAGCGGAGGCAGTCGAGGATCAACAGCATCCCCACGCCGCCGGCGTCCACCACCCGGGCAGACTGGAGTGCATCGAGCTGCTCCTCGGTGTGGATCACGGCAGCCAGGGCTCCCTCCACGGCTGCGTCCAGCGCCAGGCCCAGGGCGTGGTTGCTGTCATCGCCGTCCTGGCCGGCGTCGACGGCCCCAGCCGCACGGGCTGCCGCCTCCATCACCGAAAGCATGGTTCCCGGAACGGGATCACTCAGCGCAGACCAGGCGCGGATCTGGGCACGGTTCAGGGCTGCCGACAGGAGGGTGGACGTCAGCCGGGTGTGCCCGGCCAGTGGCTCGGCGGCTGCGCACAGGAAGACGGAAAAGAGGGTTCCGGAATTTCCCCTGGCCTCCTCCATGGCTGCCTGCCCGGCCTTGGAAAGAACTTCCCCGACGTCCACAGGGGCCGGCTGGTCCGCGTCCAGCACCAGCGACCGGGCGGCAGCGCGGACCGTGAGGTAGAGGTTGGTGCCGGTATCGCCGTCAGCGACCGGGAAGATGTTGATGGCGTTGAGCCGGTCGCTGTGGTTTCCCAGGGCAGTTTCAGCCTTGCCCAGCCACCTCTTCATCGCCAGCGCGTTGGCGGCAACCTTAGTGTGCAAAGTGATCCCATCCCCCGGTGTCCGCGGCCCGGCCAGCTATCAGGACACCCGGGCCTTCGTCGGTGCCGAGTGCATGTACCGAGCCTATCGCAGTGAATCCGGGTGGCAGCTGAACGCCGGCCGGGAATGTGGCCAGCAGCCCGTGGTCCTCCCCGCCGCCCAGGACCCACGGTGCGGCATCTGCTCCCAGCCGCGCCGCGGCGGGGCCCAACAGGTCCGCCAACTGGGTAAGACGCGCTGGATCGAGGGCCACCGCGACATGGCTGGCCGTGGCCAGCCGCTTCCCGTCGCGCAGGAGTCCGTCCGAGATGTCCAGCATCGCCGTTGCACCTGCAGCGCGGGCTGCCGGGCCGGCTTCCAACGGCGGCCGCGGACGGCACTGCAGGTCGACAAAGGCCTGCTCTGCGGGTGTAAGGGAGTCCAGCGGCACGCCCGATTCGAGCAGGGCCAGGCCCGCCGCCGCGTGGCCGACGGTTCCGGCCAGTGCGAGGATGTCCCCGGGCCGTGCGCCGGACCTGAGGACGGGCCGCCCGCCGTCAAGGTTTCCCAGGACCGCGGCGGTCACCGAAATTTCCCGGCCCCGGCCAAGGTCGCCACCCGCCACGGAACAGTGGACTGCCCCGAGTTCCCGGATTCCGGCCCTCAGCCCGTCCGCCAGGTCCTCCACCCAGCGGACCGGCGTGTCAACGGGAAGCGTGAGGCTGACCACGATGGACGTGGCATGCGCGCCCATGGCGTTGATGTCGCTAAGGTTCTGCGCCGCGGCCTTCCAGCCGACGTCGAAACCGGTGGTGCGGTAGCCGTTGGGCCACAGGAGCCGGAAATCCTGGTCCTGGACCTGGGTGTCGATGCTGATGACGGTCTTCCCGTCCGGAGCCGCGACGATGGCGGCATCATCCCCCGGGCCGAGGAGCAAGTTGGAGTTGTGGCCGCCCTCCATGCGCAGGCGCGGAAAGATCCGGGCCAGCAGGTCGGCTTCGGAAAGGCCTGCCACGGTGGGCTGGCGGTCAACGCGGTTACGGAGGTCTTCAGGCACGCCACTACGCTACCGCGCCGGGCCGACATTGTGTCCGGACGGGGACTGCGGCGGCGATAGGCTGGAAGCATGCACCATCCCCAGCTGCCCCTGTCCGCCCGCGCCGCCAGGACCGCGGCGGTTGGGGCCATTGCCGCCCTTTCACTGACTGCCTGCTCCCCCACCGTTGATGTCACCGCCGCCAAGGACGCCGCCAACCCGGCGTGTGCGCCCATGATGGTGGCCCTGCCGGATGCCATCGGCGATTCCAAACTGCGGAAGACCAACAGCCAGGCCACCGCGGCCTGGGGCGATCCGTCCCTTGTCATTCTCCGTTGCGGCGTGAACGTTCCGGGGCCGACGACCGACCGCTGCGTCACCGTCAACGGCATTGACTGGGTGATCAAGGAAGGCGACCCGGTGTGGACGCTGACCACCTACGGCAGGGAACCCGCCACGGAGGTCCTGATGGACCCTGACAAGATCAGCTCCGCGACAGTGCTGGCGGACTTGGCAGCAGCGGCCGGCAATGTTCCGTCGTCCCGGAACTGCGTAGGCCAGGAGGATCTGCAGAACCTGCCCAAGAGCCAGTAACCTGCCGGTGGGCCCACGCCGGCAGGGTTCCCTGGCCGAAGCGGAGCGAGGTTAGGGTGCCGGTGTGTGGGCCCACGCCGGCAGGGTTCCCTGGCCGAAGCGGAGCGAGGTTAGGGTGCCGGTGTGTGGGCCCACGCCGGCAGGGTTCCCTGGCCGAAGCGGAGCGAGGTTAGGGTGCCGGTGGGGATCAGCGGAGTCCGGTGTTGCGGTTCAGTGCCAGGTAGATCAGTTCGTCGATGAGGTCGGCGTAGCCCAATCCTGTTGCCGCCCACATCTGGGGGTACATGCTCTTGGGCGTGAAGCCGGGCATGGTGTTGATCTCATTGATGATCAATTCGCCCTCGGGAGTGTAGAAGAAGTCCACCCTGCTGAGCCCCTCGGCCCCAACTGCGTCAAAGGCGGCGGCAGCCAGCTCACGGACCCGGGAAATAGCGTCCGCAGGCATGTCGGCCGGGCAGCTGAGGGCTGCGGCGTCATCCTCGACGTACTTGGCGTTGAAGTCGTAGAACTCGTGGGTGCCCCCGGCGACGGAGATTTCGCCGGGCATCGACGTCCGAGGCGCGTCCGTGCCCCGGCCCTCCAGGACCGCGCATTCGATTTCGCGTCCAACAATGCCGGCTTCGATCACAAGCTTGAGGTCGTGGCGGCGGGCTTCCTCGATGGCGGCGTCCAGCCCCTCGAGGGAGTCGACTTTCGAAATGCCCATCGAGGACCCCGCACGGGCCGGCTTGACGAAGACGGGGAACCCGAGGCGGTCCACCTGCTTACGCACGGCTTCGGGGTCCTTGCGCCACTGCCGGTCGGTCACCACCACATACGGGCCCACGTGCAGCCCGGCAGCTTCGAAGACCACCTTCATGTAGTGCTTGTCCATGCCGACGGCCGATGCCAGGACCCCGGCGCCGACGTAGCGCGTATCCGAGAGCTCGAGGAGACCCTGGATGGTGCCGTCCTCGCCGAACGGGCCGTGCAGCAGCGGGAAGACCACGTCGACGGCGCCCAGTTCCTGCGGAACCTGGTTGGGCGCGGCCACGATCAGCTGGTGTTCCCCGCCGATCTCGGCCAGGGTGACGGTTTCCGACGACGGCACAACTTCCGGGAGCGATGATGCCGCCAGGGACCATTGGGCCGTCTCGGCGGGGGCGAGAACCCACTGCCCGGTCTTGGCGATCCCGATGGGGATGACCTCGTACTTGTCCTTATTGATGGCACCCAGCACACCTGCCGCCGTGACGCAGCTCACGGCGTGCTCGCTGGAACGGCCGCCAAAAAGCACGGCAACGCGCGGCTTCCTGGTGGGGGCCGTTTGGCCTGTGGTGGGTTTGTCTTGGGACATGGTCAGTAATCGCCTTCAGGTTTCAATTCCCGGGACAGCAGAACCGGCCCCAGTTGGTCAACGGACAGCTTGCCTGCCAGCACCGCCACGACGGCGGCAGTAATGGGCATTTCGACGCCGAGTTTGCCGGCAAGTTCATGGACGGCCTGGCCGGACTTGATGCCTTCGGCGGTCTGGGTCATCTTCCGGCCCACCTCTTCCAGCGTCAGGCCCTGTCCCAGCAGCCGGCCGGCCGTGTGGTTCCTGGAGAGCGCGGAGGAACACGTTGCCACGAGGTCGCCAAGCCCCGCGAGCCCGGCCATGGTTTTCGCTTCGCCGCCCAGTGCCAGCGCAAGGCGGGATGTTTCCGCAAGTCCCCGGGTAATCACCGAGGCTTTGGTGTTGTCCCCCATCTGCCTGCCCTCGCAGATGCCCACGGCCAGCGCGATGACGTTCTTGACGATGCCGCCAATTTCGACGCCGACGACGTCCGCCGTGGTGTACGGGCGGAAGTAGGGGGCGGTGCAGCTCCTGGCAAGCCAGCCCGCCGTCGCGGAATCCGTGCAGGCCACAACGGACGCGGTGGGTTCCTCACGGGCAATTTCCATGGCGAGGTTGGGGCCTGAGACGACCGCGATGCGTTCCTGCGGCAGGCCCAGTTCCTGGCTGATGACCTCACTCATCCGGGCGTCGGTTCCCAGCTCCAGGCCTTTCATGAGGGAGACGACGACGGCCCCGGGGGCGATCATGTCCTTCCACTCCCGCAGCTGGGGACGCAGCGACTGGGCCGGAACGGCCACCACCACCAGCTCTGCCCCTGCCAGGACCTCGCGGACGTCGGTCGACGCCGTGATGCTTTCCGGCAGGACGATGTCCTTGAGGTAGTCGCTGTTGCGGTGGCTGGTGTTGATCTCTTCCACCACTTCGGCGCGCCTGCCCCACAGCTTGATGGCGCGCGGCGTACCGGTGGCGGTGGCGGCGTCGGCCAGGATCTTCGCGAACGTTGTTCCCCATGATCCTGCACCGAGGACGGCCACAGTGCGGGCCGCTCCCGGCTTTGCGTCAGCGGTCACTGCGCTTCCGTTCCTGCGCCCGGCTGCTGCCCGCGTTCCACGAACCGCCCGTGCTTGGCCTGCTGCTGCTTGGCCGGATCCCAGCGTTCCGCGGGAGGCTGCTCACCGCGCAGGCCCGCCAGGAGCTCCGTGATGGCGTCCATGATCAGTTCCGTGGCCTCGCTCAGTGTGGCCTTGTCCAGGGGACGGCCCTTGAAGGCGCTCAGGTCCACGGGATCGCCCACCACCACGCGGGAACGCTTCCGCGGGAACAGGTGGAACCGCTTGCCGTACCTGGGGAAGACCTCGTGCGCACCCCAGTGGGCGATGGGCACCACCGGGATGCCCCCTTCGAGGGCAAGCCGTGCCGCCCCAGTGTGTCCCTTCATCGGCCAAAGCCCGGGGTCGCGGGTCAGCGTGCCCTCCGGGTAGATGATGATTGCGCCGCCCTCAGCCACAATCTCCTGGGCCACCTGCAGCGACCGGTTCGCTCCCGCCGTCGAACGCTCCACCGGCACCTGCTTGGTGGCGCGCAGGAGCGGGCCCAGGCCGGGCACCTTGAAGAGCCCGGCCTTGGCCAGGAAGTGCGGGGCCCGCTTCTGGTTGTAGAGCATGTGCCCCACCACCAGGGGGTCGATTTCGGTGCAGTGGTTGGGCGCGGCAATGAAGCCGCCTGCGGGAAGCTTCTCCGTGCCTTCCCAGGTTTTGGACATCATGAGGTTCATCAGGGGCCGGACGACGCCGGCGATGAACACAAATGTGGCCCTGCTCTTGGCAGATTCCTTCACAGTCCCGCTCTACTTCGTGGTGGTGATGTCGAAATCGGCACCGAGTCCGGCAAGCTTCTCGGTGAAGCGCTCGTAGCCGCGGTTGATGATGTCGATGCCGGTGACCCGTGAGGTTCCCGTGGCCGCCAGGGCGGCGATCAGGTGGCTGAACCCGCCGCGCAGGTCCGGAACGTCGATGTCGGTTCCCTTGAGCTGGGTGGGGCCGGAAATGACCGCGGAGTGCAGGAAGTTCCGTTGGCCGAAGCGGCACGGGACGCTGCCCAGGCACTCCCGGTGCACCTGGATGCTGGCGCCCATGCGGATGAGCGCGTCCGTAAAGCCGAAGCGGTTCTCGTACACCGTTTCATGGACAATCGAGACGCCCTCGGCCTGGGTGAGTGCCACCACCAGCGGCTGCTGCCAGTCGGTCATGAAGCCGGGGTGGACGTCTGTTTCGAGGACCAGCGGGTTCAGCTTGCCGCCCTTGTGGTAGAACCGGATGCCGTCCTCGCCGATGTCCATTCCGCCGCCCACTTTGCGGTAGGTGTTCAGGAAAGTCATCATGTCGCGCTGGGAGGCACCCTCGACGAAGATGTCGCCGCGGGTCACCAGCGCCGCCGACGCCCAGGACGCCGACTCATTGCGGTCCGAAAGGGCGCGGTGGTTGTAGCCGCCCAGGTCGCGGACGCCTTCGATGCGGATGGTGCGGTCAGTCTGGACGCTGATAATGGCGCCCATCTTCTGCAGCACGGCGATGAGGTCGATAATTTCCGGTTCGGTGGCGGCGCCGGAAAGTTCCGTGATGCCTTCCGCGCGGGTGGCGCTCAGCAGGACCTGCTCCGTGGCCCCCACAGAGGGGTAAGGAAGGGAGATCTTGGCGCCATGAAGGCCTTTAGGCGCCGAGATGTGGATGCCGCCGGGGCGTTTCTCCACCACGGCACCGAACTGGCGCAGGACGTCCAGGTGGTAGTCGATGGGCCGGTCGCCGATCTTGCAGCCGCCCAGGTCCGGGATGAAGGCTTCGCCGATCGCGTGGATCAGCGGCCCGCACAGCAGGATGGGAATGCGGGAGTCGCCGGCGTGGGCGTCGATCGCGGTGCTCGGCGCCGTCTTGGCAGCCTTGGGGTCAAGGGTCAGGTCGCCGTTGACGGGGTCTTTCTCCACCGTCACGCCATGCAGCTGCAGCAGGGAGGTGACTACCTCGACGTCCTTGATTTCCGGCACGTTCCGCAACACCGAGGGTTCGTTGCCCAGCAGCGCCGCCACCATTGCCTTGGGGACAAGGTTCTTTGCCCCACGGACGCTGACGCGGCCTGTAAGCGGGACACCGCCGCGGATTGTCAGAACACTACTCATATACCGGTTTCCTCACGATCACTAGCCCCCAAAACCTTGCAAAGGCTCCAACCAAGCATAGGAGGTCGCGTTACCGAACCGAAATAAGGGGGCACCGGCGGCGGGGCGTGGCGGAACGGGCACCCGCCGCCGGATGGCGCACCCCAGGCTAGGAAAGCTTCGCCGGCAGGGTCTTGGGCTTGAAAGCCGGGCGGGTGGCCTCATAGGCCGTGATGTCGGCTTCGTGCTGCAGGGTCAGCCCGATGTCATCCAGGCCTTCCAGGAGCCGCCAGCGGGTGTAGTCATCGATCTCAAAGGGCGCCACGATGTTGCCGCACACCACGGTCTTGGACTCGAGGTCCACCGTGACCTGGGTGCCCGGGGCGTTCTCGAGTTCCTTCCAGATGAGCTCGATGTCGTCCTGGGCCACCTGCGCAGCCAGCAGCCCCTGCTTGCCCGAGTTGCCGCGGAAAATATCCGCGAAGCGGGACGACAGCACGGCCTTGAAGCCGTAGTCCTTCAACGCCCAGACGGCGTGCTCGCGGGAGGAACCGGTACCGAAGTCCGGGCCGGCCACCAGGACCGAACCGGCGTTGTACGGCTCCTGGTTCAGGATGAAGGAGGAGTCCTTCCGCCACGCCGAGAACAGGGCGTCCTCGAAGCCGGTCCGGGTGATGCGCTTGAGGTACACCGCGGGGATGATCTGGTCGGTGTCGACGTTGCTCTGGCGCAGCGGGACGCCAATGCCGGTGTGCTTGGTGAACTTTTCCATGGTGTTGTCCTAGGCTGCGTCGATGCGGATGGCTGCGGGTTCGGGAGCCGGTTCAAGGTCCGACGGCGAGCTGAGCGTGCCGCGCACGGCCGTGGCTGCGGCCACCACCGGCGAGACCAGGTGCGTGCGTCCGCCCTTGCCCTGGCGTCCTTCGAAGTTGCGGTTGGAGGTGGAGGCGCACCGCTCCCCCGGCTCCAGCTGGTCCGGGTTCATGCCCAGGCACATGGAGCAGCCGGCGAAGCGCCATTCGGCACCGAAGTCCTTGAAGACCTTGTCCAGTCCCTCTGCCTCGGCTTCGAGCCGGACGCGGGCCGAGCCGGGCACCACCAGCATGCGGACCTGCGGGTCCTTTTCGCGGCCGCGGATGATGTCCGCGGCAGCGCGCAGGTCCTCGATCCGGGAGTTGGTGCAGGAACCGAGGAAGACGGTGTCTACCCTGATGTCCTTCATTGGTGTGCCGGCCTCGAGTCCCATGTACTGCAGGGCGCGCTCGGCGGCAGCCTTGGCGTTCTCGTCGCCGAAGTCCTCGGGGGACGGAACGGCCTGGGACAGGGACACGCCCTGGCCGGGGTTGGTGCCCCAGGTGACGAAGGGCTCCAGCGTGTCGGCGTCCAGGTCCACCTCGACGTCGAAGGTGGCGTCGTCGTCGGTCCGCAGCGTGTTCCAGTACTCGACGGCGGCGTCCCAGTCAGCGCCCTCCGGCGCGTGCGGACGGCCCAGCATGTAGTCGTAGGTGATCTGGTCGGGTGCCACCATGCCGGCCCTGGCGCCTGCCTCGATGGACATGTTGCAGATGGTCATCCGCGCTTCCATGGACAACGCCCGGATGGCCGAGCCGCGGTATTCCAGCACGTAGCCCTGGCCGCCGCCGGTGCCGATCTTTGCGATCACGGCGAGGATAATGTCCTTGGCGGTAACGCCCGGGCGCAGGGTGCCCTCCACGTTGATGGCCATGGTCTTGAACGGCTTCAGGGACAGGGTCTGGGTGGCCATGACGTGCTCCACCTCGGACGTCCCGATGCCCATGGCCAGCGCGCCGAACGCACCGTGCGTGGAGGTGTGCGAGTCGCCGCAGACCACTGTCATGCCTGGCTGCGTGAGGCCCAGCTGGGGACCTACGACGTGGACGATGCCCTGTTCGGCGTCGCCCAGGCTGTGCAGCCGGACCCCGAACTCCGCGCAGTTGTTGCGCAGGGTCTGGATCTGGGTGCGGCTGGTGAGGTCGGCAATGGGCTTGTCGATGTCCAGGGTGGGGGTGTTGTGGTCTTCGGTGGCGATGGTCAGGTCCGGCCGGCGCAGCTTGCGCCCGGCCAGGCGCAGGCCTTCAAAGGCCTGCGGGGACGTGACTTCGTGGACCAGGTGAAGGTCGATGAAGAGAAGGTCAGGCTGGGCGTTGGCACCATCGCCGTCACCTTTGCGCACCACGTGTGCGTCCCAGACTTTCTCGGCCAATGTCTTTCCCATGGCCCTCTCCCTTCACTGCTGTTTGGCTGAATGGTCCAACTGAATCAGGAGGGCTCCACGCCGCGCCACCCGAAAGATTTGCATCTCAGATAATGAGACGGCAATATCATTACATGGACAATTCTAGTGGAGTCGGTGTCATTGATAAAGCGGCCCAGGTGCTCGATGCCCTCGAGGCAGGACCCACCACCCTGGCGCAGCTTGTAGCCGCCACGGGCCTGGCCCGCCCCACTGTCCACCGCCTCGCTTTGGCGCTGGTGCACCACCGGCTCGTCAGCCGCGACATCCAAGGCCGCTTCGTGCTCGGCAGCAGGCTTGTTGAGCTCGCCTCGGCAGCCGGCGAGGACCGCCTGATCGCCTCCGCCGGCCCGGTCCTGATGCAACTGCGCGACGCCACGGGCGAGAGCGCCCAGATCTTCCGCCGCCAGGGCGACTGGCGCGTCTGCGTCGCCTCCGCCGAGCGGCCCATCGGCCTGCGCGACACCATCCCCGTCGGTACCCAATTGTCCATGAAGGCAGGTTCCGCGGCCCAGGTCCTGCTGGCGTGGGAAGACCACGACCGGCTCCTGGAGGGCCTGCAGTCGGCCCGCTTTACGCCCACCGTCCTGGCAGGAGTACGACGACGGGGCTGGGGGCAGAGCCTGGGCGAACGCGAGCCGGGGGTCGCGTCCGTCTCGGCACCGGTGCGGGGTCCGTCCGGCAGGGTGATCGCCGCCGTCTCCATTTCGGGCCCCATCGAACGCCTGACCCGCCAGCCGGGACGCCTCCACGCCGAAGTGGTCTGCAATGCAGGACGGATCCTGACCGAGGCGCTGCGGAAGAACAACGACTAGGACCTTCCCCTCCCCCGGCCGCCCGCGCGGCTAGGCTGTGGCCATGGGCAGCTATGCAGTGTTCCTCCGCGGCATCAACGTGGGCGGAATCAATATCAAAATGGCGGACCTCAGGGACGCATTGAAGACCTGTGGTTTCGAGGACGCGAAGACCCTGCTGGCGAGCGGCAACGTGGTGCTGTCCAGCAGCCTGGACGCCGCAGCCGTGAAGCGCGAATGCGAAAAGAGCCTCCGAGCGGCCTTTGGCTACGAAGCATGGGTGGTGGTCCTGGAAGCCGGGCGGGTGGGCTACCTGGTGGAAGCATGCCCTTACCCTGACGACGACAAGTCCACCCACGCCTACATCACCATCTCCTCGGACACCGCCGTCCTGGACGAACTGGAAGCAGCCGGCTCAGCCCTGGAAGGCCACGCCCAGCAGCGGCTGGCGCCGGAGGCGCTTGCCTGGCTGGCCCCCGTAGGCGGAACCCTGGACAGTCCCTTCAGCAAAATCAGCGCCAAGGCGAAGTTCAAAGCCGCGACCACCACGCGGAACCTGCGCACCATGATCAAGGTCCGCGACGCCGCACGGGCTCTCGCAGCGGGCTAGCGAACAGGCCCTAGGCCTGCCCGGCCTTCCTCAGTGCCTTGTTGAACGCCGCAAGCCTTCCGATTTCCGCTTCCACTGGTTCCACGACCAGCTCCTGAGCCGCCGCCGCAACGGCACTGTTGAGCCGTCGTCGCGCCCTTGCAGCCCTGGCCTGGGCAGCCGCGGCCGCAATGAAACGTCCGGTGATCGCCAGGAAGATCCCCAAAACCAATCCGAAGGCGATCATCAGGGTGGGCACCGGCCATCCCTCCACGCGCGGCACCTCCGGCACCGGCAGCTGAAGGTAGCCGAGCCCGGCCAGGACGCCCAGCCAGCCCAGACCGCCCAGCAGGATTAACAGTGCCAGCCACTGAACGACGTTGAAGGCACCCCACCACCATGCCTTCCGGTTGGCGGCCAGGTCGGTTCCGGCGATGGCCTGGTCCAGCGCATCGGGCAGGCGCTCCCGGCCGGCCCTTGCAGCCCCCCGGATCGCGGCCCGCCATGGGCCGGGTGCTCCGGCGCTGGCCGCGTCCGCGAACTCCCTGACAGCTGCATCGGTGCGTGCCCGCTCCGGCGCACCGGCCGGCGGCAGCGATGTCCGGTTCAGGCTGGCAGGAGAACTGCTTCGGAGGTTGAGCCGGCGCAGCGGGTCAACCCGGAACCGGGAGAGCCAGCGGGTTACCGGCCAGCCGGTGCGGCGCACGGACTCGAGTCGGTAGGACTGTCCCACAGCCCGCACCACGGCAGGCACATTCGCCGCAACAGCCAGTTCGTCCGCAAGCTGTGTCCTGGTAGCAGAACGGATCCCTGCGGCGTCGCCGTCACCGGAGGCGTGCCGCAGGTCCTCTGCGGCCTTGCTGATGTCCGCTTCCAACCGCCGGGACTGGGCCTGCCGCTGCACGGCCACTTTCCGGATCGCTGCCCGCACCTCCCCAATTCCTGCGCCCGTCAGGGCGGATGAAGCGAGTACGCGCACCTGTCCCAGCCCCTCGCCGGCAAGGATCGCGTGCAGCGAGTCAAGCACCGGCTGCACATCGTGCGCGGGAAGCCGGTCCACTTGGTTGAGGACCACCAGCGTGACGGCCCCGTGGGACGCCAACGGCGCCAGGAACCCGTTATGGAGTGCCGCATCCGCATATTTCTGCGGATCGAGCACCCACACCAGGACGTCCACCAGGCCCACCATGCGCTGCACGATCTCGCGGTTAGCGGCGTGGGTGGAGTCGAAGTCGGGGAGGTCCAGCAGGATCAGCCCGGTCCGTTCGTCCGCGAAGCCCTCCACGGGCTGGGCGTGGTGCCGGTTCCCCACCTCCAGCCAGTCGAGGAGCGCTTCACTGCCCGCCGCTCCCCAGACCCCTGCCAACGGTTCCGATGTGGTGGGCCGGCGCGCGGCCGCCGTCGCGATTTCCGCGCCGCTGACGGCGTTGAAGAGGGACGACTTGCCGCTTCCCGTTGCTCCAAAGAAGCCGACCACTGTGTGGTCACCGGACAGCGAACGGCGGGAACTTGCGCGTTCCAGGACGGTGAACGCTTCCTGCAGCGCATGGTCCGGCAGGACCCCCTCCCCCAGTTCGCGGGCGTCCTGGAGTGCCTGGAGCCGGGTGTCCAGCCGCGAGGACTCCCGCGCTCCGCTGTGCCGGCTCACGCGCTCTCCGCCAGCCGAGCCAGTTTTCCGGCCTGCACTGCAAGTGTCTGTGCCAGGTCCGGGTTGTCCGCCGGCAGCCGCTGCAGAAACTTCTGCTGCTCGTCCATCAGCAGCTGCCGGCAGCGCACGGCCAGGTCCTCGCGCGCCTTGTCCGCCATCCGGCGCACGGCATCCTCGCCGAACACAGCCTCCAACAGGCGCTGGCCCACGACGGCGGTTCCTCCGGCCACGCCGATCTCCAGTCCCGTAAGCCCCGCCGTCATCGAAAACACCACGATCATCAGCGCGGCACCGAGGCCGTTGATGCCGAACGACAGCCAGCGCGCCTGGGTGCGTTTGCCCTGGCCCTCGGTGCGGATCAGCTCCATCAATGCTTCCTGCCAGGCCCGGATCTCCGCAGCCGCCCGGTCAGCGAACCCGGGCGCCGTCCCTGACAGGTCGTCCGCGGCCAGCAGTTGCCGGCCGGCCGGGTCCGAGCGCCACCGCTGGTCGGTGTCTTCGGCAGCATTGGCTGCCTCGTCGACAATGACTGCCTGCAGGCCGGTCTCGATGGCCGCTTCCACCCGCACGGCCGGCGCGGGTTCGCCACGGAAGAATGCCCCCATCCGGTCCCTGAACCGGCCCACGTTCTGCTCCAGCGTGCGGAAGAATTCGCCGGTGCCCACGAAGTCCTGCCAGCGGGCCAGCACCTCGCCCCGCAGCAGGGCTCCGTCGCGGGTGGCGTCCAGGATCCGGGTGGCCGCATTTTCATAAGCCGCCACGGCGTCGGATTCGAGCCGGGCAGCTGCCTGTTCCTGTGCACGCACAGATTCGGCGAGGTCCGCAATCCGCTGGGCCAACGCACGGACCGTCCCGTTCAGCGTTCGGCGTGCCACGTCGCCCCGCCCCGCGGCATCGGACGCCAGCGACGCCAGCCACTCCCGCAACTCGTCCACGGCCCCGGCGGGCAGCATGCCGTGACTATCCAGCACTGTTTCGGCGATGATGAACAGGCGGCTTCCGGCCAGGCCTTCGCGGTCCAGCAGGCCACGGAGGTCCTGGCTCACCTCCGCTTCGGCGCCCTGCGGCACCCGGTCCAGCACCACCGCCACCGTAATGTCCCGGGAAGCGGCATCCAGGAGGAGCTTCCAGGGGACGGCGTCGGCATACCGGTTTGCAGTGGTGACAAACACCCAGAGGTCGGCGGCGGCCAGCAGCTGTCCGGCCAGGAGTCGGTTCTGGTCCGAGATCGAGTCGACGTCGGGCGCATCGAGGAGGGCGATGCCGGCAGGTACTGCCGCTTCAGCCACCAGGACCAGGGAATCGGTGGCAGCGGCCGGCTCCCCCGCGTGGCCAGTGGGCGCCGGACTGGCAGCCAGGGTTCCCCGGATCCGGCTTAGCCCCGGCAGGACGCGCTGGCCCTCAAACCAGGCAGCTTCGGCGGGGTTGTGCAGCAGGATTGGCTGGCGGGTGGTGGGCCGGATGGCTCCCGCGCGGGTTACCGGGTGCCCCACGAGTCCGTTCACGAGGGTGGATTTGCCCGCGCCCGTGGAACCGCCGACGACGGCAAGCAGGGGTGCATCCAGGCTGCGGTACCGGGGAAGGATGTAGTCGTCCAGCTGGGCCCTTGCGGCTGCGGCGCCGCGCCGCGCCTGGTCTGCACCCGGCAGGGCCAGCGGCAGCGTGACATCGTCCAGCCCACTGCGGATTTCCTCCAGCAGCGTCACCGCCGCCAAGGATTGCGGTGGCGACTGGGCTGGGCGGCCGTGCTCGTCATGGGTGGTCACAGCAACATCATGCCAGTTGAGTCGTCGAGGAGAGCGGCCGCGGCGCGTCCGCAAGCCCGGATCTACCGCGGCGGCAGGCATGAAGCTTTCCGTACCCATGACTGGAAGTGATGGGGCGTTCCCAAAAACACGGCGGGACGTGATGGGGCGTCTGGGCTGACAGGCTCTGTTGTCGGGATAACAAAAATGGTCCCGGGCTGTTGCCCGGGACCATTTCCGATGGTGACCCCAGCGGGATTCGAACCCGCGTTACCGCCGTGAGAGGGCGGCGTACTAGGCCGCTATACGATGGGGCCATGTACTTCCGGCAGCGTTTCCGCTGCTCAAGCTCAGTGAGTATGTCACACACTTTGCCGTGGTTTCAAATCGGCGAACCGAGTGGAAACCTACTGTTTTGCGGCTGAAATCAGCACTCAAACCAGAGCTGGGATACCAGGACTCGAACCTAGAATGACGGTACCAGAAACCGTAGTGTTGCCAATTACACCATATCCCAATGGCACTTTCGGGCCGGATTCAGGGCGTTTTCCCTGCTCCGTGCGCCTCAGCACGAGAAATTACTTTACCCGAGACTTTCGGCTCGCACAAATCGAGCGTCGGGCAGGCACGGGAGCCGCGGTGAACCGGTTGCTCCAAACCCCTTGCCCACCTTCCGCCCATATGGTTACCCTCGAGTAAGTTACCCATCAGTAACAACCTCCCTGCCCCGTCTTGTGGGGACCCACGAGGAAAACGGGAACGCCTTACCAGCCACGGTTTTTCGCCCCCGGGCAGCGTCGTCCGGCGGAAGTTAGGAAGTGTCAGCGTTGACAACCCGCACAGCAACCATTGCCGCAGCCAGGCCCAGACCCCGGTCACAATCCATCGCAATCATCGCTTTGTCCCTCTTGCTCACCCTGTTCCTTGCGTTCTACACCTACCTCACCGGCCAGATCTCCAACGGTGCCGCCCAGCTCATGGACGGTGCCGGGCAGGCGGCCGCGGGGGCATCGCAGCTCAAGGACGGCTCCGGGCAACTGGCCACAGGAGCCGGCGCAGCGAACAAAGGCGCGGGCCAGGTCAAGGACGGCTCGGTCAAGGTCAAGGACGGAAGCGCCGAGCTTAATACCGGCGCTGCAGCCCTGCAGGCGGGTGCCGGGAAGATCTTCTCCGGAGTCCGCGACCAGCTGGCGCCCGGGGTAGACAAGCTGCATGCCGGCACCACCAAACTGCAGAATGACGTCCTGAACAAACTCGTCCCCGGCGTCTACCAGGTGGATGACGGCGCCCACAAGCTTCAGGCCGGCGCCGTCGCCCTGTCCGCGGCGCTGACTCCCACTGCTGCCGGAAATGCGCCGAACAACCTGGCCGACGGTGCGGGACAGCTGGCGGCAGGTACCGGCCGGCTCGCCGCAGGCGCCGGTCAGCTCGACGCCGGCGCCACCAGCCTGAGCGCAGGGACAGCGGCGCTGAAGAACGGAACAGCGCAGCTGAAGGGTTACCCCGGCGCGGGGAACGATCCGGCCAAGGGAGACGGGCTCGCCGCGCTCAGCCAGGGGCTGGACCAGCTTGAAGCGGCGGCGAACGGGCCCCAGGGCCTGGTTCCCCTGGCCGTCATCAAGGACCAGATCGCCAAGTTGGCCGACGGCGGACGGCGCGCCTACGCGGGAGCGGGGCAGCTCGATGCGGGAGCAGCAAAGCTGAACGACGGCGCCGGGCAGCTTAAGGCCGGAACCGGCAGCTTGACCACGGGAGCCGCCCAGCTGGATGACGGGGCGGCCCGGCTGAAGGCGGGCTTCGCCACGCTGGCCGGGAAGCTCAATGCGACGGACCCGCAAAATCCGGGCGTGGTGCTGGGCACGTCCATGCTGGCCGAGGGCACGGCCAAGATCAGGGTAGGAATGGACGGCGTCCCCGGCAACCCGGACAGCCCCGGGCTGATTTACGCGGCGAACAACCTCCAGGACGGCACCACCAAACTCAGCGCCGGAATCAACGGCGGCGAAGACCCCGCCAACCCGGGCCTGCTGGCCGGAACCGAGGCGTTGTCGGACGGAACAGTGGCCCTGAGCCGCGGCACAGGCCAGCTGCAGGCCGGATCCGCCCAGCTCGCCGACGGAACAGGCCAGCTCGCGGACGGCAACGGCAAGCTGGACGACGGCTCGGTCAAACTCGCCGACGGTGCGGGCAAGCTGGCGGACGGCAACGCGAAAATAGCGGCCGGCACGCAGGAGCTGCACTCGAAGGTGGCCGCTGTCTCGCCGTCGTCGTGGCTGGACAACCCTGCAGTCGCACTTGTGGTGGTGGCGCTGCTGGTGGCTGCCGCCGTCGGGGCCTACCTGGTCCTCCGCAGGCGTTCCCTCCGGCCCGAAGCTGCGGCCTGACACCTGGAGCACTTTCGCCGACACATCGGCCGCCGCCCCTCAAGAAGGGGCAGCGGCCGCTGTGGCCGGAAGCTTATCCCAGCAGCTGGTCCAGGGACGCGACCATGCCGCCCTCGAAATCCTCCACGACCTCCCCCACGCGGTTGAGCCACACACCCACCAGGCCCGCCGCCGTCGACCCTTCTGCATCCAGCAGGCGATTGTCGCCTACATACAGCGTTTCGGCAGGGCCAGTGCCCAGGAGCCTGACGCCTTCGAGGTACATCGCCGGATGCGGCTTGGCGACGCCCAGGGTGTCGGTGCCCACGAGGTGCGTGATCCGCTCCAGCCCGGCGCCGTCCAGCTTGGCCCGCTGGTAGTCGTGGACGTTGTTGCTCACGGCGCCATACGGGATGCCCGCCTGGTCCAGGGCATCGAGCAGGGGCAGCACATCGGGAAACGGCTTCACATAAGCGGGCTGCTTCTCCATGTAGGCGCTCAACCACTGGTGTGATTCCTCGCCGTCGGCCAGTTCCACGCCGAAGTGCCCCAGGGCCGCCCTTCCCCGGAGCAGGCGCTGTTCGTTAAACGTCAGCTCACCTGCAAGGTAGCGGTCGTAGTAATGCGTGGTTTCGTGCGTGAAGATGCGCCCGAACCGCTCCCATCCGGCCTGGTCCAGGCCGGGCAGGAGGTGTTCACTGACCTCGCGCAGGGCGGTCGTCATTGAATATTCGAGGTCCACCAGGGTGTCGTCGATATCGAACAGGACACCCCGGACAGCGCCGAATGGTGTCTGCAACATGCCGGCGGGTGCCTGGCTGGGGGCGGTCATCAGCCGCGGAAGGCTTGGAGCCGGCGCAGGGACGACTCTTTACCCAGGATCACCATGGACTCGAACAGGGGCGGCGACACGCGGCGGCCGGAAACCGCCGTGCGGACCGGACCGAAGGCGAGCCGCGGCTTGATGCCCATGTCCTCCACCAGGGCCTGCTTGAGGGCAGCCTGGATGTTCTCCGCCGTCCAGTCCGCCACGGGCTCCAGGGCGGCGATGGCAGCGTCCAGGACCTCGGGAAGGTTGGCGGGGAGGCCCTTGCGGGCGTCATCGGCAACGTCGACGGCGTCGTCTGCCTTGAACAGGAATGCCAGCATCTCGGGTGCTTCGCCCAGCAACGTGATGCGCTCCTGGATCAGGGGTGCCGCTTCGGTGAGGATCTCCTCCTCGCGGTCGGTCAGGATCTCCCCCACCAGGCCCGCCTCGCGCAGGTAGTGCGCCACCCGGTCGCGGAAGACCCTGGGTTCGAGCATCCGGACGTGGGTGCCGTTGATGGCCTCCGCCTTCTTCAGGTCGAAGCGCGCGGGGTTGCCCAGGACGTCGTGGATGTCGAAGTGCTCCACGAGCTGCTCCACCGTGAAGATGTCCTCGTCTGCGCTGAGGGACCAGCCCAGCAGGGACAGGTAATTGAGCAGCCCTTCAGGAATGAAGCCCCGCTCGCGGTGCAGGAAGAGGCTGGACTCGGGGTCCCGCTTGGACAGCTTCTTGTTGCCCTGGCCCATGACGTAGGGCAGGTGTCCGAACTCCGGCATGTACTCGGCAACACCGATGGCGTACAGGGCCCGGTACAGGGCAACCTGCCGGGGCGTGGAGCTGAGCAGGTCCTCCCCGCGCAGCACGTGCGTGATGCCCATCAGTGCGTCGTCCACGGGGTTGACCAGGGTGTACAGCGGCGCACCGTTGGCCCGTACCACGGCGAAGTCGGGGACCGACCCGGCCTTGAAGGTGATGTCGCCCCGGACCAGGTCGGTGAACGTGATGTCCTCGTCCGGCATCCGCAGGCGGAGCACAGCCTGCCGGCCTTCCGCCCGGTACTGCGCCAGCTGCTCATCGGTCAGGTGCCGGTCAAAGCCGTCGTAACCGAGCTTCGGGTCGCGGCCTGCGGCGCGGTGGCGGGCCTCGATCTCTTCCGGGGTGGAGAAGGACTCATAGATGAATCCGCCTTCATGCAGCCGCTTGATGACATCCTGGTAGATGTCGCCGCGCTGGGACTGCCGGTACGGCTGGTGCGGGCCGCCCACCTCCACGCCCTCGTCCCAGTCGATGCCCAGCCACTTCAGCGCATCCAGCAGCTGGTGGTAGCTTTCCTCGCTGTCCCGCGCCGCATCCGTGTCCTCGATCCGGAAGACCAGCGTGCCCTTGGTGTGGCGCGCGTAGGCCCAGTTGAACAGGGCCGTCCGGATCAGTCCCACGTGCGGGGTGCCCGTGGGCGAGGGGCAGAAACGGACCCGCACGGGCGTTTCCGCGGTAACGGGGGGAATGGAGGCGGCAGGTGACGAAGAAGCGATACTCATAGTGGCTTCAACTTTACCCGCCCGGCCGCATGCCGCCTCCCGCCCTGCGGGCCGGTGCTAGCGGCGGACGATGGGGTTGGACAGCCGGCCGATGCCCTCGATTTCCACCTCGAAGCGGTCGCCCTCCTTGACCAGCCCCACACCGGCCGGCGTGCCGGTCATGATGACGTCGCCGGGCAGCAGGGTGAACGCCTGGGACACCACGGAGACCAGTTCGCGCACGCCCCGGATCATCTGGCTGGTGCTGCCGTCCTGGCGCACCTCGCCGTTCAGGCGGCCCTGGATCTGCAGGTCCTCCGTGTCCAGGTCGGTTTCGATCCAGGGGCCCAGCGGCGCTGAGGTGTCGAAGCCTTTGGCGCGGGTCCACTGCAGGTCGGTTTTCTGGACGTCGCGGGCCGTGAGGTCGTTGCCGCAGGTGTACCCGAAAATTACGTCGTCCACGCGGTCTTCCGGCACGTCCTTGCAGATGCGGCCAATGACCACGCAGAGTTCGGCTTCGAAGGAGACTTCCTCGGAGAACTCCGGCAGCACGACGGGGTCATTGGGGCCTACGACGGCGGTGTTGGGCTTCAGGAAGAGCAGCGGCTGGGCGGGGACCTCATTGCCGAGTTCATGGGCGTGCTCCACGAAGTTCCGGCCTACGCCGATCACCTTGCTGCGCGGAATGATGGGTGCAAGCAGCCGGACGTCCTCCAGCTTGTGGCGCACGGAGGTGCGCTCCACTCCGTTGAAGAAGGGGTCGCCGTGGATGACAGTGATTTCCTCACTGCCGGGGGCACCTTCCACAACGCCGTACAGGGGATCGGAATCGACGACAAACCTGGCAATACGCATGGCTCCTACCCTACCGTCCCGGCGGCGCCGGCTGCCCTTCACTCCCGCCGCGCAGGTACGAGAGCTGGGCCGCCACGGACAGTTCGGCGGCGCGCCGGACGGAAGGTCCGACGCCGGCATAGACGGCGTCCGCCACCTCACCCACAGTTGCGTCCCGGCCCAGCCGGGCCAGTGCCGCGCGGATTTGCGCCAGCCGTTCCTCCCGGTGCGTCCGGTAGTCGCGGGCCGCAGACTTCAGGGACGGCAGCACCGGGCCGTGCGCAGGCAGTACCGTGGCGGGCCCCAGGGCCTCCAGCAGGTCCAGGGACGCGAGGTAATCGCCCAGCTTCCCGTCGGGATAGTCCAGCACGGTGGTCCCCCGGCCAAGGATGGTGTCCCCCGTCAGCACCGATCCGTTCTGCCCGTCCGCCGGCAGGTGGAAGCAGGCGGAGTCGGAGGTGTGGCCAGGTGTGGCTATCACTGCGATCTCAAGCCCCGCCGCCCGGATAACCTCCCCGGATGCCAGGGGTTCTCCCCCTCCATGGCAGTGGCTGGCATCCATGGCGCGGACGGGTGCGCCCGTGAGCCCGTGCAGGCGCGCGGACCCGGCAGTGTGGTCGGCGTGCCGGTGGGTCACCAGGATCAGCTCCACGGTGCCCACGCCGGCCAGTGCGGCCAGGTGCGTATCATCCTCCGGCCCGGGATCCACCACCACCACGGCGGACTGCGCGGGGCCGCGCAGGATGTAGGAGTTGGTGCCGTCCAGGCTCATGGGGCCCGGGTTGGGGGCAAGGAAGAATTGCGTGAGCGCGCTGCTCCGCTGCAGGAGCGGGCCGGGATTGAAAGTCACGGACCCATCCTTGCATCACCGGCCGGCCCTCCCCCAGCCCACGCACATCCGCGGCAGCGGAATAGAACGGCACGGGCCACAGGTTGGCACCAAAGACAGCACCACGATCTCCATCAGGAAGCCGGATACCGCCCATGAGCACAGCATCACTCGCAGACCTTCTCGCCCAGGCGGACGCCGACGGACACGACCACTCGGCCACCGAAAAAGCCACCGGCCTGCTGCACGTCCACAACCACGCCACTGGCAGCATCGTCTGGTTCCCGACGTGGCGGAAGTTCCGTGAAACCACGGACTGGTCGGAGGCCGTCGCCGGCATCACCGCGGAACTGGATGCCGCCTCCGCGCCGGCAGACCAGGCCGGCGCCGCAATCGTTGCCGCGGACCTGGAATTCCTGCTGGACCAGGCTGCCCGGTCCGGCGATGCGAACGTCTTCGTCCAGGAGAACCTCACCCGGCACCTGACCAGGACCTGGGCTGTGGGCGATGCCGTTGCGAAGGCCACCAACAAGGACCTGTTCACCAGCGGCTCCACCCCCGCCGTCTTCGCCGGCTACCCGTACGACGTCTACGCCCAAGACGGTGGCGTGTTTGCCACGGGCCTCTGGAACGACCTTATCGACGCACGGCGCAACCGTGCTTTGGCGGAGGAATCGGCCCGCAAAGCACTGAAGCCGGTCTCCCGCAAAGCCATGAAGAACGCGGCCCGGAAGGCAGCACGCCGCTGACCAACCCGCCGCCGGCTGAAACGCAGAACGGCGCCTGACGGACCAAAGTCCGGCAGGCGCCGTCGTACGTTGAACCCTGAAACTATGCCAGGCGGGTGAGCCAGCCGTGGGTGTCCGGCTCGGCGCCGGTCTGGATGCCCAGGAGCTTCTCCCGGATGGCCATGGTGACCTCGCCGGCCTTGGCGTCCTCGGAACCGATGAACTCGGTATCGTCCTTGAGGACCCCGATGGGAGTGATCACAGCTGCGGTACCGCAGGCGAAGACCTCGGTGATCCCACCGGACGCCACGCCGTCGCGCCACTCGTCCAGGGTGATCTTGCGCTCGGCAACCTCGCGGCCCATGTCCTTGGCCACCTGGATGACGGACATGCGGGTGACACCTTCCAGGATGGTGCCGGTCAGCGCGGGAGTGGCCAGGGAGCCGTCCTTCATGACGAAGAACACGTTCATGCCGCCCAGCTCTTCCACGGCGTTGTCGTTGGCCTGGTCCAGGAACAGCACCTGCTTGCAGCCGTTGGCTTCGGCCTCCTGCTGCGCGATCAGGGAGGCAGCGTAGTTGCCGCCGCACTTGGCGTCGCCGGTGCCGCCGCGGCCTGCCCGGGCGTACTGGCGCGAGATCCAGATGGAGACCGGCTTGAGTTCGCCGCCGAAGTAGTTGCCGGCCGGCGATGCGATCACGCGGAAGGACACTTCACGGGCTGCCCGGACACCCAGGAAAGCCTCGGTGGCGATCATGAAGGGCCGCAGGTAGAGGGCTTCGCCGTCGCCGGAGGGCACCCATTCCTTGTCCACGGCCACCAGCTCACGGATCGCGCCAAGGAAGTATTCGGCCGGCAGCTCGGGCAGTGCAAGCCGGCGGGCGGACTTGTTCAGGCGTGCCGCGTTGGCTTCGGGACGGAAGGTCCAGACGGAGCCGTCCGCGTGCCGGTAGGCCTTGAGCCCTTCGAAAATTTCCTGGCCGTAGTGGAAGACCGCGGCGGACGGGTCCAGCACGATCGGACCGTAGGGTTCGATCCGGGCGTCGTGCCAGCCGCCGTTGCCGTCCGCGTCCACGCTGTAGTCGACGATGGCGGTGTGGTCGGTGAAGTAGTTGCCGAATCCCGGGTTTGCCAGGATGGCTGCACGCTCCTCGGCGGACTTCGGGTTCTCCGAGGGCTGCCGGGTGAATTCGACGCCATGGGCGGTCTGAGTCATGGTTCCTCCACGATCGGCCGCCCGGGGTTCAGCGCTGAACGGGAAGGCGGCATTTGGTGATTCGAGTAAAGCTTACGCCCGATGCCGGCGGCCCCGGCGCGGGCTACAGGCCGGCGGCGATGGCGTCGCCCACGGCGCTGGTGCTGCGTGCTGTGCCGTCGCGCTTTTCGACGTCGGCAACCACTGCGGCTTCGATCCTGCGGGCAGCGTCGGTGTAGCCGAGGTGGTCCAGCAGGAGCGCGGCGGAGAGGATGGCCGCGGTGGGGTCAGCCTTGCCCTGGCCGGCGATGTCCGGTGCGGACCCATGGACCGGCTCGAACATGGACGGCGCGGTGCGGTCCATGTTGATGTTGCCGGAGGCTGCCAGCCCGATGCCGCCGGTGACTGCCGCGGCGAGGTCGGTGATGATGTCGCCGAACAGGTTGTCCGTGACGATGACGTCGAAGCGGGACGGGTCGGTGACCATGAAGATGGTGGCGGCGTCCACGTGCAGGTAGTCGTGGGTGACCCCAGGGAATTCCTGGGCCACGGCTTCGACGGTGCGCTTCCACAGGTGCCCGGCGAAGACCAGGACGTTGTGCTTGTGCACCAGGGTGACGTGCTTGCGCTCCCGCAGGCTGGCGCGGCGGAATGCGTCGCGGACCACGCGCTCCACGCCGTGGGCGGTGTTCAGTGACACTTCGGTGGCTACCTCATGCGGGGTTCCCGCCCGCAGTGTGCCGCCGTTGCCCACGTACGGACCCTCGGTCCCTTCGCGCACCACGATGAAGTCGATGGTGCCGGGGTTGGCCAGGGGGCTGCCGACGGTTCCGTAGAGCCGTGAGGGCCGCAGGTTGACGTAGTGGTCCAGGCTGAAGCGCAGCTTGAGCAGCAACTCACGCTCGATGATGCCGGACGGGATGCGGGTGTCGCCGGGGGCGGCACCCACGGCGCCGAAGAGGATGGCATCGCGGTTCTTCAGGTCGGCGAGGACGGCATCCGGCAGGGTCTCCCCCGTAGCCAGCCAGTGCTCGGCACCGAGCTCATAGTGCGTCGGCTTGAGCTCCACGCCCTCCGCCGCCACAGCCTTTTCCAGGACTTTGAGGGCCTCGGCAATGACCTCGGGGCCGATGCCGTCGCCGGGAATAACTGCAAGATCGATGGAGGATGCGCTCATGGTTTCAGGGTAGCCAAGACATCCATATGCTGGTCAAAACGTCTCAGCTCTTGGACATGAGCGCATCCGCCGGGAGCCCGCGGAGGAAGGAAACTACTCCGCGGGTTCCTCGAACTTGGGGAACACCGGGGTGGGAGCGGGCAGCGCCGTACCGGGCACGATCGGGGTTGGGATCGCCGCGAACTGCCGGGCGTCGCCTTCCGGCTGGCCGAGGGCATCCAGGAGCTTGGCCGTTGCGTCGGGCATGACGGGCTGGGCCAGGACCGCCACGATCCGCAGGACCTCCAGCGTCACATACAGCACGGTGTTCATGCGTTCGACGTCGGTCTTCCGCAGCACCCAGGGTGCCTGCTCGGCGAAGTAGGCGTTGGTGTGGTGCAGCACGCCCCAGATGGCCTCCAGCGCGCGGCTGAACTCCTGCTTGTCGAAGGCGGCGCGGGCGGTTTCCAGCAAACCGTTCGCCTGGGCGAGGATCGCGTTGTCCTCCGCCGTGAACGCTCCGGGCGTGGGAACGGCGGCCCCGCAGTTTTTCGCCACCATGGACAGGGAGCGCTGGGCCAGGTTGCCGAAGTTGTTGGCCAGGTCCGCGTTCATGCGGCCCACGATGGCCTCGTGGTTGTAGCTGCCGTCCGCGCCGAAGGGAACCTCACGCAGGAAGAAGAACCGCACCTGGTCCAGGCCGTAGCGGGCAACGAAGTCCGCCGGTGCCACCACGTTGCCCAGGGACTTGGACATCTTGACCCCATTGTTGTGCAGGAAGCCGTGGATCATGACGCGCTTGGGCAGTTCCAGCCCGGCGCTCATCAGGAAGGCGGGCCAGTAGATGGCGTGGAACCGGGAGATGTCCTTGCCGATGATGTGGACATCGGCGGGCCAGTACTTCCGGAACTTCTCCGAGTCCACGTCCGGGTACCCCACGCCGGTCAGGTAGTTGGTCAGCGCGTCCACCCAAACGTACATGACGTGCTTGTCGTTGCCCGGGACGGGGACGCCCCAGTCGAAGGTGGTCCGGCTGATGGACAGGTCCTCCAGGCCGCGCTTGACGAAGCTGATGACCTCGTTGAACCGGTATTGGGGTGCGCCGAACTCCGGGTGGGATTCGTAGAGGGCCAGCAGCTTGTCCTGGTAGGCGGAGAGCCGGAAGAAGTAGCTCTCCTCCGCCGTCCACGTGACCTCGGTGTCCGTCTCTTTCGAGTAGCGCACGCCGTCGTCCTTCACCACCGTCTCATCCTCGGCGTAGAAGGCCTCGTCCCGGACGGAGTACCAGCCCTCGTACTTGTCGAGGTAGATGTCGCCGTTGGCTTCCATCTTCTTCCAGATGGCCTGCGAGGCAGCGTAGTGGTCCGTGTC
Organism: Arthrobacter sp. NQ4; assembly: GCF_029077345.1. Classification (NCBI taxonomy): domain Bacteria; kingdom Bacillati; phylum Actinomycetota; class Actinomycetes; order Micrococcales; family Micrococcaceae; genus Arthrobacter; species Arthrobacter sp. NQ4. The sequence goes on along the minus strand of NZ_JARETC010000007.1, from coordinate 146,000 downwards.
CGTGGTGCGGATGAACCGGTCATAGCTGATGCCCAGGGCGGAGTGCGCCCCCTTGTAGACCGCAACGTTCCGGTCCACCAGTTCCTTGGGGGTGATGCCTTCCTTCTCCGCCGTCTGGGCAATCTTCATGCCGTGCTCGTCGGTGCCGGTCAGGAACATCACGTCAAAGCCGTCCAGCCGCTTAAAGCGGGCCATGGCGTCGGTGGCAATGTACTCGTAGGCATGCCCGATGTGCGGCACGCCGTTGGGGTAGGTGATGGCCGTGGTGATGTAGAACGGCGTTTTCTCTGGAGCAGTCACGGTGCGGACGGTTACCTTCGGTGCGTAAGGGGGGGCGGACTAGATCAGTTCTGTCAGGGTATCGCTCAGACGCACCAGTTCGTGGTCGTGCGAGGCCACCAGGACGGCGATGCCGTCGGAAGTGGTGTCCTTCAGGATGCTGATGATGCGGTTGGCGGAGGCACGGTCCAGGGAGGCGGTGGGCTCATCCACCACCAGCACCCTGGTGCCGAGGATCAGCGCCCGGGCGATGGCCACGCGCTGGCGTTCACCGCCGGACAGTTGGGCGGGGCGGTGCCGCATGCGGCGGCCCAGGCCCACCAGGTCCAGCAGGTCCTTGGCCATGTCCCGCCGCTGCTCCACTTCGCCGTCCGGAACGGCGGGCAGGAGGACGTTCTCCAGGGCGCTCATGCCGTCGATCAGGGCGCCGCCCTGGTCCACGTAACCGATCAGGGCACGACGGCGGTCGGCGATTTCGTCGTCGCCCATGCTTTCGAGCGAATCACCTTCCCAGAACACCCGGCCCGACGTCGGCAGGGTAAGTCCCGCGCCGACGGTCAGGATGCTGGTCTTGCCGGAGCCGCTTCGGCCGGCGACGCAGTGCATCTCACCGGCGTGCAGGGTCAGGTCGAAGCCTTCCACCACGCTGACGGCCTCGGCACCGCCCTTGCCGCCGCCATAGCGGATGGTAATGTCGCGCATCTCCAGCGGGGTGGCGTGGTCGGCCGACTTGACGATGGTGTTGGCCCGGGTCTGCAGGGGGACCTCGTTGGAGCCGCTCCTGCGGCTGCGCTGGACGTTCGTCGGGTTTGTCATTGGACCACTTTCGTTGCAATCGGTATCCAGCAAATTACAGCCACCAGCCCGGCCACGGCAGCCCAGATGGCTGCATAGGGGGCCAGCAGCAGGCCGATGCCCAGGGCGCCCAGCACGCCCAGCGGCAGGGCCACGGTTCCCACCAGTGCGTTTTCGAACAACCGGACCTGGCGGAGCATGTCCGGGTTCCAGCCCATGGCCTGGAGGATGCCAAGGTACTGCCGTTTGGCATTGAGCTCGAACCGGCCCGTCACCAGGGTCAGCACCAGCCCCACGGCCACGCCGGCCAGTGCCAGCAGGATGCTGGGCAGCGTCACGCTCGCTGCGGCCAGCCCGCTGAGGGCGCTTGCACCGGCGGCGCGCGGAATGTCGATCAGCAGGGCGATCAGGCCGCCGACCGCGGCACCGAAGACACCAACCGCGACAGCCAGGGACAAGGTGTTGAACTTGTTGGTGCTCAGCTGCCGGTTGGCGAACGTCAGTGGCGAGTCGACCGGAATGAGGCGCTCGTCGTGCTGCGGTTCCTGGTCAATGACGTCGCGGTGCCGGAGCTGCCGGGCGGCAAACAGGGCCGCAGCGCAGTAGAGCACCAGGACGGCGGCGCACACCAGGGCGGTGGCCAGGCTCCAGCTCAGCAGGCTCAGCACGATGCCTGCTGCGGCGAGCAGCACGGCGCCGACGCCGAATTCCTCCAGCACCCAGCTGCGGATCCGCCGCTGGGTCCAGCCCATGGCCCGCAGTGTTCCGGCCTCGCTGCGGCGTTTGCGGATGTAGCTCACGGTCGATGCGCCCGTCAGGAGGGCGGCCCCGCACAGCGTCAGGAAGAGCAGGGTGATGTTGGTCCCGGAAAGAGCTCCGGCCACGGCTTCGGCGGCGTTCTGCCGGACCCAGGACTGCTGGACCGTGCCGAGTGCCGATTCCTTGCCGGCACCGTCCTTGGAGTAGCCCGGAACGAAGATGCTGGTGTCCTCACGGGCCGAGCCGGCCACCACGGTGGCGTCCAGGCCCATGTCCCGGATTTCGGCGGCAAGCTTCTCCACCTCGGGCTGGGCGTCCTTCCAGCTGCCCGGCGCCTTGGCGCGGACGCGGACGGCGTCGATGACGGCGGCGTTCTGCTTGTAGCCACGCGCTGCGGCGAGTCCGTAGTAGTCGGTGATGGCACCGGCGGACTGGCTGGCCAGGCCGGTGGCACTGAGTGATGGCTTCAGTTCCGCCGCCGGCACGTCCTTGCCGGCCGCGTCCTTCTCCAGGGTGAACGGCGTGGGGTCGTACCCGCCCAGCGGAAGCTTGTTGACGTCACCGGAGGCCGCCTCCACGGCGGCGGGGTCGAACGTTCCGTAGACCATGGGCAGCGGCGTAGCGGCCTGCTGCTGGCCGGTGGGCAGGTTGTCCCGGTAGGACCGCTCGTCCACGGGGTCGCGCTGGGTCTGGTCAACGGGGGCGCCGTTGGCGGCCTTGTCCGGCAGCCGGTTGACGGTGACCCATTCGCCGGGAACGGCGGTCTTGTCCACGGCGCCGTTGGCGGCCGTGTCACCGTCCGTGTACTTGGGGGCACCGGCAAAGTTCGTGCTCCACTTGGCCGGCGTGTACAGGCCGGGGTTGAAGTTCCCGTTGCTGCCCAGCAGGGACGAGTGGTCCGTAGAGCCAGGCCAGGACAACACGAAGGGGTCCTTGGAAACGAAGGGCAGGTAGTCCTTGCCCAGGGACTTCGAAACGGTCCCGATGTCCTTGACTACCTTGCCGGCGTCGTCAATTTCCTCGATCTTGACGTTGTACTTAAGGTCCAGTGACGTACCGGAGCGGACAATCAGCGGAACTGCCTGCGAGCCGCTGGTCAGCTGGCCGGCGCGCTTGGCCTGCTGGTACTGGGTCATCAAGGGGGCCCAGTACTTGAGCTTGACGCCCAGGAAGTCCGGCCCTTCCTTGAGCTGGTCCATGCTGATGCCCTTGGTGAAGAGCCCTTCGAGGTAGCGGCCCACGGCGCCTGCGTCCCGTGCATCAGCGGGCGGCGCCTTCTCCAGCGGAGCAAGGAAATCACCGGCGGAGCCGAGCAGTGCCCGTTCGGCGGCAGGGTCGACGGCGACGACGGACTCGGTGACCTCAGGGGCCAGCGGCAAGGCCACGGAGAGGTTGAAGAGGTTGTGCTCGGAGCCGCCGGCGGGGGCGGGGAACTTGATGCCGGTCTCCCCTTGCGCCGGGGCGATGCGGATGCTGCTGCCGCCCTGTGCCTTTTCCTCCACGAGGCGGGCCTTGCCCAGGCTGCCCTCGGCCGTGGTCTTGAAGAGCGTCTGTTCGGAGTGTCCATCGGAGCTCACGGCGCTGGCGGTCAGGCGGTACTTCTTGGCAGCATCGGTCAGCACCGATTCAGCGGCTGGCCACTTGTCCGGGGCGGTGGCGCCGGCAGCCTGGTCCGCCGTGGCCGTGCCTGCCAGCCCGGCGTTGTAGCCGAGGTAGTCCATGGCGTCGAGGCGGGGGGTCTCAAGGTTCTGGGTGACGCGGGAGACCAGGCTGATGGGGGCCGCCACGGACGTGCCGGACAGCTTCCTGATGGAGTCCAGCTGGTCAAAGCCGATGCCGCCCGCGCCGTTGGCGATCTCGGGCTGCAGCAGCGCCCCGGAGGGCGCCTTCGCCTGGACCAGGATGTCGTAGAGCCCCCTCGAATTTTCATTGACCGTCCGGTTGAGCGCAGCCTGTGACTGGCTTTGGACGACGACCGACAAGCACATGGCTGCGATCAAGATGGCCGCGGTCAACAGCAGCACCCTGCTTCTGATGAACCTCTGGACGGCGTTCATGGAACTCCCTGAAACCTGGATTGCGTGCGCGCACATCCATCCCCCGGGCAGACGTGGGCAATGACGGACGGATGTGCAAAAGGTATTGGCCGGTCTGCCGGCTATGGTCCTGAATCAGGACGTAGCCATTGTAAGCAGACCGGCCAATCATACGTGGCTCCGCACGGACGTACCCCTGCGGAGGAGCGGCTTTCGGCGTTTCGGCCGGTGTGTCGCGTTAGTCTTCCAGGTCCACTTCCCGGACCATCTCAGCGCCGATGCCGGCCTTGATGGCGTCCAGCACCTGCTGGGGAACGGAGCTGTCGATGGTGAGCAGGGCCAGGACCTGGCCGCCCTCGTTGGAGCGGGCCACCTGCATGCCGGCGATGTTGATGTTGTTCATGCCCAGGATGTGGCCGATGGTTCCGATGACGCCGGGGCGGTCGGTGTAGGCAACCACCACAAGGTGCTCGCTGATGGGGATTTCCACCTCGAAGCCGTTGATGCCCACGAGCTTCTCGATCTGCTTGGGGCCGGTCAGGGTGCCGGCCACGGAGATCTGGCTGCCGTCGCTGAGGGCGCCGCGCAGGGTCAGGACATTGCGGTAGGACTCGGTCTCCGGCGTGGTGATGAGGCGGACGTTGATGCCGCGCTGCTCGGCGATGACCGGGGCGTTGACGTAGGAAACCTGTTCGGTCACGACGTCGGCGAAGATGCCCTTCAGCGCCGCAAGTTCCAGCACCTTGACATCGAGGGAGGAGATTTCGCCGGCGACTTCAACGTCGAACTGCGTCAGGGACGCGTGGGTCAGCGCGGTGAAGATGCGGCCGAGCTTCTCGATCAGCGGGATGCCCGGACGGACGTCGGGGGCAATGACGCCGCCGGCGACGTTGACGGCATCCGGGACCAGCTCTCCCGCGAGGGCAAGGCGGACGGACTTGGCCACGGAGACGCCGGCCTTTTCCTGCGCTTCGTCGGTGGAGGCGCCCAGGTGCGGGGTGACCACCACGTTGTCGAGCTTGAAGAACGGCAGGTCGGTGCTGGGTTCCTTGGCGAAGACGTCCACGCCCGCGCCGGCGATTTCGCCGTCCTGCAGGGCCGTGAAGAGCGCTTCTTCGTCAACGAGGCCGCCGCGGGCCACGTTGACCACGTAGGCGGTGGACTTCATCTTCTTGAATGCGTCCGCACCAAGCATGCCCACGGTCTCGGGGGTCTTGGGCATGTGGATGGTGATGAAGTCGGACTGGGCCAGGAGCTCGTCCAGGGTGACCAGCTGCACGCCGAGCTGCGCGGCGCGGGCCGAGGTGATGTAGGGGTCGTAGGCCAGGATCTTGGTGTCGAAGCCCTTGAGGCGGGCGGCCACCAGGGCGCCGATGCGGCCCAGGCCGATGATGCCGATCTTCTTTTCGAACAGTTCGATGCCGGTGTACTTGGAGCGCTTCCATTCGCCGTCCTTGAGGGCGGCGCTGGCCTGCGGGATGTGGCGGGCCAGGCTGAGGATGTGCCCCACGGTGAGTTCCGCGGCGGACACGATGTTGGACGTGGGGGCGTTGACCACCATCACGCCGGCCTGGGTGGCGGCCTTGATGTCCACGTTGTCCAGGCCGACGCCGGCGCGGGCGATGACCTTCAGGTTCTTGGCCGCGGCGATCGCTTCGGCGTCCACCTGGGTGGCGGAGCGGACCAGGATGGCATCCACGTCGCTGATCGCCGAGAGCAGCTGGGAACGGTCGGCGCCGTCGGTCTGTCGGATTTCAAAGTCCGGGCCAAGGGCCTCGACGGTGGCGGGGGAAAGTTCTTCGGCGAGCAGTACTACGGGTTTTGACACGGCTGATCCTCTGCGTTGCAGTCCTGGGGATGGAAACAAGTCTAGGCCGACGGAAAGGCCGGGCTCACATTGTTAAGTGTGAACCCGGCCTCACCATTGGGGTCTATGCGGTTGCGCTGGCAGCCTTAGCGGGCTGCGGAGCCTTCCACGTAGTCCACGTCCTGCTGCTGCCAGGAGAACAGGGAACGCAGTTCGCGGCCGACAGCCTCGATGGGGTGCTGCTCAGCCTTGGCGCGCAGTTCCTTGAACTCGACGGCGCCGTTGTCCTGGTCTTCGATGAAGCGCTTGGCGAATGCACCGGACTGGATGTCGGCCAGGACGGCCTTCATGTTTTCCTTCACCTCGGGGGTGATGACGCGCGGGCCGGAGACGTAGTCGCCGTACTCAGCGGTGTCGGAGACGCTCCAGCGCTGCTTGGCGATGCCACCCTCCCACATGAGGTCGACGATGAGCTTGAGCTCGTGCAGCACCTCGAAGTAGGCGATCTGCGGCTGGTAGCCGGCCTCGGTCAGGGTCTCGAAGCCGTACTGGACCAGCTGGGAAACGCCGCCGCAGAGAACTGCCTGCTCGCCGAAGAGGTCGGTTTCGGTCTCTTCGGTGAAGGTGGTCTTGATGACGCCGGCGCGGGTGCCGCCGATGGCCTTGGCGTAGGACTTGGCCAGCTCCCAGGCGTTGCCCGATGCGTCCTGTTCGACGGCGATGATGTCCGGGATGCCGCGGCCAGCTTCGAACTCGCGGCGCACGGTGTGGCCCGGAGCCTTCGGGGCCACCAGGATGACGTCAACGCCTTCCGGTGCCTTGATGTAGCCGAAGCGGATGTTGAAGCCGTGGGCGAAGGCCAGGGCCTTGCCGGCGGTCAGCTTGTCCTTGATGGAGTCGTTGTAGATGGCGCGCTGATGCTGGTCCGGCGCGAGGATCATGATGACGTCGGCCCATTCGGCAGCGTCGGCAACGTTCTTGACCGTGAAGCCGGCGTCCTCGGCCTTGGCGGTGGACTTGGAGCCGTCCTTCAGGGCGATGACGACCTCGACGCCGGAATCGCGCAGGTTCAGCGCGTGGGCGTGGCCCTGGGAACCGTAGCCAACGATGGCAACCTTGCGGCCCTGGATGATCGACAGGTCGGCGTCATCGTCGTAGAACATTTCAGTCACTTGCGTAACTCCTCTTGAGTGGTTGTAGATAGTGGTCTTGCGGTGCTGCGGTTACGGGCGCGTGGTCCCGCCTGGACGCAAACGCCTAGGCGGAGCGGAGCGCCCGGTCACTCATGGAGCGGGATCCCCGTCCAACGGCCAGGGTGCCGGACTGCACAATTTCGCGGATGCCGAAGGGCTCCAGCACTGAGAGCAGGGCTGTGAGCTTTTCGGGGTGGCCGGTGGCCTCGATGACGACGGAGTCGGTGGACACGTCGACCACTGAGGCACGGAACAGGTCTGCGGCCTGGGTTACCTGCAGGCGTGTTGCGGCATCCGCACGTACCTTGACCAGGATGTGGTCGCGCTGTACGGAAGATTCTGGAGTCAGCTCAACGATCTTGAGGACGTTGACCAGTTTGTTGAGCTGCTTGGTGACCTGCTCGATGAGGTCGCCGTCGGCGTCGACCACCACCGTCATGCGGGACACGCCCGGCACTTCGGTGGGGCCCACGGCCAGGGAGTTGATGTTGAAGGCGCGGCGGGCAAAGAGGCTGGCCACGCGGGTCAGGACGCCGGGCTTGTCCTCAACCAGGACGGAAAGTGTGTGGCGGGTCATGCTCAGTCTTCCTCTTCCCATTCCGGGGTCATGTTGCGGGCAACCTGGATCTGGTCGTTGCTCACGCCGGCGGGCACCATTGGCCACACCATGGAGTTGGGGCTCACCACGAAGTCGATGACCACGGGGCGGTCGTTGATTTCGAGGGCCTTCTGGATCGTGGCATCGATGTCTTCTTCGCGTTCAACACGGAACGACGCGCAGCCATAGGCCTCCCCCAGCTTGACGAAGTCCGGGATGCGGACCGTGTCATGGCCGGTGTTGAGGTCGGTGTTGGAGTAGCGGCCCTCGTAGAAGAGGGTCTGCCACTGGCGCACCATGCCCAGCGAGGAGTTATTGATGACAGCTACCTTGATGGGGATCTTGTTGATGGCGCAGGTGGCCAGTTCCTGGTTGGTCATCTGGAAGCAGCCGTCGCCGTCGATGGCCCAGACCACGCGGTCCGGGTTGCCCACCTTGGCGCCCATGGCTGCCGGGACGGCGTATCCCATGGTGCCGGCGCCGCCGGAGTTCAGCCAGGCGTGCGGCCGCTCGTACTTGATGAACTGGGCGGCCCACATCTGGTGCTGGCCCACGCCGGCCACATACACGCCCTCGGGCCCGGTCAGTTCGCCGATCCGCTTGATGACCTTCTGCGGTGCGATCAGGCCGTCGTCCGGTTCCGTCCAGCCCAGCGGGTAGGTTTCCTTGAGATTGTTCAGGAAGGCCCACCACGTGGTGAGGTCCGGGGTACCGGAAGCATCGAACTGGCTGCGCACGGCCTCGGTCAGTTCCGGGATGATCTCCTTGACCGACCCGACGATGGGCACATCAGCGGTGCGGTTCTTCGAGATTTCGGCAGGATCGATGTCGGCGTGGATGACCTTGGCGTTGGGCGCAAAGGTCTTCAGCACCCCGGTGACGCGGTCATCGAAGCGGGCGCCGAGCGTGATCAGCAGGTCTGACTGCTGCAGGGCCGTGACGGCGGAGACGCTGCCGTGCATGCCGGGCATGCCGACGTGCTGCGGGTGGGAGTCCGGGAACGCGCCTTTGGCCATCAGGGTGGTCACCACCGGAGCGCCGGTGGCTTCGGCGAGGGCCAGCAGCTCGGCCGAGGCGTGCGCCTTGACCACGCCGCCGCCCACGTACAGCACAGGCTTGGTGGATGCGGCAATGAGCTTGGCCGCTTCGCGGACCTGCTTGTTGTGCCCGCGGGTCACCGGCCGGTAGCCCGGCAGGTCGATCTTCGGCGGCCAGGAGAAGGTCATCTGGCCCACCTGGGCATCCTTGGCAACATCCACCAGCACGGGGCCGGGACGGCCGGTGGAGGCCAGGTGGAAGGCCTCTGCCATGACGTGCGGGATGTCGTTGGGGTCGGTCACCAGGAAGGAGTGCTTGGTGATGGGCATCGTGATACCCACGATGTCGGCTTCCTGGAACGCGTCGGTGCCGATCACGCCGCTGGATACCTGGCCGGTGATGGCCACCAGGGGCACGGAGTCCATGTGGGCATCCATGATGGCGGTAACGAGGTTGGTGGCGCCGGGGCCCGAGGTGGCGATGCAGACGCCCACCCGCCCGGTGACCATGGCGTAGCCTTGCGCGGCGTGGCCGGCTCCCTGTTCGTGACGGACCAGCACGTGGTTCATGGTGGAGGCCATCAGGGGGTCGTAGGTGGGCAGGATCGCGCCACCAGGCAAACCGAAAATGTCGTCGACGCCGAGTTCTTCGAGCGAGCGGACGATTGCTTGCGAGCCGGTCATCACCGTCGGGGGTACGACGTTGTTCGGCCCAAGGACAGGAGAGACGGCAGCAAGGTCGGCGACGACGGCGGCATGGTCAGCCGTCCGGTCGGCGCGTTCCGGAGCCTTGGGGGCTCCAGCGGACTTGGTGGCCATCAGCGAGGGGCTGATGGGCGATCCTTTGCTCATCGGACTCTTCCTTGTGGATCTTCTCTGGTTCTGGAACTGGTTTGGAACGGTGGGAATAAAAAAACCCCTCGGCCTGGCGGCTTGGTGAGGGGTTTGCGCGTGACTGTTCGTTACCAGGGGCTAATGTGCCACGCGCTTGGTAAGGACGACGACGACGGTGCCGGCGGTAACGAAAGTCATGCGTTCAGTTTTCCCTCTTGGCAAGATAGGTGTCAACGAGCAACAACCCAATCTCACCATGTGGACTTCAATGTCCACCCTTTGATCCTACCCCGGCGGCGGGATGATCCGCCCCCGGCCGCCCGGCGCGAGCGCCGTCCGACCGGGGCCCCTCGGATCAGCCCTTATTAAACCCTGCCGCCTACAGCGGGCAGTTACTCCGCGGGAGGCACTGAGGAACTCACACGCCGGTGTAGGCGCCTTGGCTGGCGCTGTGGACCAGCTTCGCGTACTTGGCGAGCACGCCCTTGGTGTACCGGGCGGGCAGCGGCTCCCAGCCCACCTTGCGGGCCTCAAGCTCAGCGTCATCCACCAGCAGGTCGAAGCTACGCGCTGCGATGTCCACGCGGATCCGGTCACCGTCCTTCACGAAGGCGATGGGGCCGCCGTCGACCGCTTCCGGCGCCACGTGGCCGATGCACAGCCCGGTGGTGCCGCCGGAGAAGCGTCCGTCCGTCAGCAGCAGAACGTCCTTGCCGAGTCCCGCGCCCTTGATGGCGCCGGTAATGGCGAGCATCTCCCGCATGCCCGGTCCACCCTTGGGACCTTCATAGCGGATGACGACGACGTCGCCGGCCTTGATCTCCCCCTTGTCCAGGGCGTCCAGGGCGCCCTGCTCGCGCTCGAAGACGCGGGCGGTGCCCTCGAAGACGTCGGCGTCGAAGCCTGCGCTCTTCACGACGGCGCCTTCCGGAGCCATCGAGCCGTGCAGGATGGTGATGCCACCGGTCTTGTGGATCGGGTTGTCGAGTGCGCGCAGGATCTTGCCGTCGACGTCCGGCGGGTTGATGGCCGCGAGGTTCTCCGCGACGGTCTTGCCCGTGACGGTGAGGCAGTCGCCGTGCAGCAGGCCGGCGTCGAGCAGTGCCTTCATGATGACCGGCACGCCGCCGATCCTGTCGACGTCGGTCATGACGTAGCGGCCGAACGGCTTGAGGTCACCCAGGTGCGGGATCCTGTCCCCGATGCGGTTGAAGTCGTCCAGGGTGAGTTCCACCTCTGCCTCGCGGGCAATCGCCAGCAGGTGGAGGACGGCGTTGGTGGAGCCGCCGAAGGCCATGGTGACGGCGATAGCGTTCTCGAACGCCTCCCTGGTCATGATGTCGCGGGCCGTGATGCCCAGGCGCAGCAGGTTGACCACCGCTTCGCCGGACTTGCGCGCGAACTCATCACGACGGCGGTCTGCCGAGGGCGGTGCGGCGGATCCGGGGAGTGACATGCCCAGGGCCTCGCCGATGCAGGCCATGGTGTTGGCCGTGTACATGCCGCCGCAGGCACCTTCACCCGGGCAGATGGCCTTTTCAATTCGGGTGAGGTCCTCAATGCTCATCTTGCCGGCGGCGCAGGCGCCCACCGCTTCGAAAGCGTCAATGAGGGTGACTTCCTTTTCGGAGCCGTCCTCGAGCTTGACCCAGCCGGGCATGATGGACCCCGCGTAGAGAAAGACGCTGGCAAGGTCCAGCCGGGCGGCGGCCATGAGCATCCCGGGCAGGGATTTGTCGCAGCCGGCCAGCAGGACGGAGCCATCAATCCGCTCGGCCTGCATGACGGTTTCCACGGAGTCGGCGATGACCTCGCGGGAGACCAGTGAGAAGTGCATGCCTTCGTGGCCCATGGAGATGCCGTCGGACACCGAGATGGTGCCGAACTGCATGGGGAAACCGCCGCCCGCGTGGACGCCTTCCTTGGCGCCCTGCGCCAGCCGGTTCAGCGAAAGGTTGCAGGGGGTGATCTCGTTCCAGGAACTTGCGACGCCCACCTGGGGCTTGGCGAAGTCGTCATCTCCCATTCCGACGGCCCGGAACATGCCGCGGGCGGGCGCCGCGTGGATGCCGTCGGTGACGACGCGGCTGCGGGGCTTGATGTCCGGCTTGCTTCCGGTTGTGGTCTGGGCGTCACTCATAGGGGAAAGTCTAGGGCTCGGATGCTGCCTGAACGACCTCCCGTGGCCGGATCCGGCGAAAATCCCGAAAGATCCCGGACCAACCAGAGGATGGGGATCTCATACTGTGAGACCCGGACGACGTTGCGTTCCACGGCAGCGCTCCGGCCGGTGTTTCCAGCGGGCCTGTCCGGCGTGCCGCGGCATCTCTGGACAGCAGTGGTGACCCGACGTAGCGTCGGGGACAGGACACCGCCACCCGTAGAGAAGGGCCTGCCATGGACATTGTTTTCTGGATCATCCTCATAGCCGTCGTCGCCGTCATCATTTGGTGGCTGGTCAACCGCAACAAGTCTGCCAACGCGCCGGGTGGATCATCAGCCGGCGCGACGACTGACCGGCCCCGCGCCGATGGAGCCCTCGAAGGGGGCAGCGCCGCCGCGTCGGCCGCGGCCGCCGGGACCACCGGCATTCCAACAGCAGCCGGATTCGGAAAAGCCGCAGAACCGGCAGCGCCCGCCACGGCCGAAGAGCCGGCCGACTCGTCAGCCACGGCCTCGCCGGCGGCCGGGACCTCCACTCCCGCGTCCAGTGAGGCATTCGGCGAGGCAGGCCACGGCGCTTCCGGCGCCGGGTTGCCCGCCAGCGCCACCGGACACGTCGAACCACGGTCGCAGGACCTGGATGCGGACCAGGCCGAGTGGGAAACCCAGTGGTCCGAGGCCGGCTCCGGGTCCCGGTCCGGCTCCTCCGTTGCCGGTGGGGCGGCAGCCGCCCAAGAGGTCGCGCCCCACCCCGGGACCAGTACGGATGCACCGTCCGGCCAGGCAGCCGCAGCGGCGACCCGCCCCGCCCACCACGACGAATACACGGCCCCCCATGCCCCCACGCTTCCCGGCGCCGAAACAGCCGCAGTGGAAGGCGTGGACGACGGCGGCACGGCAGCCGGCGGGCAGGCCGGCGGGCAGGCCGGCGGGCAGGCGCCCCAGCACCTGGCGGACGGCTACCGCGCAGCAGACCAGCACGAGCCCGCACCGGTCTCCGGCGGCAGCCCCGGCGATGCCGAAACGCTGGAGCGCGCCCAGTCCTCCGCACTGGTGGAAAACGGCGCGGACCACCACCAGCCGTCCGGCCAGGGACAGGACGCCGTTCAGGGATTCGCACAGGGATCCGCACCCGGCCATGGCACCACTGCCGCCGAGCCTGCCGGACACCTTGCAGCCGATGAGCCCTACGGCGCGGGCTCGGCTGCACCCGGCCCCGACGGCAGCGGACCGGCGGACTACACGGTCAAGGGCGATGCCGCCGCAATGGTCTACTACGAAGAAGGACATCCGGACTATGAGCAGACCCGGGCGGAAGTCTGGTTCGAATCTGCCGCGCATGCGGAGGCCGCAGGCTTCCGCGCTCCACGGCGCAGACGGCTCTAGCAGGAGGAAGGCCCGCCGCATTGCGGCGGGCCTTCCGTGCCTTGCCCTGTTCCTGGTGCTGGCCGCCTGCACGGGCACGCCGGGGCCGCCTGCACCAGGCACAAACCCTGCCGCCGCGGGCACCCCGCCGGGAGCCGCCGTCGCCAGCTCCGCTCCCCCGGCCAACGAATCCGCCGGCACAGCCCCTGTCCATGCCCCACCCGCTGTGCAGGAACGGTTGGAGCTGCAGTTGGACACGCCCTGGGCGGCGGTCTTCCTCCCCGACGGCACCGCCGTCATTTCCGAGCGCGGGACCGCACTGCTGAAGGCCGTTCGGGACGGCGCCGCCACAACACTGGGGAAGGTGCCCGACGTGGCGCCCGCAGGAGAAGGAGGCCTGCTGGGCCTGGCGCTTTCGCCGCATTTTGAGGCTGACCACTCCCTCTATGCCTACACGACCACCAGGGAGGACAACCGGGTGGTCCGGCTTACCGTCGAACGCGGCGCTGATGGTTCACTGACGCTGGGCCGGCCGCAGACCGTCTTTACGGGAATACCCAAAGCCGGCACCCACAACGGAGGCAGGATCCGGTTCGGCCCGGACGGGTTCCTGTATGTGGGCACCGGCGACGCCCAGCGCCGCGAGCAGGCCCAGGACCCCGCCGCCCTGGGCGGGAAGATCCTTCGGCTCACTCCGGACGGCGTCCCCGCGCCCGGCAACCCGTTCGGGAACGCCGTCTACAGCCTTGGCCACCGGAACGTCCAGGGCCTGGCGTGGGACGAAGCAGGCCGGCTGTGGGCCAGCGAGTTCGGACCGGACGTGGACGATGAGCTGAACCTGATCCTGCCCGGCGCCAATTACGGCTGGCCGGACGTCACCGGGGCACCGCACCGCGCCGGCTTCGAGGACGCAAAAGTCGTCTGGCCCTCAACCCGCGAGTCCTCCCCCAGCGGGCTGGAGATATCCGGCGGTATTGCCTACCTGGGTGCGCTCAGGGGCGAACGGCTCTGGACCGTGCCGCTCAAGGGAACAGAGGCCGGGCAACCTGTGGCCTATTTCACAGGTCAATACGGCCGGATCCGGGACGTCATCCTGGCACCCAACGGCAGCTTATGGATGCTCACGAACGGCAAAAACCCTGATTTTGCGCTGATTTTGCGGCTCCCACAGTGAATCAGGAACCCACGGGAGCGCCGATTTCACTTGCACCAAAAGTTCGTGTAGAGTTTCATGTCGTTGCGGAGATCAACGGGAAAGAAAAAGCCCGGGGATGGAAGCAAAAAAGATGCACCTCTAGCTCAATTGGCAGAGCAATTGACTCTTAATCAATGGGTTCCGGGTTCAAGTCCCGGGGGGTGCACCACTGGGAAAACAGCCTCCGGTTTGTGGAAACACAGACCGGGGGCTGTTTTGTTATGTGCCCCCATCATCGATTGCTCCGTACTTGTCTTTATCAGGGCTCAAAACGGCAAGTACGGAGCAATCGATGGTGGCCGGGCACAAAAAAGCGCGGCCCTGGTTCTTCCAAACCAGGGCCGCGCTTTCCTTACGCTGCCTGCAGCGTCAACGGTTACTTGGCGACGTTGTCCATAAGGGCTCCGGCGTTGCTGGGCGTCGTGGAGAACTGGCTGGCCAGCTCCCGGACCACAGCTTTGAGTTCCTGGCGGAGAAGCTCAGGGTCGATTGACGCCGATGCCAGGACCGATCGCTCCATCTCAACAGCCTGGGCAACGGCTTCCTTGCCCTGCTCGGTCAGCGACACCACGTGGCTCCTGCGGTCCGAAGTGCTGCGCACCCGGGCAATGTGGCCGTGGGACTCAAGACGGCTGAGGGTCTTGCCCATGGTCTGGGCCTGTACGCGGACGTACAGGGCAAGCTGGGCCTGGGTCATGGGCCCTTGCGCGGCCAGGACCTCGATGGCGATAACACCGGCATGGGTGAGGCCGATGGCGCCGAGTTTTTCGTTCCAGGAGTGCTCAACGAGTCGCGCAGCAGTGGACAGAAGGCGCCCTGTGGGCCAGTGATCCATATCAGGCATAGCAGCCAGTATAGCCAAATGCCGATTAGCACTCGTTCCACCTGCTTACTAGGCTGTTGTGTCCCGCCCGCAACAAGGAGAAAAACAATGGCTGAAAGACTCGTTACCGGCGACAAGGCACCGGCTTTCACCCTGCAGGATTCCACCGGCAAGGACGTCAGCCTGGATCCCCGGCCCGGCCGCTCCACCATCGTCTACTTCTACCCCGCAGCCTCCACTCCGGGCTGCACCAAGGAGGCGTGCGACTTCCGGGACAGCCTTGCCTCCCTGCAGGCCGCTGGCTACGACGTCCTGGGGATCTCCCCCGACCCCGTGGAGAAGCTGGCAAAATTCGCGGACAAGGAGTCCTTGACGTTCCCGCTGCTTTCGGATGCCGACCACGCCGTGGCCGGGGCCTACGGCGCCTGGGGCGAAAAGAAGAACTACGGCAAGACGTACGAAGGCCTGATCCGGTCCACCATCGTGGTGGACCCGGACGGCAAGGTGGCACTGGCCCAGTACAACGTCCGGGCCACGGGCCACGTGGCCAAGCTTCGGCGGGACCTGAACCTGGACGCCTGACCCGGCCGGGGCCTGCCGGGGACACCGCCCGGCGCAACGCTACAATGGACTCTGGCATCCGGCGTCGAACGCTTGGCGTTCCCGTCAGGAAGCCGCGCGCGAGTGGTGAAATTGGCAGACACGCAGGATTTAGGTTCCTGTGCCTTCGGGCGTGGGGGTTCAAGTCCCCCCTTGCGCACACTGGGAATCCCCCGGCTCCGGCCGGGGGATTCCTGCGTTAAGCGCCCGGCGGTCCTGCCGGCTGGTTAGTGCCCCGAATCGAAAAACTCCAAAGATCCACCCATCCATTGCTGCCCACCGGCCGAATAGCCATTGAGACACCAGCCAAGGGCAGGTGCCCACCCCCCAGGCAGGCTGCACACCACGAACACACAGTCCGCAGTCGGCAGCAATCGATCCAAGGAGAACCACAATGCAGACCTTCAAGCGCACCACTTTCACCGTCGCAGGCGTTGCAGCAGCTGCTCTGCTCAGCCTCACCGCGTGCGGCGGTTCCGGCAGCACCTCCGGCTCCTCGGCCTCCTCCGCGCCGATGTCACCGGCGCCCAGCTCCAGCATGGCGTCCCCGTCCTCAAGCGCAATGGCCAGCTCCTCGGCGGGCACCATGGACCCGGCAGCAAACCTGGTTGGCCCCGGCTGCGCCGCCTACGCCAAGCAGGTTCCCACCGGTGCGGGTTCCGTGGAGGGCATGGCCCTTGACCCGGTCGCCGTCGCAGCCTCCAACAACCCCATCCTGACCACGCTTACCGCGGCAGTTTCCGGCAAGCTGAACCCCAAGGTTGACCTGGTGGACACGCTCAACGGTGGCGAGTTCACCGTGTTCGCACCGGTGGACGACGCCTTCAAGAAGATCGACCCCGCCACCATCGAAACGCTGAAGACGGACGATGCGCTGCTGAGCAAGATCCTCACCTACCACGTAGTCCCCGGCCAGATCACCCCGGACAAGATCGCCGGCACGCACGCCACGGTTGAGGGCGGCTCCGTCACGGTGACCGGCAGCGGCGACAACCTCAAGGTGGACAACGCCAACGTGGTCTGCGGCGGCGTCAAGACCAAGAACGCGACGGTCTACCTGATCGACTCGGTCCTCATGCCCAAGTAAGCCCTCTCTCCGCCCCCCAACACAGGGCCGGGTCCGCCAATAGACCGGCGGACCCGGCCCTGGCGCGTCATGTGCCAGCCTGGGGCCCGCCGCAAGCCCCGTCCTCTAGACTGGTCCCGGCCCGCAAGCGGCGGAGCCGGCAGCATCCAGAGGTGATAAACGAGTGCCCAGCAGTACATCGCGGCGGACGGTCATCAAGGCCGGCGCCGTCCTCATGGCGCTGGGCGTGACGTCGTGCACGGGCATGCCGTCCCCCTCCCCCACGTCCGGGACGCCCAGTTCCCCTCCGGCCGAGCCCCGAGCCACCTTCAATTTCGGCACCGCGGCCCAGCCCCTGGGCCTGGACCCGGCCCTGTCCAACGACGTGGAATCCCAGCGCATCACCCGCCAGATCCTCGAAGGCCTGGTGGGCGTGGACCAGACCACCGGCAAACCCACGCCGCTGCTGGCAACCGAATGGAACGAGTCCAACGAGGGCCGGACCTACACTTTCAAGCTCCGCACCGGGGTCACCTTCCAGGACGGCACCCCGTTTAACGCCGACGCCGTCTGCGCCAACTTCAACCGCTGGTTTGCTTTCCCTGCCGAGCTGCGGAAGCAGGCTCCCGGCAGCTCCTTCAAGGGCGTGTTCAAGGCCCACTCCGACGAGCCCGGACTTTCGATTTTCAAGAGCTGTACCGCGGTGGCACCGGACACGGTACAGATCGACCTCACCCAGCGATTCACTGCCTTCCTCCAGGCACTGACCCTCCCGGCCTTCGCGATCGCATCCCCGGCCGCCCTGGCCTCGGGTAAAGCGGACGTCCTGGACCAGAACCGGGGCGGCCAGGCCATGTCGGCCTTCGCCACGAATCCGGTCGGCACCGGGCCCTTCACGCTTGCCGCCTGGGGCACCGACAACGTCACCCTCGCCAGCAACAAGACCTACTGGGGCGACCGCGGCCAGATCGCCACCATCAACTTCCTTGCCTACAACCACCCCCAGACCCGCCTCCAGGCGCTGCTGGACGGCACGATCGACGGCTACGACGCCGTCACCGTGGGAAACTTCGACCAGTTGGTCAAGCGCGGCAAACAGATCGTGCAGCGCGACCCGTTCTCCGTGATGTACGTGGGCATCAACCAGGACATCCCTATACTCCAGAACCAGAAGATCCGGCAGGCGGTGGAGCTCGCGATCGACAAGGAAACGTTGATCCGGAAGTTCTTCATCGACAACACCGCCAAGGCCACGCAGTTTGTCCCGCCCAAGATCAGCGGCTTCAACAATGACGCGCCGGAACTCGGACACGATCCCGCCAAGGCCAAGGACTACCTCAAAGAGGGCGGCTACGCGGGCGAGGAACTGAAGTTCTACTACCCCTTGAACGTCACCCGGCCGTACCTGCCCACCCCTGAAAAGGTCTATGCCGAGCTCAGCCGCCAGCTCACCGCCGTCGGCTTCAACATCCGGCCCGTGCCGGTTGACTGGTCGGACGGCTACCTGCAGAAGGTCCAGTCGGCCGGCGACCATGCCCTCCACATCCTTGGCTGGAACGGCTCCTACTCCGACGCCGACAACTTCGTGGGCCCCCTCTTCGGGGAGAAGAACGGCGAGTTCGGGTACCAGGATCCCCAGGTCTTTTCAAAGATCAACCGTGCACGGGGGCTCGCTGACGGGAAAGAGCGGGATGAGCTTTATCACACCATCAACGCCCAGATCGCCGCGACGGTACCGGCGGTTCCCATCGCCTTCCCCATCTCCGCACTTGCCCTGTCAGACCGCGTGCTCAGCTACCCGGCTTCACCGGTCTTAAACGAAGTTTTCACGAAGGTCCAGCTAAAGCCTTGACGGCCCGGGCCAATTTCAGTATGAGGGCCGCGCAGGGATATTCTGTGACAGCCAGAGCCGCTGCAATCGGAGACTGATCGTGACCTTCATTTCCAAGACCCCACACGCCGACGTTGTCCTGATAGGCGGCGGCATCATGAGCGCCACGCTGGGGGCATTCCTCAAGCAGCTGGAGCCGGACTGGACCATTTCCCTGTTTGAGCGGCTGGACCAGCCCGGCCTCGAAAGCTCGGACCCCTGGAACAACGCAGGAACGGGCCACGCCGCCCTTTGCGAACTCAACTACTCCCCCGCAGCCAAAGACGGCTCCGTCAGCCCGAACAAGGCACTGCTCATCAACGAACAGTTCCAGCTCTCCCGCCAATTCTGGTCCCACCTGGTGGACAACAACCTCATTGGATCCCCCAAGGGCTTCATCAACACCGTCCCGCACATGAGCTTCGTGATCGGCGAAGACCACACCAGGTTCCTGAAGACCCGGTACGAGGCACTGAAGCCGCACCCGCTGTTCCGGAGCATGGAGTACTCCGAGGACCACGCCCAGATCGCCAAGTGGGCACCGCTGATCGTCAAGGGCCGCGACCCCCAGCAGCGTATTGCCGCCACCCGCGCCGCCGAGGGCACCGATGTGGACTTCGGCGCACTCACCCGCGAGCTGACCAGCTACCTGGGGAACAACGGCGTCGAAATCAACTACGGCCACGATGTCACCGGGATCTCCCGCGCCTCCGACGGCGGCTGGGACCTGACGCTGAAGCACCCCCGGTCAGGGGAACACGGCAAGATCCACGCCAAGTTCGTCTTCGTCGGCGCCGGCGGCGGTGCCCTGCACCTGCTCCAGGCCTCCGGCATCCCGGAAAGCAAGGGCTACGGCGGATTCCCGGTCTCCGGACAGTTCTTCCGCTGCACGGACGAAACCATCGCCGCCCAGCACAGCGCCAAGGTCTACGGCCAGGCCTCCGTGGGCGCGCCGCCGATGTCCGTTCCGCACCTGGACACCCGCTACGTCAACGGGAAGCGTTCGCTCCTCTTCGGCCCGTACGCAGGCTTCTCCACCAACTTCCTGAAGAACGGCTCCTACCTGGACCTGCCCCTGTCCATCCGCCCCGGCAACATCATTCCGATGCTGGCCGTGGCCAAGGACAACATGGACCTCACGGCCTACCTGGTCAAGGAAGTGGTCAAGCGCCACGACCAGAAGGTCGAGGCGCTGCGCGAGTACTACCCCGAGGCAAAGGGCGGGGACTGGGAACTCATCACCGCCGGCCAGCGTGTACAGATCATCAAGAAAGACCCGCAAAAGGGCGGCATCCTCCAGTTCGGTACTGAAGTGATTGCCGGCCGTGACGGCTCCATCGGTGCGCTCCTGGGCGCTTCGCCGGGGGCGTCGACCGCTGTCCCCATCATGATCGAGCTGCTCCAGAAGACGTTCCCCAAGAACTTCAAGGGCTGGCAGTCCAAGCTCAAGGACATGATGCCCGGCTACGGGGTGAAGCTGGATGAGAATCCTGACCTTGCCGCGGAGCTGGAACGGGCAACGGCCGCGTCCCTCCAGCTGGAGAGTGTTTCCGCCAGCCACTGACCCTGCCGGGGCCAGCGGCTGGCACCCCCAGGGCTTGTACCAGTCACTTAGACCCCCAGGAGACCGCCCATGTTCCGGTTGGCGCACCTTTCCCTGGCGAACCGGGCCCTGATCGCGCTGATCACCGTCTTCGCCTCGGTCTTCGGCGTGATCACCATGTCGTCGCTGAAGCAGGAACTCATTCCCTCGATTGAGTTCCCGCAGATCACAGTGCTCACCTCCATGCCGGGTGCGTCGCCCGAAGTGGTGGACAAGCAGGTCAGCGGTCCGCTGGAAAAGGCGCTGAACGGCGTGGAGGGGCTGGAATCCACCTCCTCCACGTCGCGGACCGGCGTCTCCCAGATCACCATGGTGTTCACCTACGGATCGAACCTGGACCGGGCCCGGAACCAGATCGACCGGGCCATTTCCAATGCCAAGCGGACGCTGCCCAGCGACGTCCAGCCGCAGGCCATCGCCGGAAGCATCAGCGACTTCCCGATTGTTTTCCTCGCCGTCTCCTCGGACAAGCCACTCAGTGAACTGAACGCGGACCTCCAGCGCCTCAGCGTGCCCAGGCTGCAGAAGATCGACGGCGTCCGCAGCGCCGACGTCACGGGCGGCGCCTCCCAGCACATCGAGATCCTCCCCCGCACCGACGCCATGGCGGCGGCGGGGGCAGGCGTCACGGCCATCCGCGACGCCCTGTCCAACAACGGCGCGCTGATCCCTGCCGGAACACTCGAGGACCAGGGCAAGACCCTCTCGCTGCAGATCGGCAGCCCCGTCGATTCCCTCGATGCCATCAAGGCCCTGCCCCTTTCCGGCTCCAAGAACGCGGCGACCATCGGCTCCGTGGCCGATGTTTCCCTCAAGGACGACGAGCGCACCTCCATCACCCGCACCAACGGCGCCGAGACGCTGGCCGTCTCCGTGACCAAGAAACCCGAGGGTGACACGGTGGCGATCTCCCACGCGGTGCGGGACTCCCTGAATGAACTCGAGACGGAACTGGGTTCGAACGCCAAGTTCACCCCCGTCTTCGACCAGGCGCCGTTCATCGAAAAGTCCATCAAGGACCTCACCACGGAAGGCCTGCTGGGGCTGGGATTCGCCGTCGCCGTCATCCTGCTCTTCCTTATGTCTGCCCGGTCCACGCTGGTCACGGCCGTCTCCATTCCGCTGTCCCTGCTGATCACGTTCATCGGCCTGTCAGCCACCGGCTACTCACTGAACATCCTGACGCTGGGCGCCCTCACCATCGCGATCGGGCGGGTCGTGGACGACTCGATCGTGGTCATCGAAAACATCAAGCGGCACCTCAGCTACGGCGAGGAAAAGTCGACGGCGATCCTCACCGCCATCAGGGAGGTGGCCGGCGCCATCAGCGCCTCCACCCTGACCACGGTGGCGGTGTTCCTGCCCATCGCGTTTGTCGGTGAACTGGCCGGTGAACTGTTCCGGCCGTTCGCCCTGACAGTCACCATGGCCCTGCTGGCGTCGCTGCTGGTATCCCTGACCATCGTTCCGGTGCTGGCCTACTGGTTCCTGAAGAACCCCAAGGGCGGCGCCGCCGGCGCGGCCGCAGGATCCCCCGAGGCGCGGCGCATTGCCGACGAGGCCAAGGAAAGGGCCCACGACGCCGAGCAGCGCAGCCGGCTGCAGCGCGGCTACCTGCCCATCCTCCGGTCCACGCAGAAGCACCCCGTCATCACCCTGGTGGCGGCTGTCCTGGTGCTCGGAGCCACCGGTGCCATGACCCCGCTGCTGGCCACCAACCTCCTGGGAAATTCCGGGCAAAACAGCCTGACCGTGCGCCAGGTGCTGCCGGCCGGAACCAGCCTGGCCGACACCAGTGCCGCCGCCATCCGCCTCGAAGGGGTCCTCCGCGGCATCGACGGCATCAAGGATGTCCAGGTCACGTCCGGCAACGCCCAGGCAGGCTTCGCCGCACTCACCTCCACCGGCTCCTCCAACTCGACGTTCACGGTGGTGACCGACGAAAAGGCCAACCAGGAACGGCTCCAGGACACTGTGCGCTCGGAGCTTGCGAAGGTCCCCGATGCGGGAAAGATCTCCGTAGGCACCCAGCAGGGCGGGTTCGGCACCTCGTCCACCGTCGACATCACGCTGAAGGCTGCTACCAGCGCCGACCTGCAGTCGGCCAGCGACACCATGGTGGCCGCCATGACGGGCGTCCCCGGGACCAGCGAGGTGGCCAGCAACCTTGCCGCCAGCAACCCGGTGGTGCAGGTTAAGGTGGACCGGGCCAAAGCCGCGGCCGCCGGCCTGAACGAGGAACAGGTGGCCGGCGTCCTGGCCTCCACCATCAGCCCCATCCCGGCCGGCACGGTCCGGATCGACACCAATGACTTCCCCGTCCGCATTGGCCAGGGCACCAAGTTCACCAGCATCGATGCCGTCCGGAACATCCCGCTTCCGGCGGCCGGCCGGCCGGTCACGCTGGGAACCATCGCTGCCGTGGAGCAGGTGGACGTCCCGGTCTCCATCACGGCCAGCAACGGGGAGCGTACCGCCAAAGTGTCCATCACGCCGTCGGGCTCCAACCTCGGCGCAGTGAACACCGAAGTCCAAAAGCGCCTGGCTGACGTCCAGCTGCCGCCGGGGGTCACCGCCACCATCGGTGGCGCCACCACCCAGCAGGCAGAGTCCTTCCGGCAACTGGGCCTGGCCCTGCTGGCAGCCATCGCCATCGTGTACGTGATCATGGTGGCCACCTTCAAGTCACTCATCCAGCCGCTGATCCTTCTGGTCTCGGTTCCGTTCGCGGCCACCGGTGCCGTGGCCCTGCTGCTGCTCACGGGCGTGCCGCTGGGCCTGCCGTCGCTCATCGGCATGCTGATGCTCGTGGGCATCGTCGTCACCAACGCCATCGTGCTGATCGACCTGATCAACCAGTACCGGCAACCACGCGACGGCCGGCCGGGCATGAACGTGGCGGACGCCATCACGAACGGCGCCCGGCAGCGGCTCCGGCCCATCCTCATGACGGCACTTGCCACGGTCTTTGCCCTGACCCCCATGGCCCTGGGCCTCACGGGCGGCGGCGGATTCATTTCCCAGCCGCTGGCGGTGGTGGTCATCGGCGGCCTGGTGTCCTCCACGGCGCTGACCCTGATCCTGGTTCCGGTGCTCTACCGCCTGGTGGAAGGCCGGCGCGAGAAGAAGGCGCTGCTGCGGGACCTGCAGGCCCGCCCGGAACCCGGGCCCGGTTCGGACATCGACGCCGAATTCAGGGATTGGACCACCGGCCAGGTCCCCAAAGTCAGCGGCCGCCGGGCAGCGCCCGGCGCCGGATAAGGCCCACGCTGCCGCGATGCCCGTACCAGATCCTGGTGCGGGCATCGCTGCGTTCCAGGGCATGGCACGGAAGCAGGGGCCGGGAATAATCCGCGGGACATGGTGTTACAGAAGGCAATAGATGCAAATGCATCTACATTGGTCTACACTGGAACCAAGCCAGCAAGTCCAGGAACGGAAAGGCACGTCATGCAGATCGGTGTATTCAGCGTCAGCGACATCACCACGGACCCCACCACGGGCCACACCCCCACCGAGCACGAGCGCATCAAAGCCTCGGTGGCCATTGCCAAAAAGGTCGAGGAAATCGGCATGGATGTCTACGCCATCGGCGAGCACCACAACCGGCCTTTCTTTTCCTCCTCCCCCACCACCACCCTGGCGTACATCGCGGCCCAGACCGAACGCATCATCCTCTCCACGGCCACCACGCTGATCACCACCAATGACCCGGTGAAGATCGCCGAGGACTTCGCCATGCTCCAGCACCTGGCCGACGGCCGCGTGGACCTGGTCCTGGGCCGCGGCAACACCGCGCCGGTCTACCCGTGGTTCGGCAAGAACATCCAGGACGGCGTGGAACTGGCCATCGAGAACTACAGCCTCCTGCGCAAGCTGTGGGATGAGGACACGGTGAACTGGTCCGGCAAGTTCCGCACCCCGCTGCAGAACTTCACCTCCACCCCCCGCCCGCTCGACGGCGTGGCCCCCTTCGTGTGGCACGGTTCCATCCGCACGCCGCAGATCGCCGAGGTGGCCGCCTACTTTGGTGACGGTTTCTTCGCCAACAACATTTTCTGGCCCAAGGAGCACTACCAGCAGCTGATCGGCCTCTACCGGGAGCGGTACGAGCACTACGGCCACGGCAAGGCGGACCAGGCGATCGTGGGACTCGGCGGCCAGTTCTTCATGCGCAAGAACTCCCAGGATGCGGTGAAGGAATTCCGCCCGTACTTCGACAACGCCCCCGTCTACGGCCACGGCCCGTCCCTGGAGGACTTCACCTCGCAGACACCGCTGACCGTGGGGAGCCCCCAGGAAGTCATCGAAAAGACCCTGGCCTTCCGCGAGTACTTCGGCGACTACCAACGCCAGCTGTTCCTGATCGACCACGCCGGCCTGCCGCTGAAGACCGTCCTGGAGCAGCTGGACCTCTTCGGTGAGGAAGTGCTGCCGGTCCTGCGCAGGGAGTACGCAGCCCTTAAGCCCGCCCACGTTCCGGAGCCGCCCACCCACGCAGGACGCGTGGCCGCCCTGCTGGCGTCACAGGACGCCGGCAAAGCCACCCCGGTGGCGTAATGGCTGCGGGAGGATCGGAATCGCCGGTGCGGCTGGCGGCGGAAACCTGGGAATCGCTGTTCCGGGCGCAGGTGGCTGTCATGCGGAAGCTGCAGTCCGGGCCGGCGTTCCGGAAGCTTGCGGTGAACGAATACGACGTCCTGTTCACGCTCTCCCGCTGCCCGTCCGGCTGGCTGCGGCTCAACGAGCTCAACGACAACGTCCTGTTGAGCCAGTCAAGCCTCAGCCGGCTGGTGGAGCGGCTCGAAAAGCGGGGACTGGTGGCCCGGATGCCGGCGCCGGAGGACGGCCGCGGCGTGCTGCTCAAGCTGACGGACGAGGGCCGGGAACTGCAGAAGGAGATCGGCCGCGAGCACGTGCGGGACATCTCGGCCCTGGTGGGCCCCGCACTGACGGCCGCTGAGCAGAAGGAACTCATGCGGCTTACCGACAAGCTGCGGAACTCGCTGGGGAAGCGCTAGCCCAGCTGCACGAGCCGGGCGGGGTCCTCTGCCGGCAGGTCCCCGTCCACCACGGCGGTCACGCGCAGCTGGTTCAACACCAGGCTGCCGCCCACCGTGGAAAGGAAGGCCGTGTCGGACGAGTCCCGGCCCGCAGTGATGCGCAGCATCGACTCCCGCGGGGCAAGCCCCGTGGGGTCGATGACGTGCCAGGCACCCTCCACATAGGCTTCCGCCACGGCGTGGAAATCCATGGGATTCAAGCCGGGGGCGTAAACAGCCGTGAGGCGGGCGGGGATGTCCTTGGACCGCAGCAGGGCAATGGCCAGGTGCGCGAAGTCCCGGCAGACCCCGCGCCTGCTCAGGAGCGTCTCCACCGCGCCATCCGTGCCACGGGAGGAGCCGCTGATGTACCGCAGTTCGCCATTGACCCACTCGCGGACCGCATGCACCAGGTCGGCCCCGTGGACCCCGCCGAATTCCGCGTAGGCGGTCGGCAGCAGCCGGTCCGACTCGGCATACCGGCTGGGACGCACGTAGCGGATGCGGTCGGCCAGGCACGCCTCCTCGGGCACGGCGCGGCCGGTCACCGTGGCCGAGTATTCCACCGTGACTTCGGCAGGCTCGGCGAACTCCATGTAGTGGAACCGGCCGCCGTGGTGGTCCGAAATTTCCGTCAGGGGAACCTCCGCACCCCCGGCCGTCACGGACAGGGATTCGTCAAAGGATGAGTAGCCGCTGTTCCTCGCCACGGCAATGGCCATGGCCACCTTGGTGTTGGCGATTGTCTTGAAGGCCAGGCGTGCGGAAACAGAGCGTTCCATGAATCTCCGGGGTTGTTGGGGGTGGAAGGCAAGTCGGGCGCACCGGCACCTGGTGGGCGCGGACAGCGGGACTAGTTTTTGACCTTCAGCGACATTAGCATCCGCTGCACGTTGGCGAAGTCAGGGCTCCCGTTGACGTACTGGGCCGCCTGGTCCAGCGTGTCGAACGCCTTCGCCGGGGCCACCTTTTCGTCCGGCGCGAAGGCCTTGAGGGCCACCAGGTCCCCAAACGAGTAGTCCCCCTTCCCGGCCGGACCACGCACCACGTTGCGCAGCTCGCACGCCTTCCCGTCGGTTCCTCCCACCAGGTTGGTGATGCCGTAGGAACCGAAGTAGCGGTAACCCTGGATCACCCGGTAGACCATGCGTGGCGGGATGGTTCCCTCCCCACCCTGCGCGGCAAGGTCGAACGGTACGCTGCTGATCACAGTGTACGGGCGCTGCGCGCTGTCCGGGCAGTCAACGGACGACGGCGGCAGTCCCGTCCTGAGCGAAGCCATGAAGGTTCCGTCGGGCTTCTTCACGTCAATCTTGAGTCCGCCGGGAAGGACGTCTTCCTCCGGCGCCACGGACTGGGCGATCCAGTCCGCCGGCAAATCGAAGCTGACCGTCTTTGCGGGATCGGAGAACGTCTTCCAGGACGTTGCGGTGGGCACCGCCGGGGGTTCGCCGGAGGCCGGTGCTGATGCTGTTGCACTGCCGGCCGGCGCCGCTGCCGTGGCGCCGGCGCCCGCCCCGTCGGCCTGAGAGGCCGTTCCGGACGCCGCTGGCGCTGAAGGGTCCGGCTGCGCGGTCCATCCGGGGCCGGCCGCCTGCGGCGCGGAACACGCTGCCAGCAGAACCGCGCCGGCCACGAGGGAGATACCGGAAAGAACAGCCTTTACTGGCGCGCCTGTCATGAGGCCCAGCCTAACGGGACCCATCCCCCTCTCCCGCCTGCCGCGGCGGTGTTTCCTGCATCCCGCACCTCCGCCCACGGCTCCTCCCAACCGGCCCCCGCCCAGCCGCAGGCCGGGCACCCGGACCGGCGTGTCGCCGTCGGACGTTTACCACCCCGGCCTGGGACTAGGCTGGAGGCTATGTCGGAAGAGCAGCACGGCGCAGCCGAAGAGAATCCCGCGGACATTTCCGCCCTGGACATTGCCGACTGGCGGCTGCGGACGTTTGCGCTCTACGACAATGTCCGCCGGATCTCCGCCGAAAGCCCGTCCGAGGCGCACTCGTACTGGCGCCACCAGCGGGACCTGATGTTCGCAACGCACCCGGCCTCCGCCCTGACAGCGGCGGACAAGGCGCGCTTTTCCGGCCTCAAGACTGCTGACTACGATCCGATTTACCGCTTCCATGTCCCGCTCACCAAGGAAGGTGCAGGCCGGGAGATGAGCGTGGACACGGGAACCGACGGCGTGGTCAACTTCGTCCGGCTGGGAACGTTCGACCTGCCGGAAATGGGCCAGTTGGGGGTGTGGAAGATCCATGGGTACGGCGGCGGCATCTTCGTTCCGTTCCGCGACGCCACGGCCGGCCAGCCGGGTGGAACCTATGGGGCCGGCCGCTACCTGCTGGACACCATCAAGGGCGCGTTCCACGGGGTCAGCGGCACGGGTCCCGGCGCCACCTTTGTGCTGGACTTCAACTTCGCCTACAACCCCTCCTGCGCCTACAACGAGGCGTGGGCCTGCCCGCTGCCCGGGCCATCAAACCGGCTGGCAGTGGAAATTCCCGTGGGCGAGCTGTACTGATGCCGGCCGTCCCCGGTAACGCCGCGTGAGGGAGGGCCTGTCCGCACCCGCCGCCACGGAGACCGCTACCCGGCGCTTTCCCGCCACCAGGCACTACCGTGGTGTCCTGCGCTTTCCGGTCATCCGGCAGCTGCTGCGTTTTTCCGGCGTCGGGGTTATTTGCACCGCGGCGTCCCTGGGGCTTTACGCGCTGCTGCGGCCGTGGCTGGGCGCCCAGTTGGCCAACGCCGTGGCGCTGGTCCTCACATCGCTGCTGAACACGGCCCTGAACCGGCGGCTGACCTTCAAGATTGCCGGCCAGCAACGCCGAACCCGCGACCACCTCAACGGCCTGGTGGTGATTGCCGTGGCTTTGGTGATCACCGGCAGCAGCCTGGGCGTGCTGCACTGGTTCAACCCGGACGCCACCGTGGGTGACGAACTGGTGGCCACCACGCTTTCCGGCTTCCTGGCCACCGCCGTGCGCTTCAGCATGCTGCGGCACTGGATTTTCCGCCGCGCGCGCCACCGCTAGTGTCGTCCGGGGGCTACCGGCCCTGGCCCGCTCCCAGGTTCCTGACCCCGGCGACGGCCGCCTGGACGGCAGCCGCGGCAGCGTCGAGGTCCTCCTGCGTCACCGCCGCGTCGAAGCTGAAGCGGACCGCCGTCTGGGCCACCTCTGCCGGAATACCCATGGCGGTGAGCACGGCCGACGGCGCGTCCGAGCCTGCGGCGCATGCCGAGCCGCTGGAGCAGACCACGCCGCGGCGTTCCAGCTCGAGGAGCACCGACTCGCCGCTGGTACCGGGGAAGCAAAACGACGCCACTGATGGCAGCCGCTCGGACGGATGCCCGGTGAGGACGGCATCCGGCACGCCTGCCAGGACGGCTGCAATGAACCGGTCCCGCAGCGCGGCAACCCTTGCCTGCTCCCCTGCCTGCCGGTCCCGGGCAAGCGTGAGGGCGGCGGCGAGCCCCACCGCGCCGGCAACGTTTTCCGTTCCGGACCGGCGGCCCCGCTCCTGGCCGCCGCCGTGGGTGACCGGCTCCAGCCGCGTACGGCTCCGCACGAACAGCAGGCCGCAGCCTTTGGGCGCCCCCAGCTTGTGCCCCGAGATGCTCATCGCATCCACGCCCAGCGAGCGGGTGTCGAGCGGCAGCCAGCCGGCGGCCTGGACGGCGTCGGTGTGGAACGGGATGCCCTGGGCGCGGGCCAGTTCCGCCAGCGCGGCGATGGGCTGGATGGCTCCCATCTCGTTGTTGGCGTACATGATGCTCACAAGCGCGGTTTCCGGGCGCAGCACCCCGGCAAGTGCTTCGGGTGTGACGCGGCCTGTTGAATCCACCGGGACCACGTCGACGGCAAAGCCGTGGAAGCGCTCCAGGTAGCGGGCGGATTCCTCCACGGCGGGATGTTCGACGGCGCTGATCACCACCCGGTCCAGCAGCGGGTTTGCGGCCTGCCGGGCCAGGGCAATGCCTTTCACCGCCAGGTTGTCCGCTTCGGTTCCACCCGAGGTGAACACCACGTCGCCCTGACGGCAGCCAAGGACATCCGCCACGGCCCTCCGCGCCTGCGCGAGAGCCGCCGCCGCCGCCTCGCCCAGGGTGTGGTGGCTGGAGGGGTTCCCGAATCCACCGGTGAGGTAGGGCCACATGGCGTCCAGCACCTCACGGCGGACCGGGGTGGTGGCGGCGGCGTCAAGGAAGATCACGGCAGCCTCACCCGGCGGCCAGTTCGACGTCGAGGCCCAGGTCCAGCGCGGCCACGGAGTGGGTGAGTGCGCCAACGGAGATGACATCCACACCAGTGGCCGCGATGGCCGCGACCGTGCCGGTGTTCACATTCCCGCTGGCCTCCACCCGGGCACGGCCGGCCACGAGGGCAACCCCGGCTTTGAGCTCTTCGATGCTGAAGTTGTCCAGCATGATGGTGTCCACGCCCGCGGCCAGCACGGGTTCGATCTGGTCCATGCGGTCCACCTCGACTTCAAAGTGGGTGGTGTGGCCCAGCTGTGCCTTGGCGGCCATAAGGAGCGAGGTGAGTTTCGCCGGATCCCCGCCGGTCATCACGGCGAGGTGGTTGTCCTTGGCCAGCACGGCGTCGGAGAGGCTGTAGCGGTGGTTCGCGCCACCGCCGCAACGCACCGCAAAGCGTTCAAGGATGCGCAGGCCCGGGGTGGTCTTGCGCGTATCAGTGATGCGGGCCCGGGTTCCGTCGGCGAGCCGGACAAATTCGGCGGTCTTGGTGGCGATGGCGGACATCCGCTGGACAAGGTTGAGCGCCACGCGTTCTGCCAGCAGCACCGAGCGGGCGGTGCCGCTGACCCGGGCGAGGTGCATTCCGGCGTCGAACGTTTCCCCGTCCGCCACCAGCAGCTCCACGTGCGTTTCCGGGTCCACCAACTGCATGGCGTCGCGGAAGACGGTGGCTCCGCTGAGGACGCCCGGCACGCGGGCGTTCAGGACGGCGGTGGCGCGGGCATCGGCGGGGATGAGTACCTGCGAGGTGATGTCGCCGGAGGGCGCGTCCTCGGCGAAGGCCCGTTGCAAGATGTCCCGGATGGGGGCCGTCGGAAGGGTGAGGTCCAACCCGGGGCGCAGGGGCGTTGCCTGGTCGATCACGGCGGGTTCAGTCATGGAGCAGGCTCGCTTTCGGGCGGAGGGAAGTCAGGTTGTCAGTTTCGACGGGTTCATCGCTGCGGTAATGCGCCCCCAGCGATTCACCGCGCTGGAGGGCGGCGCTGACCAGCAGCTGTGCGGCCAGCAGGAGGTTCCGGTCCTCCTGCGCCACATTGTCAGCGCACGAATCAACGGCATCAGGACGGACGACGGCGGCCCAGGACTCAAGCGTCCGGCCGGCCTCGGCCAACAATTGCCCGGAGCGCAGCACTCCGGCGTGCGAGGTCATGAGGCGGCGTAGAGCCTCCCGGGAAAACGGCCCAGACCCGCCCGCACCTTCAAAACCAGCAGGGACGGCGACGTGCGCACTCGCGTTTCGCGGCAGGGGTGCGGAATCGTGCGGCAGTTTCGGAGGTCCCGAAAGCGCCGTTGTCGCGTGAGCGTCCGCATCGGCCGCCGAGCTTGCGAGGCGTTCGCCGGTGCGAGGCGCGAGCGCAGGCGCCGAGGGACCTGCGGAGCTGCCCTCCAGAAAGTCTTCAAGAGCGCGTCGGCCGAAGACGAGTCCCTCGAGGAGGGAGTTGCTGGCCAGCCGGTTTGCCCCTTGGACGCCGGTGCACGCGACCTCCCCGGCGGCGTAAAGGCCGGGGACGGTGGTGCGGGCGGAGAGGTCGGTGGTGACGCCGCCCATCCAGTAGTGGGCTGCGGGGGCGACGGGAACCAGTTCGCGGGTCCAGTCGATGCCGGCGTCGAGGGTTTTGCGGGTGAGGGTGGGGAACCTTTGCCGGAGGAAGCCCGCGCCCTTGGCCTGCTCGACACCCCGGGCGTCGAGGTAGACGTGGCCGTTGGGATCGCCCAGCTTGGCCAGGTGGAGGGCGATGCTGCGGGATACGACGTCGCGGGGCGCCAGTTCGGCATCGGGGTGGTAGGCCTGCATGAAGCGGCGTCCGCCGGAGTCCAGCAGGATGGCTCCTTCGCCGCGGACGGCTTCGGAGATCAGCAGTGGCCCGTCCAGCCGGGCCGGGTGCGCCGTGGCGGAGCTGACCAGGCACGTGGGGTGGAACTGGAAGAACTCGAGGTCTGCCACTGCCGCTCCGGCGCGGACGGCGAGCGCCAGTCCGTCGGCGGTGGCAACAGCGGGGTTGGTGGTTTGGGCAAACAGTTGTCCTGCTCCCCCCGAGGCAAGCAGGACGGCATCCGCATCCAGGTCCGCGGGCCGGCCGTCCTGGAGGTAGTGGACTCCTGCCACCTGCCCGTCCCGGGTCACCAGGGCGGTGGCCTGGGCGTGCGTGAGGATGGTGAGCTTTCCCCCGTCCCTGCGGGAGAGGACGGCCTGGATCAGTGCCGCGGCGACGCGTGCACCTGTGGCGTCTCCTCCTGCGTGCAGAATCCGCGGGGCACTGTGGGCTGCTTCGAGCCCAAGGGCCGGGCCGGCGTCGTGCGTGGCCCCGGCCGTCCCTGGCCCGGCGTGGCCCGCATCGAAGGCAACACCGTAGCGCTGGAGGCCGGCAATGTCCCGCCGCGCCTCCGTGCACATCAGCCGGACTGCGGCCTCATTGCAGTGGCCGGCCCCGGCGCGCAGGGTGTCGGCGATGTGCGCGGCGACGGTGTCCCCAGGTGCAGGTTCGGCGAGGACGGCCGAAATGCCGCCCTGCGCGTACCAGGTGTTGCTGTGGTCCAGCGCGCCCTTGGTCAGCAGCACCACGTCCGCGCCGGCATCGGTGGCAAGCAGTGCGGCGTAGAGCCCTGCGATGCCGCTTCCGACGACGGCCAGGCGGCGCGTCATCACGGCCTCGCGGCGAGCATGCGCTCAAGCGCCGTCCTGGCGTTGGCCTGCACGTTGTGGTCCACGGTGATGCGGTTGACCACGCGGCCGGCCACCAGTTCCTCCAGTACCCAGGCGAGGTAGCCGGGGTGGATCCGGTACATGGTGGAGCATGGGCAGATCACCGGGTCCAGGCAGAAGATGGTGTGCTGCGGGTACTCGGCGGCCAGCCGGTTGACCATGTTGATTTCGGTGCCGATGGCGAACGTGGTGGGCTCGGTGGCGGCGGCGATGGCCTTCTTGATGAAGTCCGTGGAGCCGGCGGAATCCGCGGCGTCCACCACCTCCATGGGGCATTCGGGGTGCACGATGACCTGGACACCGGGGAAGTCCGCCCGGGCCTTGTCGATCTGGGCCACGCTGAAGCGCTTGTGGACGGAGCAGAACCCGTGCCAGAGGATCACGCGGGAGTCAAGGAGCGCCTGTTCGTCGTTGCCGCCCAGGTCCTTGCGGGGGTTCCACATGGGCATCTGGTCCAGGGGCACCCCCAGGGCCTTGGCCGTGTTGCGGCCCAGGTGCTGGTCGGGGAAGAACAGGACCCGCTGGCCCCGCTGGAAAGCCCACTCCAAGACCGTCTTTGCATTCGAGGAGGTGCAGACGATGCCGCCGTGTTCACCGCAGAACGCCTTCAGGGCTGCGGAGGAGTTCATGTAGGTCACGGGAATGACCGGGACCCGGCCCTCGGCGTCGGGCTCGGCGCCGAAGATCTCCGCGAGCTGTTCCCAGCACTCCTCCACGGAATCCGCGTCCGCCATGTCGGCCATGGAGCATCCGGCGGCCAGGTTGGGCAGGATGACCGCCTGGTCGGGGGTAGAGAGGATGTCCGCGGTTTCGGCCATGAAGTGGACGCCGCAGAAGATGATGGCTTCCGCCTCCGGCCTGGTCAGCGCGGCGTTGGCGAGCTGGAAGGAGTCACCGACGAAGTCGGCGTACTGGATGACCTCGTCCCGCTGGTAAAAGTGTCCCAGGATGACAGCCCGCTCCCCCAGGGCGGCCTTGGCGGCCCTGATCCGCTCGCCGAGTTCGGCGTCGCTGGCCCGCTTGTACTCCTCGGGCAGCTGGCCCTGGCGCGGGGAGCCGGCAGGAGCAGGATCGGCACTTGACGCACCCGGGCCATAGGCGGGAACGCCCGCCAGTGCCTCGGCCAGGTCGTAGTCCCACGGGCCCTTGGCCAGCGCCGGGCTGCAGGTGCTGCCCTTAGCGGCGGCGCCCTTCTCGGCCTGTTCGCGCGTGATCAGCTGGATTGCCGTGTTGACGCTGCTCATGGTGTGCTCCTGTTGTCTGGGTCAAGGCCTGGCCGGCCGGTGTAGCGGTAGAGGCGGGGCGGACGGTGCTTCCCGCCCTGGAGGTATTCCCCGGTTTCTTCGATTTCCGGGGTCGATTTGAGTTGGCGGCGGAAGTTGGCCGGGTCCAGCTGGCGGTCCAGGACGGCTTCGTAGACTTCGCGGACCTGGGCCAGCGTGAAGTACTCGCCCAGCAGGTGGTAGGCCACCGAGCCGTAGGCCAGCTTGTTGCGGAGGCGCCAGAGGGCGTAGTCCACGATGGCGTTGTGGTCGAAGGCAAGGTCGCCCAGGCGGTCGGCCCGGAACCACTTCACGTTTTCGGATTCGTCCGCGAGCGCTGCCTCCGTGGGCTGGACCAGGGCCCAGTAGACGATGGAGACAACGCGCTGGGTGGGCGAGCGGTGCAGGCCGCCAAAGGCGTACAGCTGCTCCAGGTAGCGGGGCGCCAGGCCCGTGGTCTCCTGCAGGTTCCTGGCGGCGGCGCTTTGGAGGGACTCGTCGTGGCTGAGGGGTCCGCCCGGCAGCGCCCACAGCCCCTTGAAGGGTTCCCGGATGCGGCGTACCAGGGGAAGCCACAAAGTTGGCCGGCCTGAGGACTCGCTGGGCCGCAGCGCGAAGATCACCGTGGAGATGGCCAGCGACGGCGGCGCGGCCTGCCGCTCGGAAACGTTCGCCGAACTGTAGTACACCCGCTCCACCGCCTTCCGTCACCCTCGACCGCCCCCGGGCGTTCTTTCGCGCTTAGTTATAGTCACATTGACCAAAACTAATTCTACGGCCGGGCGCCCCCGAAACGGAAATATTTCTGCATCCCAGTCGCGGCCGCGGCCTGCCGCCTCCGAAACCCTCTTCCCGCATCCCGCGGCCCCCGTCCTCCCGTCCATTTCCGGGCGCGTTCCGGAGGCGGTAAATTCAAGAGGTCCCACGAGGACCCCGGACCCCAGAGGCCGGACCCCCAACCAGCCCCAGAAGGTGCATTGCCCCATGACGACGAAGTCCGGCGCGACCACGTCCGCCACATTCCCCACCAAAGCCACAGCCGGCCACAGCATGAAGCCCCGGCAGCTCACCATGATGGGGCTGGGCAGCGCCATCGGCGCGGGGTTGTTCCTGGGATCCGGTGCCGGCGTCCAGGCGGCCGGTCCGGCAGTGCTCCTTTCCTACCTCGTTGCCGGAACGCTGATCATCCTGGTGATGTGGGCCCTGGGCGAGATGGCCGCTGCCCATCCCACCAGCGGGGCTTTTTCCGTGTACGCGGAGCGGGCGCTGGGCCGGACGGCAGGAGCCACCATCGGATGGCTGTGGTGGCTGCAGCTCGTGGTGGTGATTGCGGCCGAGGCCCTGGGTGCCGCCGGCCTGCTCTTCTCCGTCTGGCCCGTGGTGCCGGTCTGGGCGCTGGCGCTGTTGTTCATGGTGGTCTTCACCGGCATCAACCTGGCCGGCGTCCGGAACTTCGGTGAGTTCGAGTTCTGGTTCGCCATCCTCAAGGTGGCCGTCATCGTCCTGTTCCTGGCTGTCGGCGCCGCCCTGCTCCTGGGCCTGCTGCCCGGCGTCGACTCCCCCGGGGCGGAAAACCTGACCGGAAACTTCGCCCCCCAGGGCCTGGGTGGGGTTGCTGCGGCCCTGTTCGTGGTGATCTTCGCGTTCGGCGGGACGGAGATCGTCTCCGTGGCCGCGGCCGAAACCGAGGATCCCGAGCGCAGCGTCGGCAAGGCCATCCGGACCGTGGTGTGGCGAATCCTGGTGTTCTACATCGGCTCCGTCTTTGTCATTGCCGCCGTGCTTCCCGCCACGTCCAAGAGCCTTGCCTCGCCCTTCGCCGGCGTGCTGGACGCTGCCAGGATCCCCGGCGCCTCCACCGCCATCACCCTCGTGGCCGTCGTCGCACTCCTCTCGGCGCTGAACGCGAACCTCTACGGCGCCTCCCGCATGGTGTATTCGCTCTCGCAGCGGGGGGAGGCGCCCCGCGTCCTCACCCGGCTCAACAATGCCGGCGTGCCGCTGCTCGCGGTCGCAGTCTCCGTGGCCTTCGGTTTCATCGCCACGGTCCTGGAGCTGTTGTTCCCGGAACGGATCCTGCCGGCCCTCTTCCAGCTGGTGGGTTCCACGTGCCTGGTGGTGTGGGGCAGTGCCCTGGTCTCCCAGCTGATCCTGCGCCGGCGGGCAGACCGGGACGGCACCGCGCTGCCCCTGCGGATGCGGGGCTTCCCCGGCCTGACCATCCTGGGCCTGGTCCTGCTGGGACTCATCTTCGCCGTCGGTTTCAGCGCCGAGGGCAGCCGCATCCAGCTCTTCAGCACCTTCGCCCTGATCGCCGGAATTGCGCTGGCGTGCGCCGCCGGGGCCCGGCTGACCGCCAGGAACCGGGCCGCCAACAGGTAGAGTGGAGCGTACCTTTCCAAGGAAGACGCACCGACGCGCCGGGCCCGCCCAGGCGCCGTACCTGATTGGGGAACTGACACCATGAGCGGCAGGCACACCGGACAGCAGCAGGCGCACACCGTTGAAGGGACCGACCCGCAGCTGTACGTGGCGGTCCATGAACCCGCCAGCGACGCCGGCCTCCGGCCGGTCCTGCTGCTGCACGGCTTTTCCTCCTCCTCCAAACTCAACTGGGAGGACACCGGCTGGGTGTCGGCCCTGCTTGACGCCGGCCGCCGGGTTATTACCGTTGACCTGCCGGGCCACGGCCGCAGCGGCGCGCCGGAGGACCGGGATTCCTACTCCCCCAGCAAAATCAGGGCGGACCTGCTCCAGGCAGCGTTCGACGCCGGAGCGCGCCCCCTGCACGACGGCGACCCTGCCAGCGGGCTGGACGTAGTGGGTTATTCCCTGGGGTCCCGGCTCGCGTGGGAGTTCGCCGCGACCCAGCCCGAGTTGGTGCACCGGCTGGTGCTCGGCGGGCCCAACGACTCCGACCCCCTGGCCGCATTCGACCTTCGGGCCGCCCAGGACTACCTGGCGGACGGCACGCCGATCAACGACGAATCCACCGCCCAGCTGCTCAAAATGGCCCTGCTGCTGCCGAGCAACAACATCTTCGCCCTGCTGTCCCTGGTGGAGGCCATCAAAGCGGAACCCTACGACCCCGCCGAAGCGGTACCCCACGTTCCCATGCTGCTGGTGGTGGGCGACAAGGACGAGCGGGCCCACACCCTGCCCAGGCTCGCCGAACTGGCCCGAAGTGCCGGCTCCATGGCCGAGCAACTGGTCCTGCCCGGCCGGAACCACACCAACGCCATCACCAGCAGGGCGTTCAAGCAGGCCGCCATTTCATTCCTGGGCGTCTAGGCGGCACGGACCTCCCGGGCAGTCGGCCGACTTCCCCCGCATGCACCAGCAGCCCGGACCAGGCGGTCCGGGCTGCTGGTATTGCGGCTTCGCTGACCTTGGCGGGGTCAGGGTGCCGGTGGGATCAGTGGTGGCTGCTGACGCCGAGCGGGCGGCCCTTGGTCTCCTTGGCCAGCACCACGCCGACGGCGGAAATGACGCAGAGGATCATGATGTAGATACCGATCGAACCGGTCCATTTGGTGGACTGCAGCAGGGTCTCCGCGATGGTTGCTGCGAAGGCGCCGCCCAGGATGGCGCCGAAGGCGTACCCGATGGAGATGCCGGAGTACCGGACGTTGGCGGGGAACATCTCTGCGTACATGGCGGACATGGGTCCGTAGGACAGGCCCAGGCCGATCGTCAGGACGAACAGGGCGACGCCGTAGAGCATGATGTCCTTGGTGTCGATCAGGGCAAACATGGGGATCATCCACGCAAAGACAATGGCGTAGCCGATCAGGAAGGTCTTGACGCGGCCGATGCGGTCCGACAGCCATCCGCCCACCAGGGTGAAGATCAGCCAGCCGAAGGATGCCAGTGTGGTGGCCAGGAGGATCTGCGGCGTGGGCATCTTCAGGGTCTTGGTGGCGTAGGAGATGAAGAACGCAATCAGCAGGTAGCCCGCTGCATTGTTGCCGATGAAGATCAGGGTGGAGTACAGGACGGGCAGCTTGTGGTTCCGGACCAGCTCACCCAGCGGTGCTTTGCTTTCCTTCTTCCGCAGGGCCATCTCCTGGAAGACCGGGCTCTCGGCGACCGCGCGGCGGATGAGGTAGCCCACCACGATCAGGACGATGGAGAGCAGGAACGGCACACGCCAGCCCCAGGCAGCGAAGTCTTCCTTGGACATGCCGGTGTTGAGGAAGAACAGGAGGCCGGTGGCGAGGATCATGCCCACGGGCACACCGATCTGCGGGTAGGCACCGAAGAGGCCGCGCCGGTTCACCGGCGCATGCTCGACGGCCATGAGGGCGGCTCCGCCCCATTCACCGCCGGCCGAGAAGCCCTGGATAACCCGCAGCAGGATCAGCAGCACGGGGGCCCAGGCCCCGATCTGCGCGTAGGTGGGCAGCATGCCGATGAGGGCGGTGGCCGCGCCCATCATCACGAGGGTGAAGACCAGCATTGCCTTCCGCCCCAGGCGGTCACCCAGGTGCCCGGCGATAACTGCGCCGAGGGGGCGGAACAGGAAGCTGATGCCGATGAGGGCAAAGGAAAGGATCTGCGCCAGGCCCGGGTTGGACTCGTTCAGCGGTGCCAGGAACAGCGGTGACAGCAGCGTTGCGGTCAGCTGGGCAAAGATGAAGAAGTCGTACCACTCGATCGTGGTGCCGACGAGGGTGCCGGCGAGGACCTTGCGCTCCTCCCGCCGGCTGCTGGGACCGGCGAGCGTATCCACCTTGGAAGGTGTGGTCATTGAAACTCCATTGTTCATTGGGCAGCAGTGCTGCCCGTACGCCTTCAGAATTACCGACAGAACGGTCAGTTAGTTAGTAGGGTACTACGGAAAGTGTGATGCGGGACACGGAATGGTCAATATTTGCGGTGAACGGCAACCGGAACAGAAGTTCTATATTTGAACTGCAAGTTCGTATGAAGGACACTACCGGCAACGAGTGGCTGGGACAAGAGTCACAGAACTCCGGGGCCGCCAACCTAGGATGGACATCATGACTCCTCCAGCAGCCGCAGCCGGGACGGGAGCGGCGGCACACGCTTCGCCGTCCCAGACCCTCTCCCGCGGCATCCGCGCCCTCGAAATCCTGGCAGCCGCCCCTGGCCCGCTGACCATCGCTGAGCTTGCCGATGCCATGGGTGTCCACCGGTCGGTGGCTTACCGGATCCTGCGCACCCTCGAAGACCATTCGCTGCTGGTGCGCGATGATGCCGGACGGGTCCAGCCGGGCCCCGGCCTGGCGGTCCTGGCACGGGGCGTGTCGCGCAACCTGCAGAGCGCCGCGTTGCCCGAACTTACCCAGCTGGCGAACTCCCTGAACATGACTGCATTCGTGGCGGTGTGGGACCACCATGACTGCATTACGCTCGTCACGGTCGAGCCGAGGCATTCCGGCGCAACCGTTGCCCAGCACCCGGGCACACGCCACCCCATCAATGCCGGCGCCCCCGGGATCGCCATCCAGTCCGCCCTCTCGGAGGAGGAATGGGACCGGTTGGCCACCGGCGTGCCGTACCGCCCGGAGGCTGCGGAGGCACGCCGGAAAGGCTACTCGGCCAGCCACGACGAGGTGATCGCCGGGGTCTCATCGCTGGCAGCACCGGTCCGGGTGCCGGGTGGGCGTCCGGCTGCACTTGCAGTGGTCTATATCCGTTCCGCCCATGATCCGGATGCCGTGGGAGCTGCCATCGCCGAAAGTGCGGCGAGGATCGAGCGCCAGCTGGCGTAACCGCTCTGCCGGAGTAACGCCGTAGCGGACCGGCGCCGCCCGCAGTGACGTGCCGTGTCAGGCTTTGCGGCGGACGACGACGGCGGTTCCCGCGCCGAGCACGGCCAGCGCCGCCGCCGCGAAGACCGGGACGAGGAACGCGGCCCCGGCCCCCTGGAGCTGGGCCAGCTGTCCCCCAACAGAGGACCCGATGGCTGTACCGGCGACAATGCCGCTGGCCAGCGCAGTCATCACGGTGCCGAGCCTGCCGGCGGGTGCCACTTTCCCGCCCACGGCGAAGACGGTAACCATGACGGGACCCACCGGGAGTCCCAGGACCAGCAGGACTGCCGCCATCATGGGCAGCGATGACGGTACCAGCAGCAGGACCGCGAGACCTGCCATCAGGACTGCGCAGGACACCCAGCGCAGCGCCAGTCCCGCACGGCGCGGCCAGTATGCAACCGAGAGCGCCGCGGCGGCGGAACTGAGGCCCATGACGGCATACAGCAGCCCGGCGATTTCCGCGCCGGCAAGCCCGGCAGAGAAGGCGCTCAGGGCGGCCTGGGTGGAACCAAAGAATGTGCCCATGCAGGCCATGGCAAGGACGGGCAGTGCCACGGTCCACGGCAGCTTACTGCCGTGCGCAGCATCCTTGCGGGTCCCGGGTGCCGCCGGCCGGCTGGCGGGGACAGCCCGGTGGGTTGGATGAACGGCGAAGAGAGGCACCAAAATGATGGTCATCGCCGCTGCCAGGACCAGCGGAAGCCACGGCGCCACAAGGCTGGCCAGGATCCCCACCAGGGCCGGTCCCAGGACAAAAGTCACCTCGTCGGCCGTACTCTCGTAGGAAAGCGCTGTGTCCAGGTCACGGGCAGCCCCACCGGATGATGCCGTTGGATCTCCGGCGTCGGCCGTGAGCGACATCCACCTGACCCGGGCCAGGGGCCCAACCTGTGGGCAGGTGGCACCGGCCGCGAAGGCAGCCGCAAGGACACCGGGCAGGAAACCGCCCGAAACGCCAGCGGTATGGGCGGCGAGGACCAGGGCCAGCACGGCCACTGTGTTGAATACGGCCGCCAGCAACAGGACCGGCCGCTGTCCCCGCCTGTCCGCAAGGGATCCCAGCACGGGAGCCCCCAACGCGGACCCGATACCCACGGCGCCTGCCGCCGTTCCGCCGGTAGCAAAGGAGCCGCTGGCGGATGTGGCCAGGGTGAGCGTGCCCATGGCCAGCATGGCCAGGGGAAGCCGCGCAAAGAGGCCCAGGGGAATGAAACCCCTGCCGGCCAGTTGGGGAAGGCGGGAAAAGCGTCCCCGCGCTGCCGCTTCCGCCATGTCCGGGTCAAGGGTTTCCCGGGATGGAGATGCCTGGACAGGGGCGGTGCCGGTGGATGAGGGGGTGGTTTGTGGTGTCACGTCGGGGCTCGTTCAGTACGTGCGCATCGTCCCTCCTCCCGATGCGCGCAACCCGGTAACACCGATCAGTATATCGGCCCCCGTCAGGGGTTGCGCAGAGGATAGGCAGGGGTTGGTCAGAGGAGGGCGTCGAGGCTTTCGGAGATCCGCAGGGTTGAGCCGTTCCGGTTCTTGACCACCTGCAGCTGGGTGCCGATCCGCTGTTTCATTTCGGCCACGTGGCTGACCAGTCCCACGACCCTCCCGCCGTCGCGGAGTCCTTCGAGGGCATCCATGACTTGCTCCAGGGACTGGTCGTCCAGGCTCCCGAAGCCCTCGTCAACGAACAGGGTTTCGATTTCCACGCCCCCGGATTCCTGCTGGACCACGTCCGCGAGCCCCAGGGCCAGCGAGAGGGAGGCCATGAAGGATTCGCCTCCGGACAGCGTGGAGGTGTCCCGGCGGAATCCCGTCCACTGGTCCACTACTTCCAGGCCCAGCCCTGACTTTGCTCCGCGGGCTGCCTTGGCGTCAGTGTGCTGGAGAAGATAGCGGCCGTCGCTCATGGCCACCAGGCGTTCGGAGGCCGCGAGGGCCACCTGCTCCAGCCGCGCGGCCAGCACGTAGCTGGTCAGGCTCATCCGGTAAGTGTTTTCGCCCCGGCCAGCGGCGGCATCGGCCAACCCGGCAAGCATCTGCGCACGCTCCGCCGGCTCGCGCGAGGAGCCGGCCAGCGCTGCATATTCGGCGGCGATGGACTTCAACGACGCCAGGCAGCGGGCAGCCATGCCGGCAGCCAGATCGGCTTCCCGTGCCTCATTCCTGGCTGTCGCCGCGTCCAGGCGCAGCGCCGCCAGCCGCTCCTCATCCGCTGTGAAGCCGCCGGCGGCTTCGTCCAGGGCGAGCACAATGTCCTCCGACTCAAACAGCCCTGCCACGCGGGCTGCCTCGTCCTGGGCTGCACGGACGGCGGACTCGAGGGCTGCCAGTTCAGCGGGCCCGAGGAGCTGGCTGCGGGCATCGTCGGCGCTTGCGAAGCCGGCATCTGGCAGGGCCAGTT
This sequence comes from Arthrobacter sp. NQ4, assembly GCF_029077345.1. NCBI lineage: Bacteria > Bacillati > Actinomycetota > Actinomycetes > Micrococcales > Micrococcaceae > Arthrobacter > Arthrobacter sp. NQ4. Next base: position 104,530 of record NZ_JARETC010000007.1, on the reverse strand, counting down.
CCAGGTGTTCCTGTGCTTCGGCGGCCTGCAGCCGGGCCATATCCAGCCGCGCCTGCGCTTCGACGGCTTTGTCCAGTACAGCCACGGCCTCCTCAAGTGCCCGCAGCCGGCGTTCCAGGCTGCGGTGGCCGCCCCGGAGGCCGGTAAGCGCCGTGTCCAGCGACGCAATCTGTTCGGCCAGGTCGGCAAGGGACGCTGCCGTCCGGGACAGCTCCACTTCCGTTTCGGACAGCGTGGCCCGCGCCTGGGTAAGGCCGGCGTCCAGGGCGTCCAGCCGCTGCCGCCTGTCCTGCAGCTCCTCCGCAGCCTGCTCGGCGTCCGCCGCCGCAGCAAGGGCCTCCTCCGCGCCGGAGCGGGCCTCCTGCACGGGGGTAGTCCCACCTTGACCGGCGAGGACCGCCACTGCCTGCTCTGCCTCGGCAAGGTCTGCGGCAACCAGGGCATGGGCTGCCTCGGCGGCTTCGTACAGACCGTGGGCCCGTTCCTCATCCTGGGCCAGGGCCGGGCCTCCGGTTCCCGCATCCGCCGGGCCGGGATGATGTCCGCTTCCGCAGACGGGGCAGGGTTCCCCGGCAACCAGCCCCGCTGCCAGTTCCGATGCAGCGTTGGCCAGCCGTTCCTCCCGCAGGTCCAGCCAGCGGCGTTTGGCCTCGAGGAGGTTCTCCCGCGAGTCGCCGTGGCGGCTCTTGACCCGGTCCCTGCGTTCGATGGCTGTCCCGTGCCGCCGGACGACGTCCAGCAGCTCCGCCGCCGCAGCAGCTTCCTTGCGCCGCAGCGCAGCTTCCACCGAACGCGCCTCCAGCTGGTCCATGCCGTTGGCCAGCTGTTCGCGTTCCGCCACCAGGCGCTCGGTGCGCCGGCCCAGTGTCTCCACGGCGAGCTCCAGCTCACCCAGCCTGCCGGTGAGGCCTTGGTGCCGCTTCCGCAGCTCCTGGAACCTGTCCTCGTCGGGCAGCCGTGCCTCGACGACGGCCAGCAGCGATCGCAGGCGGCCCAGTTCCTCCGGAGCCCCCGGCATGCTCCCCCAGGCGTCTTTTGCGGTTCCGGGGCTGGCATCGGCACTCTCTGCCGGTCCACTGCCGAGCTGGGCCAGTTCGCCGCCGTCCCCGGCGGCCAGGCGGAGCAACGTCATGGCTGATTCGGCGGCCGCGGCGGCGGCACGGACTTTGGCAGCTGCAGCGTCCACAGCCTGCAGTTGCCCGTGAAGAACCTCTGCCTGGCGGTGCCGCCCAAGCCGGGCGCTGGTTTGTTCCCGCTGCGCCGCCCCTGCCTCGACGGCCTTTTGCCGTGCTGTCGCGGCTGCGAGTTTGCGGTGCCGTTCATGGCGGGCAGCCTCCTGCTCAGCCTCTGTGCGGCGCGCCTGGTTCACAGCCTCAGCGGCGGCGGCCCGCTCCGTGAGTTCCGCCAGGCGCACGGCAGCAGACGCCTGCAGCCAATCAAGGCGGCGGGGAATGTCGTCCGCCGGCGGCGCCTCCTCCTCGGGAAGCTGGAGCGGGGCGGCCTCGGTTTCGGCACGCGCGGCCAGGATGCCGAGTTGGCCGGACAGCACGGCCACGTCCTCCCGCGCGGCGGCGGCCTGCCGTGACAGTTCCTGTTCCAGGGCTTCAAACCTCTGGGTACCGAAAAGCTTCTGCAGCAGGTCCAGCCGGTCAGCAGCCTTGGAGCGAAGGAAGGCAGCGAAATCACCCTGCGGCAGCATCACCACCCGGGTGAACTGTTCGCGGTCCATGCCCAACAAGGCCATGATCTCCGCGCCCGCTTCATCATTGCGGGCAGACTTCTCCACCCAGGCCCCGCCCACCCGTTCGCGGAGCAGCGTCTTGGCCTGCTGGACCGTGAAGCCGTTCTTCCCGCGGGTACTGGGCTTCTCCCACGCCGGGGACCGGGTCACTTCGAAGCGGCGGCCCTGGGCGGAAAATTCACAGGTGACGGCGGGGTCCTGCCCGGGCTCGGCATGGTCGCTGCGCAGCCGCTTGCCGTCCTGCCGTGCCCCCGGAACGGAGCCGTAGAGCGCAAAGCAGATGGCATCAAGCACGCTGGTCTTGCCGGCGCCGGTGGGCCCGTTCAGCAGGAACAGTCCGTGTGCGCTGAGCCGCTCAAAATCGATGTCCTCGGTTCCGGCAAAGGGCCCGAACGCCGAAATGCGCAGATGGTGGATCCTCACCGCGACACCTCCAGGAGCCTGACGTTCTCCAGCGCGGCCGCGAGCGCGGTCCTTTCCGCCGGGTCGGCGCTCCTTCCCCGCACGTGGTCCAGGAACCCGCAGCAGACGGCGAGGTCGTCCGGGGCGCCTGCAAGCCTGCTGCTGTAGCTGGCCTCCGTGGCGGCAGTGGCGCCCTGGGGATCAAAGGCAAGGACCAGCGTGTCAGGGAACCTGGCGCGCAGCCGTTCCATCGCACGGGTGGGGCGCTGGGAATCGGTAAGGGTGACCTGGCAATAGGCGGCTTCAGCCCAGGCATGGGCCGGATCCCCCAGGAGGTCCTCCAGCGGTCCGCGGAGAACGGCCAGCGAACGCGGGGCCTCCCAGAGGACTTCCGCCACCGACGCAACGCCCTCCGGGCCGATCTCCACCAGCCAGGCACCCTTCTGGTGCGTGGACTCCGAAAAGGAATAGGCCAGCGGCGACCCCGAATACCTGACGGAACCGGACAGCTTCTGCCGGCCATGCAGGTGGCCCAGCGCGGTATAGCTGAAGCCGTCGAAGAGGTCCAAAGGAACAGCTCCCACGCCGCCAATACTGAGGTCCCGCTCGCTGTCTGAACTGATGCCTCCGCTGGCGAAGGTATGGGCCAGGACCACTGAGTGGACGGTGCCAGACGCGGCGCGCCGGGCGATGTCTTCCCGGATCAGTCCGGTCGCGGCGCGGGTGACCTCGAAATGGCTTGCCGTTTCCACCCCCAGCTGTTCGGCGACCATCCTGGGCTCAAGCCACGGGATGCCGTAGAGCGCCAGCGTCGCCTCCTTCCCGGCCGCATCCGTTCCCAGCGGCAGCAGCAGGGGCTGGTCCAGGTCCTCCACCCTGGTGCGCAGGTGCACTCCCCCGCGTTCCAGCAGCCGGGAGGCGAACCCCAGGCGGATGGCGGAGTCGTGGTTGCCGCTGGTGAGGACCACTTTCGCGCCTGCGGCAGTGAGCCGGACCAGGGCGTCGTCAAGGAGGTGGACCACGTCCACGCCCGGGAGCGCCCGGTCATAGACGTCGCCGGCGATCAGGACGACGTCGACGCTGTCCCGCTCAACCGCCGCCACCAACTGGTCAACGAAGGCCCGCTGGGCATCCAGCATTCCGACGCCGTGGAAGGAACGGCCCAGGTGCCAGTCCGAGGTGTGAAGTAACCGCATGTTCCTAAGCTATCGGCAGCCACTGACAGTGCAGAAAAACGCCGCGGCAAACAGCGCTCAGGACCTTTTGCCGTCAAAGAACTCCTGTGCCTCGCTGACACCGCGGGCTTTCTCCTGGCGGGCAGCCGCCGCAGCGGCAGGCTCATTCACGGCAACAGCGTCGGCGTCATCATCGGCGTCATCATCGGCGTCATCATCGGCGTCATCGTCAGCGCCGGTGTCATGGGCAGCCTCCACGTCGGCAACGGGTGCAGGGGAACCGGTCACCTCGCCGATCCGGAACACCAGCCCCGCGATGGCAGCGCCGGCCAGCGGCGCCACCAGGAAGACCCAGAGCTGCTCCACGGCCCAGCCGGAGCTGAAGACGGCGGACGCAACGGCACGTGCGGGGTTGAACGGCAGGTTTCCCACCGACTGGCCCACCTGCAGCAGGGCGGCAAATGACAGGCCGACGGCGACGGGCGCCACCGTGCGGACGCCTCCTTCACGGCTGGCGGCTCCCAGGAAGACAGCCACGATGGTGGCGGCACCCAGCAGTTCCAGGAGGACGACGGCGGCGAGGGGCGCCTGGATGATGGAGTGCTCACCGAAGCCCGCGGCCACGGTATCGAAGGCGGTGCGGCTGTCCGGGATGCTGGGCAGCGTGCGCAGGATGCCGAACAGGGCCAGGGCGCCCACCAGGGCCCCGACGAGCTGGGCGGCAGCGTAGGCGGCGGCCGCGCCGGCCCGGATCCGCCCGGCCAGGAGGTGCCCCAGGGTGACGGCAGGGTTGAAGTGGCCGCCGGAGATATGTCCGAAGGCCAGCATGGCGGCGGTAACGGCCAGGCCGGCAGCGAGGGCGGAGGGGACCGGGCTGGACTGCGGAATGCTGAACAGGGGCACGCCCAGGCCGGCCACCGCCAGGAAAAGGCTGCCAAAGGCCTCGGCCGCCAGGCGGGGCAGCAGGCCGGTGGGTGCGGCAGGCGTGCCGTCGGGCTGCAGTGCGTCGCGGGCTGGGACAGGGGTGCTCATGATGGGACCTTTGCTTGTGGGGGTCTGGGGTTCGGGCCGCCGGGGTGGCTCGGGCGCCGCGGCCGTCCAGCGATGTGCCGCTTCCCGTCGATGGTGGCGCCGGGCAACCCGAGCAGTATGCCAGTCCCGGCTGTGCGTTTGCTGGACGGCAGCTGTCTGTCGGGTTGCCGGACCTCGGTATGCAGCGCGGGCCTCCGGGCTGCGGACGGTAAATTTACTCCATGAGCTTCGACCACGGCATCCCCGCGCCCACCCTCAAGTCCCGCATCCACGGCTCCCTGCTGGGCGGGGCGCTGGGCGACGCCCTGGGCTACGCCGTGGAATCCGATTCCATCGCGGCGATCCGGCAGCGCTTCGGGGCGCAGGGCCTGGCTGGCTTTGAGGACCTGCAGGGCCCGTGCCATTTTTCCGACGACACCCAGTTGACCCTGTACACGGTGGATGGGCTGGTGGAGGCGCTGGAATGGGCCAACTCCGGCGTGGGCGCGGACGTGAACGCCTGCCTTTGGCTGGCGTACCTGCGCTGGCTGGCCACCCAGGGTGAGGAGGCCGGGCCGTCCGCACCGGCACCCCAGCCCCGCTGGATCGACGGCAACGAGGTGCTCCGGCAGCGCAGGCGCCCCGAGGAGGAATGCATTTCCGGGCTTGCCAGCGGTGAAATGGGAACCATCAGCCGCCCGGTGAACCCCGGAGCCAGGGGCGCCGGCACGGTGATGCGTTCGGCACCGTTTGGGCTGGTGCCGCACATCACGCCCGACGCCGTCTATAAGCTCAGTGCCGATGCCGCCGCCCTGACGCACGGGCACCCTTCAGCCCGGCAGAGTGCGGGCATCTTCAGCCTCCTGATCCACCGGCTGGTGTCCGGCGAGGGGCTGCGGGACGCCGCCGCCGGGGTTACGGCGCACGCCGGCGACCTTGTGGACGTCGCCCCGGAGCTGCCGGCACGCCTTGAGGCGGCCCTCCGGCTTGCGGACGAGGCGCTCGTCGGGCCCGAAGAACTGCTCCAGGTGCTGGGCGGGGGCCGGACAGCGGAGGAAGCCCTCGCCGTCGCGCTTTATGCCGTCATGGCCACAGCCCCGGCCGACGGGGCGGACACACAGCCCGTTGACCATTTCCGTCGTGCCATGGCCGTTGCCGTGAACCACAGCGGCCCCAGCGATACCGCGGGTTCGCTGGCAGGAAACATTCTGGGAGCCTTGTACGGTGAGGACTGCCTCCCGGCGCAGTGGCTCGGGTCCCTGGAAGCGCCGGAGGTGGTCCGCGGCATGGCCGATCAGCTGGTGAAGGTTACGACCGGCGAAGGCTGATGTTATTGCAGGCTTCGCAGACGTCCTCCGGGATCACTCCGCGGCGCTGCAGGAACCCGAAGATGGTGCAGCCCAGGCAGAAACCCGCGAAGGCTTCCAGCGAGGCAGCAATCACCAGGATGCCCAGCAGCGTCCAGGCTTCCGGCGCCGCGCCGGCGGCGAAGAGGAGCAGCGCGCCGGTGGACACTGCCGCACCGATTCCCTGGGCGAAACGCTTGGGCGGCCCGGAAACCAGCTTCACCTTTCCCAGCCGCGGGGTGATCACCTTGACCGACAGCAGCGCCAGGGGCGAAATCCGCGGGCCGAAGAGCAGCCGCAGCCAGAATCCGGCGGCGATCGCTGCCAGCCCCCAGCCTGAATTTGCCACCGCGGTGACGACGGCGAGCAGCACCACGAGCGCTGCCGTGGTGCGGGCGGCGTATTCATTGACGGGGTTGGGGAAAGTGAACAGGGAGGCCATCCCGCAAGGGTAGGAGCCACCCGCCGGAGCGGCCAAGCTTTATTGCGCCGGATGACTGTGCGCAGCCCCCGCCCGGGGATCAGGCGCTGACGGCGGGTGCGCGGGCGCCGGCCCAGGCTTCCCCGGGACCATCGAGCGGCCCCCGGGCATCCGCGCCGCCCACCATCTGCAGGAACTCCCCCTCGGACAGCACTTCAATGGCCTGCCCCCGGTCGTGAAGCTCCAGGACCCGGCGCGCCTTGCCGGTGAGCCTGCCCGAGCGAAGGTCCGAGGCAACGAACCCGTCCCCCACCACCAGGACGGTGGTCCGCGCGGTGACCCGGCTCTCGGTCCGCGCCCCGCACCGGGCCGACCGCAGTTTGGCATCCGGACGGTTGATGGAGAGCTGCCCGGTGAACACCACCGTCTGGGCGTACAACGGGTGCCCGGGCTCGGCGTCAAGGTTGGGCTCCGGGTTCAGTCCTTCCTCCGGCCAGCCGGACTGGAACCGGCGGACCAGGGTGGCCCCGTTGCCGGAGTTGCCTGCCAGCGCCGCAAGGCTGGCTTTGGACAGGTCGTCCGTGGCGGGGTCGAAGGCCTGCTGCCGTGGCATGGCCAGCCCCAGGGACAGGTAGAGTTCGGCGATGCTGTTGGCACCGTTGCGGCCGGCAATGTCGACGAGGATGCCGGCGCAGGCGCGGGCATCCTCCGCGGCGTCGTGGTGGTTGACCAGCGGGACGCCCGCTTCCTCGGCGGCGAAAGGCAGGGAATTGGACACCAGCGAATAGCAGCGACGGGACAGCATGACGGTGCAGACGTAGTCATAGGCGGGGCCGGGCAGGCCGGAGACTTCCAGCGCCGAGCGGATCACGCCGAGGTCGAAGGCGGCGTTGTGCGCGGCCAGCACGTCGTCGCCGATAAATGCGCCGATTTCGGGGAACAGGTCGCCAAAGCGGGGCGCGCCGGCGACGTCAGCGGCAGTGATGCCGTGGATCCTGACGTTGTTGTGGTCGAAGGAGTCGTATCCCGCCGGCGGACGCATCAGCCAGGAGGCCTCCTCAACGATCCGGCCTCCCCTCACCTTGGTCAGCCCCACCGAGCACGGGGAGCCACGGAAGCCGTTGGCCGTTTCGAAGTCGATCGCCGTAAAGTCCAAACCCACGGCCCCTACCTTACCGCCGCGGACCCCCGGCCCCGGGGAGCACAGGCCCGTCAAGTACCCTTGAGGGGTGAACTTTCCTGTGATGAATGACCTCGCTGTGTCCATGCTGGGCGGTGCGGGACCGGTCCAGCCGAAAATGGCTTCCTTCCTGCCCGATTGGCTGAACCCCCAGGTCTTCCTGGCCGATCCCGCGCTGGCCCCCTGGGTGGTCCTGCTGGTGTGCGGCATCATCTTCGCCGAGACCGGCCTGCTCATCGGTTTCTTCCTGCCGGGCGATTCCATGCTGTTCACGGCGGGCCTGCTGGTGGCCACGGGCACCATCAAGTTCAACATCTTCGCGTTCGCCGCGTTGATCGTGGTGTCCGCGATCATTGGCAACCAGGCCGGCTACCTGATCGGATCCAAGGCCGGCCCCGCCATCTTCAACAGGCCCAACTCCAAGCTGTTCAAGCGCGAAAATGTCGAGAGCGCCCACGCGTTCTTCGAAAAGCACGGCGGCAAGGCACTGATCCTGGCCCGCTTCGTGCCTATCATCCGTACCTTCGTGCCCGTGATCGTCGGCGTGGCGCAAATGAGCAAGCGAAAGTTCTTCATCTACAACGTCATCGGCGCCGTGCTGTGGGGCGGCGGCGTCACGCTCCTCGGCTACCTGCTGGGCGACAAGGTCCCGTGGGTCCGCGACAACCTTGACATTATCTTCATCGTCATCGTGCTGGTCTCGGTGGTCCCCATCGGCATCGAGCTCCTGCGCGGGCTGTCCGCACGGCGGCAGGCGAAGGCATACGGCACCGACACCGTCGACGAATACATCGAGGAACACGAACCGGAAGAGGAGCAGAAGACTCCCCGGAACATCCATCGCGGCCGGCCGGAGTAGCAGTCCTCCGCCCGCTCCCGACACCCAAAAAGGTGCGCACCCCGCCGGGGTGCGCACCTTTTTTGCTGGGTCCGATGTGCGGGTTCCCGCGGCCCGGCGCCTTGTCCTAGCCTGCGGCTTCCAGTGCCGCCACGATGGACGGCAGCAGCGCCCGGAAGGCCTTGCCGCGGTGGCTGATGGCGTTCTTTTCCTCGGCGGACAGCTCGGCGCAGCTGCGTTCCTCGCCCGCCGGCTGCAGCACGGGGTCGTAGCCGAAACCACCGGCACCGCGCGGTTCACGCAGGAGGATGCCCTCCAGCTGCCCGTACTCCACCACCTCGCGCCCGGGGCCCTCCGCGTCCGCGGGCATGGCCAGGGCGGCGGCGCACACAAACGCGGCACCGCGGTGCTCGTCGGGAACATCGGACAGCTGGTTCAGCAGGAGTTCCAGGTTGGCGGCATCGTCACCGTGCCGCCCCGCCCAGCGGGCGGAGAAGATGCCCGGGGCCCCGCCCATGACGTCCACGGCCAGGCCGGAGTCGTCGGCGATGGCCACCAGGCCGGTAGCCCCGGCCACCGCACGCGCCTTCAGCAGGGAGTTCTCGGCGAACGTCACGCCGGTCTCGACGACGTCCGGCGCACCCGCCGCGGCGGCGTCCACCACCTGGGTGTCGACATCGAGCCCTGGCACCTGTCCGCGCAGCAGCTCACGGAGTTCGCTGAGTTTGCCTTTGTTGTGCGTGGCGAGCACCAGCCGGGGAGCCACACCGGTCACAGGGTGTCCGCGAGGGTCTCGCGCTGGATGGCCGCCAGCTGGGCCGTGCCCAGCAGCGCGAGGTCCAGGAGCTGGTTCAGCTCGTCCCGGTCGAAGGGCGCACCCTCCGCAGTGCCCTGCACTTCGACGAACTTGCCGGAGCCGGTGACCACCACGTTCATGTCGGTCTCCGCCCGGACGTCCTCCACGTAGGGCAGGTCCAGCATGGGGACGCCGTCGATGATTCCCACGGATACTGCTGCAATCGTGTCGATGAGCGGCTGGGCATTCCTGGCGATGAGCTTGGTGTCGCGGGCAAACCGGATGGCGTCGGCAAGCGCTACGTAGGCGCCGGTGATGGCTGCGGTGCGGGTGCCGCCGTCGGCCTGCAGGACGTCGCAGTCCAGCACGATGGTGTTCTCGCCCAGTGCCTTGGTGTCGATGATGGAGCGCAGCGAACGCCCGATCAGGCGGGAGATCTCGTGCGTGCGTCCGCCGATCTTTCCCTTGACGGATTCGCGGTCCGAACGCGTGTTGGTGGCGCGCGGCAGCATGGCGTACTCGGCCGTGACCCAGCCGCGGCCCTCGCCCTTGAGCCAGCGCGGGACCCCGGCGGTCAGTGATGCCGTGCACAGGACCCTGGTGTTGCCGAATTCGATCAGCGCCGATCCCTCAGCCTGGTTGGACCATCCGCGGGTGATGCTGATGGGCCGGAGCTGGTCGGCTGCGCGGCCGTCGGCGCGCACAATGGGTACTGCTGTTGCTTCAGATGTCATGCCTTTAGCTTATCGAGTGCCCGCGCGGCAGGCAGGCGCCGTGGAACCAGGCGCCGGGATACGCGCGGCTAGATGGTGTAGTGCACGCCCGCCACCGCAACCGCAACATCGCCGGGAAACACCGGGCGGGCTTCGGCCATCACGGTGGTCTGGGACGTCCACACCGGGATGTGGGTCAGCAAGAGCCGCCGCGCGCCGGCTGCCGCTGCGGCCTCCCCGGCCCGCTTGCCCGTCAGGTGGACGTCATTGATGCCGTCATCACGGCCCTCTTCGAAGGCCGCCTCGCACAGGAAAAGGTCCGCGTCCTTGGCGGCTTCCTCGAGCCCGGCGCAGGAATCGGTGTCCCCGGAATACGTCAGGACGCGGGACACCGGGCTGCCGTCCTTGCCGGGTTCCACCACTTCCACCCGGAGGGCGTAGGCCTCCTCGATGGGGTGGTTGACGGCGAACGGGGTGATGGTGAACGGCCCCACGGTCACGGGTTCGCGTTCGGTCCAGTTGGTGAAGTCGAACTCTTCGTGCATGCCCGGGTCCAGGGGAAGGCCGTAGGCGGTGGCCATCCGGTCCGCCGTGGCGGCGGGCCCCCACACGGGGATCCGGCCACGGCCCCAGCCGCCCGGCTTCCAGCGGATGGCAACGTGCAGCCCGCACAGGTCCATGCAGTGGTCAGGGTGCAGGTGGGTGAGGAAGATCGCGTCGATGTCCTCCAGGTCCGTGTAGCGCTGGATGGCCCCCAGTGCCCCGCTGCCGAGGTCCATTACCACCTTCCAGGTCCGCTCGCCGTCGGTGGCGGTCAGGAGGTAGCACGACGCCGGGGAGCCGGGTCCGGGGAATGAGCCCGTGCATCCCACGATGGTCAGCTTCACTGGGCGGACCCTCCGCCGCGGCGCGCCCCGGCAAGACCGCCGCCCACGAAGTTGGAGATCCGGGGACGGTTGCGCGCGCTTTGGGCGGCGGCGATCATCTCAGGGGTGATCCGGGCCAGGCTGCCGGTGGGGTACTGCGCGGCCACATGGTCCACGTGCCGGACTGACAAGACTTCCGGTCCCAGGAACCGCCGGGCGAGCGCCTCGAACTGCCCGGCGTCACCGGTGGCGACGAAGTGGTGCTCGGGCGGCGCCTCCGAGGTGCGCTGCAGGTTGTGGGTGGCCAGGGCGCGGTAGACGTCCTTGGCGGTCTCCTCCGCGCTGGAAACCAGCGTGACGTCGGCGCCCATGACGTAGGAGATGACGCCCGTCAGCAGCGGGTAGTGGGTGCAGCCCAGGACCACGGTGTCCACCCCGGCGGCCTTCAGCGGTGCCAGGTATTCCTCGGCGACGGCGAGCAGCGCCGGGCCCGTGGTGATGCCGGCTTCCACGTAGCTGACGAACTCCGGGCACGCCACCGACGTGATGTCCAGGTCAGGCGCCGCGGCGAAGGTGTCCTCGTACGCGCGGGACCCCACGGTTGCGGACGTGCCGATCACGCCCACCTTTCCGGTGCGGGTGGCGGCAACGGCACGCCGGACGGCAGGCTGGATGACCTCGATGACCGGGATGCCGTACTTGGCGGTGTAGCGCTCCCGGGCGTCCCGCAGGACAGCGGCCGACGCCGAGTTGCAGGCGATGGTGAGCAGCTTGACGCCGGAGTCCACCAGTTCGTCCATCACACCCAGAGCGTTGGCCCGCACTTCGGCGATGGGAAGCGGGCCGTACGGCCCGTGGGCGGTGTCCCCCACATAGAGGATGGACTCGTTGGGAAGCTGGTCAATGATGGAGCGGGCCACGGTGAGGCCGCCGACACCGGAATCGAAGACGCCGATGGGGCGGGCTTCCGGGGCAGCGGCCGGCAGCTCGCCTTCGCCGGAGTCAGGCTGCGTTTCTGCCGGTGGTTCCATGCTCGGGGCTGTTGTCATGATTATTCGAGGATAGGGGGTCCCGGAACCGTCAGCCATCATCTTGTGTCCGGTAACTCATGTCTGGTGTGTCACAGCGCACGGCCTCCCCCGGGCCGCGGGAGCTCACCGCCGGGGTTCCATGGACTGCAGCATTGCCTGGACCAGTGACTCCTGCAGCCAGGTGGTGAAGTTGTACACCAGCGCCAGGTAGCTCTCCACATCCTCGGCCTGGGACCAGTCCTGCATGCGGTGGACGTGCTCGGCGTCTGCCTCGTCCCGGATGTCCAGCCGCTCCGCCAGGACCAACCGCACGTCGTTCAACGCCATCGACCAGTGCCGGGCCCCCTCGGGCGTCAGCACGATCTCGTCCTTGTCCAGGTCCAAAGCAGCCGCGCGGAGGGCGCCGATCTTTGTTTCCCGCAGTGAACGCTCGGTGAGCTGGCGGAACTCAAGGGACGCGGCGCCGTCGTCCTTCACCACGTTGGGGAGCAGCCGCTTGACGGCACGGTCCGTGGGTTCGGCCACATCCATGTCCAGGCCAATGAGGGCCGCCAGCGGGTCCTGACCCGTGCGGTCCTCGGGCTGGAGCATGGAGATGACGTCATCGATGAGGCTGCGGAGCAGGTCCCGTTCAGCAGGTTCCAGGTAGCCCGTGATGCCTTTGAGCCCGTATTTGAATGCCTTAGCCACGCTTCCCCTTACCTTGGCCCGGCCCGCCGGACTTGCCTGAACTGCCGCCGGTGCCGCCGCTGGCTTTTTCCACCGTGGCCCAGAGCCCAAACCCGTGCATGGCCACGGCGTGGCGCTCCACTTGTTCCTTGCTGCCCGAAGCAACGATGGAACGGCCCTTCTTGTGGACTTCCATCATGAGCTTGTTCGCTTTGCTTTCCGGGTAGCCGAAGTAGCTTTGGAAAACGTAGCTGACGTAACTCATCAGGTTGACGGGATCGTTCCAGATCACCAGGTTCCAGGGGATGTCCGGGGCGGTCAGGGAGTCGGTGGACTCTGCTGTGCCGGTCCGGATGCCCTCCTGTGTATCAGGGCCGGGCGCAACGCTTATGGTCATCTGTCCATTCTATGTGGATGCCCACTAGAGTGATTTTCGTGAGCACCTCAGCCGGCTGGGACCATCCCCGCACGTCCTTTTATACCGACCACTACGAGCTGACCATGCTGCAGGCGTCCCTTCATTCGGGGGCGGCACACCGCAGGTCCGTGTTCGAGGCGTTTGCACGGCGCCTGCCCGACGGCCGGCGCTACGGCATTGTTGCGGGCACTGGACGCCTCCTGGAAGGCATTGCGAATTTCCGTTTCGGCGAGGCGGAACTGGATTTCCTGGAACGCACCCAGGTGGTCAACCAGGAAACGCTGGAGTACCTGGCCAACTACAAATTCTCCGGCGACATCTGGGGCTACGCCGAGGGGGAAGCGTATTTTCCCAACTCCCCCATCCTGGTGGTGGAGGCCTCGTTCGCCGAAGCCTGCATGCTGGAGACCTACCTGCTGTCCGTGCTCAACCACGACACCGCCATCGCCTCCGCCGCGTCCCGGATGGTCAGCGCGGCGGGCGGCCGTCCCTGCATCGAAATGGGATCCCGGCGCACCCACGAGGAGGCTGCCACCGCATCGGCGCGGGCGGCGATCATTGCCGGCTTTGACAGCACGTCCAACCTGGAGGCAGGCGTCCGCTACGGCGTGAAAACCGTGGGGACTGCAGCCCACTCGTTCACCCTTCTGCACGACACCGAGCGGGAGGCCTTTGAGGCCCAGATTGCCTCCCTGGGCGCGGGCACCTCCCTGCTGGTGGACACGTACGACGTCGAAAAGGCCGTCCGCACGGCCGTCGAGCTGGCAGGGCCGCGGCTGGGCGCCGTCCGGCTGGACTCGGGCGACCTGGTGGCCCAGGCCCAGTGGGTACGCCGCCTCCTGGACGACCTCGGGAACGAGCACACGAAGATCGTGGTGACCTCGGACCTGGACGAGTACGCCATCGCAGCCCTGCAGTCAGCCCCTGTGGACTCCTACGGGGTGGGCACCTCGCTGGTGACCGGGTCAGGGGCCCCGACGGCGAGCATGGTCTACAAACTCGTCAGCCGCACGGACGACGACGGCAACTTCGTCTCCGTTGCCAAGGCGGCCAAGAACAAGGCCAGCGTGGGCGGCCGCAAGTACGCACTGCGGAAGCTGGACGAACGCGGTACCGCCACCGCAGAGGTAGTGGGAGTGGGCCACCGGCCCGAGGACGACGGCAACGACCGTCCGTTGCTGCAGCAGTTCATGAAGAACGGCGAACTGCTGCCGGGCTGGACCGGGCACGAAGGCGTTCTGCGCGCACGGCAGCGCCACGCAGATTCCATGGCTGAGCTGCCGCCGGTGGTCAACCGCCTGCAGCGCGGCGAGGCCGCGATCCCCACCATCTACGAGGAGCACTGATGTCGCGCGCTTTGATCATCGTGGACGTGCAGAACGATTTCTGCGAGGGCGGCTCGCTCGCCGTTCCCGGCGGAGCCGCAGTTGCGGGCGCCATCAGCGAGTACCTGGACGCCCACCACAGCGAATTCGACCATGTGGTGGCCACCCAGGACTGGCACGTCGACCCCGGCAGCCACTTTTCCGATACGCCCGATTACAAGGAGAGCTGGCCCCGGCACTGCGTGGCAGGCACCCGCGGGGCCGAACTCCATCCGGACCTGGACACGGAGTACGTCGATGCGTACTTCCGGAAAGGCCAGTTCGCCGCCGCCTACTCAGGCTTCGAGGGCCTGCTGGCCCCTGAGGACGCCGTCCCCACCGGGGAACGGCAGCCCGGCGGCCTGCCCGGCGCCCAGGCACAGCTGGAAGCCGACGAGGACGCCATCGGCCTCGACGACTGGCTGCAGAGCCATGACGTGGAGGACGTGGTGGTGGTGGGCATCGCCACCGACTACTGCGTGAAGGCCACAGCCCTGGACGCCGTCCAGGCCGGCTACGGCGTCACCGTGGTGCGGTCGCTGACCGCCGGGATCGCCGAGGACCTGGAAGACGCCGTTGCCGAGATGGAACTCGGCGGGGCGGACATCGCCTAGGGCGCTATTTGCGGCCCACGAACCAGTCCTGGAGCTTGCGCAGCCGGGACTTCAGCTGCTCCTCGTTGGCCTGGGCTACGGGAGGCCCGCCGCAGACCGTGCGCAGCTTGGTGTGCACCACCCCGTGCGGGGTCCCGGTCCGGGCAGCCCAGGCGGCCACGTTCTTGGCCAGTTCGTTGCGCAGGTCCATCAGCATGCGGTGGTCCGGAACGGCAGGAACCTGCTGGGCGTCCGCAGCCGGGGACTTCCGGTTCTTGCGGTTCAGCTGCTCATGCTGGCGCTGGCGCAGCAGCGTTCCCACCTGCTCGGCGTCCAGCAGCCCGGGGATGCCCAGGAAGTCCATTTCGTCGTCGGACCCCACCTCGCCGCCGGTGCCGAACTCGCCGCCGTCGAACAGCACCCGGTCAAAGGACGCCTGGGAGTCCAGCGCTTCGAACTTGCCCTTCGTGAGGCTGTCTGAGGCCTTCTCTTCGCGGTTGGCCTCGTCCATCAGCGAGTCTTCCGGGTTGAAGAGGCCGTCGCCGTCTTCCTTCTCGGGCCGGTCCAGCGCGTGGTCACGCTCCATCTCCATGGAGTTGGCCAGCGCCATCAGCTGCGGCACGGACGGCAGGAACACCGACGCCGTTTCGCCCCTCTTGCGGGCACGCACGAAACGGCCCACGGCCTGGGCGAAGAACAGCGGAGTGGAGGTAGACGTGGCGTAGACGCCCACGGACAACCGGGGCACGTCGACGCCTTCGGACACCATGCGGACAGCCACCATCCAGCGCTTGTCGCCGGCGGAAAATTCCTCGATCTTGCTGGAGGCCTTGGCGTCGTCGGACAGGATGACGGTGGGCGACTCCCCGGTAATCTTCTTCAGCTGGCCGGCGTACGCACGGGCGTCCTCGTGGTCGGTGGCGATGACCAGGCCGCCGGCATCCGGCACGGTGCGCCGGACTTCGCTGAGCCGCCTGTCCGCGCCGGCCAGGACAGCAGGAATCCACTCCCCTGCCGGGTTCAGGGCGGTCCGCCACGCGTGGCTGGTGATGTCCTTGGTTACCGCGGCCTCGCCCAGGGACGCGGCCATTTCCTCGCCCGCGCTGGTGCGCCAGCGCATCTGGCCGGAGTAGGCCATGAACATCACCGGCCGGACCACGTGGTCGCGGAGGGCGTTGCCATAGCCGTAGGTGTAGTCGGCCTTGGAGCGCCGGATGCCGTCGCGGTCTTCGGCGTACTCCACGAACGGGATGGGCGAGGTGTCCGAACGGAACGGCGTACCGGTCAGGGACAGCCGGCGCACCGCGGGATCGAATGCCTCGCGCAGGCCGTCGCCCCAGGACAGGGCCTCTCCGCCGTGGTGGATCTCGTCCAGGATCACCAGGGTGCGGGCGGCCTCGGTCTTGGCGCGGTGCAGCAGGGGTTTGCTGGCCACCTGTGCGTAGGTGACGGCGACGCCAATGAAGCCGCGGCCGTGCTGGCCGTCCGAGTTCTTGAAGTTGGGGTCGATGGCGATCCCCACCTTGGCGGCAGCGTCCGCCCACTGGCGCTTCAGGTGGTCGGTGGGGGCAACAATGGTCACGCGGTTCACTGCCCCGGAGTCGATCAGCGTGGAGGCGATGCGCAGCGCGAACGTCGTCTTACCTGCACCAGGGGTTGCCACCGCAAGGAAGTCGCGGGGGCTGTTCGCAAGGTAGAGGTCAAGGGCTTCCTGTTGCCAGGCACGGAGTTTCGGGGCGGTTCCCCAGGCTGCACGTTCCGGGTAGGCCGGAGGCAGGGTGGGGCCGCCAAAGAGCGTCTCCGTCACTACTTGTTGTTGCCCGAGCCGCCCGGACCCTTCCCGCCGTCGTTGCCCGGGCGGAGGCCATCATAGACTTCCTTGCACTCGGGGCAGACAGGGAATTTCTTCGGGTCCCGGCCCGGGGTCCACACCTTGCCGCACAGGGCAATGACGGGCTCCCCGGTCATGGCGGACTCCATGATCTTTTCCTTCCGCACATAGTGCGAGAAGCGCTCCCGGTCCCCCGGTTCCACTTCCTGGCGCAGTTCCTCGCGCTCAATGGTGGCCGTGGACGTTCCAGCCCCGGAAAGCTCGCGCATCGGGTCGTTTTCGAGAGGGTCCGTCATGCTAGTCATGGCATCCATCTTAGCCGTTCCCCCGGCCGGACGTTCGACGGCGGCACGCCCGTGCCGGGGTCCCGCACCGGCCGCCGTCGTACTTTTGGACGCCCTGGCGCCGCTCCCGCAGGCGCCGTCACAGCCCCTGCCACGCGGGCTTGTTCTCGTACGTATGGCGATAGAAATCGGCAAGTTTCAGGGCCGAGGCGGCGGCTTCGTCCAGCAGGACCGTGGCATGCGGATGGAACTGCAGCACCGACGCGGGACAGATGGCGGCCACCGGTCCCTCCACGAAATCGCGGACCGCCTGCGCCTTTTGCGCCCCCGTGGCCAGGAGGACCACGTGGCGTGCCGCCATGATGGTGCCCAGCCCCTGGGTGATGACGTGGTGCGGCACCTCGGCCAGGCTGGTGAAGAACCTGGCGTTGTCCCGGCGTGTCTGCTCGATCAGGCTCTTGATCCGCGTCCGCGACGCGAAGGAGGAGCCCGGTTCGTTGAAGCCAATGTGCCCGTCGGTGCCCACGCCCAGCAACTGAAGGTCCACGCCGCCGGCCGCAGCGATGGCCTGTTCGTACGACTCGCAGGCAGCCGGGATGTCAGTGGCGGTTCCGTCGGGGCCGTGGACGTTCTCCGGCGCGATGTTCACGCGGTCGGTGAATTCCCGGCGTATCACCTCCCGGTAGGACTCGGGGTGGCCGGCCGGCAGGCCCACGTACTCGTCCAGCGCGAACGCGGACGCCCTGCTGAAGTCCAGGCCCCGTTCATGGCGCGCGGCGAGTTCGTCATAGACGGGCAGCGGCGATGACCCCGTGGCCAGGCCAAGGACAGCGTCCGGCTTGCGGCGGACCAGGTGTTCGATGGCGTCCGCCGCGAGTCTTCCAATCTGCCTGCTGCCGCCGAGTATCACGATTTCCATGGTGTTCCCTTCCTGGAACTGTCAGCGGTTGACGGTAACCTGCGCCAGGAGTTCCGGCCCGCGGGCCTCCAGCCACCTGCCGCCCAGCCGGACGCCGGCCCCGAAAAGGACCAGGCCCAGGACGGTTCCCACCGCGAGGTTGAGCCAGCCGAACAGGATGTTGCCCGTGACCGCCTGGGCAACCAGCAGCGCGGCCTCCGGCAGGACCAGCACCATCAGGACCAGCATTCCCACGAACTGCACGGCAAGGGTCTGCCCCACGTTGCCCGGCGGTTTCTTGAACGGGCTGTCCCCCGGCAGCGGGACGGTGACGGTGTAGCGGGCCGATACCACCGAGGAAAGGCCCAGGCCGGTGAAAAGGATCCCCAGGCTGAACCCCAGCTGGCCGGGCAGTGCCGTCCAGTTACCCGTGAAGGCGGCGTAACCCACTGAGAACACCAGCACCACGGGCAGCGCAAAGGTCATGCACGCCAGTGCCCGGCCCAGCCGGTCCGCCACCCCCCTGACGCCGGTGGCCAGGTGCAGGGCAAACGCGGTGTTGTCATAGGAGACGTCGGCGGAGATGGACCAGGCCAGAATGAAGGCGGCCACGGGGGCAAGGAAAGCTAGGCTGCCGTAGCTGCCCGTCTGCGTCCCCTGGAACGCCAGGACCACCGGAAGCAGCGGGATGACCACCAGGGAACCCGAGTACCGCGGGTCCCGGAGCCAATAGGTGAGAGACCTGGCCATCACCGCACCGGCCGGGGTGGGCGGCAGCACGCCGAACAGTCCCAGCCTGCCGCCCCTGCGCTTCCCCGCGCCGGCGTACGGCGGGGTGACCAGTGCCCGTTCGAGCAGCAGCTTCCAGCACCAGGCCAGGGCGCCGAGGACCGCCACCGCTACCAGCAGTTTCACCGCGGCCTGCCCGGGCCGGCCCGACGCGACGTCGCCGCCCAGTGACCATGGCGCCCCGAGCGGCGTCCAGGACAAGGTCCGGGCCAGCTCTGGCAGGAACCCCGTGGATGCCGGGATGCCGCGGCCGACCCCTGCCACGACGGGGCCCAGCAGGACCAGCGGCACCATGACCGCAATGGCGCTGATGTCCTTGAAGCGCCGGGAAGCCGCCAGGCTGGCTGTTGCGGTGGTGACCACCTTGGCAAGCACAATACAGGTCATGACACCCAGGCACGCCCCGGCCAAAGCGGCGAGCGCGGGGAGCACGCCCCGTGACCAGGTGACCACCGTGGACAGTGACACCAGTGCGGTGGCCAGGCCCGGGATGCCGATCAGGCCGCCAAGGGCAAGGCCGGCAAGCAGCTGCTTCATGGGGACCGCAAAAGTGGTGAAGCGGGCCGGATCGAGGGTCATGTCCGTGGCGGAGGCCACCACCGGAACCACGGCCCAGCCCAGGACGGCGGCGGAGCCGCCCAGGACCACGGCCGTGTGGGCGGTCACCGGACCGGCGTTGCGCAGCAGGACAAGGGCGATGACCAGCGTTGCCACCACGCCCAGGGCGTAGAGCCCGGCGATGGCCATCCCCACCAGCTGCCAGGGGCTGCGGCGCAGTCCGTTGCGGAGCAGCGTGAGCTTGAGCCTTAGAAGGTGCGCAACCATTCCAGCCCCTCCGTGTGGCTGTGGCCGCCAACCAGCTGTACGAACCGGTCCTCCAGCGAGGCTCCGGCGCGCACCTCCTCCACCGTGCCCGCGGCCAGCAGCCGGCCTTTGGCCACCACCGCCACGTGGTCGCACATGCGCTGGACCAGATCCATCACGTGGCTGGACACGATGACCGTTCCGCCGGAGTCCACGTACCGGTCCAGGATGGAGCGGATGTTCGCTGCAGACACGGGGTCAACGGCTTCGAAGGGCTCGTCCAGGACCAGGAGCCGCGGGGCGTGGATGAGGGCAGAGGCCAGGGCAATCTTCTTGGTCATGCCCGCCGAGTAGTCCACCACCAGTGTTCCGGCGTCCTGGCTGAGGTCCATGGCAGCCAGCAGCTCCCCCACCCGCGCGGCCACCACGTTCTTGTCCATGCCGCGCAGCAATCCGGCATACGTGATCAGCTGCTCTCCGGTCAGCCGGTCGAAGAGCCGGACCCCGTCGGGCAGGATCCCCATGAGCCGCTTCGCTTCAAGTGGGTGCTGCCAGACGTCGACGCCGTGCACCACGGCGGTGCCGAAGTCCGGGCGCAGGAGGCCGGTGGCCATGGACAGCGTGGTGGTCTTGCCTGCACCATTGGGTCCCACAATGCCAAAGAATGAACCCGCCGGGACCTCCAGGCTGATACCGTCCACCGCGATCTTGCCGCCAAACCGCTTGGCCAGCCCGCGGATGGACAGGGCCGCCACGGGGCCGGGATTCGACGCCTGGTCAGGCATGGGAGCAGTCATGGTGCCAGCCTAGTCCGCGGGCCGTCGCTGCGGGGGTGCGAAACTAACCTCATGGACATTGCCCTGGGCCTCCTGGTGATCGTTGCGGTGGTGTGCGCCGGCAGCGCGGCGGGGCGGAAGCTCAATCTCCCGGTTCCGCTGCTCCTGGTCCTTGCGGGCGTGGCAGGATCCTTCCTGCCTTTCATCCCGCAGGTCGAGCTCAATCCCGAACTGGTCCTGGTTGGCCTGCTGCCCCCGCTGCTCTACGCCGCCGCGTTCCGCACATCGTTGTTCGACTTCACATCGAACCGCCGCTCCATCGGGCTCCTGTCCGTGGGCTATGTCATCTTCGGCACACTGGGGGTCGGGGCGGTGGTCTGGTGGCTGTTCCCGGAAATCCCGCTGGCTGCCGCCATCGCCCTGGGTGCGGTGGTGGCTCCCCCGGACGGTGGCTCCCCCGGACGCCGTGGCGGCCACGGCGATCGCACGGAAGGTGGGCATGCCCCGCCGGATCGTCAACATCCTCGAAGGCGAGTCACTGGTCAATGACGCCACGGCGCTGGTGTGCCTGCGCGCGGCCGTGGCCGCCATCGCCGGCTCGGTGTCAGCACTGGATGTGGCGGGCGGCTTCGTGGTGGCGGCCGGCGGCGGGCTGGCGGTGGGCCTCGCCGCCGCGTACATCCTTACCGAAATCCGGAAACGGATCAGCAACGTGGCCATCAACACCTCCACGTCGCTGATGGCCCCGTTCGTTGCCTTCCTCCCTGCCGAGGCCATCCACGCCTCCGGTGTGCTCGCCGTCGTCGTCACCGGCCTGGTGATGGGCACCAAGGCGCCGTCCATGCCCAACGGGGCCGCGCGGCAAAGCGCCCGCAGCAACTGGGACACGGTGCAGTTCCTCCTGGAGAACTCCGTGTTCCTGCTGATCGGCCTGCAGGTGCGGACCATCATCGACAGCGTCCAGGACGATTCCCTGGGCGCGGGCCGGGTATGGATTGGCTGCGCCGTGATCCTGGTGGCCGTGCTGGTGCTCCGGCCCATCTGGGTCTTTCCCGCCACATACCTCCCCCGCCTGATTCCTTCCGTGCAGCGCAAGGACCCCGCACCGCCTTGGCAGTTTCCCGCCATCGTGTCCTGGGCGGGCATGCGCGGCGTCGTCACGCTGGCCGCCGTGCTCACGCTGCCCGATGACCTGGAACACCGCAACGTCCTGGTCCTGGCCGCCATGGTGGTGGTGGCCGGCACCCTGGTGCTGCAGGGCTTTACGTTGCCGGCCCTGGTCCGCGCCCTGGGTTTGCCCGGGCCGGACCGGCGCGAGGATGCGCTGAACCAGGCCTCACTGATGCAGCTGGCCACCACTGCGGGCATGGAGCGCCTGGAGAAGCTCCGGCGGGACAGCGATCCACCTGAAGTCATGGACATGCTGCGGCGGCGGACCCAGGAGCGGGGACTGGCAGCCTGGGAACGCCTGGGCAGGCCAGCGGCAGAGGCAGCCACCCCGAGCCAGCGGTACGCCCAGCTGCGGATGGCCATGCTGGAAGCCGAACGGGAAAAAGTCCTGGAACTCCGGCGCGGCGGGGACTTCGCCCATGAGGTCCTCAGCGAAGTCCTGGAGCGGCTGGATGTGGAAGAGTCCATGCTCGATGCTTCCCTCAACGAACTCGACTCCGCTGCCGGCGGCGGTGGCGGTGAAGGGCTCTCCCAGCCGGGCGGCGTCTGCGACCACCTGACGGCGGCCATGCCGGCACCGCTTCCCGACAACCCGGCCTGTGCAGGCTGCGAACGGGAGGGCACCACACCGGTGCACCTGCGCATGTGCCTTGCCTGCGGACACGTTGGCTGCTGCGACTCCTCGGCGGGACGTCACGCCAGCCGCCACTTCAAGGAAACCGGCCCCCCCGTCATGCGCAGCATCGAACCCGGCGAAGAATGGCGCTGGTGCTACGTGGACGACCTGCTCGGCTGACGGCCGGCCTTCACGGCGCCTTGCGGATCCGGATCGGCCCCTTTGCCGTGGCGGGATCGACGACGGAGCCGCCCTGGGTGATGTGGACCTGGCCGGCGTCAACCAGGCGCCGCGCAGCTTCGCGGGCCGGCTCCATGAGGTGCCGCCAATCGTCGCCGCCCACCGCCCTGGCGGCATCGGACGGGCAGATGGTGGACGTTGCCGCCCGGGAAGCGAGCAGTTCCAGGATTTTCGCTTCCAGTTGCCGCCCAACCGGGATGTCAGGGCCGTCCCCGGCAGAGTCTGCCATGCCTGGCTCCGTCTTCACGGGATGGGGCTTAGAAGGTCCGCCGCGGGATGGCCCGCTCGTACTGGGGCGGCCAGGCCATGTCGTGGCCCAGTTCGAACGCGGCCCGGAGCCACCAGTGGGGATCGCGCAGCGCGGCCCGGGCAATGAAGACGCCGTCGGCCTGGCCGGTGGCGATCGCGTGCTCCGCCTGTCCCGGCGTGGTGACCAGGCCCACCGTGCCGGTGGCGATTCCGGCCTCCGAGCGGATGGCGGCGGAAAACCCGGTCTGGTAGCCCAGGCCCGGCTTGATCTGCTGGTGGGCCACCGCCCCGCCGCTGGAAACATCCACCAGGTCCACGCCACGGCCGGCCGCCTGGCGGGCCAGGCGGACCGAGGCTTCCTGGTCCACGCCGCCCGGCGCCCAGTCGGTGGCCGAGATCCGGAGCAGCAGGGGCATGGAATCGGGAATCACGGCGCGGACCGCGTCAACCACGGCCAGCACTAGCCGGTTGCGTCCGGCCTCGTCCCCGCCCCACTCATCGTCACGCTCGTTGATCAGCGGGCTCTGGAACTGGTGCAGGAGGTAGCCATGTGCCCCGTGGATCTCCATGGTGTCGAAGCCCGCGGCCACCGCGCGTTCAGCGGCTGCGGCAAAATCGGCGATGACGCCGTGGATTTGTTCCACCGTCATGGCAGCTGGCGCCTCGTAGCCCTCGAACGAGGTGGTGGACGGACCAACGGTGCCCCACCCGCCCTCGGCGGCGGGAACACTGCCGTGCCGGCCGGAGAAAGGCCAGAACGTGGACGCTTTCCGGCCCGCGTGGGCCAGTTGCACGCCAATCTTGGTGCCGGCAGTACCGTTCCGGTGGACGAAGGAAATGATCCGCTGCCAGGCTTCCGCCTGCTCGTCGTTGTACAGGCCGGCATCGCGGGGGCTGATCCGGCCTTCGGCGTTCACGGCCGCGGCTTCCGTGAGGATCATCGCCGCGCCGCCCACGGCAAAGCCGCCCAGGTGCACCAGGTGCCAGTCGTTCGGAACCCCCGGGGCGTCGTCGGGATCGCAGCTGTACTGGCACATGGGCGACACCCAGCCCCGGTGCTGCAGCTCCATGGACCGCAGCGCCAGCGGCTGGAACAGGGCCGGCACTAGAACAGCACCCGGGCCAGCGCCTGGCGCGCCTTCGCCACGCGCCCGTCACCGGCGCCCACCACCTCGAACAGTTCCAGCAGCCGGACCCTTGCGGTCTCACGGTCCGGACCGAAATTCCTGCCGATGAAGGCCACCAGCCGGTTCAGTGCGTCCTCCACGTGGCCGCCGGCCACGTCCAGGTCCGCCACCCCAAGCTGGGCTTCCAGGTTGTCCGGCTCGTTCGCCGCCAGCGTGCGCAGCGCTTCGCTGTCCTGGGCCGACACGGACTGCAGCCGGTCCATCAGCTCCACCTGGGCCAGGCCGGCCTTGGCTTCATGGTCCGACGGCATTTCCTTCAGCGCCTGGCGGTAGGCCTCAGCCGCGGCGGCGTAATCCCCGGCTTCGATCGCGTCGTACGCCGCCTGGTGCAGCGGCGGCAGCGGTGCCGGCTCCTGCTCAGCGGCGCCGCCGGCGTCAAGGCTTCCTGTGACGCCGTTGGCTGCGGCCACCTTGAGGAGTTCGTCGAAGAGGCTGCGCACCTGCTGCTCCTCCGCAGACCCCTGGAAGAGCGGTACCGGCTGCCCCTTCAGGACGGCGACGGCGGTGGGGACGGCCTGCACCTGGAAGGCCTGGGCAAGCTGCGGGAAAGCTTCGATGTCGGCGGCGCCCAGGACCAGGCGGCCACCGTAGCTGGCCACGATGCGGTCGAGGGTCTCCACCATCCTGCCGGACTCCGGCGAGTAGGAAGCCCACAGCGCGAACACCACGGGAACCTGTGCGGACAGTTCCACCAACTGCTGGAAGTTTGCTTCGGTGACGTTGACCTTGAGCTCGGGTCCGCCTGCCACCGCGCCCGGCTGCCCTTCCTGCGCCACCCCTGCCGGCGGCCCTGACGGCGAGGTGGCGGAGGGAGCTGTACCGGAGGGAGCTGTACCGGAGGGAGCTGCGGGGCGCTTCAGTGAGGAAAGGTCGACGGCGCCGCGCAGGTTAAGCAGGTTGGCAGCGGCAGGAGGGACTGGGCGGGAAGCTGGCGAACTCATGTTTCCCACTCTAGCCACTCCGGCCGCTGCCGGTGGTAATGCAGTCAGGCGCTACTTGAAGCTGGCGCCCACCAGGCCGCGGGTGGCGGCAACAAGCTTCATCGGATCCGTCGATCCTGCCGGCGGCACGTAGACAGCCATCGATTCGGCGAAGTTCAAGACCATGCCCGTGGTGGTTTCCTTGCCACCGGCCAGGGCTGCGGCATCGTCACCGATGCTGAGCTTGTCGCCGGCGGCCTTCGGGGTGCCTTCGAAGCCGAAGTTGATCCGGCCCAGGACCAGGGCCCCGCCGTCGGAGGTCCGGAACACCACGGTGCTCTCGGGGACCACCTTGTGGGTGAAGGAGAAGTTGCCGTTCTCGCCGGCCTTGACCACCTCTGCCTGGTAGGACAGGGTGTCGGCGATGTACGGCGAGGAGTCGCCCTCGACCAGCTTGTCCTTGAACGGCGAGTCCGCGGACGTGAGCCTGTCGGCCAGGCCGGACATTGCTTCCTCGCCACTGTAGAGCAGCCCGGACTTGTCCGATGCGGCCAGGGTGTCGGTGCCGCCCCGGCTGATGTTCGGGAACGTGGTTCCCGGCTGCAGGGGCGTGGTTTCCATGAGCTTGTAGTTCTCGCGGGGCGACTGCTGGACCAGCGTCAGGATCTGCGGGACAACGTTGCCTTCGCCCTGGGTCACGGCCAGCACCGAACGCGGCCAGTCACGGTCGCTGGTGACCACCGTGGTCAGCAGCTTGGTGGAGCGCACGGGCATGCGCGGCTCGTAGGAGCCCACCTGGGAGCGGATCTTGTAGTTCTGGGTGCGGATTTCCAGTTCGGGGCCGGCAACGCGGTCCGCGAGCTTGGCGGCGTCCTTGGCCGCGTCCCCTGCATCGGTGGCGCTGGAGACCTGCTCCAGGATCCGGCGGAACTGTGCGTCCAGCAGGACAGGCGATCCTGCTGCTTCCTTGGCCGGCGATGAGGCACTGCCGGAAGGCTGGGGGCTGGGGCTGGCAGCCTGGGCGGCCGTGCCCGATGCGGCCAGCACTGCTGCTGCCACACCGGCTGCCACCATGGTGACCTTGGAGGACGACGACGGGTCCTGGTTCTGCGTCTTCCGGGCACGGGCGCGGGCAGCGAAGCCGGAGTCGCCGCCGTTGTCGCCTTCACCGTTTTTCCGGCGGGCGGAGAGCAGCGCCAGGACGATTCCGCCCACGATCAGAAGGCTGCCCAGGACCATCAGCGGAACAGCCCAGGGAGTGGACGTGTCGTTCGGGAACGTCATGGACACGGTGGCCGGTGCCGGCTTCGTGCCGTCGGAGGCAAGCAGGAGGCTCCAGTCGCCGTCGGCGGGCGGTGTCCAGGTGTATTCAAGCTCGCCGCTGGCGTTCTCGTTGGACACCCAGAGGTCCGAACCGGCCGGGTTCGGTGCCGTGCCTTCGCCGTCGGCGTGCTCAACCTGGAGCGACTTTTCGTCCTCGGACACCCCGGTGATGGTGTTGTGGGCTGTCTTGCCCACCCAGGCAGCCACGTCATCCGACCGGCCGGAGGCCAGCATGAAATTTCCGTCGCCCTGGACGTTGATCTTGACCGTCCCGCCGTGCAGGGTGCGCAGCTTCTGGTCAATAACGGTCAGCGGCGCCGCTGCGGCATCGGCCGGCGCGGACGCGGTGAACGTCTCGGAGGGAGCCCAGATGGTTCTCTGGCCGATACCGGCCAAAAGTGTCAGGAGGCCGAGCAGCACAAGTGCGGCTGCAGTCTTTAAACGCAAGGGAAACACCTATCATCAGCGGGGGTTTGCCTTCAATAGTAACCTTTTTGTTACCAGAGCCCCCTTTTTTGCCCGTCCGCCCCGGCCCGGCTGGCCAGCGCACGGCGCCTTCGGCTCGTGGTGACAAGCCTGCTGATAGTGTTTGCGATGATCATCACACCGGCCCGCGCAGGCGGTGCCACGCACGGAACAGGCCCCCAAAACCATTGACTGACAAGACGGACCCGTCCTCGGCTGCAGCCGGAAATCCAGGGGATCCCAGGGGCCCGGTTCCTGCCGCCGTTCCTCCGCTCGGCATGGCAGCACGCCGCGGGGGTTCAGCCGCTGCGGCCCTTGGCCATGTGGTCCGCCGGCTTCGCCAGCCATTGCCCGGCGCCCAGCCCAGGCTTCGGTTCGAGATGCCACCGGAATACACCGGACAGGCCCCGGAAGCGGACCACGACGGCGACGAGGAGCCGCAGTTCGGCCACCCCGGACCGCGCATGTCCCCCCAGCACCCGTTGTACATGGGCTTCATGGGCACCGTGGGCGTGGGACTGGCGCTGCTGGTCTACTGGATCGGTTCCCACACCACGCAGCTGCTGCTGTGGATCGTGGCCGCGCTGTTCATCGCCCTGGGCCTGGAACCGGTGGTGGGCTGGCTCGAAAACCGGAAAATCCCCCGGCCTGCCGGCATCCTGGTCTCCGTGGCAGTCCTGATGGGCGCTGTGGTCGGATTCTTTGCCACCCTCATTCCCACCATCGTTGAACAGGTCTCCGAAATCGTGCGGCAGGCGCCGGACTGGGTGCGCAACTTCATGGATTCGGATTTCTTCCGCAGCGTTGACGACCAGTTCGGCGTGCGCGACCGGATCACCGAGGAACTGAACAAGTTCGTCAACGACCCCGCCGCGATGGGCGGCATTTTCGGCGGTGTGCTGGGCTTCGGGTCCACCGTGGCCAACAGCCTCTTCGGCGCCCTGATCGTCCTGGTCCTGAGCCTGTACTTCCTGGCAGCGCTGCCCGCCATGAAGAAGTGGGGCTACCGCCTGGCCCCGCGCTCCCGGCGGAAGCGGGTGGCCGCCCTCTCGGAGGAGATCACGCGGTCGGTGGGAAACTACGTGATCGGCCAGGCATGCGTGGCCCTGCTCAACGCCACCTTCGCGTTCGTGGTGATGTCCATCGTGGGCATTCCGTTCGCCCTGCTCCTGGCATTCGTGGTGGTCCTGCTGGCCTTCATCCCCCTGGTGGGCGGGATGATCGCGGGCATCGTGGTCACCCTGGTGTCCCTAACCGAGGGCTGGCAGGCGGCGGCCATCTACGCTATCTGCTACTTCGCATACCTGCAGTTCGAGGCGTACTTCATTTCACCGCGCATCATGCAGAAGGCCGTTGCAGTGCCGGGCGCCGTGGCGGTGATTTCCGTCATCGCCGGCGGCAGCCTGCTGGGTGTCCTGGGGGCCTTGATCGCCATCCCCACGGCCGCCGCCGTGCTGCTGCTGGTCCGGGAGATCTACATCGTCCGGCAGGACCAGCACTAGCACTGCGGGAAGCCTAGGCTCCGGCAGTCGCCGCCGGACCGTCCCACTCCTGCGGCAGCTCCGCAGGGTCGGGGTCATGACTGACCTGGGCCACAATGTCGTTCAGCACCCGGGCCGCGTACTTCTCCCCCACCCACAGGTGCTTGGCCCCGGCCACGCCCACCACGCGGGCCTGCGGCACCAGGCTGAAGCGTTCGGCGGCCTCGGCCGGCTGCAGGAAGTCGTCATGTTCCGGCACCAGGACGGTGAGGGGCTTGCCTGATTCCGCCCACATCTGCAGGTGCTTGTCCGTGGCGCGGTGCAGCGGGGGCGAGAGCAGCACCGCGCCCTCAATCTGTCCGGCCACCGGTTCCACGGCGCCGTACATCAGCGCCAGCTCGGTCCCGAACGACCAGCCCACCAGCCACCGGTTGGGCAGGCCCCGTTCCACGGCGAAGCGGACAGCTGCCTCCACGTCGTAGCGCTCGCCCACTCCCTCCTCGAAGGCGCCGCTGCTGGTGCCGCGCGGTGAGGCGGTGCCCCGGGTGTTGAAGCGCAGCACCGCGATGCCGGCCAGCGCCGGAAGCCGGTAGGAGGCCTTCCGGTAAACGTGGGAATCCATGAAGCCGCCGTGCGTGGGCAGCGGGTGGAGCGTGATCAGCGTGGCCTTGACCGGACCCGACTCGGGCAGCGCCAGCTCCCCCACCAGCGTGTGGCCGTCCTCTGTCTGCAGCTCGATGTTCTCGCGCCGGGCAGGCAGGACAGTGGAGGCACGGATGGGAGCGGGGCCCTGGGTCGGGCTGAATTCGTACGACGCCGGATCAAAAGTCATGCCTGCCAGCTTAGCGACAGCGGAGGTTCTTCTGCCGCGCCGGGGTCAGCGGTAGCGGTAGCTGCGCGTCATCCAGCAATTGGTGTGCCAGTGCCGACGTTCCGCAAGGCCGGCGGCAGCTCCAAAGAGATGGTCGTCCTTCCACACCACCAGGTGGGCGATCCCTGGCAGCACCGCGGTGGAGCATTCGGGGCAGATGTAGGTCTTCTCGGCATTTTTGGCGGTCATGGTGCGGACCATCCACTCGCCGTCGGGCGCGCTTTCCCGGCGGGCGATTCCGGCCCGGGCACGCTCAAGGTCCAGTTCGGGAACGTCCGCACTGCCCTTCCGGCCTGCGCCCCGGCCGGAAACAGGGCCCTTGCCGGAGGCGGGACGGCGGGGACGGTTGGAACGCGGCATGCCTCCATTCTGCCCCAGCCGGTTGCCGCGCCTTACCGTGGTGCCCCCGCCCGTGGCTTCCTGCCGTCCCGCCCGGCCGCCCGGCGTCGACCATGGCCTGCCGCAGCCCACGCGATAGTCTGTACCGCGTGCGACTCGTCATAGCCCATTGCTCCGTTGATTACGTTGGCCGGCTCAAGGCCCATCTCCCCCTCGCCACCCGGCTCCTGCTGGTGAAGGCTGACGGCTCCGTGCTGGTGCACTCCGACGGCGGTTCCTACAAGCCGCTGAACTGGATGAGCCCGCCGGCAACCCTGCGCGTTACGTCCCCGGACGAGGTGGACCTCGAGCTGGGCGTAGTGGAGCAGTGGACCGTGCAGTCGGCCAAGACCGATGACCGGCTCATCATCAACATCCACGAGAAGGTCAGCGAGTCCTCCCACGATCTGGGCGTGGACCCGGGGCTGATCAAGGACGGCGTGGAAGCGGACCTGCAGCGGTTGCTGGCCGACCAGATCGAAACGCTGGGCCAGGGCTACTCCCTGATCAGGCGCGAGTACTTCACGGCGATCGGACCCGTGGACATCCTGGCCCGGGACGCCGATGGTGCCACGGTGGCCATTGAACTCAAGCGCCGCGGGGACATCGACGGCGTGGAGCAGCTGACCAGGTACCTGGATCTGCTCAACCGCGATCCCCTGCTGGCACCGGTCCGCGGGATCTTTGCAGCCCAGCAGATCAAGCCGCAGGCGAAGGTACTGGCCAACGACCGCGGGATCGACTGCGTCACCCTTGACTATGACGCCATGCGCGGGGTCGACGACAGCGAATCCCGGCTCTTCTAGAATTCCCTTTGTTGCTTCGGGCACCTAATTGGCGCCTTTCCAGATGGCCTTCCCTGTCACCTGTTTTTTACCTAAATTTTTTCCTTTTTACTGTTCGGGCCGTTGACCTGCGGGAACGGGCATGAAATTCTTATCTCAGTCTTTGTGTAGGTGTTTTTCATGCTCGCAAGACATGTTGCGAGCGCGAAGCTCCTGCAGCGCCGGACCTGTCCCAGGCAAGGCAATCCAGGATTCTTCTCGCGGAGTGACCAAGGTCGGCACGAGGTGTGCCGGGCTTAAAAAGTTCCACAATGAGGAGAAATAAATGGCACAGGGAACCGTCAAGTGGTTCAACGCTGAAAAGGGCTTCGGCTTCATCACCCCGGACGACTCCGATGGCGATGTCTTCGTTCACTACTCCGAGATCCAGACCGGTGGCTTCAAGACCCTCGACGAGAACCAGCGCGTTCAGTTCGAAATCGGCCAGGGTGCCAAGGGCCCCCAGGCCACCGGCGTAACGCTGGTCTAGTACCGCCGGGCCGCCTGGCGCGGCTGTCAGCAAAAACAAATGATCCCCGGCGCAATTGCCCGGGGATCATTTGTTTTTGAAAATATGCGCCGCAAATATGACTTTATCGTTGAGCGGCGTATGGCCGGTGTCAGGTCACTAATTTGCGGACCAGGCGGGCGCCCTGGGCAAGGGAAAGCCCCGGCAGGTAGGCGCGCGTCAGCGCCCTCCCGATGGCGGGCAGGTGCAGCGGGTCCTGGTAGTACAGGTACAGCGCCCGGTACTCGGGCTTGAACCGGGATTTGAAGGCTGCCAGGGAGCGGAAGCCATAGACGGGCTCAAGCGCGTGGCCCACCAGGTCCAGGATCCTCACGAGGTTCTGCGCGCCCTCATCGGTGGCGGCTGCGTCTTCCTCCCTTTCGGCGTCCCCTGCTGCGTCGCCCTGGGCTGCGTCCTCCGGACGGCTGGCCAGGGGCGAGCCTGACAGCGAGATCATGTCCACTGAATCGCGCAGCTCAAGGACGGCAGAAGCGATCAGGAACTCCATGACCCCGGGAAAACCCTCACTGCCCCTGCGCATGACGTCCAGCGTCCGGCTGACCAGCCGCCCGCCGTCGTACACCGGAAGCCAACTGGTCACGCCGTGGACCGCACCGTTGCCATCCACGGCCAGGCAGCAGAGGACTTCCTCGTCATCGAGTTCGTCCACTCCCCCAAGCGTGAAGCCCATTTCGGGAACGGATTTACCGGCCGCCCATTCCTCGGACACTTCGTTCAACCGCGACCTGAGTGCGGCCGGCAGCGAATGGTAGGAGCCCCAAACCGCATGCACCCCCAGCTTGGCGGCGCGGTTCAGGGCCGTCCTGACGTTCTGCCATTCCTTTCCCTTGAACTCCAGCTGGTTCAGCGCCAGCCGCGTCTCCTGCGCCACCGCCACCCGGGAGAAGCCCCGTTCCCTGAGCGCCGGCCACAGCGTGTCGTCGCAGGAATACAGTGCGGGGATCAGCGCCTGGCTGCGGCAGTAGTCCAGGAACCCCTCCGTCACGCGCTGCTCCGCCTTGCGCTCACCAAAGGCGCCGCCCAGGGTCAGTGCCACCGTCCCGTGCTGCTGGAAAGCCATGGCACCGGCGCCGTCCGGGCTGAACCAGTAAGTGTTGGGCTCCCACAGCGCCATCCAGGACAGCGGGCCGCCGCCCTGGTGGAGCAGTTGCCGGGCGCGGTCCCGGTCCTGCCGGCCGAAGTTCAGGCCATGGTGCCGGCCCACGAGGACCCACCACACGGCCACCAGGGCCACGAGCCAGAAGATTGGCCCCGAGTAGGCGAACAGGAGGGCTTCGGCGCTGTCCCGTTCCGGGAAGACCCGGCGGAAATGCTGGGGTATGGGCACCGGAACATACTGCCGGGCCAACTCCGCGAAAAGGCCCAGCAGGCCGCCGTCGCGGGCCAGGCCGCCGGACGAGAACCAGGCCACGGTGTAGGAACTGGCCAGGACAAGCCACGTTCCGCAGACCACGGCCCCGAGGGTGCGCCGGGCACCCGGCCGGGTCTGCACGCGGAACTGGCGGCGGTTCAGCCACAGGACCACCGCCAGCAGCAGGGGGACAACCACGAGTGGCAGCACGTGGGCGAAGGCCGAGGACAGCGGCGTGGCATGCGTGCCCTGAAGGCGCGAGGGAACCAGGGCGAACAGGGCCAGGTAGACCGCCGCCAGCGCCGTGACAGCCAGCTGGATGGCCAAGGCGATGTTGAGCGCCAGCCGGCGGCCCCGGCGCATGCCGTCCGCGCAGATCAGCAGCAGGATGACCGGCACCACTGCCAGCGCCAGGCCGAACGGTCCGGCGAATCCTGCCCTGCCTGTCTCCAGGCAGGAGGCATCAACGGTGGCGCCACAGTTGAACACGAGCTGGCTGAGCGTGGGCATCGGACTCAGCACGACGTCCCGCAGCAGGGCAAGGGGGCCGGTGGGCGCGCGCGTGATTCCCGTCAGGATGGGGCCCACGGCAAAGACGGCAACGGTGAGGGCCAGGAGGTTCCTGGTCTCGCGGCCGGTGGACCGGTGGCGATGGAGCCGGCCCTGGTCACCCTGGATCCACCACCCTGCCAGGAGGCCAAGCAGGGCACCGATGAGCCCAATGATGGTCTCGGCGTGACCGACGTAGAGGACCAGCAGGATCGAGATCGACAGCACCACGGTGCGGAGCCGGCGCTGCCACAGCAGCGTGATCCGCGCACTGGCGGCAAGGCCCGCCGTCAGGACCGGCGCATAGGGCCCGATGAGGCTGTCATCCACCATCCTGTCCAGCCAGCCGTCCCCCACGTACCCCGCCAGCTGGGTGACCAGGAGGAACACCGTGACGGCGGCAAACTGGCCGCCAAAGAAGAGTCCGACGGCGGCGCGCCGGCCCAGCTTGCGCTCGGCGAGTCCGAGCAGCAGGACAATCATCAGCGACGCGGTGAGGTAGGCCAGCGGGTTGGTGGCGAAGAACAGGCTGGTGAACAGCGACCACCACTGCCCCTTGCGCAGGCCGGGCCCGCTGACGGACGCCAGTCCCAGGAGTTGCTCCGGCGGCCCATCCAGGAAGCTCCCGGTCAGCGCGGCAGCAGCCAGGAAGGCGACCAGCACACCAAGTGTGAAGGGCATCGATTTCAGTGTGCCCAGCGCCTTCCGGACGGCAGGGCGCCCGACGGCGGCCCACATCAGGACGACGGTACGGTCCGGTTTCCGTGTGCTCACCACTGCAGGCCCCATTGGCTGCCCAGGAACTGCAGTGCGTCCGCAAAGCGCTTGGACGAGGTATCCCAGGAGTGGCCTGTGTGTTCCACCTCGTGCGCCTGGACGGTGAAGCCCGCGTTCTCTGCCGCGGCGGCCAGTGTCCGGAGGTTCCCCACGAACTCCGGATCGTTTTGGCCTGCCGTAAGGTACATGCCGCTGGACTCGAACCGTTGGTGTTTCATGATCTCCAGTGGAGTCTGCTTGGTGAATTCTTCGGGGTTTCCAGGAAAGGCGGCGTCGATGGTCTTCTGCCGTTCCTTGGCAATGGCGGGTTCGGCCTCGCTGGAAAATGCCAGCACGTCCGCGTAGATGTCCGGATGCCGTGTTCCCATCTGCACTGCGCAGGTGCCGCCGAAGGAGAACCCGCCCACGGCCCAGTGGCGGTGGTTGGTGTCCACCGCCAGGGTGGAACTGATCCAGCGGGGCACGTCCTGGGACAGGTAGGTGTCTGCCTTGGCGATGCGGCTGTCCATGCACATGGTGTTTGCGGACTGCGACCCGTTCGGGTCCGGAATGACCACCACCGGGGCCACCCCGCCGTGTGCGGCGGCGAATGAATCCATATGGCCGCGGATTGCGCCGCCGGTGAGCCAGTCCGCCGGGCCGCCGGGCTGCCCGGCCACCAGAACCAGCACAGGCAGCGCCGGCCTGTTGGCAGCAAAATAGGCAGGGGGAAGGTAGATGAAGGCATCCCGGGTGGACATCCCGGAGGCTGTTCCCGGGATAGCGGACTTCCGCAGTTCGCCTCCGGCCGGCAACTCCCCCTCAGGCTTCCAGCCCTGGAGCGGGACACCGTCAGATTCGCCGGGGTGCCGCATGACGTCCTGCTCGAGGACCGGTATTCGGGCCAGGGCCGTTCCCAAAAGGTCGCTTACCGTCCTGTTCAGGCCAAAGTAGGCGTTGATCTGGATTGCTGAGAGCAGTACCACCAGCAGCATGGCGAGGATTCCGGCACCGCGTCCGCCCCAGCCCGTCCTGGGCAGGCGGAGCAGGCCCAGGAGGACCGCCGCCACACCGGGCACCAGCCACAGCAGTACGGGATCCGGCAGGTCCTCCGGGAAGACAGTGAAGACATTGATGAGGGCCCAGTGCACCGTGGACACCAGCGCAAACGCGGCGGCGGCAGCAAGGAGGATACGCAGCGCCCAGGTCCGGGCCCGGTGCACGGACGTCATGGAGGCACGCCGGGGCGGCACCAGGAGATAGGCTGCGCCGCCAACTCCCAATACCAGGACGGTTCCATACAGTGGACCGTCCGTGAGCCGGATGTCTGAAAACCAGTCCACGCCGGCTAGCGCCAGGTCCCCACGCCGATGACCGGACCCGCTTCCAGCCAGGAGGAAAGACCCGTATAGGCGTCGAATTTCATGGCGAAGTGCAGGTCCTGCCCCTCGTACCGGAGTTCGACGATCACCACGTCCGGCTGGACTTTAACGGCTTCAGCTTCGGTGGGTTTCCTGCGCCCCAGGAGCTCCAGGGAGCTCCGTTTGAAGGTGTACTTGGGGCGGACGCTCAGGGAGATGAGCCTGAACCATTCAAGGTCGTTGTCCTGATAACGACAAACCCCCATCTGCCAGCTGTTTCCAGCTACGCAAATGGAGGCGTCCACCGTGCCGAGGGCACGCCGCAGGTTGAAGCGGCGCACCCCCGAAAGGCACAGTGCAAAGATCAGCAATCCGAACGCGATTGCCAGTGCGATGAACGAAATACCCGGTGCGTCCATCAAGGTCGTGCTAGCGGATCCCAGCGGTAGCCGAGCCGCCCAGCTGGGCGTTGTCAGCAACGATAACCACACGGTTGTTGTCGACGGAGAAGAATCCACCGTCCACATCTACCGCAATACGGTCCCCGGATACCGGCTGGATTGCCAGTTCACCCTCGGCCAGGATCGCCAGCAGGGGCGAGTGGCCGGGCAGGATTCCGATTTCACCATCGCTGGTGCGGGCCTTGACCATCTTGGCCGCTCCGGACCACACAAAGTGGTCCGCTGCGACAATCTCAACCTCAAGCTCAGCCATATTACTTGGTCTGTTCCTGGATCTTGGCCCACTGGCGCTCAACGTCATCGAGGCCGCCAACGTTGAAGAAGGCCTGCTCTGCGATGTGGTCGAGTTCGCCGTCGCAAATGGCTGCGAAGCCTTCAACGGTGTCCTTGATGGAAACCGTGGAGCCCTCGACGCCGGTGAACTGCTTGGCGGTGTAGGTGTTCTGCGACAGGAACTGCTGGATGCGGCGTGCACGCGACACGACGATCTTGTCTTCCTCGGAAAGTTCATCGACACCGAGGATGGCGATGATGTCCTGGAGTTCCTTGTTCTTCTGCAGGATCTGCTTCACACGGACAGCCGTGTTGTAGTGGTCCTTGCCGATGTACTGGGGATCCAGGATGCGGGAAGTCGACGTCAGCGGGTCAACGGCCGGGTACAGACCACGGGAGGCGATTTCACGGGACAGTTCCGTGGTCGCGTCGAGGTGTGCGAAGGTCGTGGCCGGAGCCGGGTCGGTGTAGTCATCTGCGGGAACGTAGATGGCCTGCATCGAGGTGATGGAGTGGCCCTTGGTGGAGGTGATGCGCTCCTGCAGGAGGCCCATCTCGTCCGCCAGGTTGGGCTGGTAGCCCACGGCCGAAGGCATGCGGCCCAGCAGGGTGGAAACCTCGGAGCCTGCCTGGGTGAAGCGGAAGATGTTGTCGATGAAGAGCAGCACGTCCTGGTTCTGCACATCGCGGAAGTACTCCGCCATGGTCAGCGCGGACAGGGCCACGCGCAGGCGCGTTCCCGGCGGCTCATCCATCTGGCCGAAAACAAGGGCGGTGTCCTTGAGGACGCCTGCCTCTTCCATTTCCACCCAGAGGTCGTTGCCCTCACGGGTACGCTCGCCAACACCGGCGAACACCGAAGTACCACCGAAGTTGCGGGCAACACGGGTGATCATTTCCTGGATCAGAACGGTCTTCCCCACGCCGGCGCCGCCGAACAGGCCGATCTTTCCACCCTTGATGTACGGGGTGAGGAGGTCGATGACCTTGATGCCGGTCTCCAGCATCTCGGTGGAACCTTCGAGCGAAGCGAAGCTGGGAGCCTTGCGGTGGATGGGCCAGCGTTCGCTGACTTCCAGTTCCGACTCTGCAACGTCCAGGGGCTGGCCCAGCACGTTGAAGATGTGGCCCTTGACGCCGTCGCCGACGGGAACGGAGATCGGGGCACCGGTGTCAATGACGCCGGTGCCGCGGACCAGGCCGTCGGTCGCCTGCAGCGAGATGGCGCGGATGAGGTTGTCGCCGAGGTGCAGCGCAACTTCGAAGGTGATGGTCTTGGTCTCACCGTTGAGAGTGATCTCGGTGGTAAGGGCGTTATAGATCGACGGGATTGCGTCAGCCGGGAATTCGACGTCGACAACCGGGCCGATTACGCGCGCAATACGGCCGGTTGCACCGGACGTTGCGGCTACGTGTTCGGTAGCAGTGGCAGTCATCTCTCTCACTTCATTCAGTAGATGGCGTGGGGTTAAGTCTATCTGTGGTGGTGCTGGTTCCGCGGAACCGAGGGTCGGGAGGCTACGACGCGAGAGCGTCGGCACCTGCGACAATCTCGGAGAGCTCCTGCGTGATTTCGGCCTGGCGGGCCGTGTTGCGCAGTCGCGTGTACTTCTTGATCAGGTCCGTTGCGTTGTCGCCTGCGGACTTCATCGCCCGCTGGCGGGCCGCAAGCTCGGAAGCTGCCGCCTGCAACATGGCTGCGAAAATCCGCGATTCGATGTAGCGCGGCAGCAGGGCGTCAAGGACACGCTCGGTTTCCGGCTCGAACTCGTACAGCGGCAGGAGCTCCGACTCGGAAGCAGCCTGTTCTTCCACTACTTCCAGCGGGAGCAGGCGGATGACCGTCGGCTCCTGGGTAACCATGGACTTGAAGCGGGTGTAGACAACGTGGATTTCGTCCACGCCGCCCTCTTCGAAGTCAGTGGCGAAATCTGCCAGCAGCGCTTCGCCGATTTCACGGGCGGTGCCGAACTCTGGAGCGTCGGTTCCTCCGGTCCAGACCCGCGTGTACTCGCGGTTCCGGAATTCGAAGTACGCCTGGGCCTTGCGGCCCACGAGGTAGGTCTTGACTTCCTTGCCTTCGTCGTGGAGCAGCTCGAAGAGACCTTCCGCCTGCTTGAGCACGCTGGCCGAGTAGGATCCTGCGAGGCCACGGTCCGAGGTGATTACCAGGACGGCGGCACGGCGGATCTGCTCCGGCTCAGTGGTCAGCGGGTGGTCGATTTCGCTTTGGCTGGCGACGGCAGAAACGGCGCGCGTGATCGCGTTCGCGTAAGGCAGTGAAGCTGCTACGCGCGCACGGGCCTTCCCGATGCGCGAGGTAGCGATCAGTTCCATCGCCTTGAAGATCTTGCGCATCGACGTGGTCGAGCTGATCTTCTGGCGGTAGACCCGGATCTGGGCTCCCATACTTATCCTTTCCTAACATTCCGTAGCCGGGTGTGCCGGACCCTGGGGCCCGGCACACCCGGCAATGCGGAACTAGCGCTTCTGCTTGACGATCTTTTCCTGGTCGACTTCGCCCTCGGAGATAGCGTCATGCTCCTCGTGGCCGGCGCCTACCAGGTGGTTGTCACCCTCGCCGAAGAAGCCCTTCTTGAAGTCCACAATCGAGGACTTCAGAGCGGCAACGGTGTCATCGTCCAGCACGTTGGTCTGGGCCAGCGTGGTCAGGATCGAGGACTTGTGGCGCAGGTGCTCCAGGAACTCGGCCTCAAAGCGGCTGATGTCCTCGACGGGAACGTCATCCAGGTAGCCATTGGTGCCGGCCCAGATGGAGACAACCTGGTCCTCGACCGGGAACGGCGAGTACTGGCCCTGCTTGAGCAGTTCCATCAGGCGTGCGCCGCGGGTCAGCTGCTGGCGGGACGCTGCGTCCAGGTCGGACGCGAACATCGCGAACGCCTGCATGTCGCGGTACTGGGCAAGGTCCAGCTTCAAGGTACCGGAGACCTTCTTCATGGACTTCACCTGGGCGGCACCGCCAACGCGGGACACCGAGACACCCACGTCAACAGCGGGGCGCTGGTTGGCGTTGAAGAGGTCCGACTGCAGGAAGATCTGGCCGTCGGTGATGGAGATGACGTTGGTCGGGATGTAGGCGGACACGTCGTTCGCCTTGGTCTCGATCAGCGGCAGGCCCGTCATGGAGCCGGCACCGAGCTCGTCGGAGAGCTTTGCACAACGCTCCAGCAGGCGGGAGTGCAGGTAGAACACGTCGCCCGGGTAGGCTTCGCGTCCCGGCGGGCGGCGCAGGAGCAGCGACACGGCGCGGTATGCCTCGGCCTGCTTGGACAGGTCATCAAACACGATCAGGACGTGCTTGCCGCCGTACATCCAGTGCTGGCCAATGGCCGAGCCCGCGTACGGTGCCAGGTACTTGAAACCTGCGGGGTCGGACGCGGGAGAGGCCACAATGGTGGTGTACTCAAGCGCGCCGTTGTCCTCGAGGGTCTGGCGGATGGCGGCGATGGTGGACGCCTTCTGGCCAATGGCGACGTAGATGCAGCGGACCTGCTTGGTGACATCTCCCGAAGCCCAGTTGGCCTTCTGGTTGATGATGGTGTCGATCGCAATGGCGGACTTGCCGGTCTGGCGGTCGCCGATGATCAGCTGGCGCTGGCCGCGGCCGATCGGGATCATCGCGTCGATGGCCTTCAGGCCGGTCTGCATCGGTTCGTGGACCGACTTGCGCTGGGTCACGCCGGGCGCCTGGAGTTCCAGGGCACGGGTGGTCTCAGCCTTGATCTCGCCCAGGTCGTCCATGGGCTGGCCCAAGGGGTCAACCACGCGGCCGAGGAAGGCGTCGCCAACCGGAACGGACAAAACCTGCCCGGTGCGGTGCACTTCCTGGCCTTCCTCGATGCCCTGGAAGTCACCGAGGATAATGACACCGATCTCGCGGACGTCAAGGTTCTGGGCCAGGCCCAGCGTGCCGTCTTCGAAGCGAAGAAGCTCGTTCGCCATGACCGAGGGAAGGCCCTCAACACGGGCGATGCCGTCACCTGCGGTCGTTACACGGCCAACCTCTACGCGCTCTGCGTTTCCGGGTTCGTAGGACGCCGCGAACTCGTTCAACGCATTACGGACGTCGTCGGCGTTGATGGTCAATTCGGCCATCTGCAGTCCCTGCTCTCCTGTTTGTGATCACCGCAAACGGTGACCGGGTTTTCTATCAGTTTGGTTGTGCTTGTCCGGCTAGCCGGCCAGCTGGCGT
Source organism: Arthrobacter sp. NQ4 (assembly GCF_029077345.1). Classification (NCBI taxonomy): domain Bacteria; kingdom Bacillati; phylum Actinomycetota; class Actinomycetes; order Micrococcales; family Micrococcaceae; genus Arthrobacter; species Arthrobacter sp. NQ4. The sequence goes on along the minus strand of NZ_JARETC010000007.1, from coordinate 65,364 downwards.
TGCAGTTCGCCCAGCCGGGAGAGAACCGAAGCGTCAAGCACTTCGTCCCCCACCTGGACTCGGATTCCGCCAATAAGCGAGGGGTCAACGTTGATGTTGACCTTCAGTTCCCGCCCGTACAGCGCATTCAGGCCCGCCTGGAGGCGTGCCAGCTGCGTCTGCGACAAGGGCCGGGTTACGCTGACCGTTGCAATCCAGCGCTGCTGCCGCTTGGCCGCCAGTTCGGCGAACCGTTCCACAAGCCGGGTGGGCTTGATCCCGCGTGGCTCGCTGACAGCCTGCGTGATGAGGACTTTGGCTTCCTCACTGACGCCGGGTACCAGCTTCTCGGCAAGGCCAGCCTTAGCTGCGCCCGATGCCTGCGGTTCGGACAGAGCACGTTGTACCTCGTGGCTGGAGGCAACAGCCTGGTTGAAGGAAAACAGATCATTTTCCAGCTCTTCCAGGCCAGTGATTCCGGAGGCAGAAACGGCCGACTTGTTTTCAGCAACGGAAATGACCACCGTTGCGGCAAGAGTCTCGAGTGCATCGCCGATGTCACGCGCCGATGCCCAGCGTGAGCTGGCCAGTCCGGACGCGATCTCAGCAGCATCAGCGGAGACTTTTCCGCCAACCAGATGCCGCACCAGCGCCGACTTTTCGTCACCGCTGCGGGAGGGGTCAGTCAGGGCACGGCGCAAGCCAGCCGAGCTGTCCACCATTCCCAGAATTCCGAAGAGTTCCTTTGCCAGCTGCAGCGACGCCGTGGGAAGCTTCGCTTCCAAACCGGCAAGGGCTGTTGCCAGCGATTCGCTCGATACGCCTGCCATTACTTAGCTGCACCTGCGTTCTGGGACTCCAGATCTGCCAGGAAACGGTCCACTACCCGTGCTGCGCGTGCGTCGTCGTCGAGGGACTCGCCCACGATGCGGCCGGCAAGGGTGGTGGCCAGGGTGCCTACCTCAGAGCGCAGGGACACAACGGCCGCCTGGCGCTCGGATTCGATCTGTACGTGGGCCTGTGCGGTGATGCGGGCAGACTCTGCTGCCGCCTTCTCCTTGAGATCCGCGAGGATCTGGGCACCTTCGGCGCGGGCTTCCTCACGGATGCGGTTGGCTTCGGTGCGGGCGTCGGTCAGCTGCTGCTTGTACTCTTCGAGTGCAGCAGACGCCTCAGCCTGGGCCTTTTCAGCCTTGGCGATACCGCCTTCGATGGCCTCGGCACGCTCTGCAAAGGTCTTCTCGAACATCGGGACAACAAACTTGACCACGATGAAGAAGAGGATGGCAAAGCCCACGAAGACAACCAGCATTTCCCAGCCATTGGGAACAAGGGGGTTGACGTCGCCTTCAGCGGCGGCTGAGATGATCAGCTGATGCATATTTCACCCGTCCTTATCTACTCGGTTCTGAATGTTCGCTAAGTTCTGAAGGGTTTACTTGAGAACGAAGGCGAAGACCAGGCCCAGGATGGCGAGTGCTTCGGTCAGGGCCAGGCCAAGGAATGCGATCGGCTGCAGGACGCGCTGGGCTTCCGGCTGGCGTGCAACGCCGTTGATGTAGGCAGCGAACACGAGACCCACACCGATACCACCGCCGATAGCCGAGAGGCCATAGCCGATGAGGTTGAGGGAGCCGTTGATGGAGCCTTCCATTTTTTTTCCTTTCAAGATGCCACTTATGTGGCAGGTTGTTTGGGTTGCTTCATCCCCGCTAGGGGAAGACTGTGGTGTGCCGCCGGTGCGTGTTGCCCCGGCCGGCGTGCCTAGTGGCTGTCGGCGTGCAGTGCGCCTTCGATGTAGATCGCGGTCAGCAGCGTAAAGACATAGGCCTGCAGGACCATGATCAGGGCTTCAAGCATGTACATGGCGATGGCACCGGCGAGAACCAGGATCGAGGTTCCCTTCAGCAGCACGTTCTCCTGCATGATGAGGTACTCGATGCCGGAACCGGCGATCATCACGATCAGGTGGCCGGCGAGCATGGTCGCGAACAGACGGAGGCTGTGCGTGACGGGCCGGACAACGAAGTTGGAGATGATTTCGATCGGGATGACGATCGGCAGGATGTACCACGGCACGCCCGAGGGGACCGTTGCAAGCTTGAAGTAGCGCAGGCCATTCTTCTTGACGCCGATGGCGATCCAGGTGACGTACACCAGGCCGGCCAGCACATACGCTCCACCCACGTGCGAGAACGTGGGGAGCTGGAACACCGGGATGGCGCCGTAGATGTTGTTGACCAGGATGAAGAAGAACAGGCTGAACAGCAGGGGGACGTACTTGATGAAGTCCCTGCCGCCGATGATGTCCTTGGCAATGCCGTTGCGGACGAAGCCGTAAGCGGCTTCGCCGGCGAACTGGAGCTTGCCGGGTACCAGCTGCTGCTTGCGTGCGGCGAGCACGAAGAAGACGGCGATAAAGACGACAGAGAGGAGGACCAGCAGCATCTGCTTGGAGAATCCTTCTGCGGCACCCCACGGCAGGATTGCCGGCAAATGCATTTCGTTAATACCAGGAGGAGTGAACTCTCCTGAATCTTGGGCCGGGAGCGCAAGCGCGATCAACGCGTTTCCTCTCTGCAGTGTCCATCATTGGGCGTTGGGCGGGGTCCGGCAGCCTGACAGCCTGCTGTTCCCCCTGTGAAATTATTTGGCATTATCTTTTCCGTCCTGGGACGGTGCGCTGGGAGCATGGCGCCCATCAGCAATTTTTCGGGAACTGGTGAGGCCGTGCATGTGGGAAAGGTAGAAACCTCCGACGGCTCCAAGCAGAGCGCCTGCGAGCACAATCCAGCGCGTTCCCCACAGATAATCCAGTCCCCACCCTATCAAACTCCAGACGATGATTCCGCCAATGATGTAGCTGAATACAGCCATTCCAGCGTTGTAGCCGCCATCGGTGGACACGTCGGCAGGACCCTGCGTGGAGTCGGTTGATCCGCGTTTGCCGTGTGCGGCGCCTGCGGCTTTTTTCCGATCACGCATTGGATGCTCCCTTGTCTTCTGGATCGTTGTAGATCTGGAGTCGCGCCCTGCTGAAGCCATGGATCTCCGCGGCCTGCCACAGGATGACGGCCACTATGGCGCCGATGATGAACCAGCGGCCGTGGAGCCATTCAGGAGCACCGATGACGAACAGGACAACGGCAAAGCCAACCACTTTGATGAAGTAGGTGGCGACGAACATTCCGATTGCACCCGATGGGTTGCTTCGTCCCACGAAGTGGCCCACCAGCAGGCTGATGCCGAAGAACAGCATCACCAGCAGGCCGCCCAGGACGCTGGAGAGCGCCCCGGTTGCCCCGTTGAGGACGGCGGCCGGGATTGCGCACAGCACAAGTCCGGCAGCCGCAGCAATAGAGCTGCGCTTGAGCAGGTTCAGCCAGAGCGAACGGGTGGGACCAGACGTACCAACGGGTCCATTGCCGGAGGCAGGTCCGGACTCGGCGTTGGAGGTCATGAGATCCCAATCGTCGTCACCACATGGCGGATCGCCAGGAGGCAGGGGGTGGAGTGGCAGCTTGGGCTGCCCCTAAATTCTACACGAGATAGAAATAATTCAGAACTGCCGTTACGCCGCAGTTTCCCCGTTGCCGCGGGACAGGTACGGCCACGCTGTCACTAGTCCCATGACCAGCGTGGCGAAGATGTCCACGGCGAGCACGATGTGCCAGGGGAAGACAGCGAACGCCAGGCCACCGAAGGAGAGCACGGCGGTCCACAGGTACATCAGGACCACAGCGGTACGGTGCGAATAGCCGATGTCCAGCAATTTGTGATGCAGGTGTCCGCGGTCCGCCGACCAGGGCGAACGCCCGCGGGCCGTCCGCCGGACGACCGCCAGCCCGAGGTCCAGCAGCGGCAGGAAGAGGACGGCGAAGGGAAGCAGGATGGGAATGATGGTGGAGATACCGTTGGCGCGGTCGTAGAGGCCCGAGGTGATCTGCCCCGTGGACACGACGCCGGCCGAGGCCATGAGGAGCCCGATCAGCATGGCGCCGGAGTCGCCCATGAAGATCTTCGAGGGAAAGAAGTTGTGCGGGAGGAACCCAAGGCACCCGCCCACCAGTACGGCCGTAATGAGCGTTGCCAGGTCCGAATAGTCCAGCAGTACCGCGTTGCGGTGGACCCAATAGGCGGTAATGAAGAACGCCGTGCCGCCGATGATGGCCACTCCCGCGGCGAGGCCGTCCAGTCCGTCAATGAAGTTGAAGGCATTCATGGTGGTGACGATCAGTCCGGCCGTCAGCACTATCCGCAGTGTTCCGTCGTGGAGGTAGATGGGTTCAGGTACCCAGGGGACGATGGTCATCTGCACACCCCAGATGGCCACGGTCAGTCCGGCCGCGCTCTGGCCGATCAGCTTCACCCACCAGCGGATGTCCAGCAGGTCGTCCGCCACGCCCACCAGGACGATGACAGCTGCTCCTGCCAGGACACCCCACGGTGAAAAGTTGTTGCGGTAAATGTCCTTGACGAAGAAGGACTGGCTGGCAACGACCAGCGCCACCATGACGCCCAGGAAGATTGCCACCCCGCCCAGCCTGGACACCGGCGTGGAATGCATGTCCCGGCTGCGGATGGGCAGGTGCAGCTCAAGCCGGTGCCCCACGACGCGGGCGCCCCAGGTGGCCGCGTAGGAGACGATGGCGGCGGTGAGCCCCATAAGCAGGTACATGATCATGGGACGGCAACCGCTTCAAGGATGGTGGCGCCAAAACCGCTCGCCTGCGGTGGCAGCCGGTTGGGGGTGTGTGGGCTCACGGGCCGGGAATCTGTTCTTCGATAAATGAAACTTCTCCGTCGCCGAGCGCGCAGCAGGCGGTGCGCTCAGACATGCGCGCAGCGCCTTACAGGGCTGTATTACAGTGGACTCTAGTCAAAGATACTAGTGCCACCGGCACCATGGCTCCGCGCCACACGGGCGCACAACAGGCGGGGAACTCCCTTGCAGCCATGCTGAAAGGACCCCCATGACCCCCCGCATTGCGGTTGCCGCCGTGACTTTCGACCGGCCCAAGGAACTGTCCGTCCTGCTGGATTCGATCAACGCCCAGAGCCGGCACGTGGACACGATTTGCCTGGTGGACAGCGGCACCACCCCGGCCGCGGATGTGGCTACGACGCACCCCAACGTGGACTATGTGCGCTCCGAAGCGAACCTGGGCGGCGCCGGCGGGTTTGCGCTTGCCGCGCTGAAGGCCGTCGCCAGCGGGGCCCGCTGGATCTGGATGATGGACGACGACGCCGAGCCGGCAGATCCGGAGTGCCTCGCCACGCTGCTTCGTGAGGCTGAGGCACGCGACCTGGAGGCGGTGGTCCCTTTGGTCACGGCGCCCGGCCATCCCGACCGGTTGTCCTTCTTTTTCCGGCTGGACGGCAAGGTCACGCACGACAGGGCCGAGGTGGAGAAACGTGGCTTCCTGCCGGACGATGGCCATTTCTTCAATGGTGCGCTGATCCGCTCCGACGTGTTCTTCAAGGTGGGCCTGCCGGACATGCGCCTGTTCATCCGGGGCGATGAGGTTGATTTCACCATCCGGCTGCGCAAGGCCGGGATCCGCTTTGGCACCGTCACCACCACGGCCATTACGCACCCGCACGCGTTCGGGGAAACGCAGCACGTCTACGGCGCCCGCTGGCATGTGATCGTCCCGGACTCCGCCTTCAAGCGCTTCTACTATTACCGGAACCGGGGCTACCTGATCCGCCGCTACTTCCGGGTGCGCTCGTTCGTGGCCGACGTCGGCGGGTACCTGGGCTACTTCCTGCAGCGCCGCGACCTTCCGGGCTTCCTGGGGTGGGCACGTTCGTTCACCACCGGCCTGCGGGGCAAGGGCTTTGCTCCGTTGGAGGACCAGAAGTTCTAGGCGGGCCCTGCCGCCGTTTGCCGCGCTCCGCTGCGTTCGGCCCGGCTATTTGGCCAGCCCCGGTTTTCCGAGCCTCCGGGCGGCCAGGAGCCACAGCAGGACCCAGGGCTCCCCCAGCACGCGGTAGGCCACGCGGCGGGGATGCAGGAGCAGGCGCCAGGCCCACTCCAGGCCCATCCTGCCCAGCCACCGGGGGGCCAGCTTCTGGACGCCCGCCAACTGCTCGATGGCGCCGCCCACGGCGCAGTACACGGCAGGCGGCATCTCAGCCAGCCGCCGCTGCAGCACTTCCTCCTGGAGCGGCATGCCCAGGCCAAGCAGGACAAGCTGCGGCTGTTCACGGTGCAGCCAGGCAACGGCTGCCTCCTCCAGCTCAGGACCCCATCCTTCACCGGGAAAGCCTGAGACGCGGGCGCCCGGAACGATGTCCTTCAGCCTGCTGACTGCCCCGGCGTTCGCTTCCGCACCGGCACCGATCACGGCAATCCGGTCAAGGCCGCGCACCTGGTCCAGCGCCGGCAGCCAGTCCGTTGAACCCAGCCGGTAATCCATGACGGGGCCTTCGGCGTTGCCGGTCCTCCCCCACAGCCACAGCACGGGTGCCCCGTCCAGGAGCACGACGTCGCTGTCCTCATAGAGGCGCCGGAATCCGTCGTCGGACAACGCCAGCGTCACGCTGTGCAGGTTGTGGCCCAGGACGGTACGGGTAGCGCCATCCGCCACGAAGCTGCTCAGTTCCGCCACCAGTTCGGGGACGCGCAGCGGCGTGGCGTGGACGTCCAGGACAGGGATCTGCTGGCGGTCCAGCGCCATCAAGGCTGCTGGTTCCCGGCCGGCGTGGCGGATTCCGTGGCCGGGCCGGTCACGACGGACGACCCGGGCGCCTCAGGTGCGGCCCCGCCGTCGTCCTGTACGCCGGCTGCGCTTGACCCGCCTGTGCCCGGCTGCCCGGCGCCGGTTTGCCCAGCGCCGATTTGTTCAGCGCCAATCTGCTCGCCGCCAAGCTGCTCAGCTGCGGCTTCCTCTTCGGCCATGGGGATCTCTCCCAGGCCCAGGACGCCGGGGACGTGCCCGCGGAGCTGGTCCAGGCTCACTGCCCCGTTGCGCACCACGCGCAGGATGGGGCCGGTGGCATCCACAATAGTGGACGGCACGCCGGCCTCGCCCTCTACGGGGCGCTGGCCGCCCTCCAGGTACACCTCGACGGAATCAGCAAGCTGTTCCCGGGCGGCAGCAGCAGTCTGGGCCGGTGCGTGGCCGGTGCGGTTTGCCGAGGACACGGCAAGCGGGCCGGTCAAGGTCAGCAGTTCCAGGGCCACCTCGTCGGCAGGCATCCGGAGGGCCACGGTCCCCTTGGTTTCGCCCAGGTCCCAGTCCAGGGACGGCTGTGCGTGCAGGATCAGCGTCAGGCCTCCGGGCCAGAAGGCCTCGGCGAGTTTCCGTGCGTCGGCCGAGACCTCGGTGGCCAGGCCGTCCAGGGCGTTGATCCGCGGAATCAGGACGGGCGGCGGCATGGTGCGGCTGCGTCCCTTGGATACCAGCAGCATGGTGACGGCCTGCGGCGAGAACGCGTCCGCGCCGATCCCGTAGACGGTGTCCGTGGGGAGCACGACGCACTTCTTTTCACTGATGGCGCGCTGGGCATGTTCCAGCCCCCGGGCCCGCTCGTCGTCGATGGTGCAGTCATAAGTTGTGGTCACTGGCCCATTCTTTCATTCCGTGCGGAGTCCTCCACGAGCACGGCGCTGGTGGCGCGCTCCTTGCCGTTGAGGTCCAGGTGCGTTGTGATGGCTGTCCAGGTTCCGGTCTTTGCGAGCATGGCGGCAATCCAGCCGGCCTGGACTTCTGCGTGTTCCATGACGAAGTAGCCCCCCGGCCGCAGCAGCCGGGCAGCGGAGGCCGCTGCCGCCGTCGGAAGTTCCATGCCGTCCGCTCCCCCGCCGTACAAAGCCTCCGGCGGATCGTGCAGGGCTACTTCGGGTTCGTTGGGGATGGCTTCGGCGGGGATGTACGGAGGGTTGGAAACCACGACGTCGACGCTTCCGTTGAGCTCCATGAAGGCGTCGCGCAGGTCCCCCAGGACAAGGTTGACGCCCAGGGGCGCCAGGTTCTTCGCCGCCCAGGCGTGCGCGAACGGGCTGAATTCGACAGCGTGCACCTCGGCTCCGGGAAGCTCGGAGGCGAGCGAACCGGCGATGGCGCCGGACCCCGTCCCAAGGTCCACAATGCGGGGACTGTCCATGCCACGGACATGGTCGATGGCCAGCTGGACCACCGATTCGGTCTCCGGACGCGGAATGAAGACCCCCGGCCCCACCGCCAGCTCCAGGTAGCGGAAATATGCCACTCCGGTGATGTGCTGCAGCGGGATCCTGCGCGCACGTTCGGCCACCAGCTCGGCATACCCCGGCGGTGCGGGAGTGTCGCCAAGCATCAGGGAGCGCAGGCGTCCCAGCCCGACGTTCAGGAGGTGGTCCGCCAGGAGCTCCGCGTCGGCGCGGGGGCTGGGGACCCCGGCCTCAGCCAGCAGTGCGGCAGCCTCACGGACAGCTGCAGCCAGTGTCTGGGTCTGGGCAGGCACCGTGGAGGTGGGCTCGGTCATGGGTGGCAGCTTCCGATCAGTCGCCGATGGCGTCCAGCCGCGCCTGTTCGTCCATTTCGATCGCCGACTGGATGACCGGTTCCAGGTCACCGTTCATGACCTGGTCCAGGTTGTAGGCCTTGTAGCCGGTGCGGTGGTCGGCGATCCGGTTTTCCGGGTAGTTGTACGTGCGGATGCGCTCGGAGCGGTCCATGGTGCGGATCTGCGACTTGCGCTGTTCCGAGTTGTTGGCGTCGATCTGCTCCTGCTGGTGCGCCAGGATGCGGGCACGGAGGACGCGCATGCCGGCCTCACGGTTCTGCAGCTGCGACTTCTCGTTCTGCATGGCCACCACAATGCCGGTGGGAAGGTGCGTGATGCGCACAGCGGAGTCCGTGGTGTTCACGGACTGGCCACCCGGGCCCGAGGACCGGTAGACGTCGATCTTGAGGTCGTTCTGGTTGATCTCGAGCTCTTCCGGCTCGTCCACTTCGGGCAGGACCAGCACGCCGGCAGCCGAGGTGTGGATGCGTCCCTGGGACTCGGTCACGGGCACGCGCTGGACGCGGTGCACGCCGCCTTCGAATTTAAGCCGGGCGTAGACGCCCTCAGCGGGGTCGTTCGAGTTGCCTTTGACGGCCACCTGGACGTCCTTGTAGCCGCCCAGGTCCGATTCGGTGGCGGAGATGATTTCGGTCTTCCAGCCGCGGGACTCCGCGTAGCGGGTGTACATGCGCAGCAGGTCGCCGGCGAACAGGGCAGCCTCGTCGCCACCTTCGCCGCCCTTGACCTCGAGGATCACGTTGCGGGCGTCGTCCGGATCGCGCGGAATCAGCAGGCGCCGCAGCTTGGCGGCAGCAGTCTCCAGCGCGGCCTCGAGTTCAGGCACCTCGGCAGCAAACTCGGGATCCTCGGCAGCCATCTCCTTGGCGGCAGCAAGGTCATCCCGGATGCCTTCCCACTTGTGGTAGGCCTCAACAATGCCATTGAGCTGAGCCGACCGCCGCCCCAGCTTCCGGGCAAGCCGCTGGTCAGCATAAACAGCAGGATCCCCCAGCTGCGCCTGGATGGAGTCATGCTCATCAAGCAGGCCCTGTACGGACTCAAACATCTATAAACCTCTTTCGACTTGTACAAGTCTAATGACTGCCATGCGGAGACTGACCGCACGTCCGGACGCGTGCCCGCATTTGGTGAGATAACTGCATGGCGTTCGGATTTTGCCGCCCCGGGAGTGGCATCGGGCCTGCCGGAGCTGGGCGGCGAACGATCGAAGATCGAAGCCGCCCAGCGAAGGGGCGGGGGCGGCAAAATCCGAACGACAAAGGCGGGGCCGGCAAAATGCGTCGGCCCCGCCCTCGGTGAAACTATTTGTCGTTGTCCGACTTCGCACCAAGCGTCGTCTTCTGGACCTGCATGAGGAACTCGACGTTGCTCTGGGTTTCCCGGATCTTGTTGGTGAGCAGTTCAAGGCTCTGCTGGGTCTCGAGTCCGGAGAGGACGCGGCGCAGCTTCCACATGATCTTGACTTCTTCGGGCGAGAGCAGGTTCTCTTCGCGGCGGGTACCGGATGCGTTGACATCCACGGCCGGGAAGATGCGCTTGTCTGCCAGCTGGCGGGACAGGCGTAGTTCCATGTTGCCGGTGCCCTTGAACTCTTCGAAGATGACCTCGTCCATCTTGGAGCCGGTCTCAACGAGGGCGGTGGCCAGGATGGTGAGCGAGCCGCCGTTTTCGATGTTGCGGGCGGCACCGAAGAAGCGCTTGGGCGGGTAGAGGGCTGCGGAGTCCACACCACCGGACAGGATGCGGCCGGAGGCCGGTGCTGCCAGGTTGTAGGCACGGCCCAGGCGGGTCATGGAGTCCAGCAGGACCACCACGTCCATGCCCATTTCCACGAGGCGCTTGGCGCGTTCGATGGAAAGTTCGGCCACGGTGGTGTGGTCGTCTGCGGGACGGTCGAAGGTGGAGGCAATGACCTCACCCTTGACGGTGCGCTGCATGTCCGTGACTTCTTCGGGCCGTTCGTCAACCAGCACCATCATGAGGTGGACCTCAGGGTTGTTGGTGGTGATCGCGTTGGCGATGGACTGCAGGATGAGCGTCTTGCCGGCCTTGGGCGGGGAGACGATCAGGCCGCGCTGGCCCTTGCCGATCGGGGCGACGAGGTCGATGACACGGGGGCCGATCTTCTTGGGGTCGGTCTCGAGGCGCAGGCGCTCCGACGGGTACAGCGGAACCAGCTTGGCGAATTCGACGCGGTCCTTGAGTTCTTCCGGCGTCTTGCCATTGACGGACGTGACGCGGACCAGGGCGTTGAACTTCTGGCGGTTGGACTGCTGGCTGCGGTCTTCGCCTTCGCGCGGTGCACGGATTGCGCCTACCACGGCGTCACCCTTGCGCAGGTTGTACTTCTTGACCTGGGCCAGGGAGACGTAGACGTCGTTGGGGCCGGGCAGGTAACCGGAGGTGCGGATGAACGCGTAGTTCTCCAGGACGTCGAGGATGCCGGCGACCGGCAGCAGCACGTCGTCGTCGGTGACCTCGACGTCGTCTACGTCCGGGCCTTGGTTGCGGCCGCGACGGCGGTCGTTGCGGTCGCGGAAGCGGTCGTTGCGCGAGTTGTCCCGGTCCTGGCCGCCGGAACGGTCGTTGCGGTCATTCCGGTCGCGGCGGTTACGGCGGTTGCGGCGGCTTCCGCCGTCGGCGTCGTCGTTGTCGCGGTTGTCCCGGCTGCCATCGCGCTGGCCGGCTTCGCGGCTGCCGGCATTGTCGCGGCCGCCATCGGAATCGCGGGTGTTGTCACGGCCGCGGGTGCGGCCGCCGTCACGGCGTTCGGTGCGCTGGCTGGCGTCCCCTGCTTCTGCGGGGGTTTCGGTGCGCTGTTCACCTGCACGCTGTTCGCCTGCACGCTGTTCCGCGGCCGGCTGCTCTGCCGGGGTTTCCACCGGGGCTTCCTGGACGGAGGCGGCAGCGGCTTCGCCGCGGCGGCGGTTGCGGGTGCGCGGCTGGCGGCGCTCGGGGGCGCCTTCCGTTGCCTCGGTGGTTTCCGCGGGGGCGGCCGACGGCGCCTCGACGGCTGCGGCGGCAGGTGCGGCAGCGGTTTCCACGACGGGAGCTTCGGTTGCCGGGGCAACCACGCCGTCACTGACAGCACGGCGGCTGCGGCCGCGGCCGCGGGCACGGGTGCCTTCAGCGGCAGGAGCTTCCGCGGCAGCGGCCTCCGGAGCGGCTGCGGCAGGAGCCACGCTGCTTTCCGGAGCCTTTTCCGTTGCCTTCGCAGGAGTCTTAACGGTCAGGGTCCCTGCGCGGTGGGCGGAGATGGCCGAAACCAGGTCCCCCTTGCGCATGCGGGAGCCGCCGGAGATACCGAGCTGGCTGGCGAGGGCCTGCAGCTGGGCGAGCTTCAGGCCGGCGAGGCCACTGCTCTTGGCGGGTGCGGCCGATGATTCGGCAGCAGAAGTTGTGTGTTCCACAGCTGGCGACAGCTCAGTGGTTTCGGTCACGAAGGATCCTTCCCCCTCGACGGCGTCCAGACTGGGAGCTGGACGCGATGATTTGATCTGGGCTGCAGTTCAGATCTGCAGCCGGATTTCAGCCTTGCCGGTTGGATTTCGGCCAGCAGGGCCGGATACTGATTCACCTTGCGCTGCGCCCACGGCGCAACGCCTGACTGACGCTTCAGGGGCAGTTGGATGCTGCAGATTCCTGCGACAGACCAAGCAGGTGGCACCGGAATACATTCACAGTGGTAGATCAAACAGCAACTGAATGCAGGAGCAGATCAGATAGGCGGAATTACCGCCGGTGCACGTCCACCTTAGCACCTTCAACGTCCACTGCGAGCTTCAGCACGCGCCAGCCAATGTCCGGCGTGTTCTCCGATGTAAAGGCCTCAATGAAGGCCAGTGCCTCACTGGCCTTCGCTTCGCCGTTGGCCAGCACCAGGACGGTTGGCCCGGCGCCGGACACCACTGCTGCGTAGCCTGCTTTACGGAGGGCGCCGATGAGCGCCGCGCTGGGCCGCATGGCTTCCGCCCGGTAGCTCTGGTGCAGGTAGTCCTCGGTGCCCGGCAGGAGAAACTCAGGCTTTTGCGTCAATGCATGGATCAGCAGCGCCGCACGGCCCGAATTCATGGCCGCCGCATGGTGTCCCACTGATGCGGGCAGCAGGGCGCGGGCGGCTTCGGTGGACAGTTCGAAGTCGGGTACCGCCACGATGGGGATGATCGAACCGGTCACGGTGGCAGTGGTGCTGCTGTACTGCTCACTGTCCTGCCATGACAGCGCCAGTCCGCCGAAAATCGCGGGTGCGACGTTGTCCGGGTGGCCTTCCATTTCGCTGGTAAGCTGCAGGATCCAGTCGCGGCCGCGCTGGTTTTCCCCTGGAACCATGGCATTGGCAGCAGACACAGCCGCCACGACCGCCGAGGCGGACGAGCCCAGTCCCCTGCCGTGCGGGTTGACGTTTTCGGCAGTCACCTTCAGGCCGCCGTGGCGGAAGCCCAGCCGTTCAAAGGCCGCATCCATGGCCCGGATCACCAGGTGGCTGGCATCCCGGGGAAGGGTTTCCGCCCCTTCACCGCGCAGGTCAAAGACGAGTTCGTCCGTGTCCAGGCTTTCCACGGTCAGGGTGTCGTGCAGGGCCAGGGCAAGCCCCAGGCTGTCGTAGCCGGGACCAAGGTTGGCCGTGGTGGCGGGGACGCGGACAGTGACGCGCTGGCCCGGCTCAATCAGTTGCAGTCCGACGGCGGCCTGCGAGGTGGTGTCCAAGGTTATTTTTCTTCCAGTCCCAGCTCAGCGGCTACGGTGACGACGTCGTTGGGGACCTTGACCGGCTGAACATCGCTGCCGTCCTCGGTGCGCAAGGCCCACTGGGGATCCTTGAGTCCGTGGCCTGTGACGGTGATGACGATGGTTTTTCCGCTGGGGACCTCGCCGGCGGCGTGCTTCTTGAGCAGTCCGGCCACGCCTGCGGCGGAACCGGGCTCCACGAAGACGCCTTCCTTGGACGACAGCCAGCGGTGGGCGTTCAGGATCTCCTCATCGGTGACGGCCTCGATGAGCCCGCCGGATTCGTCACGGGCGCCGACGGCACCGTCCCAGGACGCCGGGTTTCCAATGCGGATGGCAGTGGCGATGGTGTCCGGTTCCGTGATGGGGTGGCCTGCGACGAAGGGGGCGGCACCGGCGGCCTGGAAGCCCCACATGGCAGGTGTCCTGGTGGATACGGCGGGAAGGGTACCGGCCGTCTCCGATTCGAAGGGAGCGGAGTACTCTTTATAGCCCTTCCAGTAGGCCGTGATGTTGCCGGCGTTGCCCACGGGCAGAACGTGGATGTCCGGTGCGTCACCCAGGGAATCGACCACTTCGAAGGCGCCGGTCTTCTGGCCCTGGATGCGGGCGGGATTTACCGAGTTCACCAGGAAGACGGGGTAGGACTCCCCCAGCTTGCGGGCTATGTCCAGGCAGTTGTCGAAGTTGCCGTCCACCTGGAGCAGGGTGGCCCCGTGGGCGATCGCCTGGCTGAGCTTGCCCATGGAGATCTTGCCTTCGGGCACCAGCACCGCGCACTTAAGGCCGGCGGCCGTAGCGTAGGCAGCAGCAGAGGCGGACGTGTTGCCGGTGGAAGCGCACACAACGGCCTTCGCGCCGGAGGCAACTGCTGCCGTCATCGCCATGGTCATGCCACGGTCCTTGAAGGAGCCGGTGGGGTTCATGCCTTCCACCTTGAGGTAGACCTCGGAACCGGTGAGTTCGGAGAGCTTCTGCGCGTGCACCAGCGGGGTGCCGCCCTCGCCCAGGGTGATGACCCTGGTGGACTCCGTCACGGGCAGACGGTCAGCGTATTCGCGGATGACACCGCGCCATTGGTGAGCCACTTAGACTCCTTCTACCCGCAAAACGGATGTAACTGAATTGATGACGTCCAGGCCCTTCACGGCCTCGACGGTGGCTGCGAGGGCAGCCTCTGACGCACGGTGGGTGACGATCCGCAGTTCGGCCGACTCCACGTTGGAAGCTGAATCGCGGTGGATGGTCTGCCGCATGATTTCGATGGAGACGCCGTGCTCGGCGAAGAGCTGGGCGATCTTTGCCAGGACGCCGGGCTGGTCGGCGACGTCCAGGCCAATGTAGTAACTCGTGGTGGCCGCGTCGATGGGCAGCGCGGGAACGTGGCCCGTGGTGGTTTCGGTGCGGCCGGGACCGCCCAGGACCAGGCGCCTGGCTGCTGACACGAGGTCGCCCAGGACAGCGGATGCCGTCGCGGTGCCCCCGGCGCCCTGGCCGTAGAACATCAGCTCTCCGGCGTTTTCGGCCTCGATGAATACCGCGTTGAAGGCACCGCGGACGGCGGCCAGCGGGTGTTCGCGCGGCAGCAGGGTGGGGTGCACGCGGACGGACACGCCTTCCTTGCCGTCGGCGTCGGTCAGTTTCTCCGCGATGGCCAGCAGCTTGATGACGAAGCCGGCGTCCTTTGCGGCGGCGATGTCCGAAGCACTGACGGACGTGATTCCCCCGCAGTGGACATCGTCCAGCGCAAAGCGGGTGTGGAAGGACAGTGACGCGAGGATGGCGGCCTTGGCGGCGGCGTCGTGGCCTTCGACGTCGGCAGTGGGGTCCGCTTCCGCGTAGCCAAGGCGCTGGGCTTCGGCGAGGGCATCGGCGAACTGGGCGCCGGTGGTGTCCATCTGGTCAAGGATGAAGTTGGTGGTGCCGTTGACGATGCCCAGCACCCGGGTGATGCGGTCGCCCGAGAGGCTGTCGCGGATGGGGCGCAGGATCGGGATGGCGCCGGCCACCGCGGCCTCGTAGGACAGCTGGACGCCGGCTTTGTCCGCTTCTTCGTAGAGGGTGGGGCCGTCCTGGGCCAGGAGTGCCTTGTTGCCGGTGACAACGCAGGCGCCGTTGCGCAGCGCGGAGAGGATCAGGGTGCGGGCAGGCTCGATGCCGCCCATCAGTTCGATCACCAGGTCCGCGTCCTTGACGAGGGTTTCGGCGTCGGTGGTGAAGAGCTCCTGCGGCAGGTCCACGTCGCGGGCAGCGTTGACGTTGCGCACGGCGATGCCGCTGAGCTGCAGGCGGGCACCGGTGCGGGCAGCGAGGGCGTCGGCGTCCTCAATGAGGATCCGCGCAACCTGGGCTCCAACGTTGCCACAGCCCAGCAGGGCTACTTTCAGCGTTCGCATTTCCGTCATTCAGGCTCCCATGTCGCGGTTCAGCAGATCTTCTTCGGTTTCCCCGCGGACAATCAGCCGGGAAGATCCGTCGCGCACCGCGACAACGCCCGGCCGGGCCAGATAGTTGTAGTTGCTCGAGAGGGCCCAGCAGTAGGCGCCGGTTCCCGGTACAGCAAGCAGATCACCGGCTGCCACGTCCTCGGGCAGATATACATCTCTAACAACTATGTCGCCGCTCTCGCAATGTTTGCCCACTACGCGGGACAGCTGCGGGGCGGCGCTGGAGGTGCGGGAGGCCAGGACTGCCGAATAATCCGCGTCGTACAGCACCGGGCGGGCGTTGTCGCTCATGCCGCCGTCCACCGAAACATACCGGCGGGGATACGTAACGTTGTTGCCCGCGTCACCGTCACCGGACGAGCCGGGTGCGTCCACGCGGACCGTCTTCAGCGTGCCCACTTCGTACAGGGTGAAGGTAGTGCTGCCAACGATCGCACGTCCCGGTTCAATGGAGATGCGCGGCGCGTCAATGCCCAGTTCGCCGCACGTGGAACGCACGACGGCGGCCATCGCGTTGGCGATCTCCGCGGCAGGGCGCGGGGTGTCCACCGGCGTGTAGGCGATCCCGTAGCCGCCGCCAAGGTCCAGCTCCGGCAGGATGATGGAGTACTTTTCCTGCATGGCGGCAAGGAACCGCAGCAGCTTCTCGGCGGCCAGCGCAAAGCCGTCCGGCTCGAAGATCTGGGAGCCGATGTGGCAGTGCAGGCCCAGCAACTCGATACCGGGATGCGCTGATGCAGCGGCCACCGCTTCCTCGGCAGCGGAGATCCCGGCTTCATCGGTGGTGTCGGCCGCCATGGACAGGCCGAACTTCTGGTCCTCGTGGGCGGTGGCGATGAATTCGTGCGTGTGGGCATGCACGCCGGGGGTGAGCCGCAGCATGACCTTCGCCTGCTCCCCGCGCCCCTGCGCGATCGCACCGACGCGCACGAGCTCATCGAGGCTGTCCACCACAATCCGCCCCAGGCCCATGTCAAGCGCCCTGTGGATCTCGCCGTCGGACTTGTTGTTGCCGTGCAGGGCGACGTCCGCCCCGGGAATTCCGGCCCGGTAGGCCACGGCGAGTTCCCCGCCCGAGGCCGTGTCCAGCCGCAGCCCCTCTTCCTCCACCCAGCGGACCACCGCGGTGCAGAGGAACGACTTGCCGGCGTAGTAGACGTCCACTCCCCCGCAGATATCCGCGAAGGCGTTGTTGAACGCGTCGCTGAATGCCCTGGCCCGGGCACGGAAGTCGTTCTCGCTCATCACGAAAAGCGGGGTCCCGTATTGCCGCTGCAACTCGCTGACGGGGATGCCGCCAATGGCGAGTTCACCGTCGGCGTTGCGCGCTGCGTCGCCGGCCCACATCGGTTCGTGGAGGGCATTGAGGTCATCCGGAACGGCAAGCCACTCCGGGGCAAGCGGAGAGCCCTGTGCTGCTGTGTGCGTCATGGGTCCTACATCCGTTCCGGCGCGGAAACGCCCAGCAGGTCAAGGCCGTTCGCCAACACCTGGCTGGTGGCGTCATTAAGCCAGAGCCGGGTGCGGTTGAGGTCCGTGACGGGTTCTTCACCCATGGGGGCAATACGGCAGGCGTCGTACCAGCGGTGGTACGCCCCTGCGATGGCCTCCAGGTGGCGCGCCACGCGGTGCGGTTCGCGCAGTTCGGCAGCCTTGGCCACGATGGACGGGTAGCTGCCCAGGTAGGACAGCAGCTCGTTTTCCGTGGCGTGGTCCAGGAGCGACGCATCGAAGCTGTCCTGGCCGTCCACCTGGCGTTCGACGCCGGCGGCCACAGCGTTGCGCGCGGCGCCCCGGGAGCGGGCGTGGGCGTACTGGACGTAGAACACCGGATTCTCGTTGCTGTGCTTCTTCAGCAGTTCCGGATCAAGGGTCAGCGGCGAGTCGGCGGGGAACCGTGCCAGGGAGTAGCGGACGGCGTCCTTGCCCAGCCAGTCGATCAGGTCCTTGAGTTCGATGATGTTGCCGGCGCGCTTGGACAGCTTAGCGCCGTTGACGGACACCAGCTGGCCGATCAGGACTTCGATGTTCACCTCGGGATCGTCACCGGCAGCGGCGGCGATGGCCTTGAGCCGGTTGATGTAGCCGTGGTGGTCGGCGCCCAGGAGGTAGATCTTCTCCGTGAAGCCACGGTCCTTCTTGGACAGGTAGTAGGCAGCGTCCGCGGCGAAGTACGTGGGCTCGCCGTTGGCGCGGATCATGACGCGGTCCTTGTCGTCGCCAAAGTCCGTGGTCCGCAGCCACACCGCACCACCGTCGTCGAACACGTGGCCCTGCTCGCGAAGGCGCGCCACGGCACTCTCAATGGCGCCGGCGTCGTGCAGCTCCTGCTCGGAGAAGAAGACGTCGAACTCGACGCCGAAGTCCGCCAGGGTGGCCTTGATGTCCTTCATCTGGGCCTCGTAGGCGGCGGCCCGGATGACCGGCAGGGCGGCCACTTCGGTGAGCTCACGGATGTCCGGGTGCGCGGTGAGGACTTCATGGCCAAGCTCGGCGATGTACTGCCCGGGGTAGCCGCCGTCCGGCACCGGAAGGCCGTGCAGGCGGGAGTAGACGGAGTTGGCGAAGGTGTTCATCTGCGAGCCGGCGTCGTTGATGTAGTACTCCGCGGTGACATCAGCGCCCGAAGCGCGCAGCACGCGGGCGATCGAGTCGCCCAGGGCGGCCCAGCGGGTGTGCCCGATGTGCAGCGGCCCGGTGGGGTTGGCGGAGACGAACTCCATGTTGACGGTGCGTCCGGCGAGCGCAGTGTTGGTGCCGTAGTCCTTGCCGGCCTCGACGATGGCCTTGGCCAGGGCACCGGCGGCTGCGGCGTCCACGGTGATGTTCAGGAATCCGGGCCCGGCGATATCCACGGCGGAGACGCCGTCGATGGACTTGAGCCGGCTGCTGAGGACGGCGGCGAATTCGCGCGGGTTGGTGCCGGCCTGCTTGGCGAGCTGGAGGGCGATGTTGGTGGCCCAGTCGCCGTGGTCCCGGTTCTTGGGTCGCTCCACGCGCACCTCAGCCGGAATGGCTGATGCCGCAAGGTCGATATCGCCGGCGGCGACGGCGTCCTTGAGGCAGGCGGATATGGCGAGGGAAAGTTCTTCGGGAGTCACCCCTCTAGCGTACCGGGGGCCAGTGACAGCAAAGAATTTGGGCTGTGCACGCCCCCCGCGGCGTGGAAAAGGAATCTTCCGGGCCGGTTCCGTGAACCATTCGGGCGGATCCGGCGTTGACTCAACCGTAGCCACTGCCGCACGGCGCCGCCCCACAGCAGGTGGCAGCCCCACGGAAGTGAACAGCCCACAGAGAAACGAGAGCCTTCATGAGACCCTCCATCCCTAAAAGCCCCATCACTCCCGGGAGTGATTTGTCCTTGAAAGGCCCTTCTGTTTCCACAGTCCTGCTCCGGAGAAGCCTCTTCGCCGGTATCGCAGGGCTGTCCCTGGCGGGAATCGTGGCGGGCTGCGCGCCGTCCACCGCCGACAGCACCCCCGGTACTGCCGCGGCACCGGGCGCCCCCACTGCCGGATCCTCCGCCCTGGCCGGCAGCGGCGGCACCTACAAAGACGGCACCTACAGTGCGGACGGCAACTACGTCTCGCCCAACGGCACGGAAACGGTGGGTGTTCAGCTGACGCTGGCAGCGGGAAAAGTCACGGACGTCCAGATCAGCCAGCACCCGTCCAACCCCAACACCCGCAAATTCCAGGGCCAGTTCGCCGGGGGCATCGCAGCCCAGGTGGTGGGCAGGAACATCGATGAACTCAACGTCTCCAAGGTTTCCGGGTCCTCACTGACCAGCGGAGGGTTCAACCAGGCGCTGGAGAAGATCAAGGCGGAGGCGCACTAGGCGGTGTCCGCGACGGACCAGGAAGACTTTTCGTTCCAGGCGATCGGCACCGGCTGGCACATCACCACTCCCCTGCCCTTGCCCGCAGCCGTGCGGACACGGGTCCTGGGCAGGGTGGAAAAGTTCGACGGCGAGTGGTCCCGTTTCCGCGCCGACTCCCGCGTTGCAGCCATGGCCCGGCGGCCCGGACGCTACTCCTTCCCGGAGGAGGCCGCGCCACTGGGTGAGCTGTACCGGCAGCTTTACGACCTGACGAACGGCGCCATGACACCCCTCATAGGCGGGAGCCTGGAGCGACTGGGGTATGACGCAGCGTACTCCCTCCGGGCAGCGGGGCCGCCGCTCCCGGCACCGGACTGGGAATCGGTCCTCACGTGGTCCGGAACGGTCCTGACTGCCGGCGCCCCTGTGGTCCTGGACATTGGCGCCGCCGGCAAGGGCCTGCTGGTGGACCTGCTGGCGCAGGAGCTGGCGGCCGCCGGTGTGGGCGGGTTCGTCATTGATGCCGGCGGGGACCTGCTGGCCCGCGGAACCGGACCCGTCAGCGTGGCGCTTGAACACCCCTACAACCCGGCACAGGCGATTGGCGTGGTGGACCTGGAGGGCCGGGCCCTGTGTGCCTCGGCCGCCAACCGGCGCGCCTGGGGCGACGGACTGCACCACGTCCTGGACGGAACCACTGGGCAGCCGGTCCGGACCGCCGTCGCCACCTGGGCACTGGCGGAGACGGCCATGGTTGCCGATGCCCTCGCCACCGCCCTCTTCTTCGTTCCGGGCGCCCTGCTCCAGGAGGCGTTCGACTTTTCCTGGCTGACGGTCTTTTCCGACGGCAGCGCAGCCTATTCCACCGAATTCGAAGGGAAGCTGTTCGCATGAGCCCCGTGGACACACCACAAACCGGTCCGGCACCCTCCCTGACGGGCCGGATAGGCACCGCCGTGGGCAGGTTCACCATGTACCGGCTCATCCTTGTGGTCCTGGCAGTACTCGCCGCCTACAGCCTGCTGCTGAATGTGCTGGGCTGGCTGACGTTCGGAATCCCGGAAATGCTGGCACACCTGGCGCTGTGCCTGGGCTTGACCTACGCCGCCAACCGGGCCCTGGCGGCACTCTTCCGGGTCAACCCCCATACCGAGTCCTCGCTGATCACCGGCCTGCTGCTCTATTTCCTGTTCTGGCCGTCCCTGCAACCGAGGGACCTGGCGGGGGTGGCGCTGGCGTGCGTGCTGGCGTCGGCGTCCAAATACGCACTGGCGTGGCGCGGACGGCACATATTCAATCCCGCCGCGGCCGGCGCGTTTGCCACCGGACTCACCGGGCTGAACATCGCCACGTGGTGGGCCGCGACGCCGGCCATGCTCTGGGTGCTGGTCCCGGGCGTGCTGGTGGTCCTGCACCGGACACGCAAGGTGCTGATGGCATCCGTGTTCACGGGGGCAGCCACCGCGATCATTACCCTTGAACTGCTTCGCTCGGGGATGACGGCCGGGATGGGCGTCTGGCAGGCCCTCGCCCAGCGTCCTGTGCTCTTCTTTGTGGGCTTCATGCTGACCGAGCCCCTGACATTGCCGCCGCGGCGGCCCCAGCAGTTGGCACTTGCAGCTGTGGTTGGGGTGCTCTTCGCGGTGCCGTGGAACCTGGGCATTGTGGCCAACTCCCCGGAGGCGGCGCTGCTGGCGGGCAACCTGCTGGCTTTCCTGGCGGGCCAGCGCGGGGCCGTAAAGCTCCGGTTCGCAGGGAGCCGCCCGCTGACGCCCACCACCGCCGAGTTCTCGTTCGAGCCCGCCCGCCCGGTACGTTTCCTCCCCGGACAGTACATGGAGCTGGACCTGCCGCAGGCCAGGCCGGATGGAAAAGGCCGGCGCCGGGTGTTCAGCCTGACCGGCTCCCCCGGCGAGCGCCTGGTGAAATTTGGCGTCCGGACGGCGGGCCCTCTGTCTGCGGCAAAGGCGGCGCTCCTGGCGCTGCAGCCGGGGGACGAAGTGACAGCCACGGCGGTGGGCGGCGACTTCGTCCTGCCGCGGGATCCCCGCCGGCCGGTTCTGCTCATCGCGGCGGGCATCGGCATCACGCCATTTGTGTCCCACCTGTCTTCCGGGGCCCTGCGGGAGCGGGACGCTGTGCTCCTGCTCCTGGCCAGGAGCGCTGATGAGGTGGCCTACGCGGAAGAACTCGGGACGTCCGGCATGCGTGTACTGGTGCGGCTGGCGGATGGCTCCGACCCGCCTGCCGGCCTGGCCTCCGCGTCCGCCGGCGCGTCCGGCCGGCTGGATGGAACGGCGCTTGCAGCGCTTGTCCCGGATATCGACCGCCGGGAGGTTTACGTTTCCGGCTCGCCCGCAAGCGTCGCATCCCTCCGCCGCGCGGCCAGGCGGGCCGGGGCGCGGCGGGTCCGGACGGACTCTTTCTCGGGCTACTGAGGCTGCTTCGGCAACCACCCTGGACTGGTCCGGGCGGCGGTTTTCCCTTGCGGGCCACCTTCCTGCTAAGCTCTAGGACGTCCCGCCGGGAACGGCAGGATATCCGGAATTTGCCCTCGTAGCTCAGGGGATAGAGCGTCTGCCTCCGGAGCAGAAGGCCGTAGGTTCGAATCCTACCGAGGGCACATGGAAACCCCCGCCGCTTCTTGAAGCGGCGGGGGTTTTTCGTTCCCGTGCGTCCTGCCCCCTGCCGGTCCGGGCCGCCGGAAGGCGCCGGCTCAGAAACGCAGGGCTGCCTCGTCAAGGGTTGCCAGGGTCAGGACGGCTTCCTCTACCGTTTCGTGGTCCTCCAGCTCACGCTCAATCCGGCGCAGGGCCACCGCCACCTCGTGCTCCGGGTGGTCCCCCTCCAGATCCACCGCCGCCACCAGGTACAGCTTGCGCGGGCCGACGAATTCCAGGTGCAGGTAGGTGAGCCGGGCGATGTCGCGGTGCTCCAGCACCCGCCGGGCCATGGAGCGCTCGATGTCCGGGGTGACGCCCTGGCCCACCAGGAAGCGCCTGTTGCGGTCGATCAGGACAACCGCGACGACGGCGAGCAACACGCCGACGACGATCGAACCGATCGCGTCCGGCAGGGGCGAGCCGGTGACCTGGTGCAGGAATACGCCCACGAACGCCACCACGAGGCCGATCAGCGCGGCGGCATCCTCGGCGAAGACCGCGCGCAGGGTGGGATCGGAGCTGATCAGGACCTGTTCAAGGGTGTGCCGTTCCAGCTCGTGGGCCGCCTTCCGGGTCTGGCGGAACGCCTGGACGAAGGAGACTCCCTCGAAGACGAAGGCCACGGCAAGGACGATGTACGCCACGGTGAAATCCGCCGCCGGTTCAGGGGCAATGATCTCCTGGATGCCGTGCATGATGGACACCACTGCCCCGGCGGTAAAAAGGCCGAACGCGGCGAACATCGACCAGACATAGGCTTCCCGGCCGTATCCCATGGGGTGGCTCTTGTCCCGCGGCCGGGCAGAGCGGCGCTCCGCGAAGAACAGGAACACCTGGTTTCCGGTATCCGCCCAGGAATGCGCTGCCTCCGCGGCCATCGAGGCCGAGCCGGAAAGGACAGCGGCCACTGACTTTGCCGCCGCCACGAGCACATTCGCCACGAAGGCGATGATGACAGTCAGCAGGGTGGAGCTGGATTTTGTTCGCTTTTCGGTTTCAGCCATGCGCCTACCGTACCCAGCCCTGCCCGCTCCAGCGCCCGGCGGCTGCTGAATTCGTGCCGGTGGCGTCCCTGTCATTGTCGGTGGCTCCTCTTAGGCTGATTTCACCTAGTTGAGGGGGTACGCCATGCACGTTCCATTCTGTTCAATCATTCCGCCGTACATGCTGCGGCGGCTGGCGCAGCAGGATGCGCCGGAGTTCTCGTCCGCGGCAAGCGCCGCCAGGAAGGCGCTGGGCCACGTCGAATCGTTCCAGGCTGCGCGTTCGCAGGCTGTTCCGGCCCTTCCGCCGGGCCTGCGGCCGGAAAAGCCAGGACCCGTCAACCGCGCCGTCTACGACGCCGGCGGGGACGAAACCCTCCCGGGCAGGCCTGCCCGCGAAGAAGGCGGACCCGCCACCGGCGATGCCGCTACGGACGAGGCCTATGACGGGCTGGGGAACACGCACAGGCTGTATGCCGACGCCTTCGGGCGGGATTCGGTGGACGGCCGAGGGCTGAAGCTGGACGCCACGGTGCACTTCGGCAAGCTGTACGATAATGCCTTCTGGAACGGCAGCCAGATGGTCTTCGGCGATGGCGACGGCGACGTCTTCGAGCGCTTCACCAAATCCGTCAGCGTCATCGGTCACGAGCTGGCACACGGGGTCACCCAGTACTCGGCGGGGCTTGTGTACCGCAACCAGGCGGGTGCCCTGAACGAATCCATGTCCGACGTCTTCGGCGCGCTCGTTGAGCAGTACGTCAAGAACCAGACCACCGCGCAGGCCAGCTGGCTGATCGGGGAAGGGCTCTTCACGTCCAAGGTCCAGGGGCGGGCCCTGCGGTCCATGAAGGCGCCGGGGACCGCGTACGACGACGACGTGCTGGGCAAGGACCCGCAGCCTGACTCCATGGACTCCTACGTCCGGACCAGCGCGGACAATGGCGGCGTACATATCAACTCCGGCATCCCCAACCGCGCCTTCTACCTGGTGGCGGAGGCACTGGGCGGCTGCGCGTGGGAGGC
This sequence comes from Arthrobacter sp. NQ4, assembly GCF_029077345.1. NCBI lineage: Bacteria > Bacillati > Actinomycetota > Actinomycetes > Micrococcales > Micrococcaceae > Arthrobacter > Arthrobacter sp. NQ4. The sequence continues at coordinate 41,201 of NZ_JARETC010000007.1, read as the reverse complement.
TCCGGGCCGGATCTGGTACGAGACCCTGACCAACGGTTCCCTGCCGCCCGCCGCCACGTTCACCGTCTTTGCCCGTGCCACGGTCCGCGCTGCCGCCGACCTTTTTGGTCCGGAGTCCCCGGAGCATGACGCCGTGGGGGCGGCGTGGGAAACTGTGAAGGTCAAGGTTTAACCACTGCCCGGCGGCCCACTCACTGGCCCCGGGCCGTATGGAAGCCCAGGGGCCAGGCCATGAAGATCAAGGTGGAGCGCACCGGCGGGATCGCGGCAATCACTCGCGTGTGGACGGTGGACGCCCGGACGGACAGCGACCTCAGCCAGTGGCAGCCCATTGTCGAGGCCTGCCCGTGGGATGCGGTTCCCAGCACTCCACGGGCAGCCGCGGCGGCCTTCGAGGCGCCCCGGCCGGACCGCTTCATCTACTCCATCACGGCCGGGCAGCGCAGGGCTGCCCTGCCCGAGCATGCCCTCACCGGTCCATGGCGCATCCTGGTTGATACCGCGCGGGCCGCCGCGGAGGAAGCCGGCGGACCACTTCCCGGCGCGGACACCGACGGGCCCGGCTGAGGGCGGGCGGCGGCCGGGAAACGACGAAGGGGCGGTTCCCTACGGCAGTAGACTGTCTGCAGCCATGACTTTTCATATCTCCTATCCCGCCGAGCTGCCGGTTTCCGAGCGCCGCGAGGACCTGATGGCCGCCATCGCCGCCAACCAGGTGACCATCATCGCCGGCGAGACCGGCTCCGGAAAGACCACCCAGATCCCCAAAATGTGCCTGGAACTGGGACTGGGCGAGAAAGGCCTCATCGGGCACACCCAGCCCCGCCGGCTGGCAGCGCGGACCGTGGCGGAGCGCATCGCGGAGGAGCTCGGTGTCGAGATCGGGCAGGAAGTAGGCTTCCAGGTCCGGTTCACGGGTGAGGTCAGCAAGGCGACCAAGGTCAAACTCATGACCGACGGCATCCTGCTCGCCGAGATCCAGCGGGACAAACTGCTGCGGAAATACAGCACCATCATCATTGACGAGGCGCACGAACGCAGCCTCAACATCGACTTCATCCTGGGCTACCTCAAGCGGGTCCTCCCCCAGCGGCCGGACCTGAAGGTCATCATCACCTCGGCCACCATTGATCCCGAACGGTTCGCCAAGCACTTCGGCACCCCGGACGACCCTGCCCCCATTGTTGAGGTGTCCGGCCGGACCTACCCGGTGGAAATCCGCTACCGCCCCCTCTCGCAGCCGAAAGCGGACGAAGAAGACGCCTCTGACGACGAACTTGAGGAAGACCGCGATCCGCTGGACGCCGTCTGCGATGCCGTGGACGAACTTGCCGCCGAAGCCCCGGGGGACATCCTGGTGTTCTTCTCCGGCGAGCGCGAAATCCGGGACGCCGCGGAAGCATTGCAGGCCCGCATCCAGTCCAACCGCAGGCTGGCCAACACCGAGATCCTTCCCCTGTTTGCGCGCCTGAGCCTGCAGGAGCAGCACAAGGTGTTCCATCCGGGCAGCAAGCGACGCATCGTGCTGGCCACCAACGTGGCGGAAACGTCACTGACAGTTCCGGGCATCAAATACGTCATCGATACCGGCACCGCCCGCATTTCCCGGTACTCGCACCGCACCAAGGTCCAGCGCCTGCCCATCGAGCGCGTCTCGCAGGCGTCGGCCAACCAGCGCTCGGGCCGCTGCGGCCGCGTGTCCGACGGCATCGCCATCCGGCTGTACTCCGAGGAAGACTTCGAATCCCGGCCCCGGTTCACCGATCCTGAGATCCTGCGGACCAACCTCGCCGCCGTCATCCTCCAGATGACCGCCATGGGCGTGGCAAGGGGGCCCAAGGACGTGGAGGACTTCCCCTTCGTCGAACCGCCGGAAACCCGGGCCATCAACGACGGCGTCACCCTCCTTCGCGAGCTCGGCGCCCTGGCTCCCCCGCGCTCCCAAGGTACCGGGACCAAGGCTGAAGCAGCCGGCGGCAGGGGCGGGCCGCAGGGCGGCGGCCTCACCGCCGTCGGGCAGAAACTTGCCCAGCTGCCCGTGGATCCGCGCCTGGGCCGCATGATCGTGGAAGCGGGAAAGCGCGGCTGCGTCCGCGAGGTCATGGTGCTGGCTGCCGCGCTTACCATCCAGGACCCGCGCGAACGGCCCACCGACAAGCAGCAACTTGCCGCGGAAAAGCACAACCGCTTCCGGGACGAAAACTCTGACTTCACCGGCTACCTCAACCTCTGGAACTACCTGCAGGAGAAGCAGCAGGAGCTCTCGTCATCGGCCTTCCGGCGGCTGTGCCGCGCCGAGTTCATCAACTACCTGCGGGTGCGGGAGTGGCAGGACCTCTTCACCCAGCTGCGCCAGCTTGCCCGTCCGCTGGGGATCACGCTGGACAACAAGCGCCTGGCGGATCCCGTGGGCAACCACGACGGCATCCATATCAGCCTGCTCTCCGGACTCCTTAGCCACATCGGCATCCTGGACGAGCGCAAGCGCGAATACGCCGGCGCCCGGGGCAGCCGCTTCGCGATCTTCCCCGGATCGGCGCTGTTCAAGAAGTCCCCCACGTTTGTCATGGCGGCCGAGCTGGTGGAGACCAGCCGGCTTTGGGCCAGGGTGGCCGCCAAATTCGATCCGGTATGGGCTGAGCAGGTGGCCCCGGACCTGGTGAAGCGCAGCTACAGCGAACCCCATTGGTCCACCAGGCAGGGCGCGGTCATGGCCTACGAAAAGGTCACCCTCTACGGCGTTCCGATCATCGCCCAGCGGCGGATCAACTACGGCCGGGTGGATCCGGTGGTTGCCCGTGAGCTGTTCATCCGGCATGCCCTGGTGGAAGGCGACTGGCGTACCCACCACAAGTTCTTCCACCGCAACCGGGCGCTCCTGCACGAGGTGGAGGAACTCGAGGCCCGCATGCGCCGCCGCGACCTGCTGGTGGATGACGAAACGCTGTTCGAGTTCTACGACGCCAGGATCGGCCCCGACGTGGTGTCCGAGCGGCACTTCGACAAGTGGTGGAAGGATGCCCGCCGGGAGAACCCGGACCTCCTGGATTACGACAAGTCACTGCTCCTCAGCGATGACGCCGACGACCTGGACGTCTCCGCCTACCCGAAGACCTGGCTGCACAAGGGCTTCGAGCTTCCGCTGACGTACGAATTCCATCCGGTGGCACCGGGCTCAGCCCCCGACCCGTCCGACGGCGTCACTGCCGAAGTGCCGGTCCTGTTCCTGAACCAGCTCGACGACGCCCCGTTCCGGTGGCTGATCCCCGGCCAGCGGGTGGAGCTGGTGACCGCCCTGATCAAGTCGTTGCCCAAGCAGATCCGGAAGAACTTCGTCCCCGCCCCCGATGTCGCCCGGCAGGCAGTTGCCGTCCTCGAGTCCGACTTCGATCCCGCCACGGACGATCTGGAGCCCTCGCTGGAGCTTGCGCTGCGGCGGATCCGCGGCGCGGTCATCCCGCCCGGCTCCTGGAACTGGGACGCGGTCCCCCCGCACCTGCGCGTCAGTTTCAAGGTGGTGGACAGCAAGGGCAAAGTCCTGGGCGAGGGCAAGGACCTCGCCGGGCTTCAGGAGCAGCTTGCCCCCGCCACCCGGCGTGCCATCGCCGAATCGCTTGGCGCCACCCCGGCCTCCACTGCGCCCGGAGCCGCCCCTAACGGGCAGCGCCGGAAGGGAAAGGCGTCCGACGGCGGCCCACCGGCCCGTCAGCAGGGCGCCGGGGTGCCGGGAGCCCCGGCCACGGCAGGGTTCGTGGAGCAGGAAGGCCTGACCGAATGGACCTTCGGCACCATCAAACGCCAGGTGAGCAGCATGGTCAAGGGCCACACAGTTACCGGTTATCCGGCGCTGGTGGACCAGGGCAAGACGGTAGCCTTGCGCGTGTTCCAGACGTCAGAAGAACAGCTCGACGCCATGCGCGGCGGGGTGATCCGGCTGCTGGCACTGCGCGTTCCGGCGCCGGACCGCTACGTCCTGGAGCACCTGAGCAACACCGAGAAACTCACGTTCAGCCAGAACCCGCACGGCTCGGTGTCGGCCCTGATCGCGGACTGTGCGCTGGCGGCCATCGACAAGCTCACGCCACCGGAACTGCCCTGGGACCGCCAGGCCTTTGACGCCCTGTATGAGCTGGTGCGCGCTGAACTGATTGACACCGTCTTCACGGTCACGGCCGTCGTCGAGCGCATCCTGGCCAGCACCCGGCGGATCGAAAAGCAGCTCAAGGGCACCACCAGCCTGGCCCTGATCAGTGCGCTGAACGACGTCAGGAGCCAGCTGGAGCAACTGGTGTACCCGGGTTTTGTGGCACGCACGGGCTACGCCCAGCTCAGCCAGCTTCCGCGGTACCTTGCGGCCATCGAGAAGCGGCTGGAGCGCCTGCCCGGGAACGTGCAGCGGGATGCCCTGAACATGGCAGTGGTGCAACGGCTGGAAGACGACTACGACGACGCCGTGTCGGCGCTGCTGCCGGGGCGGCGTGCCGGACGGGAGTTAACCCAGGTGCGCTGGATGATCGAGGAACTCCGGGTGAGCCTGTTCGCCGTCGAGCTCGGAACTGCCTACTCCGTGTCCGAGAAGCGCATCCGAACGGTGCTGAACAAGGCCCTCGCCCCGGCCTGAACACCTTCTGCTGCTCAGCGCGTCCTGCGTGCCCGGCCGGCAAAAGCCGGGCACGCAGGACGATGACGGGACGTCAGGCCGCAGGTACGAAGTCCCCGTAGCCGGCCGTCCGGAGGCCCTCGCGGAGCTTTTCGGCGTTGGCATCCAGTACTGCGGGATCGGGATTCTGGTCCGCTGAGCCGAAGTCGAAGTCGGCCATGCTTTGCGACGGCCACACGTGCGCATGCAGGTGGTTGACCTCGTAGCCGGCCACGATCAGCCCGGCCCGCCGGGCGCGGAAGATGTCCACCTGGACCGCACCGATCCGCCGTGCCACTTCCATGACCCTGGCCAGGGTCTCCGGCGTGGCGTCAGTCCACCGGTCCACTTCTTCGGTGGGGACCACCAGTGTGTGGCCGTCGGCAAGCGGTCCGGTGGTAAGGAACGCCGCGACGTCGTCCTCGCGCCAGACGAACCGGCCGGGAATCTCGCCCTTCAGGATCTTTGTGAACAGGGTGCTCATGCGTCTGCCTCCTCGGCTGCTGCCTGCAGCGTGCTGGTGTCCAGCACGAACCGGTACTTTACGTCTCCAGCGACCATCCGGTCGTAGGCTTCATTCAGCTGTCCGGCGGCCACCATCTCGATATCGGCAACCACGCCGTGCTCGGCGCAGAAGTCGAGCATCTCCTGCGTTTCGGCAATGCCGCCGATCAGTGAGCCTGCATAGGCGATCCTGCGACGGATCAGGGCACCCGGATTGACCGGCGGCATGGCTTCGGAGGGCAGCCCCAGCTGGAAGAGCGCGCCGTCCACGCGCAGGGTGCGGAAAAAGGGGTTCAGGTCGTGGGGGGCCGCCACAGTATCGATGATGAGGTCGATGCTGCGGTTCGCGGCGGCCATCGCGGCCTCATCGCGGGACAGGACAACCTCATCCGCGCCCAGTTCCAGGGCGGCCGCAACCTTGGATTCGGATGTAGTGAACACCACCACCTTCGCGCCCATGGCCTTGGCCAGCTTGACCGCCATGTGGCCCAGCCCGCCAAGCCCCACGACGCCCACCACGTCGCCTTCCTCCACGTCGAAGTGGCGCAGCGGCGAAAATGTGGTGACGCCGGCACACAACAGTGGCGCGGCGGCTGCCGGATCCAGCGATTCCGGTACGCGCAGGACGTAGCGGCGGTCCACCACGATGGACGACGCATAACCGCCCTGGGTGATGGCGTCCCCGTTCCGCCGGTCCTTTGCGCCGTAGGTGCCGGTCATCCCCTTTTCGCAGTATTGCTCAAGGCCGTCCAGGCAGCTTTCGCATTCGCGGCAGGAGTCCACCATGCAGCCAACGCCCACGCGGTCGCCCACTGCGAAATCGGTGACGTTCGAACCGGTCCTGCTGACCGTTCCCACGATTTCGTGGCCGGGGACCAGGGGGTATGTCTGGCCGCCCCATTCTCCGCGGGTGGCGTGCACGTCGGAGTGGCAGAGCCCGCAGAACTCGATGGCGATTTCCACATCGTCCGGTTTTGGGGCGCGTCTGGCGACCGTCAGCGGCACCAGCCCGCTGGCTCCGGACACGGCGCCGTACGCTGCGGCGCGCACGCCGGAGTCCGGGGCTGCGACTGCTGGGGTTCCGGCGGCTGCGGGCGCGGCTCCGGCCACGGGCGGAATGGGATGGGCAAGGGGCGGTGGTACGGGACGTCCTGGTGTCATAGTGCGACGCTACCCCCGGCTCCGCCGGAGATTCCACCCGGAGCCGCGCCGTCCCCAGGTTCCGCGCCGGTGGCGACCGGCAGGTCCGGGCGGTTGGACCACTCCGAGAAGGAGCCCGGGTAGAGCGCAGCGGAAAACCCGGCCAGTTCCAGTGCGGCCACCTCATGCGCCGCGGTGACGCCGGAGCCGCAGTAGACGGCCACCGGCCGGCCGTCCTGCACGCCCAGGGATTCGAACCTCCGCCGCAGCTCGGCCGGGGCAAGGAACCGCCCGGCCTGGTCCAGGTTCGCAGCGGTGGGGGCGCTGACTGCTCCGGGAATGTGGCCGGCACGTGGATCCACCGGTTCAATCTCGCCCCGGTACCGCTCCCCCGCCCTCGCGTCGAGCAACAGGCCGCTCTGCGGCCAGGTGGCGGCAGCACCGGCGTCGGCCACGGGCATCTGCCCGGTGCCCAGCTCAACATCGCCGGGGACGGGATGGACCGGGCCCGCCTCACGCGGCAGGCCGGCGGCACGCCAGGCGCCCAAACCGCCGTCGAGCAGGTAGACCTCGCGGACGCCGGCGTCGCGCAGCATCCACCACAGCCTGGCCGCCGCCATGTTCCCGCTGTCATCGTAGGCAACCACCACGTCACCGTTCCGCAGGCCCCACCGGCGGGCCGACTCCTGGAAACGGTCGCGGGACGGCAGCGGGTGCCGGCCCCGGTCCGGCACGGCCGGATCGGCAAGCTCCGTGGCCAGGTCAACGAACACCGCGCCCGGCAGGTGCTCCGCCAGGTAGTGGTCCTGGCCATGCGGATCGCCCAGCACCCACCGCACGTCCAGCAGTACCGTCCGGAGCCCGGAAGCAAGCCTGGCTTCAAGGCCGGGGACGTCGATCAATGGCTTCATGGTGCTCCTTCTGCGGAATACGGGCCATGTGCTGGCGCCGGCAACGGTCCAACTTTAGACGGGCAGTCCGGCTGCCGCGGGTAGGCTGGTGCGGTGAAGATCGAGGGCAGCACCGGCACGGGCAGCGGCGGAACGGACCGGGACTGGGCGGACCAGGCCATCCGCACCATCACGGCGGAGAACAACCGTTCCGCGGACACCCACCTCTACTCGGTGGCCCTGCCGGAGCACTGGGGCATCCAGCTGTACCTCAAGGACGAGTCCACCCACCGGTCCGGCAGCCTCAAGCACCGGCTGGCCAGGTCGCTGTTCCTGTTCGGCCTGGTCAACGGCTGGATCCGGGAGGACACCACCATCGTCGAGGCCTCCAGCGGAAGCACCGCTGTTTCGGAGGCGTACTTCGCCCAGCTGCTGGGTCTGCCCTTCGTCGCCGTCATGGCTCGCACCACCAGCCCGGAGAAGATCGCGCTGATCGAGAAGTTCGGCGGTTCATGCCTGCTGGTGGAAAACGCCTCTGACGTCTACGCGGCGGCGGAAGAGGTGGCTGCCACCTGCAACGGGCACTATATGGACCAGTTCACCTATGCGGAACGGGCCACGGACTGGCGCGGCAACAACAACATCGCCGAATCGATCTTTGGCCAGCTCAGCCTGGAGCCGCACCCGGTGCCGGACTGGATCGTGGTGGGCGCCGGCACCGGCGGAACCAGCGCCACGATCGGCCGGTACCTGCGGTACCACAGCCATCCCACCAGGCTGCTGGTGGTGGACCCGGAAAACTCCGCGTTCTACCCCGGCTGGCTGGGGGAATCAGCCGCACAGCCCACGGGCCTGCCTTCGCGGATCGAAGGCATTGGCCGGGCGCGGATGGAGCCCAGCTTCATTCCCACGGTGATCGACAGGATGGTCCAGGTCCCCGACGCCGCGTCCGTTGCTGCGATGCGCCACCTGCACTCCTTCGCGGGCCTGCACGCCGGCCCGTCCACCGGCACCAACCTGTGGGGCGTCTGGCAGACAATTGCCGGCATGCTGGCGGAGGGACGCCGGGGCAGCATCGTGTCCTTGATGTGCGACGGCGGCGAACGCTATGCGGGCAACTACTGGAACCAGGACTGGCTGGCCGGCCAGGGACTGGACCCGGCGCCATACGAAGCGGTGATTGCGCGCTTCCTGGACACCGGGGAGTGGACCAACTAGACCTCCACCGACTCGCGCGGTGCCAGGTGCCGGTACTCCGTGCCGTACTTGGCCCCTATCCGCTTGACGTGCCCTTCAACGATTCCCAGGCCGTTGTCGTTGAGCAGCCCGTCGTGGATCTGGAAGGCACGCGGCGCCCGCACCCCGATCACAAAGTCCACTACCTCGGCGGACTTGCTCCAGGGGGCGTGCAGCGGAACCAGGAGTGTCTGGACCGTGATGCCGTCCGGAATGATGAAGGAATCCCCCGGGTGGTACACGTTCTGGTCCACCAGGAAGCCGATGTTGGCCACCATGGGAATCTGGGGGTGGATCAGGGCATGCTGGCCGCCAAAGCTGCGGATGTCGAAGCCCGCCGCCTGGAACGAGGACCCCGGCTCCACCGCGTGGATGCGGTCCGCGGCACCCGGAGCCTCCTGGCGCAGCTGCTCTGCCACGCCCGCCGGAGCGTGGAGCTCAAGGTGCTGGTTGCCGTGGAGGGCCTCCACCACGGCCTTGGTGTCCAAATGGTCAGCGTGTTCGTGCGTCACCAGTACGGCGTGGGCCCCGGACAGCGCCTCCGCTGATTCGGAAAAGGATCCGGGATCCAGGACCAGGACCCCGCCTTCCTTCTCGAGCCGGACACAGGCATGGGTGTATTTGGTCAGCTTCATAAGCGCCAGCCTAGGGTCCGTTCCGGAACGCTGTCCACGAACGCCGTCCAGGAAGATCCGGCTGGTAATCTTGATGTTTGCCCCCCACGGAAGCGAGTTCGTCCATGCCTACCGGCGTCAAGGCTGATTCCGCCGCCCCGTCCCCGGCTGGAGGCGGCAAGGAACAGCGCGTTACCAAGCAGCGCAAAGCCGTCAGTGCTGCCCTTGACCGGCTGGACGACTTCGTCAGCACCCAGGAGCTCTACCGGATCCTGCAGAACCAGGGTGTGTCGGTGTCGCTTGCCACCGCCTACCGCATCCTGCAGTCACTCGCCGATGAGGGCCTGGTTGACGTGCTGCGCAACGGCGATGGCGAGGCGGTGTACCGGCGGTGCGCGGTGACCGGCCACCATCACCACCTGTTGTGCAGGAACTGCGGGAAGGCCGTGGAGGTGGAAGCCCCCGCCGTGGAGACGTGGGCCGTGCGCACTGCGTCCGAGCATGGGTTCACCGAGGTGGACCACACGGTGGAAATCTTCGGGCTGTGCCCGGACTGCACCGCCCTTAAGGCTGCCGGGAAGCTGTAAGGACCCGCCCGTTGAGGCCACGGGCCTCCCGTACCGAGCCGATCGTGCGGCACACCACGTAGATCAGGAACGACAACGTGGTGACATAGGGGCTGATGGGGATCCGGCCGCCCAGGGCCAGCAGTATCCCGCCCACCGTGGCCGTCATGGCGAAGACCACGCTGAGCACCACCGCCGCCACCGGAGATGAGGTGACCCGCAACGCCGCGGCAGCGGGGGTGATCAGCAGGGCGAGGACCAGCAGGGCGCCCACCACCTGGATGGACAGGGCCACGCTGACGCCCAGGACAATCATGAACACGATGCCCAGGCTGCGGACGGGCACTCCCCGCGCCTCAGCGAGTTCCGGATCAACGCTGGCGAAGTTGAGCGGCCGCCAGATGGCCAGCAGCACGAGCATCACGACGACGGCGGTCCCGGCGAGTGCCTGGAGCTGGACTGTGTCCACGGAAACGATCTGCCCGGTCAGCAGCCCGAACTTGTTCGCCGCGCGGCCTTGGTAAAGCGACAGGAACAGGATGCCCAGTCCCAGCCCGAACGGCATGATGACCCCGATGATCGAGTTCTTGTCCCGCGCGCGGACTCCCATCAGGCCCAGCAGCAGTGCGGCCGCCACCGATCCAACCAGCGAGCCGAAGACCACATCCGCCCCGACCAGGAGTGCGAAAGCGGCTCCCGCGAAGGACAGCTCGGAAATACCGTGGACTGCGAAGGCAAGGTCGCGCTTCATGACGAAAATGCCCACCAGGCCGCCAAGCAGCCCCAGGATGGCACCCGCCCAGATGGAATTCTGGACCAGGACCAGCAGCTCGCCGTAGTTGTCGAAATTGAAGATGGCGCCCAGGATGCTGTCGGCGTCCATTACAGCACCTCCCCTGCCATCGTGTCCGCACCGGCGTGGTGGTGGGTGGTGGCGTCGGGAAGGCCTACCACCACGAGCCGGCCGTTGGCGCGGATCACCTCCACATGGCTGCCGTAAAGGTCGGACAGCACGTCGGTGGTCATGACCTCATCGGGCGCTCCGACGCGGAAACGTCCCCCGGCCAGGTAGAGGACCCGGTCCACGTACTCGATGATCGGGTTGATTTCGTGGGTCACAAAGACCACGGCGCTGTTGTGCTCGCGGCTCTGCTTGCTGATCAGGGCGCTCACCGCCTGCTGGTGGTGCAGGTCCAGGGACAACAGGGGCTCGTCGCAGAGCAGGACCTGGGGATCGGTCGCCAGGGCCTGGGCCACCCGAAGCCGCTGCTGTTCGCCGCCGGAGAGCTGCCCCACCGGGACGTTGGCGTAGTCGGATGCACCCACGAGTTCCAGGAGCTGGTCAACCTTCCGGTTTGTCCTGCCCTGCGAGAGCCGGATTCCCCAGCGGTGTCCGTCCACTCCCAGCCCCACCAGGTCGCGGGCACGCATGGGCGTGTCCGGCGCAAAGGACTTCTGTTGGGGTATGTAGCCGATCAGGTTGCTGCCGCGTTCCACGGGGCGCCCGCCAAGCATCGCTTCTCCGGCGTGCAGTTTCTGCAGGCCCAGCAGGACTTTCAGGAAACTGGTCTTGCCACTGCCGTTGGGACCCAGCACGGCGAAGAACTCGCCGGGCCTGATGTCCAGGTCAAGGCCGTCCCAGAGCGTGCGCTGGCCGAACCTGAGGCGCGCCCCTTTGAGGCTGACGACGGAATTCACCTGTTTGTCTCCAGAACCTTGCTGATGTTGTTCACATTGTCCGTCATCCACTGCAGGTAGGTCTTGCCTTCGGGCAGTGTCTCGGTGAAGTCCACAACGGGCACTCCGGCGGTTTCCGCCGCCTTCTTCAGCGCCTCGGTCTGGGGTCCTTCCGTCTGGGCGTTGTAGCCCAGCAGGCGGACTGCCTTGGAACCGACCAGGTCCGAGGCTTCCTTCAGGATGGCGGGAGGAACGTCAGTGCCCTCTTCGATAGCGGCCGTATACTGCTCAGGCGTCGCGTTCGCCAGCCCGGCATCTTCCAGCATGTACAGCGGGACCGGCTCCGTGACTGCCACCCGGCCCCCTCCCCCGGCGGCTTTCATGGCATCCAGGTGGCCGTGGAGGGAGGACAGGGAGGACTTGAAGGAATCAGCGTTGGCGGAGAAGGTAGCCGCAGCGCCGGGGTCCAGCGCTGCGAGCTTGTCCGCTATGCCGTCAGCCATCCGCTCCATGGCAGGCAGGCTGTACCAGACGTGCTCGTTAAGGCCGCCGTGGTCGTGACCGTCATGGCCAGCTGCTGCCTCGGCGGTGGCGGATGGCGCTGCACTGGCAGCTTCGTCCGGGTGGGCCACGCCGGAAACCTCGACGGCGGTCAGCACGGAGGCGCTGTCGAGCTTGCTGCTCTCCACCAGGGTGTGGATGAAGTCGTCGTAGCCGCCCCCGTTTTCGATGACGAGCCGGGCCTTGGACACAGCCAGCCGGTCCTGGGCGGTCGCCTCGTAGGAGTGCGGATCCTGCCCGGCACTGTTGATGATGGCCGTCACGTTGACCTTGTCCCCGCCAATGGTGCGGGCAATGTCACCGTAGACGTTTGTTGAGGCCACGACGTTGATCCCCTGCGCCTGGTCCGCGGTCTGCGACGGCTGGGGGCTGCAGGCGCTGAGCAGGAGGCCGGCACCGGCGAGGGCGGCAAGGAAAGAGCTGGCAGCGGCTGGACGGCGCACGGAAAACCTCAGTTCACACAGGATGGGGAGGACAACAATGCCCAGCCTATACCTAAATGCGAATGATTCCTATTTAGGTGGACGCGCTGCTTTCCAAGGCCCACCCCCGACGCGCCCCCGGGAACAGCCAGGGGCGCGTCCGGGGTTTCAGCTGCCGTTCGGCTGGCCCAGCCTGCGGATTCCGGTGGCCTGGGTTGCGTCCCTGATTTCGCCGACCAGCTGTTCGATGACGTCCTCAAGGAAGAGCACCCCGCGTGTGTTGCCGTCCGGGCCAATCACGCGCGCCAGGTGGGATCCGGTGCGCTGCATGACGGACATGGCCTTTTCGATCTCGTCATCCAGGGCCAGGTTTGCCAGTGACCGGACCCGGCTTTCGGCGATGGGCAGTTCATAGGCGGACTCCGGTATGGACAGCACGTCCTTTACATGGAGGTAGCCGTAGAGCATGTCCTCGTCGTCCAGCATGGGGAACCGGGAGAAACCAGTGCGGCTGACGGCTTTCTCGAACTCCACGGGGGTGGTGGAGGCCCCCAGCATGACCAGGTTTCCGATCGGGACCATGATGTCCTCAGCCGTGTGCTCCGAAAACTCCAGCGCACCCGTAATGAGCCCGGCGTCGTCATCCACCAAGCCGTGGCGCGTGGACTCCTGCACAATCGACTGCACCTCCTCCAGGGTGAAGGAGGACGTGACCTCGTCCTTGGGCTCGATCCGCATCAGCTTGAGGATGTGGTTGGCGGACCAGTTGAGGACTGAGATCACCGGATGGACCAGCCGCGAGATGAACAGCAGCGGCGGGGCCAGGAACAGTGCTGCCTTGTCCGCCACGGACACCGAGATGTTCTTGGGCACCATCTCGCCGAATGTCACGTGCAGGAAGGTCACCAGCATCAGGGCCACAGCGAAGGCTGCCACGTCAGCCACTTCCGCCGGGAGGCCCACCGTCTCGATGGGGACCGCGAGCAGGTGGTGGATTGCCGGCTCGGCCACCAGCAGGATCAACAGCGAACAGACCGTGATGCCCAGCTGCGCACATGCCAGCATCAGGGAGACGTTTTCCATGGCGCGCAGGGTGGTGTGGGCGCGCTTTGAGCCGGCGTCCGCCAGGGGTTCAATCTGGCTGCGGCGCGCGGACATGATGGCGAACTCAGCGGCCACGAAGAAGGCGTTGCCCAGCAGGAGGACGCCCAGCCACAGTATTCCGGCCCAGTCACTCATGGCTTGCTCCTGTGGTTGGCGTCCTGCGCAGCCGGCTCCGCCGCGGGGTGGAAGCAGATACGGTCGATCCTGCGGCCGTCCATCCGGGTCACGCTGAGTGTCCCGCCGTTGACCGGAACGGTGTCGCCCACGGCCGCGATCCTGCCGAGCTTGCTCATGACATAGCCGCCCACGGTTTCATAGGCCGCTTCATCCGGAACGCTCAGGCCGGGAATCTGCTCGGACAGCTCATCGGGACGGAGGAGCCCAGGGAAGTACCAGTCGCCGGAGGCGCTTTGCAGCAGCCCCGGCCGGACCTTGTCGTGCTCATCCGCCACCTCGCCCACGATTTCCTCCACCAGGTCTTCCAGGGTGGCAATGCCGGCGGTTCCGCCGTATTCATCCAGCACGACGGCCAGCTGAAGGTTTCCCTCCCGGAGCTCGGCCAGCAGCGCATCCAGGTGGATGGTTTCGGGCACGCGCAGCACCTCGGTCATGATGGCGCCCGCTTCGAGGTTCTGCCGGCGTTCCCACGGAACGGCAACGGCCTTCTTGACGTGCACCAGGCCACGGATGTCATCGGCCGAATCACCGATGACCGGGAAGCGTGAGTAGCCGGTCCGGCGTGCCGCATCCACGACGTCGGAAACCGGCTGGTCTGCGTCGATCGTCTCCAGCCTGATGCGCGGTGTCATCACGTCCGCCGCTGTCCTGGTGGAGAAGTTCAGGGTGCGGGCAATGAAGTTGGCAGTCCCGGCGTCAAGGGTTCCCATCGCAGCAGACCTGCGGACCAGCGAGGCGAGCTCCGCCGGCGTCCGGGCTCCCGAAATCTCCTCCTTGGCTTCCAGCCCAAAGACATGCAGGACCTTGTTGGAAAATCCGTTGAGGACCAGGATGGCCGGCTTGAAGATGGTGGTGAAGACGAGCTGGGGGCCGGCCAGGGCGCGGCCCACGGGAAAAGCGAGTGCGATGGCCATGTTTTTCGGCACCAGCTCACCCAGGAGCATGGACAGCAGGGTCGCCACCACCATCGCCAGGATCAGGGACACGGACTCCACCGCCACGTCGGGAAGTCCGACGGCGCCCAGCGGCGCCTTGAGGAGGCGGCCCATCGAGGGTTCCATAACGTAACCGGTGAGCAAGGTGGTCAGCGTGATGCCGAGCTGGCAGCTGGACAGCTGCGTTGACAACGACTTGAGGCAGGTGAGCAAGGGCACCGCGCCCGTGTCGCCGTCGTCGATTGCGCGCTGGACGGTGGCCTGGTCCAGGGCGATGAGGGAGAACTCGACGGCCACGAAGAACCCGGTGCCGGCGATCAGCAGCAAGCCTGCTGCGAGGAGGAACCACTCCATTCAGCATCCCGCCCGGAGCGCGGGCTGTGCCGGAAGGGGAAGCGGCCGTGGTGTGGAAAAGCTGTTTCGTCCCGGCGGAGGATGATCGGCGGATACCGACGCCTGGTCCGTGCGGGTTGCGGCAAGCTGGGCCGTGGGCTGGTGATGGGCGCGTTGTCGGGGTTTGCCGGCTCTGGGGGCGGACTGCGCGGCGCTGCTCTTCGAGCTCCGCTGACAGCGCCCAGGCCGGCACCTAGATTTACTGTCCATAAGAATTTCAGTCTACAGGAGCAGCCCCGCGCCGGACGCTCGGCCGGGCGGCCGGAAGTGGCCTGCTGGCACGCCTTCGCGCCTGCCGCGCTGGGCTGATGACGGCCCCCGGCGGCAGGCCGGTGGCCGCCATATTCGGGCCCGGGTTCGTCACTTCATGATTTGAGTCACCCTTATTGGCAGTTAACACAGGATGCTCACTAGACTTGCAAAGGTCCGGGTTCAGAGGACGCAGAGACTGGTTCGAACGTAGTGCTGAAGCACCGGGGGGCCAAAGAGAAATCAAACTCATGGAAGAGGCGTATTTCAAGTGCCAGAGCAGCCAAGCCACCGTCTACCAGAGGAATTTGGCGGAAACGAGTGGCTCGTTGACGAACTGTACGAGCAGTACCAGCAGGACAAGAACGCCGTGGATGCCAAGTGGTGGCCCCTGTTCGAATCCTTCGACTCGGGCAACGGTTCTTCTTCCAACGGAAATTCCGCACAGGCCGCCAACCCTCCCACCCGGGAACTCCCCATCGTGAAGCAGGCTTCCGCAGCACCGGCACCGTCGCCGGCTGCCGCCCCCGCTGCGCCGGCCGCCGCCGCTGCCCCGGCGCCTGCCGCACCGGCAGCCCCCGCACCCGTCAAGAAGGCCCCGGCCACGGAAGCCCGCGACGGCGGCAAGAAGACCGAGGCCGGCACCGGCTCGCAGCCCATCCCGGCGCAGCTGCCCAAGAACGTCAAGGCACCCACCGCACCCGAGGAAGACGTCGTCTCCGTCCTCCGCGGACCGGCGAAGGCCATCGCCACCAACATGGTCACCAGCCTCCAGGTGCCCACTGCCACCAGCGTCCGTGCCATTCCGGCCAAGCTGCTCATCGACAACCGTGTGGTCATCAACTCAAACCTGGCCCGCGCACGCGGCGGCAAGGTTTCCTTCACGCACCTCATCGGCTACGCCGTCATCCGCGCCCTGTCCCAGTTCCCCTCCATGAACGTGTACTACGACGAGGTAGACGGCAAGCCCGTTGCCGTCCAGCCTGCGCACGTCAACTTCGGCATCGCCATCGACATGCCCAAGCCCGACGGCACCCGGCTGCTCATGGTCCCGAACATCAAGAAGGCCGAGACCCTCAACTTCGCCGAGTTCTGGCACACGTACGAGGACCTGATCAAGCGGGCCCGCAACGGCAAGCTAACCGCCGAGGACCACCAGGGCACCACCGTGTCCCTGACCAACCCCGGCGGCATTGGCACCGTCCACTCGGTGCCCCGCCTTTCCAAGGGCCAGGCCGCCATCATCGGCGTCGGCGCCCTTGACTACCCCGCAGAGTTCCAGGGCGCCAGCGAGAAGATCATCGCCCAGAACGCCATCAGCAAGGTCCTCACCCTGACCTCGACGTACGACCACCGCGTCATCCAGGGCGCCGGCAGCGGCGAGTTCCTCAAGCTGGTCCACCAGCTGCTGCTGGGCGCGCAGAATTTCTACGACGAGATCTTCGAAGCCCTGCGCATCCCGTACGAGCCCGTCCGCTGGAGCCCGGACCTGCAGGTGGACCCGGCCGACGAGATCAACAAGGTGGCCCGGATCCAGCAGTTGATCCACTCCTTCCGCGTCCGCGGCCACCTCATGGCGGACACCGACCCGCTGGAGTACGTCCAGCGCAAGCACCCGGACCTCGACGTCCTCACCTACGGCCTGACCCTTTGGGACCTGGACCGCGAATGGCCCACCGGCGGCTTCGGCGGCAAGCCGATGCTGAAGTTCCGCGACATCCTCGGCGTCCTGCGCGATGCCTACTGCCGCACCACGGGCATCGAGTACATGCACATCCAGGAGCCTGCCGAGCGCAAGTGGTTCCAGGACCAGCTGGAGCACGCCTACTCCAAGCCCAGCCGCGAGGAACAGCTGCGGATTGTCTCCAAGCTGAACGCCGCCGAGGCCTTTGAGACGTTCCTGCAGACTAAGTTCGTGGGCCAGAAGCGCTTCTCGCTGGAAGGCGGCGAGTCCCTGATCCCGCTGCTTGACGCCATCATGTCCGATGCCGCCGACGACGGCCTGGACGAGGTTGCGATCGGCATGGCCCACCGTGGCCGCCTCAACGTGCTGACGAACATCGCCGGCAAGACCTATGCCCAGGTGTTCCGTGAGTTTGAGGGCACCCAGGATCCGCGCTCCGTGCAGGGCTCCGGTGACGTCAAGTACCACCTGGGCACCGAAGGCACCTTCACCTCGGACAACGGCAAGGAGACCAAGGTCTACCTCGCCGCCAACCCGTCGCATCTGGAAGCCGTGGACTCCGTCCTCGAAGGCATCGTCCGGGCCAAGCAGGACCGGCTGGACCAGGGCGAGTCGTTCCCTGTCCTGCCCATCATGGTCCACGGCGACGCGGCCTTCGCCGGCCAGGGCGTGGTGGCTGAAACGCTGAACCTGTCCCAGCTCCGGGGTTACCGCACCGGTGGAACCATCCACATCGTGGTCAACAACCAGGTGGGCTTCACCACCGCACCGTCGTCGTCGCGCTCGTCCACCTACTCCACGGACGTTGCCAAGATGATCCAGGCGCCGGTGTTCCACGTGAACGGCGACGACCCCGAGGCTGTTGTCCGCATCGGCCAGCTGGCCTACGAGTTCCGGCAGCGTTTCCACAAGGACGTTGTGATCGACATGGTGTGCTACCGCCGCCGGGGCCACAACGAGGGCGATGACCCCTCGATGACCCAGCCGCTGATGTACAACCTCATCGAAGCCAAGCGCTCCGTCCGCAAGCTGTACACCGAGTCACTCATCGGCCGCGGCGACATCACCGAGGAAGAAGCCGAGCAGCTGCTCCGCGACTACCAGGAACGGCTGGAACGGGTCTTTGCCGAGACCCACGCCGCCCAGACCTCGCCTATCCCGATCGTGACCGCCGACTCCGCTGCCGTGTCCGACATCGAACGGCCCAAGGCACAGCAGTCCGATTCCAGCGTCAGCGCACCGGCCTCCACGGCCATCAGCGCCGAAACCCTGGCCCGGATCGGCAAGGCACACGTCGAGATCCCCGACGGCTTCACGGTCCACCCCAAGCTGAAGCAGCTTCTGGAGAAGCGCGAACAGATGTCCCGCGAGGGTGGTATCGACTGGGGCTTCGGCGAGATTGCGGCCTTCGGCTCGCTGATCATGGAGGGCGTCCCCGTACGCCTGGCCGGCCAGGACTCGCGCCGCGGCACCTTCGTGCAGCGCCACGCCGTCTTCCACGACCGTGCCAACGGCAAGGAATGGCTGCCCCTGGGCAACCTCTCCGATGACCAGGCCAAGCTGTGGATCTACGACTCCCTGCTGTCCGAATACGCCGCCATGGGCTTCGAGTACGGCTACTCCGTGGAACGCCCGGATGCCCTGGTCCTGTGGGAGGCCCAGTTCGGTGACTTCGTCAACGGCGCGCAGACCATCATCGACGAATTCATCTCGTCCGCCGAGCAGAAGTGGGGCCAGCGCTCCTCGCTGGTCCTGATGCTTCCGCACGGCTACGAGGGACAGGGCCCGGACCACTCCTCCGCCAGGATCGAGCGGTTCCTGCAGCTGTGTGCCGAGGACAACATGATCGTGGCCAACCCGACCACGGCGGCCTCGCACTTCCACCTGCTGCGCCGCCAGGCGTACAGCCGCCCGCGCAAGCCGCTGATCATCTTCACG
Organism: Arthrobacter sp. NQ4; assembly: GCF_029077345.1. Classification (NCBI taxonomy): domain Bacteria; kingdom Bacillati; phylum Actinomycetota; class Actinomycetes; order Micrococcales; family Micrococcaceae; genus Arthrobacter; species Arthrobacter sp. NQ4. The sequence continues at coordinate 22,472 of NZ_JARETC010000007.1, read as the reverse complement.
CCCAAGCAGCTCCTGCGCCTGAAGGCTGCCGCGTCGTCGGTCGAGGACTTCACCAACGGCACGTTCCGCCCCGTCATCGGTGACCACGAGCAGCTGCCGGCCACCGCCGTCGAACGCGTGCTCCTGGTGTCCGGCCGCCTGTACTACGATCTCCTGTCCACCCGGCAGAAGACCGGTGACAAGACCACCGCCATCATCCGCGTGGAGCAGCTTTACCCGCTGCCGCACGCCGAGATCGAGGCGGAACTTGCCAAGTACCCCAACGCCGAAGTGGTGTGGGCCCAGGACGAACCTGCCAACCAGGGGCCGTGGCCGTTTATGGGCCTGCACCTGCCGGAGGCCCTCGACCGCCGCGTCCGCCTGGTGTCCCGCCCGGCATCGGCCTCCACGGCCGCCGGTTCCATGAAACGGCACGCTGCGGAGCAGGATGTCCTGCTGAAGCAGGCATTTGCACGGAAGTAAGCAGTAAGGCTGCCCGGCCGGAGTCGAAATACCCGACTCCGGCCGGGCAGTTCTGTTTAATGGATTGACAGCGCCTCCCCGCGCCGCCGCAGCTGCGGCGGCAACGATGGCAGCGGCCGTATCGAAGTAACCCGTACCGAAGTAAAGAGGAACGCGTGGAAGACAGGAAGCTGCGGATCGCGGCTGTAGGAGACGAACTGCTGGCCGGACTGGGCGATCCCCGGGCACTTGGCTGGCTGGGCCGCGTCCTGGCCCGCACTCCCCAGGACGGCATGCTGCTCGAAAGCTATGCCCTCCCCTGCCCGCAGGAAGGTACGGAAGGCCTCGCTGCGCGCTGGCTGGATGAAGCCGGCAGGCGATTCAGCCCCCAGGCGGAGAACCGGCTGGTCATCGGCCTTTCGGGCCGCGACATCGAGTTCGGCCTCTCCACTGCACGGAGCCGGCTGAACCTGGCCAATATCCTGGACTCGGCTTCCCAGAACCGGATCGAAGTATTCGTCGTGGGGCCACCCCCCACCCTGGACCCCGCCCAGAACCGCCGGCTGGACGAACTCAATACCGCTTTCGCGGATGTGACCACCCGCCGCAAGCACCTCTACGTTGACACGTTCTCGCCCCTGCTGAACCACGAACAGTGGCGCCAGGACCTCGCCGCAAACGGCGGAACCCCAGGCCAGGCCGGGTATGGCCTCATGGCATGGCTGGTGCTGCACCGCGGCTGGTTCCAGTGGCTGGGCATGGACGCGCCCCAGTAGCGCCGTTCGAGATATATCTTGACCCCGCCACCGGGCGGCGATACCTTGGAGCGATAACGCGATATATCGCCTTTGGAGGGGACCATGGCCGGAGAAAACTGGACAGTCGCCAGCCCGCAGACCATCGACGTGGACGCCGTGACGTCCGTGAAACTAGGCATGGTCGGGGGCAGGTTTCAGATCATCGAGCACGACGCACCCGCAGTTCGCCTGGAATTCTCCGAGGTCCACGGCGACCCCGTGGCGGTGTCCCTGAACGGCGGCAGGCTGGAAGTCCGGCATCAACTGCACGGTGCGCAGGGCTGGTTCAAGAACCTCATGGAGACCGTCAACCACACCAGCGACAACTCCGCCGTCATCACCGTCGCCGTTCCCCGCGGAGTGGAGGTGGAAGCCGGAACCGTGAGGGGGGATGGAACCGTCTCAGGTATTGCCGCCCATGTCCGGCTCAACACCGTGGCGGGTTCCGTCACTGCGGACAGCACCTCCGGCGAACTGCAGGTCAACACGGTCAGCGGCAGCGTGGCCGTCAGGAACCACCGGGGTGTCCTTACCGCCAAAAGCATCTCCGGTGAAGTCACTGCGTCCGGCCACTTCAGCCACGTACGCACCAACACCGTCAGCGGACACCTCAGCTTCGAGCTGCTCGATTTCACGCAGGATTTTGGCTCCAACTCCGTCTCGGGAGACCTCACCATCCGCCTGCCCGCTGACGTGGGCGTCGACATCGTCGCCAAGTCCGCCGGCGGGGCGGTGATCCTGGACGGCCACCAGTGCCTCCTTACGAACGGCAAGGTGGAGACGATTGCCGGGCCCGATGGGCAGCTGATGCTTGTCCGGACCAACTCGGTGTCCGGCAAAACCTCGATCTCGCACGAACCGGCACCGGCGCCCGTCGACTCCCTTGGGGAAGCTGAACGCTGATGCCTCCCGTCTTCGCACACGGTGCGTTGCGCCTCTATCTCCTCTCCCTGCTCGAAAGCGGCCCCAAGCACGGCTACGAGCTCATCAAGGCGCTCAAGGACCGGTTCGGCGGGACTTATTCACCGAGTGCGGGAACCGTCTACCCCAGGCTGGGCAAGCTCGAAGAGGACGGACTGGTGTCCACCGAGCCGGCGGGACGGCGCACCAACTACCGCATCACCGCCGCCGGCCTTGCTGAACTGAACCGGCGCCGCGAGGACCTGGCGGGCGTTGAGAATGACATCGCAGCCTCGGTGCAACGGCTTTCCGGAACCCTCAGGGAGGACATCCGCAGCAGCATGCGGGGGTTCCGGAGCGACCTTGCGGCAGCGGCGGAGGCAGCCCGTGCCGCGGCTGCCTCGGCCACCACTCCGCCGGGAAGCGGCCAGTCGCAGGCGCGCAGGGGGCAGCCGCTCAGGGAGGCAGAACTGCTGCTGCAGGATTTCCGCGACGAGCTCCGCGCGGACCTGCGGCGCCAGGCCATGCACCGGCCCATCAGCCCCATGACGCTGGAGACGGTCAGGACGGCCCTGGACGACGCCCGTGCGGCCATCCGCGGCACCCTCCAGCCCTAGCACCCCGCCACGCAGCCCTGCCGCAGGTCATCCGCCGTTTCCCGGTTCGCGGGGCGCCAGATCATGTGGGAGACTTGAGGGCAGCTCTTTTGAGTACCAACAGTAAGGAGGCCAGCTATGAGCAAGCGTGCACGCAAGCGTCGTGACCGTAAGCGTGGCGGCGCGAACCACGGGAAGCGCCCCAACACCTAGGCAAATGCCAGGGACTACGGTTCAAGTGAAGGACCCCGCAAGCCACTCGGCTTACGGGGTCCTTTGCTGTCTTCGGCCCTGATGGGCGTTACCGCGTCCGGTACCTACGCCTCCACGGGACGGATCGCGTGGATCCGGTCCAGGATGGCGTTCTTGAGGTTGTCCGGTGCGGATTCGGTGCAGGACCGCTTGACCATGTTGCGGATGACGCATTCGAGGTCATACTGCTCCGTGCATTCGGGGCAGTCATCAAGGTGGTTCTTGATTTCCGTAATATCCTCGCGGGTCAGTGCCCCGTCAAGGTACTCGTAGATGCGTTGCATCCGGGTATCGTCGCAGTCGCCCAATCCCTGGCAGTCGCTCATTTCCTGTTCTCCTGTGCTTTGCTTCCTGCCGCATCCGACGCATCCGCGGCCGTTTTGAATCCCCGCTCGGCGGCGTATTCCGCGAGCATGTCCCGCAACATTCGCCGGCCGCGGTGGAGCCGGGACATCACGGTGCCGATGGGCGTGTTCATGATGTCTGAAATTTCCTTGTAGGCGAAGCCCTCCACGTCCGCGAAGTAGACCGCCAGGCGGAACTCTTCCGGAATGTCCTGCAGCGCCCTCTTGACGTCAGAATCCGGAAGGTGGTCCAGGGCTTCAGCCTCGGCCGAACGCAGTCCGCTTGACGTGTGCGATTCCGCCCGGGCCAGCTGCCAGTCCTCGATGCTGTCCGAGTTGGACTGCAGGGGCTCACGCTGCCGTTTGCGGTACAGGTTGATGTACGTGTTGGTCAGGATCCGGTAGAGCCACGCCTTGAGGTTGGTGCCGGGCTTGTACTGGTGGAATGCCGAGAAAGCCTTGGTGTAGGCCTCCTGGACCAGGTCCTCCGCGTCCGACGGGTTCCGGGCCATACGCATCGCCGCGGAGTACAGCTGGTCGACATACTGCATGGCGTCCCGCTCAAAGCGAAGGCGGCGTTGTTCCACGCTTTCCGTGGCAACGTCCACGGTGCTGTCTTCGGCGTCCGCGTCAACGGCCGGCGGACCGGCATCCGCCGGCCCTGCGGCCAGGGGTGACGTTCCTTCCCTGCCGTTCGCTTCGCCGGGAGAAGCCTCATACATGGCCGCGACGGCCGGATCCAGGGTGCTCATCGCCTTCAAGTCTACTGTCAGCCGCCCTGCCGGGGGCATGCCGTACCCGGGCGGCTCGGTGGCCAGCTTGTCCACTGCCACCGGTCCCGCCTGTCTGGTCCCGTCCAACACCTTCCGCAAGGCCCAACTCCGCTCTGTATCGGGTGATTGATCGCCGGGCCCATCCTTCAGACCCGACAGCCATAACCGTCTCCCGCGGGCAAATATTCCCCAAAAGTGCAAGACTAGGACCGACTCCGCCGCTCGCCGCGGTTCGTCCATCCAGGAGGAAATCCATGTCCTTTGTCCGCACGCTCGCCAGGCCCATGCTCGCCTCCAGTTTCGTTCTTGCCGGACTGGACAAGCTCAAGAACTCCGACGACACTGCACAGCAGCTCTCACCCCTGCTGCGCAAGGCTGCGGCCTCGCTTCCCTTCCAGACGAACGAGAAGACCCTGGCCCGCGTCATCGGCGGAACCCAGGTGGGAGCCGGCGTCCTGTTCGGCCTTGGCAAGTTCTCCCGGCTCTCGGCCGGCCTGCTCACCGTGGTTTCCCTCCTGAACACCTTCGTTGAGTGGCGCAGCGCGGACATCAGCAGCAAGGAAGGGCGCGAAGGCCGCAGGAACCAGCTGCTCAAGAACCTCTCCCTCAGTGGCGGCGCCCTGCTCGCCTCCGTGGACACTGCAGGCAAGCCCGGCCTCGCCTGGCGCGCCGAACACCTGGCCGCCGACGCCCGCCGGAACGCTTCGCACCTGGCCGCCGACGCCCGCCGGACCACCACCAAGAAGCTGAACAAGGCGGACAAGGCCGTACGCCGCGCCGTCGAGCACGCCGCGGGAGCCTAAGCACGAATGACCGCAGCAGCTGCCACCCGGGACACCTCCGGAACACCCGTCCAGCACTGGGCCGCACCTTTCGCGTCCCGGCCCGTCAACGCCACCGTGACCGTCCCCGGATCGAAGTCCCTGACCAACAGGTACCTGGTCCTCGCGGCCCTCGCGGACGGCCCGTCCCGGCTCCGGGCACCCCTGCACTCCAGGGACTCCGCACTCATGATCGAAGCGCTCAGGCAGCTCGGCGCCACCATCACCGAAGTGCCAGGGGACGGATCCTTTGGGCCTGACCTGGAGGTTGTTCCGCTCCCGGCGGCAGCCGCGCCGTCCGCCACCAGGATCGACTGCGGGCTTGCCGGCACCGTCATGCGGTTCGTCCCGCCGCTCGCAGCGCTCCGCAACGGCGCCAGTGTGTTCGACGGCGACCCCCATGCCCGGAAGCGTCCCATGGGGACCATCATCGAAGCCCTCAAAGCCTTGGGCGTGGCCGTTTCCGCCGAAGACGGCACCGCGCCGTCGTCGCTCCCGTTCGTGGTGGAGGGCACCGGCGCAGTCCGGGGTGGCCACCTGGTGATCGACGCCAGCGCCTCGTCGCAGTTCGTCTCCGCCCTCCTGCTGGTGGGAGCGAGATTCGACGAGGGCCTGCACCTTGAGCATGTCGGAAAGCCTGTGCCGAGCCTGGACCACATCAACATGACGGTGGCTGTCCTGCGCGGCGCCGGCGTGTCAGTGGACGATTCTGTCCCCAACCACTGGGTGGTGGCACCGGGACCCATCCGCGCCTTCGACCAAAGGATTGAACAGGACCTCTCCAACGCCGGGCCCTTCCTGGCGGCGGCCCTGGCCTCACGGGGTACGGTCCGCATCCCCAACTGGCCCTTGGAAACGCAGCAGGTGGGCGACCTCTGGCGCGGCATCCTGGCCCGGATGGGAGCCACCGTCTCCCTTGCTGACGGCGTCCTGACCGTCACCGGCGGCCCGGAGATCAAGGGCGGTGACTTCGCTGACACCAGTGAGCTGGCTCCTACGGTCGCGGCCCTGTGCGCCCTTGCCACGGGGCCTTCCCGGCTCAGCGGGATCGCACACCTCAGGGGACATGAGACCGACCGGCTGGCGGCCCTGGTCGCGGAAATCAACCGGCTCGGCGGCGACGCCGAGGAAACCAGCGACGGCCTGGTCATCCGGCCCGCCCGGCTGCACGCCGGCGTAGTCCACAGCTACGCCGACCACCGCATGGCCACGGCCGGGGCAATCCTGGGCCTCGCGGTGGACGGCGTCCAGGTGGAGGACATCGCCACCACAGCCAAGACCATGCCCGACTTTCCGCAACTGTGGACAAACATGCTGGCCCAGGATGCTGCCGGGACCCCGGGGCCGGAAGGGCGCGGCAGTGGCGCGGAGCACTGACTCCTGGGACGAATCAGACGTCCGGATCCGCCCCAGCAAGAAAGGCTCCCGGCCCCGCACCAAGGACCGGCCCAGCCATGACGATGCCGTCACCGGACGGATCATCACGGTGGACCGCGGCCGGTACACGGCAGTGGTGGGCGAAGACTCGGGCAACGAACGCGTTGTCATCGCGGCGCGGGCCCGCGAACTGCGCCGCTCGCCCGTGGTTGCCGGCGACTTCGTCTCACTCGTGGGGGACGTGTCCGGGGCACCGGACACACTTGCCCGCCTGGTGAAAATCCAGGACCGCCACACCCTCCTGCGCCGCAGCGCCGACGACACCGACCCCGTCGAGCGCGCCGTGGTGGCCAACGCCGACCAACTGGTGATTGTGGTGGCGGCCGCCAACCCGGAACCACGCACCGGGTTCATCGACCGCGCCCTGGTGGCTGCCTATGACGCCGGGATCGAGCCGATCCTGCTGGTCACCAAGGCCGACGTGAAAGACCCCGCGGAGCTGCTGTCCAACTACACCCACCTGGACTTCCCGGTGATCATCAGCCGGACCGCCGATGCACAGGCCTCCGGGATCGATGCACGGTCGGACGACGGCCTCTCCGCCCGGCTGGACAGCGCGGCGGTGGCCGACCTCCGCGCCCATCTCGACGGCAAGGTCACCGTGATGCTGGGGCACTCCGGCGTGGGCAAGTCCACCATGGTGAATGCGCTGACCGGCGCCGAGCGGGCCACCGGCGGAGTGAACGCGGTCACGGGGCGCGGCCGCCACACGTCGTCGTCGGCCTTGGCCCTGCGCCTGGCGGACGCGCCGGCCGGCAGCTGGATCATTGACACCCCCGGTATCCGTTCCTTCGGACTGGCACACGTGGACCCGGACCGGATCCTGCGCTCCTTCCCCGACCTGTCCCCCGGCATCGAAAACTGTGAACGCGGGTGCAAGCACACTGCAAACGCGGTGAACTGCGGCCTCGACGACTGGGTGGCAGGCGGACACGCAGGTCCCACCGGCCCGGCACGCCTGGCATCGCTCCGGCGGCTGCTCGGCACGGACCCGCGCATGGACGCACAGGAAACCAAAGAGCTCGGCAGCGTCAACTGACGCGTTCTCCCGGCAGAAGCGTCCACAGACGGTAGTTTGTAACCATGATCCAACCCGCTTCGAGCTACAACGATGACCTGCGCCTGGCCCATGTCCTGGCCGACTCCGTGGATGACCAGACCATGAGCCGCTTCAAGGCCCTGGACCTCCACGTTGAGACCAAGCCGGACCTGACGCCCGTCACCGACGCCGACAAGGCAGCGGAGGAAGCCATCCGCGGCCAGCTCTCGCGCTCCCGGCCCCGCGATGCCGTCCTGGGTGAGGAGTTCGGCAGCACCGGGCACGGTTCACGGCGCTGGATCATCGATCCCATTGACGGGACCAAGAACTTTGTCCGGGGCGTCCCGGTCTGGGCCACGCTGATCGCCCTGGTGGATGAAGGCGAGCCTGTGGTGGGCGTGGTCAGCGCCCCGGCCCTCGGCAAGCGCTGGTGGGCGGCAAAGGGCATGGGCGCGTACATGGGCCGGTCCCTGGCAGCTGCCACCCGGCTGCGCGTCTCCGACGTGTCCAGCCTCTCCGACGCCTCCCTCTCCTACTCCAGCCTGAGCGGCTGGAAGGAACGCGGCAACCTCGACGAGTTCCTCGGGCTGACCGAAGACGTCTGGCGGACCCGGGCCTACGGCGATTTCTGGTCGTACTGCATGGTGGCAGAGGGCTCGGTGGACATTGCCTGCGAACCGGAGCTCAACCTCTACGACATGGCTGCGCTGGTGCCGATCGTGGTTGAGGCGGGCGGCCGGTTCACTTCCCTCGAAGGCGAGGACGGACCGTTCGGCGGGAACGCGCTGGCCACCAACTCGATCCTGCACTCAGAGGTGCTGCACCGCCTCAACCCGTACCTGGACGACCTGCTGTAACTGCCACGGTTTGGCCCCCTTAGGCGAATATTGCGACGCCGGACACCTCCAGACGGGGGTGTCCGGCGTCGTTTATTCGATATTGCGTAACAAAGCCCTTAACAATTGCCGCGGCTTCAATCCTGGCCGCCCCATGTCCTACGCTTTTATGCAGGTCACGAGTGCCAGCGCAAAACCCCGGTTTGCTGGCCGGCAACCCTCCATTCGCGGCGGGGTGCCCCGGGTGACGACCAGGCCGGTCCGGAGTGGATGCGGCAAGCGCGGATTCCCTATGCCGGAGTCCTGTATTCAAGTGAGGTCTCTGTGACAACTGCCACCGTCTCCCCCCAGCCCGCCATTGCCGAATCCGGCGCTCCCGGAGATCGCCACGCCGTTGCCGGCCGTCCCCTTGCTGCCGTCACCGGCGCGGAAATCCAGGCACCACTGATTTCCGGCGGCCACATCCGGTACGCGAACCTTGACTACGGCGCATCCGCTCCGGCGCTCTCCGTGGTCTCCGCCTACCTGAACGAGATCCTGCCGTACTACGCGAGCGTCCACCGCGGGGCCGGCTACGCGTCCCAGATCAGCACGTCCGTTTACGAGAACGCCCGCAGCATCGTCCGGGACTTCGTGGGCGGCCGGCCGGATGATTCGGTCATCTTCACCCGCAACACCACCGATTCGCTGAACCTCCTGGCCGGCTGCCTGCCTGCTACCGACGGCCGGCATGACGGCGAGGTCCTCTACCTGGACATCGAACACCATGCCAACCTCCTGCCGTGGCAGGGCGTTCCGCACCGCAGCATCGTTGCCGCCGACACCATCACCGGCACCCTGGACGCCGTCCGGACCGAGCTGGAGCAGGGCGGCGTCAGCCTGCTGGCCGTCACCGGCGCCTCCAACGTCACCGGCGAGATTCTTCCCATCCGGGCCCTGGCCGCGCTGGCCCACCAGCACGGCGCCCGGATCGTGGTGGACGCGGCCCAGCTCGCGCCGCACCGCAGGGTGGACATCAGCGCGGACGACGTCGACTACCTCGCCTTTTCCGGCCATAAGCTGTACGCGCCGTTCGGCGCGGGTGTCCTGGTGGGACGTCCCGACTGGCTGGACACCGGTGTCCCGCACCTCGCCGGCGGCGGGGCGGTCAAGGAAGCACGGCTCGACGGCGTCAGCTGGGCCACGGGCCCGGCCCGCCACGAGGGGGGCTCGCCGAACGTCCTCGGCGCCGCCACCCTGGCCCGCGCCACCCAGGTCATCGCCGAACTCGACCAGGACCGGTGGCACGCCCACGAATCCGCCATCCGTTCCTTCCTGGTGGAGGGCCTGCAGGACATCGACGGCGTCACCGTCCACCAGATCTTCAAGGACACCAACCCGGAAACGGACACCATCGGCGTGGTCAACTTCTCGGTCGAGGGCTACGACGCAGGGCTGGTGGCCGCCTACCTTTCCGCAGAGCACGGGGTGGGCCTGCGCGACGGCCGCTTCTGCGCCCATCCCCTGCTGAAGCGCCTGGGCCTGCCGTCCGGCTCCCTCCGGGCAAGTTTCGGCGTGGGTTCGCGGCTGGAAGACGCCGAACGCCTCCTCGCCGGCATCCGGACGCTGCGCAGCAACGGACTGGGATGGGATTACGTGGTGGATGCGGGCCGCTGGGTGCCCGCCAATGATTTCCGCACCTACCCGCACTGGGCGCCCAATACCCCCGGGACGGCCGGAGCAGCCCCCTGCCTGGACGACTAGGCGGCGGGGCGGCGGCTGCCTGCTGATGCCGGGCATGCGGTAAATTCGAAGGACATCCGCAAGCAGCACCAGAAGGAGGCCACGCGTGGTTCGGGGTGGCCCCAGGCTTGATCACGGCCGGCGCACGGAGCTCGGGCAGAGCTTCCAGGACGGCGGCCGCCACTACCAGCGGGTCCGTCCCGGCTATCCTGCGGAATCTGCACGGTGGCTGGTACCGGCCGGAGCCCATGACGCCCTGGACGTCGGCGCCGGTACGGGAAAGTTCACCGCATTGCTGCTGGCCATGGGGCTGGACGTCACCGCCGTCGACCCCTCTGCGGACATGCTCGCCCAGCTGAAGGCCCACTGCCCCGCCGCCACGGCTGCGCCGGGGACTGCCGAGGCGACAGGCCTTCCCGACGCTGCCTTCGACGTCGTGACCGTTGCCCAGGCGTGGCACTGGTGCGACCCCCTGGCGGCAAGCACCGAGCTGGCGCGCGTCCTGCGCCCGCACGGAACACTTGGCCTGGTTTGGAACCAGCTGGACACCTCCGTCCCCTGGGTGCACCGGCTCTCCCGGATCATGCACGCCGGCGATGTGTACCGGCCCGGCCACAAGCCCGTCGTCGGGCCAGAATTCCACCGGCTCGAAGGTCACGTCACCCACTGGCAGGACAGGGTGACCACCGGGCACTTGATGGAGCTCACCAAGTCGCGCAGCTACTACCTTCGGGCCGGTGAGGCGACGCGGGCAAAAGTTCTGGCCAACCTGGACTGGTACCTGCACGAGCACCTGGCCCATGCCCCCGGCCAGGAACTTGACCTTCCCTACCTCACCCTGGCCTGGCGCGCCACCAAGGCATGACGCACGCGGTCTGCGGCGGGGTGGCCGAAGCGGCGCACTCTGCCGCACCGGCCAAACCGGTAGGCTTGGGCATGTGAAGACCAGCGCGCCCTCCTCCTCGATCGAGGACTACGTCAAGGTCATCTACTCATTCACCGAATGGCAGGACAAGCCCATCACGTCCTCCCAGCTGGCACAGCGGCTGGGAGTGGCAAATTCCTCGGTCTCGGAAATGGTCCGGAAGCTGAAGGACCAGGGCCTGGTGGACCACAAGCCCTACAGCGCCGTCACGCTGACCGAGGCCGGCCTGCGCCTGGCCCTGTCCATGGTCCGGCGCCACCGGCTCATCGAGACCTACCTCGTCCAGCGGCTCGGCTACAGCTGGGACGAGGTCCACGATGAAGCTGAACAGCTGGAGCATGCAGTGTCGGATACGTTCATCGAGCGCGTTGCCGCCAAGCTCGGGGACCCTAAGCGGGACCCGCACGGCGACCCCATCCCCACCGCGGACGGCCAGGTCCTGATGCCGCGCGCCCACCTGCTCGCCGCGCTGGACCAGGGACACAGCGGCAAGATCACCAGGATCAGCGATGACAACCCCGAGCTCCTGCGGTACCTCGCCGCCCAGGACATCGACCTCGACGCCGAAGTCGAGGTGATGGGACGGCGGCCGTTTGGCGGCGCGCTGATGGTCCGGATCGCCGGTTCGGGCGGCACCCGCGACTACGACCTTGCTGACGAAATCGCCTCAGCGTTGTGGGTCTCCAGCGACACCCCGCACCCGGGCTGCGTCCTCGGCGGTTAAGCGGGCTGTCCTCTGCCGATTTGGCCGGCTCCCGTATGGTGGAAGGTGATGATCAGCAGACGCGACGCAGCAATAACCCTTGATGTTCCCCTTGAGATGGCACAGCGCCACGGCCTGCCGAAATGGATGTCGGAGGACGAGCTCCGCGGCATCATGGACAATCCCCCGCCCTGGCTGGTGCAGTCACGGGCCAACCGCACCGGCAAACGGCCCGTCTGGGTACACCTGGAATGCGCCGTCTGCGGGTACGAGGAAGCCGCCCGGCCCAAGAAGTGGTGGCCGGACTTCACCTACGTGGTGTGCGGGCACCACGCCCCTTCGGACGTTCCCGCCGTGCGCCCCGGCTGCGTCCGCAGCGAGTACGACGGCGTGGGGACGCGTTTCGTGGGCATCGCTGACGTGGAAGCGCCTCCGGTCAGCCAGTAGCCTTTCGTACTTCGCCTTCCGGACGTGCCCGCCCACGGTGCCGGGCCGCCGTCGACCCTTATCCAGCGCCGTTGGCCGTCATTTCCTCCGGAACAGCCGTCAGGTGGAGCTCGGCGCCGTCCCGCAGCACGGCCAGGTCGAGCGGCTGGCCGATGGCATCGGCGAACAGCAGGCGCTGCAGGCTCTCGGCGTTGCTGACCGGGTGGCCGCCGGCTGTGACAATGACGTCCCCTGCCGACAGGCCTGCCTTGCCTGCCGGCGAACCGGGCAGCACCTCAACCACCCGAAGCCCTTGCCGCCGCCCGGTGCGGATCACGGCGCTCGAGCCGAGCTGCATCGGGGTGCTCACCAGGCCCAGGTACGCGCGGCGCACCCTTCCGTCTGACAGCAGAGCGGAGATAATCCTGCGAGTGGTGGCGTTGATCGGGATCGCCAGCCCCAATCCGGCTCCGGCCACGGCAGTGTTGATGCCCACGATCCTGGCGTGGGTGTCCGCCAGCGCACCGCCGGAGTTTCCGGGGTTCAGGGCCGCGTCTGTCTGGATGACGTCCTCGATGACCCGCCGGTTACCGCCCGACCAAACCGGAATGGCCCTGCCCAGGCCGCTGACCACCCCCGCGGTCACCGAACCGGCAAGTCCCAGCGGGTTTCCCACTGCGACCACCAGTTGGCCCACCCGGAGCGATTCCGCCGCACCGAACTCTGCAGGCCGAATCCCGGGCCGCGAACCTTTCACCACGGCAAGGTCTGACAACGGGTCCGCGCCCACCAGTTCCAGCTCCATCCTGCTGCCGTCGCCAAAGACCGCGAAGCCTTGCCGGGTGTCGGCCACCACGTGGGAGTTTGTGAGCAGATAGCCGTCCTCGGTGAAGAGGACTGCGGAGCCTGCGCCCACCCTGACCCGTCCGTTGCGGCGCTGCGCCGTCATTTCAATGGCTGCGACGTGGGGCGTGACTGCCGCCGCGACGCGCATCACTGTCTGCGAGTAAGAGTCCAGGACGTCGCCTGTGTCCGCTGGCATGGGTTCCTGCGCCTGTTCCATGGCGCACCTCCGGATTCAGTTCCGCTCTCGGCGGTCGGGTGCCCTCAGGGGCCTTACGGAAGTCAACGATGCAGGGCCCGAATCCAGTCCCGCGCCGGCTACGCCTTCGGTGAACGGTGCCGGGGCAGCGCTGCACTTTGTGAGGGTACCCTCAACGCCCTCAATATTCCATCAAGTAGAGAAATACCTGCTGCCGCGCTGTTAGCTTGGGGCAATGTCACGGGGGAATCACGGACCAGCCGTTGCGGAGCAGCCGGCAAAGGTCCGCGTCGAATGGATTGATGCGGCACGGGGCCTGTGCGTCGTCGCGGTGGTGCTCTTCCACGTTGGGTTGTGGCACTTCCTCCGCTTCGAGCACGAGGCCAGCGTAGCGTTCACCTTCTGGGACATGGTGGCCACCGGACTTGGCTCGGTCCGCATGCCGCTGCTCCTTGCCGTCTCCGGAATCCTTGCCGCCTCCAAGGTCCGCAACGGGTTCGGGAACGGCAGGGCGTGGAAGTACAGCCTGAACAACTACTACCTGTACGCCGTATGGCTGCTTCTCTATGCACTGCTCAGCGTCGTCCTGGCGGGTTCGCCGCGGCCGCAGCGGGTTGGCTCTGCCGGCGATTTCTTCCTGCAGCTCATCGCCCCGGACACTCCCCTCTGGTTCATTTACGCCCTGGCCGTCTACGTCCCGCTGCTGGCCCTCTGCAGGAAACTCCCGTCGTCGGTGGTCCTGGCCGCTCTTGCAGCCTTGAGCATCATCACCGCCGTGCTGGTAGACAGCACCGCCGGCCAGTGGGGCAAAGTCCCGGAGCTTGCGGTCTTCTTCGCCGCCGGTGTCTACGGAAAGAACATCTTCCTGCACATCGCGGGCGCCCGCAGGCTGCGCTGTCTCGCGGTGTCACTCCCGGCCTTCGTTGCCCTGATGGCGCTGCCGGAGATCCACCCCGGCCTCGATCAGGCCGTCTTCATAGTTCAAGGACTGGCCGCTGTCATTGCACTGGTAGCGATGATCAGTGCGGTCACCAGGTACCGGCCCATTGCGGTGGCAGGGTCGTGGATTGGGCGGCGCACGCTTGGCATCTACCTCCTGCACACGCCCATCATGGATTTCCTTGTGCTGGCTTTCCACGGCCCTTTGTCGCCGGTTGGGCCGGCCATCTCGAAGTCATTGCCCATCGCGCTGGTCTACCCGCTTGCCTTGACCGCGGCCGTCATCGCCGCCTGCGTGGGGGTCGAATCCCTCTTCAGGAGATGCGGGTTGACGTTCCTGTTCCAACGTCCGGGCGCCATGCCGGGTCCTGTGCCCACCCGTGCGCGGCTGGTGTCCAGGCTCTAGGATCGGTAGCATGACTGATTCGCCTGCCGGGTCCCGGACCGAACTGTTGAATCCCGACGAATGCTGGCGGTATCTTCGGTCCTCCTACATCGGCCGGCTGGCAGTCATCAACGGTGACGTGCCCGAGATCTTTCCGGTGAACTTTTCCGTTGCCGGGGAAACGCTGGTGTTCCGCACGGCACCGGGCACCAAGCTGCGAGCCCTGCTCAGTGGCGCAGTTGCAGCCCTGGAAGTGGACGGGCTCAATCCGTACGCCACGGAGGTCTGGAGCGTGGTGGCCAAAGGCAGGCCGGAACCCTTCGATGAGGAACGGATGGCTTTGCCGGACGCCGATGCCGACCGGGAACCGTGGGAGCCGGGTATCAAGGACCATCTGGTGGCCATTACCCCCACGGACATCACCGGGCGGCGTTTTGCCGTGCGGTCGCGCACGCGGTGGTGGCCGCCGGTCGACTTCTCCGCGGACTGGCTCTAGGTCCCGGCAGCCCCTCCGCAGTTCCCGCCAGGCCTGTGCAGTTCCAGCCAGGACGTCACGATGTGAGGATCACCTTGAGCGCCTTGGTCTCGGCAGCCCGGGAGAACGTGTCGTAGGCGTCGAGGAACTGGTCGAAGCCGAAGTGGTGCGTGGCGAATTTCTCCGCCTTGATCTTCCCCTGCGCCACGAGCCTGAGCAGCATGGGCGTGGTGTTGGTATTCACCAAACCCATGCTGATGTTGATGTTCTGGATCCATAGATTCTCCAGATGCAGTTCCACTGGTTTTCCATGCACCCCGACGTTGGCCACAGATCCGCCGGGCCGCACTATCCCGGTGCACATGGAAAAGGTTGCAGGGACGCCCACGGCCTCGATGGCGACGTCGACGCCGCGCCCTCCGGTCAGGGCCATGACCTGGTCCTTCCAGTCAGCTCTGCCCGAGAGAACTGTGTCCGTGGCGCCGAACTCCGTGGCCTTGAGGAGGCGGTTGGCGTCCAGGTCGATGGCTACGACCGTGGCCGCCCCATAGAGCCCGGCCGTGGTGATCGCCGCCAGTCCCACGGGCCCGGCACCGACCACCGCCACAGTGTCGCCTGGCTTCACCCGACCGTACTGGACGCCGATTTCAAACCCGGTGGGAAGAATATCGGACAGCATCACCGCCTGCTCGTCGCTGACGCCCCCGGGCAGCAGGTGCAGCGAGTTTTCGGCGTAGGGGACCCGGACATATTCCGCCTGGGTCCCGTCGATCAGGTGGCCGAAAATCCAGCCGGCGCCTTCCTGGCCCTCGGCTCCCAGGCAGTGCGAATAAAGTCCCGTCCTGCAGTTCGCACAGTGGCCGCAGGATTTGATGCAGGAGATGATGACGCGGTCGTTCAGCTTCAGTCCGGTGACGGACGGACCGGTTTCCACAACGGTTCCCACGCCCTCATGGCCCAGGATGCGCCCCTGTTCGACGGCGGGAACGTCACCTTTGAGGATGTGCAAATCCGTGCCGCAGATGGTGGTGGTGTCGACTTTGACAATGGCGTCACCAGGTTGCTGGATTCTGGGGTCCGGGACGTCGGTCCAGGACTTCTCCCCGGGTCCGCCGTAGACGAGGGCTTTCATGGGATTCTCCTTAGGCTGAAGGCCGGCCCTGTGGCATGCCGGGCGGCTTGCGCGGACTGTGCAGCCCCAGCAGGCATCCCACAGCGTCCCACCGGGCCGGGCGGGTCCCAAGTGCCATAGGTCCTCCCTTTTTCGCCGGGCCTTTATGCCCTTTCCGGATGCCGGAGAGTTGCCTACGCTGTGGCCTATGACTGACAACACGAACGTACCTGTCCCGGAAATCCTCGATGCGGAAGAGTGCTGGACCCTCCTCGGCCAAACCGGGGTGGGGCGGCTGGCCGTCATCGCCGACGGCCATCCCGACGTCTTTCCCGTCAACTACAAGGTGGACCGCCAAACGCTGGTTTTCCGCACCGGTGCCGGCACCAAGCAGCAGGCCATCGAGTCGGACGCCACCGTGGCGCTGGAAGCAGATGCTGTCAGCGCACAGTTCGGCCTTGCGTGGAGCGTCGTAGTCAAGGGCAAGGCCGTTGAAACAGTGCCGACAGGGCCTGACCTTGATGACATCCGGCGGGCCCTGTTTCCTTGGCAGGGCGTGGGGCAGGAGCATTTCATCCGCATCACGCCGGAGTCGGTAACGGGACGGCGCTTCACCATGAACGCCCCACTTTTGTGGCAGAGCCCCCTGGACGACGCGACCCGGGCCGGCTTCGAGTAAGCGGGCCGCCGCGAGCCACGGGCCTGCAGGCTCCGGGCAGGAGAAACAATGCGCGCATGGTGGGTTAATGAGCCCGGCGCCATATCCACCCATCCACTGGTACAGGGGATCCGCGCCGCGCCCCGGCCAGCAGCCGGTGAAATCCTTGTGGAAGTGAGCGTCTGCGGCGTTTGCCGCACCGACCTCCACCTCGCCGAGGGAGACCTGCCTCCGCGGCACCCGCAGGTGGTGCCCGGGCACGAAGCAGTCGGCGTCGTCATTGAAACGGGGCCGGACTGCTCCCGCTTCAGGCCCGGTGACAGGGTCGGGGTAGCATGGCTGGGCGGTGT
Organism: Arthrobacter sp. NQ4; assembly: GCF_029077345.1. NCBI lineage: Bacteria > Bacillati > Actinomycetota > Actinomycetes > Micrococcales > Micrococcaceae > Arthrobacter > Arthrobacter sp. NQ4. Next base: position 5,500 of record NZ_JARETC010000007.1, on the reverse strand, counting down.
CTGCGGCCGCTGCGACTACTGCCGCCGCGGCGACGAGAATCTGTGCGTAGCACCGGTGTTCACCGGATGGGACCGGGACGGCGGCTATGCCGAGCAGATGACCGTCTCAGAGGACTTTGCCTACCCGGTACCCGCGGTCTTCACCGACGAACAGGCCGCGCCGCTGCTCTGTTCCGGGATCATCGGATACCGGGCCCTGAAGCGCGCCGCCCTGCCCGTTGGCGGGCGCCTGGGCATCTACGGCTTCGGCAGCTCTGCGCACATCACGGCCCAGCTCGCGCTCAAGCAGGGCGCCTCCGTGTTCGTGATGACGCGTTCCGAAAATGCCCGGGCGCTCGCAATGGAGTTGGGTGCTGAGTATGCGGGAGACGCTTACGACAGCCCGCCGGTACCGCTCGATGCTGCCATTCTCTTCGCCCCGGTGGGCGGTCTGGTCCCGGTCGCGCTGCGTGCCCTGGACCGTGGCGGGACCCTGGCCATCGCCGGGATCCACCTGAGCGGCATCCCTTCCCTGGATTACGGCAGGGAGCTCTTCTTCGAACGCCAGGTGCGCAGCGTGACAGCCAATACCCGGGCCGACGGGCGTGAGTTCCTGGCCCTCGCGGCGCGGCTTTCCCTGTCCATCACCACTACGGCCTACCCTTTCGATGCTGCGGACAGAGCTTTGGAAGACCTGGCAGCCGACAGGATTACGGGATCCGCCGTTTTGCGGATCCGGCCGGAGGACAGTCAGCCGAACAGGACAGCGGCCTCCTGGTAGCGCGCCTCCGGCACCACCTTCAGTGCCCCCAGCGCTTCCTCGAGGCCAACGTTGACGATGTCGGTGCCCCGAAGCGACACCATGGTGCCCCACCTTCCTGCCGCAGCGGACTCGACGGCGGCCAGCCCCAGCCGGGTGGCAAGGACACGGTCGAAGGCCGTGGGTTCGCCACCGCGCTGGATGTGGCCCAGGACCGTGGCCCGGGTTTCGATGCCTGTCCTCATCTGCAGTTCCCCCTCCAGCAGCAGTCCGATGCCTCCCAGGCGCGGCCGTCCGAAGGTATCCAGGCCACGGGGAGAGTAGGGGGCCGGGTGGCCCTCGGGCGCGAAGGCCTCGGCCACGACGACAAGGGGCGCCCTGCCACGGTCACGGGCGGAAAGTACCCACGAGCAAATTTGGTCCAGGGACACGGGGTGCTCAGGCACCAGGATGGCGTGCGCACCGGAGGCCATTCCCGAATGCAGTGCTATCCAGCCCGCATTGCGGCCCATGACTTCGGCAACCATGCACCGGTGATGGGATTCGCCTGTAGTCCGCAAGCGGTCGATGGCCTCGGTGGCAGTCTGGACCGCCGTATCAAAGCCGAACGTGTAGTCCGTGGCGCCGAGGTCATTGTCGATGGTCTTGGGCACCCCCACCACATTGATGCCCTGTCCGCACAGCTCGCGGGCTGCCGCCAAGGTGCCCTCTCCCCCGATGGCAATCAGTCCGTCGAGGCCGTTGCGCTGGACGCAGGCGCGGACGCCGTCGATCCCCTTCTCCACCAGCGGATTGGTCCTGGACGTGCCCAGGATGGTTCCGCCCAGGCGCGAAATACCCCGGACGCTCGTCCGGGGTAACGGAACAACGTCCTGTTCCAGGACACCACGCCACCCATCCCGGAATCCCAGGAATTCGTACCCATGCGCAACATCACCGCCCAGCACGGCTCCCCGGATAACCGCGTTGACTCCCGGGCAGTCACCCCCGCTGGTGAGGATCCCCAGCCTCTTCATGACGCCGCCACCCCCGGATCCTTTACAGGTATGGGGAACTGCCGGGTCTGGCCGGGTGGAAGGACCACATCATTGCCGGACACGTGCACAGTGATGGGGCCGGCGTCACCGGGTGCGGAAGCGATGCTCATGTGCCCGTCCTTAAGGTTGACCCGGAGGCGGTGGCCCCGGTACAGGACCTCAAAGGCTACCGCACGGAGCCCCGTCGGCAGGTTGGGAGCGAACAGGATGGTGTCGCCGCTGAACCGCAGCCCCGCAAAGCTGCGCTGGACCACGTCGATGGTTCCGGCCATCGCACCTAAATGGATACCCGTGCGGGTGGTGCCGTGTTGGGTGTCGTCGAGGTCGGCGTCGAGCGCTTCCCGGAAGCTGTCCCATGCCCGGTCCGCATCCAGGCCTGCCAGGACAGAGGCGTGTGCCACCCGGCTCAGCGTGGACCCGTGGGCCGTCCGGGCCAGGTAGTACTCGATGGTCCGGTTGAGTTGTTCCTGCGTAAAGCCGTAGTGCAGCCGCTGGAGGATGGCGATCAACCCTTCATGGCCCAGGAGGTACGGGAGCATCAGGACATCCGCCTGCTTTGCCAGTTTGTAGCCGTTGGTTGCGTCGTCTTCAGCTTCGAGGATCAGGTCCAGCCGTTCAATGTCGCCGTACCGGTCCCGGTAGTGTTCCCAGTCGAGTTCCTGCAAGTTCCCGTAGCCTTCGAACTGGCTGATCACGCCGTCACTGTGAAAGGGCACGTACATGGCGGTTCCCATGTGCGCCCACCCGGCTGTTTCCTCCTCGCTGACTCCAAGGCGTTCCATGAGTCCGGCACGCTCGCTGCCGTGCAGGAAGGACATGATGCCTGCTGCCTGCGAGCAGACCCAGGCCGCCATGACATTGGTGTACGCATTGTCATCCAGCCCGGGTTTGTCGCGGCCGGGATAGCCCGTGTGGTACTCGTCCGGACCCACCACGTCCCGCAGGTGGTACCTGCCGCCGTGGTCGTCGTAGGCCGCCAGGGAGTGGAAGAACCGGGCAACCTCGATGACCAGCTCAGCCCCCTTCTGGAGGAGCCAGATCTTGTTTCCCGTGGCCTGGAAGTACTGCCAGGCATTGAAGGCCACGGCCAGGCCGGAGTGGACCTGCAGGTGCGAGTGGTCCCGCACCCACCTGCCGGACCTGTCGTTGTACAGCCATTTTGGGGTTTCTTCGGTCCCGTCACTTCCGCTTTGCCACGGGAACTTCGCGCCTGCGAGTCCCTCCGTGGCAGCCGCGTGCCGGGCCGCCGGAAGCCGGCGCCACCGGTAATCGAGCACTGAGCGGGCAATATCGGGAGTCCTTGAGGTGAGTACCGGGAGGACGAACAGCTCATCCCAGAAGACATGGCCTCGGTAGCCCTCGCCGTGCAGGCCGCGGGCGGTAACGCCGGCGTCCAGTTCAGCCGTGTGGTGTGTCAATGTCTGCAGGAGATGGAAGATGTGCAGGTTGAGGACCAGCCGCACCTGGACCGGCGCGTCAATCTCCACCAGGAACGGACGGAGCTCGCGCCGCCATGCCTCCTCGTGCGCCGCCAGCAATGCATCGAAGTTTCCGCCGGTACGCTCAAGGACCGCACGGGCCCCCGTTTCCGGCGAGGCGATGGCCCGGTCGCGGGACGTCACCACCGCCACCGTCTTGGTGATCTGGACCGGGATACCGGCCTCGAGGGAGAGCCGCAGGGTCCGGAAGTGGAAAGCCCCTTTCCTGCCCACCTCGGTTCCGGCCGCCCCAGGAGAAACATGGGTCCGGTAGGCTGCGGCGATGCGGATCAGGCTTTGGGTGGTTTCAACTTCGACGACGGAGGCGGCGTCCGGGGGCAGGTCCTGGTCCGGGCACGGCGGGGCTGTCCTGTCTGCCAGGTGGACATCGGATCCTTGGGCGCGTTCGGGCAGGTTGGCATTGCGGACACCGGCATTGATTCCGCTGCGGACCTCAACTGCTCCGCTCCAGCCCAGTGCCGTAATAACCGTTTGAAGGGCCAGCAGGTGGGGTTCGGCCATGGACGCAAAGCGGGTCTGTACCACTTCCAGGCGCCGCCGGTCCGGCCCCTCCAGTAACAGCCTTCGCTCCAGCACCGCCCTCTTGAGGTCCAGGACCCTCCGTTCGCGCACCACGGCCATGCCGCCTTCCGACCACCATTGCCGGCCGGGCAGGCGAAGATCAAGGGGAAGGCAGTCGGGTGCGTTGACCATGTGTTCTTCCAGCAGCATCTCGTCGGCGGACTTTGCCCTGACACGGTTGTAGACGCCGGCGAGGTACATTCCTGCGTAGCTGAACGGACCACCCTCCGGCGCCGCCCCACGGACGCCCATGTAACCGTTGCCAAGGGTGGTCAGGGCTTCCCGGTGTCCCTCGTGGGCGGCGTCGAAACCTTCGAACACGAGGTGCCAGGCATTGCCGATGACCTGGCCCAGGTCCAGCTCTCCCACGTCGTTGAGGACTGTTCCGGCGCCCGCGGCTTCGAGCTGCCTGCGGTTGCCGGTGCGGTCGATCCCCACCACGAGGCCAAAACCGCCCCGCCGCCCTGCCTCAACGCCTGCAGCGGAGTCCTCAATCACCACGGCATGCGATGGAGCGACTCCCAGCCTGGCTGCCGCCTCAAGGAAAGCGTCAGGTGCCGGCTTTCCCTGCAGCCCAAGACGTGCCGCCGCCGCTCCGTCCAACACCACGGTGAAGAAGCCCTGTATGCCCGCTGCCGCCAGAACCGACGCGGCGTTCCGGCTTGACGTGACGACGGCCGTTGGCACCTCCGCGCGTGCGAGCCGTTGCAGCAGTTGCAGCGTTCCGGGGTAGCTTTGGACGCCATCCCGCTGGAGGTGTTCCAGGAACAGGGCGTTCTTCCACCGGCCCAGGCCGAATCCGGTCCAGGTTCCGGCCTCATCTGTCTCCTGGCCTATTTCAAGATGCACTCCCCTGCTTGCCAGGAACCGCACCACGCCTTCCTCGCGGGGCATGCCATCGATGAAGGTGAGGTAGTCCGACCTGCTGAGCGGGGCACGGTTGGTACCGGATGGAATCCTCGGGTCCTGCAGGATCCGGTCGAAGGCGTCCTTCCATGCGGCATGGTGGACCAGGGCCGTGTTGGTGACCACCCCGTCCAAGTCGAAAATGACGGCGTCGAACGGAGGCTTGGCAGCGGCGGCGGTGGGGGACGCGATCATAGGTCAGTGCTACCAGCAAGGAGTCGTTCAGCAAAGGGCCGATGGGCCCGCCGCCGGCTACGCAGAGTCCCTGCCCGCACGTTGCCCCACGTGGTTCCACCAGGTCAGCGGGGACGTGATGGTGAAGCGCCTGCCGCTGACGGAAGTGGGGACGATTCGGACAAAGTGGTCCTTTTCTCCGGCCTGCCAGGGAAACAACGTGAGGCCCGCCCCGGACAGGAGCTCCTCTGACGGCTCCAGGATGACGGCCTTGCCTTTGACCAGCACGCTCCACGCCTGGACGTCGTCATGGCCGTCTGCTTCAAGCGCGACGGCGAGTGGTCCCCCGGCGGCCCGCAGCTTGGTTCCTTCCCCGGTGCGGAAGATCACCGACTGTTGATCCACCTTGTAGTTGACGGGGAAGACTTCCGGATATCCGTCCACCAGCACGGCTAGATGTACTAACCCGGTTGGTTGGTGACGCGGCTGGCGGGTGAGGCGCCTTTGAGTGCAGTGTGTGGCCTGCGCTGATTGTAGTACTCGATGAAGTCGGGGTAGCAGGATTGCCGTTCGGCTTCTGAGCT